>JAJRYV010000135.1 GCA_024275575.1 bacterium
CTGCTGTAAGCGCGGTCGAAGAGCACCACTTTATCGATGCTCACCGGCTCGGAAAAATCGAGTTTAAGCCAGACACCGATCGCGCCATTTTTGTTTTCAACCCATTCGTTGGTATAATTTCCATCAGCCACAAGTTTGCCGTCGATGGTGCTAGCCGCGACCTGGCCATATTTCGTCGTCTCGTGGCTGGCGCTCGCCGTAGCGATATCGGTGACATTTTTATATTCCCCCTGCGGCTGGGCAGCGGTCTGAAAACTGAAAACCGATGACCCGGTCTCATTGCCGGCAGCGTTTTGCGGCGTGCTGTATCGCCCCTGTGCGCCCAATACTTCGTCAGACTGCCACTGCGTTTCTGCTGTGATGGAATTATTGCCTGTCAACGCCTTTCCTGCAAGGCCGGCGCCGGCATACACCTCGGGGTGAGATGTATTTACAATGGGTTGGTGTGCATTTAAAGTTGACATGAAGATGAAAAAAAACGAAAAGAGAAATCGCCCTGGTTTCATTTAAAACTCCCGTGGGATGTACAGCCCGGTTCCGAGTAAACAGTATTATATCAGCTATTGTCAGATACCATTATCAGGCAGGTTTGCATAGTTTTATTCTGTTCTGATTCCGAATTTGAAGACGAATTGCTAAACCAGCGATCAATTAATTACAATCCATGTCAATGAAAGTTTTGCCGCAATTTACAACGGATCGGGCAAATGAACGGGCCTGCAAAAATCCTTTTGAGAGGCGGGATATAAAATACAATTCTCCGGGAAATGCGCATTTATCCTGATTTCAGGTAAACAGTTGCATCAAATGATGCCGGATTTTTCCGGAACAATGTTATCAAATACCAGCCACAGCTGGAAAATGAGGAAAAGAATATTCCCTGAAAGGGTCTATTTTTATGCCACTTCAATCAAACATTCATCCTGAGCAAGCTGTCAATTCCGTAGCAGCCAATCATCGATTACATTCGCATGAGGCGATTTCGCACTCTGTGCGACTGAGGAAAGGAAACGGATTATTCGTTTCCTTAAAAAAAGATTCATCGTTCGGCTGTTTTCGCTTGCGAATAATGATATTTATTCATACTAAACATTATAAATTTATTTACAGCTAACTTTATGTATTTTATATTCTTATTTTAGATATTAATAAAACTACTATGGTGGTCGAACTGCTTCAGTAGTTTTATTTTGAAGCCTGGCCCGCTTCACAAGGTTGGATGTGGTGTAATACGCGGGGTAAAACCCGAGAACGATGCCCGCAGATTGCAGGAGTTTTATTTTCTACCCTGGTATCATTTATCGATTGATATAAATACGCATTTGCAAAACCGTGCACAGTTGTCATGATTAATGAAATATCCATGGAGGAAAAATGCCGAAGAAACTACCATCCTTTTGGGAAGCGATCGAAGAGAAAGGTTATTCACGCCGCGATTTTCTGCGCTATTGCAGCATCGCCGCAGCGATGGCCGGAATTGAAGCCGCCGGGCTGCCGAAAGTTGTCCGCGCCTTTGAAAAGAAATCACGCCCGCCTGTTATCTGGCTCCATTTTCAGGAGTGTACCTGCTGCAGTGAATCTTTTATTCGCTCCTCACACCCCATCGTTGCTGATGTCATACTCGATTATCTGTCCCTTGATTACACCGAAACTTTACAGGCTGCCGCCGGACATCAGGCGGAAAAATGCTTGCAGGACACCATTAAAAACAGTCGGGGAGAATATATCTTACTGGTTGAAGGTTCCATCCCGGCCGGCAACGATGGTATTTTCTGCATGATCGGCGGTCGTTCTGCCGAGCAAATTTTCAAGGAGGCCGCTCAAGACGCCGGCACAATAATCGCCTGGGGAAGCTGCGCTTCCAACGGCTGCGTTCAAAGCGCAAAACCCAACCCGACCAATGCAACACCGATCCACAAGCTCACCAGCAAACCCGTCATCAAAGTTCCCGGCTGCCCGCCCATCGCCGACGTGATGACTGGTGTCATCACCCACTTGCTGGTCTACGGCAATGTGCAACAATTAGACAGCCAGGGACGCCCGAAAGAATTTTACTCCCGCCGGGTGCACGATACCTGCTACCGCAGGCCTTATTACGATGCCGGGCTTTTTGTGGAATCATTTGATGATGAAAACGCCAGAAAAGGCTATTGCCTTTACAAAATGGGCTGTAAAGGTCCGGTGACCTACAACGCCTGTGCTGTGACAAAATGGAACGAAGGCACCAGCTTTCCCATCCAGTCCGGGCATGGTTGTATCGGCTGCAGCGAAGACAATTTTTGGGATAATGGCCCCTTCTACCGGCACCTGCCCAACTTTCCGGGATTCGGCATCGAATCCACTGCCGATACGATCGGCACAACGCTCGGTGTTGCGACTGCCGCCGGTATAGCCGCCCATGCTGTCGCAACCAATATCCGCAAGAAAAAATTAATCGATGGGCAAAAGGAACGCGCATTAAAAGATAAAGATCTCAATGGTGACGAAGGAGGGAAAGAATAATGGCACGTATCGTAGTAGACCCCATCACCCGTATCGAAGGGCACCTGCGCATCGAAGCAGTTGTCGAAAACGGCGTCATCGTTGATGCTTTCAGTTCAGGCATGATGGTTCGCGGCCTGGAAATCATTCTCAAAGGCCGTGATCCGCGTGATGCCTGGGCTTTTACCCAGCGCGCCTGTGGCGTTTGCACGACCGTACATGCCCTGGCCAGCGTGCGCACAGTCGAAGATGCCATCGGCATTTCAGTGCCGCGCAATGCCGAGCTCATTCGCAACATCATGGAAGCAGCACTTTATGTGCAGGATCACGTGGTGCATTTCTACCACCTGCACGCACTGGATTGGGTCGATGTCGTCAGCGCTTTATCGGCGAATCCACAGTCGACTTCCGCCATCGCGCAATCCATTTCGAGCTGGCCGAAATCATCGACCGGTTACTTCAGAGATGTACAGAAACGCATCAAAACCTTTGTTGAGAGCGGCCAACTCGGTATTTTTGCCAATGGCTATTGGGGCCACAGCGCTTTCAAATTGCCGGCTGAAGTTAACCTGCTCGCTGTCGCGCACTACCTCGAAGCCCTGGAATGGCAAAAAGAGCTGGTTAAAATCCACGCTATTTTTGGTGGAAAAAATCCCCACCCCAACTATCTCGTCGGCGGTGTGCCTTGCTCCATCAATCTCCATGAAGTTAATGCTATCAATTCGGAGCGGCTCAACCACGTCGCCAAACTGATCAAGGATGCCAATACTTTTGTCAATCAGGTTTATATTCCAGACCTGATGGCGATCGCTGGTTATTATAAAGATTGGGGCGCTATTGGCGGCGGCTTATCCAACTATCTCTCTTATGGCGATTTTCCCGTCAACGGCTATAATAATTCAGACTCGTTCAAAATTCCACGCGGCATCATTCTCGATCGTGATTTGAGTACTGTCCACCCAGTGGATACGAAAAACGCCGAAGAAGTACGCGAATATATCAAACATTCGTGGTACAAATACGCTGGTGGCGATGATGTCGGTTTGCATCCATTCGAAGGTGAGACTGAATTCAATTACACCGGTCCCAAACCACCGTTTGATAATCTCCAAACCGGTGAGGGTGACAAGTACTCCTGGGTGAAAACGCCGCGCTGGAAAGATAAAGCCATGGAAGTTGGCCCCCTTGCCCGCGTTTTAGTCGCTTATGCCAGCGGCTCCAAAGAAGTGCAGGAGATCGTCAATTCGACCTTGAAAACGCTGGATGTACCCGTCGGTGCGCTCTTCTCCACCCTCGGCCGCACGGCTGCCCGCGGGCTGGAAACCAAACTCATCGTCGGTTGGCTGCAGGGATTTTTTGATGACCTCGTCGCCAATATCAAAAGCGGTGATACAACGACATTCACCCGAGAAAAGTGGGAGCCCTCGTCATGGCCTTCCACCTGCGAAGGCGTCGGCATGACCGAAGCGCCACGCGGCGCGTTGGCGCATTTCATCAAAATCAAAGACGGCATTATCGACAACTATCAACTGGTCGTTCCGACGACGTGGAATGCTTCACCGAAAGACCCGCAAAATCAGCGCTCTTCTTTCGAAGCGGCGCTCATCGGTACACCGGTTGCAAACCTCGACCAGCCGCTGGAAATTTTGCGCACCATCCACTCGTTCGATCCCTGCCTTGCCTGCGCAGTGCATCTCTACGACCCGGATGGCAAGCTCATTCACGAAATCAAAGTGGCATAGGAGGCTGGTATGACTGAATTCAACTCACCGGTTTTTCGCCGCATTTATGTGTGGGAATTTCCTGTGCGCATCTACCACTGGCTTAACGCCACTTGTGTTATCCTGTTGATTATCACAGGATATCTCATCGGTAATCCACAGCGAATTTTCTATGCCAATGAAGCCTACCAGCAATACTGGTTCGGCACCGTCCGTTTCACCCATTTTGTCACCGCGTTCATTTTCTTCTTCAATTTTGCCGCCCGCTGTTACTGGGGTTTCGTCGGGAACTCGTTCGCCCGCTGGACTAATTTTATCCCCCATAAAAAATCACAGTGGAAAAAAATCGTCGAAGTTTTGCGTATCGATATACTGCAGACTACGCCTTCAAAACACACGGATATCGGGCATAATCCTCTGGCCGGCCTGATCTATTTCCTGTCATTTCTCGTCTTCGCCTTCCAGTCGATCACCGGGTTTGCGCTTTACGCCGCCAATAGTACCTCACTGCTGCCTAAATTCTTCACCTGGATTGTTCCATTGATGGGTGGCGATTTCGCCGTGCGGCAGTGGCACCACGCTTTTATGTGGTTTTTTATCCTGTTTACCATGGTGCATGTCTATCTCGTATTCTATCATGATTATATCGAAGGCAGAGGGACGACATCTTCCATGGTCGGAGGCTGGAAATTCGAAAAAGATGAAGAATTGAAGCGTGACTAAAATACTGATCCTCGGAATCGGAAACATCCTGATGGGGGATGAGGGCATCGGTGTGCACGCAGTGCGGCAAATCGAGAAAGAGGATTTGCCGCCCAACGTCACCTGCCTCGATGGTGGCACCGGTGGCCTCATCCTGCTGGAACCGATGCAAAATGCAGACAAGGTTATTCTCATCGATGCAACGCTGGATGACGGTCAACCCGGTGCGATCCGTCGCCTCCAGCCCCGTTTTTCCGCCGATTATCCGAAAGCGCTCACCGCCCACGATATCGGCCTCAAAGACATGCTCGACGCCTTCTATCTCACCGAAAAAGTGCCGGAAGTCGTGCTCTTTGCCGTGACTGCGAAAGATATCGATGAGGTCAAACTCGAGCTCTCCCCGGAACTGGAAAAAGCACTGCCAAAAATTGTGCGAGCGGTGTTGCAAGAAGTGCTTTGATTACTTTGATTCCATCACTCTGGTTTAGAATGATGGAATCAATCTACTTCAAACACAATCCACTTTCCCCATTGTTTCGGTTATGCTTGCAAGAGTGATAACAGCACTGAGAAGCAGAGAAATTATCGCAGATGCTCTAAAAATCGATCACATAGTCAAGCCCGATGTATCGCAAATCTTCCATGCGGAACTGGCCGTGGGGATTGATGCCGTCATAATAGTTGATCTGCCAGCGCACTGTGCGTTCACCTATCAATGCTAAATATTGACCATAAATGATGCCCAGCACATAGTTTTTCGACCACACTCGTTGCGGATTCACCACCGCATATTTATTATGATGCTGAAAATCCGTTGCGATAAAAAGATATTGCGGTGCGAGAAGCTTGCGCAACCATCCCCAACCCGAATTTTGCTCGGGGTCCGGCCAGCCTTGCAACAAGACCTCAGCCCCGCTTTCGATTTCATTTTTCTCACCGACCTGCAAACGTGCGGTTTCGAGGTAATCTCCGGTAAATCCCTGAAATGAATCGGTGTTGAGCCAGCGTTTACCGCCATAAATCCGGCCATATAAAAAATGCCCCCAATGCCTCGGCGATGCAAGATGATCCAGTGCAAGATAGAGTTCATTGGCTTCATAGCTCACATTGTAGCGCCGAAAATCAGGATTGAGGGCCGCACTGAGTGTATATTCATCGCCGAGATGGGTGCTTTCATGAAAAAAACGGTAACGTGCACTCAATTTGTGAATCAAGGGAAAACGCATCGCTGCTCCGACACCAACGCGATAATCGGTGTTGATCACATCATTCGAAACAGTATAAAAATCGAGCATCATGTGGGCGCTTCCGGCGATAAAAAAGGCAATTCCCGGCAAAACCATCGCTTTGTCTTCCGTTTCCTTTATGAAATTGAAACCAAAAATGGGGAAATATTCGCCAAAACTGGGGTCAAAGAAAATATGGTCCTCATCGTTTCGGCCCTCATCATTATTGGAAAATTTGACAGCATCTGCCTGATAAAATCGGGCATGATTTTGCGGCGTACGCAGGTCGGCAATCATCGGTTTGTAATATTGAAAATCTTTCAGAAAATAGCTGCGGGATTTCAATGTTTCCAGCGCCGAGCCGGATTGTGCTTTGAGCGATGAGTCCGAAAACAACAGAAATGCGAAAAACAAAGCTAAAATACGCATAAGAGCCTCCTTAAAATTGTTTAGGCAAAACTGTGAGAAACAGAAAATGAGGGGAGCGAGATGATATGATTACTGTTGTACAAATCTAACAAATTATTGATTTAAAATTTCTCTATACGATTTTCTCCAGGCCGTCTCATGAAGTTGCAGGGCTAAAAATCTAAAAAAATTAATCCGTAGTATTTTTATCGACGCCGTATTCGCGCAGTTTTCGCCACAAAGTCGTCCGTCCGATTTCCAGGGTTTTGGCTGCTTCCTCATAATTCCACTGACAGTGATCGAGGATTTTGAGAATATGATGTTTTTCGACGTCTTTGAGCGTCAGAAATTCAGTCTTCTTTTTTGCCTGTTGAGCGTGCAAAGCAGTAGGAAAATCGTGAATAGTAATGCTTTTCCCAACAGCGAGCGCACAGGCGCGTTCGATGGCATTTTCAAGCTCACGCACATTTCCCGGCCAGTGATAATCCAGCAGTGCCTGACGTGCTTCCACGCTAAATTCACGTACTTCTTTCTGAAAAGTCTCATTGATGCGGCGGAGAAAATATTGCGCGATATATAAAACATCCATACCGCGGTCACGCAGTGGCGGCAGGGTCAGTTGCAGCACATTGAGGCGATAGTAGAGATCGCTGCGAAAGCGCCCTGCATCCACGAGATTGGCTAAATTTTTATTGGTTGCTGCCAGTACCCGCACATCGGGATGACTGGTTTCGTTGCCGCCGACACGTTTGATTTCCCCTTCCTGCAAAAAGCGCAACAATTTCACCTGTAAACTGGGCTGCAACTCCGCTATTTCATCGAGTAAAATAGTGCCGCCGGTAGCTGTTTCGATCAACCCAGTTTTGTCAACATCAGCGCCGGTAAAAGCGCCTTTCACGTGGCCGAACAGTTCACTTTCCAGCAGGGTTTCGGGAATTGCACCGCAATTGACGGCGACGAATGGTTTTTTCGAACGCGAACTCAAACTATGGATTGCTTTGGCCACCAGCTCCTTGCCGGTGCCGCTTTCGCCATCGATGAGAATGGTGATATTGGTGCGTGCCACACGCGAAATCAATTCGAAAATCTGTTGCATCTCCTGTGAGGCGCCGATCATGCCAGAAAAATTATAGCGTTCATCTGAATCTAACCATTGGAAGAAATTGTGGCTTTCCTCCAGAATCCAGGCATCGATCTCCGGCCGAATCTCTTCACGATTCGATTTATTGAGTTCGATAAAACGTGACAGTTCGGCCTCGTCGTAGCAGAAGACGTTGTAAATTCGCTTAATGTCTTTGATTGCATCGCTATCGGATGAGTAATTGCAGATGAACAGACAGCTATTATTCTGCGCCACCATACGCCGGCTGATTGCGCTTTTCTGCAACTGGAATTTTTTATTTGGCGAGCCGATGAAAATCAAGTCCGCCGTTTCCAGTTTGCCGTTTAGCTGATCCGGCGCAATGTTCGACTGATGAACCCGGCTATCGATATTTTTCGGATTGCTGCAGTGCAGGGTGAAATCGTGGGCGCCGTTGGATTCCAGTTCGGAAACGATATTCTCAAATCCGGGGTTCCAGCCGATAAAATGCACGCTTTTATTGTTCACCGTCCCAAAAATTTTGCCGGCCAATTCACACACCACCGCCGCCGGATGTACGGCAAATTTAAAATAAGTCGATTCCATGCGAATTTTTTCATGCAGCCAGATACCTTTTTGAAAAAGGTGATGCAACACCGGGCCGGTAAAGCCGTCATCCGAGGCCTGCTCAAAAGCATCGCGGATGGGTTCGAGCAGCCAATGTCCGAGGTTGTCGAACGTAAGACCGGCAACATTTTGCAGAAAATGAACCACGGCATTCTCATGTTTTTGCAACTCGGCGCCGGCACAACGGCCGGGCAGTTCCGGATAAATCTTTCCGATCACTTTCTGCATACTTTCGACTGTGGGGATCTGCCTGTTTTCTTCAAAAACAGTAAACAGTTCACAAAATCCGGGATAATTCAGCAGCAGCCATTCGCTGGCGCCAAGCTGAATATGCAATTTTTTCTGTTGCGCTTTTTCAAGGGAGTGAAGCAGCGTTTCAGCTGTTTTAGACGAAAAGATGTAGAGGCAAATTTTCATACCAGAATGTCTAACCAAATTGATGTTGAGTTGTGAACGCCAACGAGATGACGATGAAGGAAAACAAAATCCAGAGAAAACCGATGATGGATATGATCGCCGCGCGATTTCCCTGCCAGCCGAGCAGCTTGCGGCTGATCAAATGAAACCCATAAGTCGCGATGATGATGAGAAATGATGAAAACTTGGCGTCCGAAACCATGAGATTATCCCAGACGATATTGGCGCCGTAGAGCCCGAGTCCAAGACCGAAGATGGCGAAAAACAAACCGGAATCGACTGCAACATTGCTTATTTTTTCAAAAAAAGTGAGCGACGGCAATCGCGTATAAAAAACACCCATCGACAGTTTTTTCAGCTCCCGGGCCAGTAAGTATTGCAGCAGGCTGGCAATAAATGAGAGTGTAAAAGCACTATAAGAAAGCAGCATGCTGAATACATGGATTTCAAATTTAAAGTCTTTCAGGATGGCGGCGATCTCGGGAGCCGGGTCAAAAAGAAGGTTGGAGATTGCATGCAAAACCAGAAGCACGGGCAAGATAAAGGTTCCCATGCTCGGTTCATGGAGACGTTTTTCCAGCACCCAATACATCAGGGCGGTGAAAAGTACGAATGAATTCATCGCCTCGCTGATATTGGCGATATGCAGCCTGCCCTGATCACTGAGAAAGAAGATAAAAAAAGCAAAATGTATCGCGATAGCGACGGTTAGCAAATTTATTTTCAACTTGTTTTTTTTACGTTCGGCACCGATAAAATCACGCCAGTAAAATACAGTTGCACCGGCGTAAAAAACCCAGATTATCCATTGGATTATGAGACTCAAGGGAGCTCCTGTTTCTTTAAAATCCGATATTTGCCGATCGTCGTTATAAACGATCAGCTTCAGTTTTATTTTGCCAGGCCTGAGAGAAAAAGCTGTGTGATCGACGTGCTTGCTTTTCTCATATCTAAAACTTCAGGGTCGAGGATATATTGCAGCATGATGCCATCGAAACAACCGAGAAGAATCGAAGCCGCAACTTGTGAATCTGTCTCGCGAAATTGCCCCCGGGCAATCCCTTCATCGATAACTTTAGCCACGAGTCTGCGATAGGTTTGATAAACAGCTTTAAGATTAAAAACCTGTTCCATTTCACCTTGCTGATGGTGGCGAATACCATCAGCCCAAAAATCCATAAGAATGCCACCAAAATCGCCGGCAGCGAGAAAGCTGTTGATCGAGACCTCGATCATGGCGCTCAATTTTTCGATCGCATCACTTTTCTCGGTAATAATCTGACTGTATGCTGCTTCGATATCAGCGATGAAATAATGGAACGCTTCATGAAAAATCTGATCTTTGCTGCGGAAATACTCATAAATCGTTCCTTTACCGATGCCTGCCTGTAGGGCAATTTCACTCATTCTGGTTCGGGCAAAACCTTTTTGCGCAAAGACCTTCATGGCTGCCTCAAGGATCGCCTGTTTTTTCGCGCCTTTATCGATAGCTTTCGGTGACATTTGTTAAAGTTCCTTGCCTGCGCTAATTTTTAGCCGACTACTGGGTCAAATAAATTAATAAAAACGGGCGAATCCAAGGGAAATTTTTCAAAATTTCTCATCCGGTTAATATGTATCCGTTTTGACAACTGTCTGCCACTTTTTCGATAAAATAATATTTTATTTCTTTGCAACAAATATTTGTTTTCACTGATCTATTTATTATTAACGGCTGATCTTCTTCAAAAGGTATGGATATTTTATTACAATAAAAATGGAGGACAAAAATGAGAATTAAAACTGTTCTGTTATTTGCACTGATTGGTTCGGCATCTGCTTTGATGGCACAAGAAGGAAAAGGCGCGTTGCAGGTATTCGGTGGTGAAATGACAGAAAGAGCGGAAGCCCGGTTGTTATTTTGGAATTCGGCGAAAAATACGGCTGCCGGTGAATTTGTCATCACCTATGGTCAGCCTGAGTGGAAAGTGGAGTATAACAAAAGCGAGAACTTTGACAAGATGACCAAAGGCAAAGTGTGGCGTCTCGGAAAAAATTTCTGGACCATGCTCGATACAAATTTGCCGTTGCGTATCGGCGGCGAACAAGTAGCGCCCGGACAGTATTATCTCGGCGCCAAGCGTTCCGCAGATGGTGCGACCTGGAAACTTTGTTTCATCGATCCGACGACTGCCCGCGCTGCAAGGCTCGATGCGTCCGGCATTAATAATGCTGAAATTGCATTCACTGCACCGCTAAAATTTAGTCAGAGTGAATCATCGAGGGAAAAACTTGATATTTCATTAATCAAAGCCGGCAGCAAACTCAACCGGGCGCAGTTGGTCATCGCCTGGGGCGGTTTTGCATTAAAAACAACTGTGGTGGCGCGATTGCGGAAATAACAGATTCCAAAACCGATTTTCAGGAAAAAACTGAGAACCCTGCGCCAGTCGGGGCAGGGTTTAATTTTAAAAATAATAAAGATATTTCACCTTAAAAACTGCGGCGCGTGCAGCAACGCTTAAAGCATCTGGCCGGCTGCTGCCGAAATAGTCGTTGCGATCCTGAACTTCGTTGAAGGCAAAATAAATCCAGTTTTTCGGCGAAAAATTGTAGGCAAAATACAGTCCGGCGATGATTTGTTCCAGTCGGTCTGAGGAGGTGAAATAGAGTCCATCGATATAGATTCTGATATTCAGGTCATTGACAGGCGTAAGAGAAATATACGGCCGCATATTGAATACCGTATTTTCAACGCCGCCGGCCGGTCTGCCCTCGATGTAGGTATTGAGGGAAGAACCTAGGCGCAACGTGCTTAAAACGCTCCAGCTAAATTGCCCGCCCATCCAGGAATAATAAGCCAGATAATCGCGGCTAAAGTTATAGGTTTTCGAATAGCCCCCCCAAAGATTGCCGTTCCATTTTGGTGACCAGTTGAACCAACTGCTGAAATTCGTCGAGAACTCATTGTATTGCCGGCCGTTATCTTTTGCATTACCGAAGTCCATATTGACTTCCCAGCCCCAGAAACGGCGGTAATTGAAATTGATACCAACGACACCGCCGCGGTCAAAATAATCGTCAATTTCCTCATAATTGCCAAATCCCCCGGCATAGAGCAAAATTGCGCGAATGGCGCCTTTTTCTTTATACCAGCGCGGACCAGTGAGCAATACCGTGTTCCACGTACCCCGCCACGGCACGAAACCGACCTGATCGACATCGAACTTTTTGCCGATGTAGCGGCTGCGAAACATATTGACCCACTTTTCGCCAAATTGGGAGAAACCAGCAGAAGCTGCGTAATCACCTTCGGAATTTTTAAACGAACGGGCAAATTGATAGGCCAATTGCCAGTTATCACCGCGAAAAGCGCCATCAGCATCGAGCACGCCGTAAGTATTGCCGCGCTCGAATTTGCCGACATAAAGCATACCCAGCGTTGAATTATCCATGAACTGCTTTTTGATGCGCGCTGAGGTGAAAGTGGCTTTTCTCTCATCATATTTGTTGCCGCCGCTCGAGTACTCTTTTTCACCCGTTGTCGCGACGAAACCGCCGTATTCCCAATTGTCGAAGCGGCCAAAAGCGCGCGCGCCGAGCAGCAACGGCACCTCACTGCCATCAGGCAGTTTTTTCCCGACGCGCCGGGGATAAAACAGCTCCAGCGGCCGATAAAAGCCGCTGTTGCGCTGCCGTCCGGAAGGGTTAAACACCTCCTGCCCTTCGATGAAAAAAGGTCGTCTTTCGGAAAAATAGGACTCATAGCGCGAGATATTAAAATCGAAGGGGTCGGCCTCGATTTGCGCGAAATCAGGATTGCTCGTTAATTGAAAAGTCAGGGCAGATGAAGGGTTGTAGAAAATATCGAGACCGGCTGTTGGTTCGAAGTTATATTCTCTATTGCCGGTGTAACTTGACTTCAATAAACCTACAGGATAAATCTCGAGATTGAGCCCGACTACTTTGGGTTTAAACCCATCGAAGACGAGGACGCCGAATTTCGATATGCGCTGGCCTTCATTTTCCTGATAGTTACACCAGTAAATATCCTCGCTACGAGCGATAATCCAGCGATCGAAATCGAGCCCCCACTGACTCGCGTTTTTATCGTACTGGATCGATTTATAGGGAATTTCCATCTCGGCGATAAAACCCCAGTCGTATCGCTGGACGGCGGAAAACCAGATGCCGTCCCAGTTATAATCACGATCACGCGCATCATCAAGCAAGCGGGAATCCATGCGGGCGCCGGCAGCAGTAACGCCGATCTTATAGGCTGTTTTCTTGTCATTAAAAGTATCCAGCATGATGGTTACGCCATCGCCACCAAAGTTATCGAGCATGCCGGTTTGATATTCGGTCACCTGGCCGCTATCGTAGCACATTATCAATACAAAAAGCGAGGTCTCGGTAGAAATGACTTTAGCCACTGTTCTTTCAGTCGGTATGCTGCCGGGATATGGCTGATGTTGCACAAAATCAGAGACGGAATCGGCCAGTACCCAGGCAGATTCAACGATGCCATCGACACGAATTTCAGCATCGGTTTTTTTCAGATGAAGTATTTTTTCCGAGTTATTACGGGCGAACAGCAAAGCGGGCAGGATCAGCAACAGGAGCATTTTTCTCATGCTTCTCTCTTTCTCAAAAATTAATCACACCACAGATACTTGTCTGATTGCAGACAGAATCCGGCGTAATTTGTTGAAAAGATTGTAAGTATTCAAAACCATACGCTGCTTTTATAAAGATGTTACCAGCCCCTTTTTCGTTTACAGTTTATTTGCGATCGCGATAATAATCTAACGATCGCCTATCGAATTATCTCATGAAAATTTGTCACGCCGGTTATCAATCACCTCTTTTATTTATAAAAAAAAATACAGATATTGGAACTGATTAACCGATAACCATAACTTTTAACCTGATTCGACCCGACTGCGCATGCACGAACTTTCCATCGCTCAATCCATTTTCGAGACCGTTTTGCAGGAAAAAGAAAAAAGCCGATTACCCGCTATCGAAAAAATCGGCTTACGCATTGGGGCAATGAGCGGAATTCTCGCCGATTCCCTCGAATTCAGCTTTGACGCCATCAAAATAGATACCGAACTCGCTGAAACAAACCTGGAAATCGAAATTGTTCCATTGAAAGGCTGCTGTCAATCCTGCCGGCAGGAATTCAAGGTGGAGAATTATGCCTTTTTTTGTCCCCATTGTGAATCCGGGCGGATCGAAGTCATGCAGGGAATGGATATGGAGATTGCTTATCTTGAGGTTGAAGATTGAAGGTTGCATTGTTTGGTCTGAGTCGGGTTGAGATGAAAAAAGCTGCGGGATTTATTCTGTAGCTCAACGTTCAACTGAAATGCGAAGCTAAGGGCTCAATCAAAAATCTCAATAAAGAGAACTTTGCGTGAGATATTTTTAAAATTTATTATTGATAACATGTATCTGTTCAGCCTTACTCGCGATCAATAGAGCGGAGCGATATCCTGAGCTCGCCGGGCGGCATGAGTGTTTCGCTCGGCGGGGACGCCTTCGCTGCTATCTTCAGAAATTGTGCCGGCTGAAACGTAAATTTATGAATAATTCAATATAAATAATCGAGGTGAAAAATGTGTCTTGCCATCCCCGTAAAAGTGATTGAGCTTTACGAAGAAAATGGGCTACAAATGGGTAAACTGGATTATGCGGGAACAGTGAACACCGCCTGCCTGGCTTATGTGCCGGAAATTAAAATTGGACAGTACGCGGTGGTGCACGCTGGTTTTGCCATCAGTATTCTCGATGAGGAAGAAGCGCAGAAAACCTACGAAATCTGGGATGAGATGGTCGAGGGTGCTGCAAAAGAGGGGCTGGATATTTTCGGCATGCCATTCGAAGAAAAGCAGGATGATGAAAAAGGGGACACGAAAAAATGAAATACCTCGAAGAATACCGTAATCCGGAAATCGCCAAACGCATTCTCGATGAAATTTTTGCAGTGACCACAAAACCCTGGGTCATCATGGAAATTTGCGGTGGGCAAACCCATGCGATCATGAAAAACGGCATCGACCAAATTCTGCCGAAAGAGATCGAGCTGGTGCATGGCCCCGGCTGTCCGGTCTGCGTCACACCTTTGGAAAAAATCGATCGCGCTCTGGAAATTGCTGCACAGCCGGAGGTGATTTTTACCTCCTTTGGCGACATGCTGAGAGTTCCGGGATCGAAAAAAGATCTGTTCATGGCGAAATCTCAGGGCGCCGATGTGCGCATTGTCTATTCGCCGTTAGATGCCGTCAAAATTGCCCGTGAAAACCCGGATAAAAAAGTGGTGTTTTTTGCCGTCGGTTTCGAAACCACAGCGCCAATCAATGCCATGGCGGCTTTTCAGGCAAAACGCGAGGGATTAAAAAATTTTTCTCTGCTCGCCTCGCATGTCCTCGTTCCACCGGCGATGCGGGCCTTGCTTTCCTCGCCGCAAAATCGGGTGCAGGGCTATCTCGCTGCCGGGCATGTCTATACGATTATGGGCATCGAAGAATACCTGCCCATCGCTGCGCAATACCAGGTTCCCATCGTCGTCACCGGTTTTGAACCCTTAGATATTCTCGAGGGTTTACTGTGTGTGATCAAACAACTGGAAAACGGCCAGGCTATGGTGGAGAACCCCTATTCACGCGTCGCCCGTGATACGGGAAATCCTGCTGCACGTAAATTATTGCTCAGCGTTTTTGAAGTTGTCGACCGCAAATGGCGCGGCATTGGCGAGATCCCCCAAAGTGGATTCGGCATGCGGCAGGAATATGCAGAATATGATGCTGAAAAAGTGTTCGCGATTGATGAGATCGACGTTGAGGAACCTGATGAATGTATCAGCGGCGTCATTCTGCAGGGATTGAAAAAACCCAATGAATGTCCGGCATTCGGCACCAAATGCACACCACAAAAACCCCTGGGCGCCACCATGGTTTCCTCCGAAGGTGCTTGCTCGGCTTATTTTACTTATGCCCGTACCAGGCGATGAAATCAGTTCCTTTCTGCGTAAAAAAAAGGGTTGACTGATCCAGCGGCCATCCGGCCTTGTCATTTCAATGCTTTTTTTCAGTAGAGTGTTCATTCGTTGCCGCCGCAACCAGCTTCTCCATCGCCGGGGTCACCATGAGTTCGATTTGCCCGGGGTTTTCAGCAGCGGCGATGAACCATTTCTTTACCTCAGCAAAATCAGAGGCCCGAGATTCCCCTGCCTTTTCAAGAATTTCCAGCGCCCGCAAAGCGAACGCGGCGCAATGTGCCAACGCTTCACTAAGCGGACGAATTTCCTGCAATACCGGTGAAATCCTGATGATTTCATCCAGTTGCTCATGATTTTTTTGCCACAGTTCGAGGTCATATCGCAGTTTCTGCACCTGTTCAAACGTGCGTTTTTGCAAATACCGATCGACGGTTTTACCGAACTCTCGCGCAACTTTCGCATCCGGGCGCGCGGCGTCGATGACGCGTGTCAGCGGCGATGATGAAGTGTGTTCACGCAGGTCGTTACGGCGGTAAATTTTCACCGGTTCAACCACGTCGACAAAGTTTTTTAAAGCGGTAATATCATGGCCGCGGGTGAGGCGCCGCAACATCATTTCGTAGTTCTTTTCGTGCGTCAGGCCATGCTCTTCCAACTGCCGGGAAATGATTTCCAGGCGGCGATACATGTCATCGACATCGTTGACATTCGCAGGCGACCATAAACGTTCGGCAATGGCTGCGGTGCGCGGCCAGATGCGCGAATCGATATTTTCAGGCGAGACGAATTCCGACCACATCGTCGCCTCACCCCCGAGAATGAGTTTCTGTTCAGAAGCGTTCAAAGGCGTATCAGCCGGCAGCGGGTCGGTGAGATAATGAAATGCAGTGGGTTGAATCAGATCGATGTAATAACCTTTCGAAAGAAGACTGCGAAAGCCTGCTCTCGCCGCATCAACCATGGCCGTGGTGCCACGCCATGACTGGATGACGATGTTTCGCGGCATGGATTCGTGCAAAATTTCTTCCCAACCGATCATGATTTTTCCATGTCTGGTGAGAATTTCCAACACATGGCGATTAAAATAGGCCTGCAGCGCAGCATTGTCTTTGATGCTGTTTTTTTTCATAAAAGCCTGAATTTCGGGATTTTTATTCCAGTGTTCCGCTTTGTGATAGTCCCCCTGCTCCACTTCATCGCCTCCGATATGGAAAAAAGGATCGGGGAAAAGGGCTGCCATTTCGCCAAAAAAATTATCGAGAAATTCCAGTACGGTGGCTGAAATTGGATTTATCGCCGGGTATTTTATTCCCCAGCCCCGTTCGATTTTATAGGGGCCGGGCGCACTGCCGAGTTCGGGATATCCCACCAGCCATGAGGCGGCATGGCCAGGCACGTCAAATTCCGGCACCACGCGGATGCCGCGGTTTTCTGCATAAGTGAGAATATCTTTGACCTGTTCCTGCGAATAATAAAACCCGTCCGAACCGAGTTCATGCAATTTTGGATAGATTTTCGATTCGATGCGAAAACCCTGATCTTCGCTCAGGTGCCAGTGCAAAACATTCATTTTCATCGCAGCCATACCGTCGAGGTTGCGCTTGATGACCTCCACCGGCATAAAATGACGGCCCACATCGATGAGCAATCCACGCCACTGAAATCGCGGCTGATCGATGATTTCGCAGCCCGGAAAAAAATAACCATCGCCATCAGCATTTAAGAGTTGCAACAAGGTTTCGAGGCCGTGTTTGGCACCGATATCATTTTCAGCCTGCAGCAAAATTTGACCGGCGTCGACGGTCAATGTGTAACTTTCATCTTCACCGAGTTGCACGGAACCGGCACGTCTGTAGTTGATGAGCAGTGACGGCTGTGCGACTTCCTCGCCCGGCTGCAACACATGCTGTTCAAAAAACAAACCGGTGCGTTCACCGAGGCGACGCAGGAACCGTGTTGCTGTTGCATAAAACCGCTGCTGCGGGGCGCCGGTGATGGCGATTTTAAAATCGGCCTGCAGGCGGTATTCCCCTGTTGTGGATGAAATTTCTGCCGGTTTCGGCATCAGATTAAATTGCATGTTTTTTCCCTCTGCCGGTAATAATGATGTTGAAATTAAAAAAAACAAGATTGCGCCAAAATCAGTTTTCATTGCCATGATTTCTACCTGTCAAATGTGAAAAGTTGGTGGATGCCGCTTTACAAACGGTGCGACAAACTCGAATAACTTTTACTCAAACTGAACAATTATCCCTATACAGACTCCGACAAGATGCGGGGGCTGAGCTTGTCTAGGTCCGAATCGCTCCGCCTGGTTTTCCAAGCCTGTAGCCGGCGAATTCAACGGTTGACCAATGCGGCCGCACCACGTATAGCCGAATGGCCGTCTTGCATATCGGCCATTAAAACCTGTGCTTCTCGTTTATATATATTGAGTGAATTTTGTCTGAAGCTGTCGATGGTTGGTTTTAACAGCAAGTCACCGGCTTTTGCCAGACCGCCAAATAAGATGATGGCTTCCGGGTTAAATATCACCGCAAGATTTGCCAGTGCCGGGCCCAGAACAGCGCCGGTGAATGCGAAAACCTCACCTGCCAGCGCATCGCCGCGGTCGGCGGCGCGGGCAATTTTTTCTGCTGTCAGCACAGCCGGCGGGATAGCGTGCAACACACTTGCGCACTGTTTTTGCGCCATCAGCATGGAGGCGCTGCGGCAAATCCCTGTTGCCGAGACATAAGTTTCGAGGCAGCCGGCGCGCCCACAGGCGCAATCGCGCCCGCCCGGCTCGACGATGATATGCCCCAGTTCCCCGGCAAGTCCGTCGGTGCCATAGTAAATCTCGCCGTTGAGAATGATGCCGCAGCCAAGACCGGTTCCCAAAGTCAGCACGATGAAATTTTTCATACCCTTGGCCACCCCGAAAACCATTTCTTCCAATGCCGCAGCATTGCCATCGTTGGTGATCACCGTTTTCACCTTAAAATGGTTCTGCATAATTTTGACAAATGCCACCTCACCCCAGTTCAGATTTGCCGGTGATTCGATGGTGCCGCGAAAAAAATTCGCCATGGGCGCCGCCGCACCAATTCCGGACAGGGCAAACTCACCCGGCATCAACGCCAGCAGCTGCTCAATTTCATCGATCAGCCGGCCTAAAAACGCTGACGATTGCTCGTATTTCTGCGTTGAAAATGAAGATTCCTGCAATACCCGGCCCTCGCTGCTGATGAGACCAAGCGCGGTATTGGTTCCTCCGATATCGATTCCGGCAAATAGTTTTTCTTTGTCCATTGTAGTCAATTTAAACGGTGATTCTGAAATCGCTGAATATTTCTTTGATGGCCAGCGTGGCAGCGCCGACCAGGCGCGGACTCTCTTTCAGTGAACTCGGCTGCAAGTTTATTTTTTTGGCCCGGCCCGAAAACGTTTTGCGCTCTACTGTACGCACGATTTCAGGATAGATGATGTCCCATGCCTGGGCGAGTTTGCCGCCGAGAATAATCATTCCGGGGTCGACAGTTTTGATGATTGTGGATATTCCCAGGCCAAGATAATAGCCGGTTTGCAGCAAAACCTTCCTTGCGACCGCATCCCCGCCAAAGGCAAACCCGATGATATCCTGCAGTGAAACTGCCGGTATAACGTCGGGTTTGACGCCTTTATGTTTATAATACCGGGCAACCGTGGCGCGGTCACAGGCATAGGCTTCCCAGCAGCCCCGGTCGCCACAGGCGCAAGGCTCGCCGTTTTCGAAAAGTGTGATATGGCCAAACTCGCCGGCGGCAAAATTTTCGCCGGCCAACAATTTTTTACCGACGACGATGCCTGTCCCCAGGCCGACGCCAACAGATAAAAAAATGAATTCACCAAGTTGTGAACGAAACCGGCCAAACCACAGTTCAGCAAGGGCTGAAGCTTTGGCGTCATTTTCGATCGACAAAATACCGATATGAGGATTGATCTCGCGAATGAGTTGCCCGAGTTCGAGATTTTGCCAGCCGAGATTAGGTGCATAGCGCACTTGCGCCCGTATGCTGTCAACAATCCCGCCGACACTGACGCCCAGACCTGCCAGTTGGCCGATGCTGTTTTTCTGCTGTAAATCAGCGAGTTTTTCCAAACATCGTGCGATAAAAGCTTTGCCCTGCTGCGGTTGCGTTACCATGCTGGTCGCCTCAACCATATTGCCGTCGATTGTAAAAACTGCAATATGCGTCAGCGATGAATCCATGTTGACAGCACCGACATAATGGCCCTTTGAATTGATGCTCAGGTTGTAGGGGTTGCGGCCGACGTTTCTATCGGCGTTGACTTCCTCCGAAATGAGGTTTTCCTGCAGCAGGCCGGCAACGATACTGGAGACGGTGCTCTTGTTCAGTCTGGTCAGTCGGGCGATACTGACGCGTGAGATCGGCTGTTTCTCACGAATGATGTTGAGTACGACCGCGCGGTTGATATTGCGAACGACCCTGGAGTTGCCGCTGATAAAATTCTGCTTTTCTTTTTCCGACATAATTTTTTCATTAATTTCAATTAGTTGTTCAAACAAACCAAATATTATCCCCATTGTCAACATTTTTCAGGAAAAATACAAAAAAAGAAACTATTCCGTATGAGAGCTACCTTAATACTGGCCAGAGATAAAACCCAGCGAATGCATGTTTTTAATAATGGAACGCCTCATTTCATTTTGAAAAGAAAATAGTGTTACTTTATTAGTTTTTCTAAAATAAAGATATTCCTGTCGGCATAAAAAACATAAGCGAACATAAACAAAATTAGGATATTAATGCATTTATTGCAATATCGGATTCGCTTTGGCACATCTCTTGATATTCAAAGCACATTTAAAAACCTTATAATAGTACTCTCGCTATCGAGCAATCCTGGCAGCGTCATTTCGGGAGATAAAATGAGAAAAACCTTTACCAATTTCATGTTTCTGGCCATTCTTGCAGCCATCACAAGTCCTGTTTGTTTACTGGGTAATAAAAACGGAATAATAAAAGGGACGGTCGCACTGGGCCAGCAAAAAGACCTCGAGCCGGGCGCCAACATACTCGTCCTCGGCACAGCCTGGGGTACGACAACCAACCGCACCGGTGAATTTACCCTCACCCGCATTCCCGCCGGAGAATACACACTCGAAGCAACTTTTATCGGTTTTAAATCGGTGAAAAAACAAAATATCATTGTGCGCTCTGGAGAAATAACGCAGGTGAAGTTCCACTTGCCCGAAAGCATCATCGCTATGGACGAGATCGTCGTAACCGGCAGTTTTGTCAAACACTTATTAAAAGACACACCGGTGATAACGGAGGTCATTTCCGCGCAAAAAATCGCTGATACCGGCGCTTCGGATCTGGTGGAAGTCATCCGCGAGCAGACGGGAATCGAAATCAGTTACGGCATCGGACGGACGCAAAGCGCCCAATTGCAGGGTTTGAACGATAACCACGTGCTCATTCTTATCGATGGAGAAAGAATTACCGGCAAAGTCGACGGCGCCCTGGATTTGGGGCAAATTCCCCTCGATCAGATCAAACGGGTAGAAACGGTTAAGGGGCCGATGTCATCAATATATGGTTCCGATGCCCTCGGTGGTGTGATCAATATTATCACCAAATCACCGATCAGCGCCCCGCGGGCCACCGCTTCCATTGATTTCGGGAGCAACGGACGCCAGGATTACCGCCTGGCACTGGCAAAAAAATGGATGAATATCAACAATCAGGACCGTTCACTGGCGTTCAGCCTCAGCAGCAACTGGAACAAGTATTTTGGCGTCGATTATGTTGAGGAAGATAATTTTTCCGAACTGCCGGCATATGATAAAAAAAACGCCACAGTGAATTTTCTTTACAAACATGAAAACCACCTCGAATTTGAGCTCAAATCTTCATTTTATAAAGATGAGAACGAATGGCTTTCAGGCGATCGCCGCAACCGCTTCACCGATATAACCGGCAACACAAAAACCGGCATGGTGGGGCGCCTGAAATATAGTTTTGCGCCGCGCTTTAGCCTGCAGGGTGTCGCTAATTTTTCCGGTAATGAACACACACTGGATGAGTATGCCGCTTCCGGAAAACTGGTGAAATCGGATGTGAGCTATACCTCGCTGGCCAATTACCGTTTGCAGGCCACCTTCCTGCCCTATCAATCGAGCGTGCTCACTTTCGGTATCGAGCAAATCATCGATGCGATCGAATCCGACCGCATCATCGATCGCAAAAAAGATTATACCACCGATGTGCTCTATGCCGAGAACGAGTGGATCATCTCTGATTTGACGCTGACGCTGGGCGGCCGTTATTCGGACAACTCAGTTTACGGCAGTTTTTTCGCCCCGAAAATCTCGGTGCTCTATGCGCTGACCAACGATTTGCGCTTGCGTTTCGGTTACGGACGCGGTTTTCGCCAGCCGAGTATGAAAGAGCTGTTCATCGATTTTTTCAGCACGGTGGGTTATTCCGTTCGCGGCGAACCGAACCTCAAACCTGAACGTTCCCATGGTTTCAATCTGGGTTTGGAATATAACCGCCAGGGGCTGATGTGGCTACGCATCAATTCGTTCTATAATCAGGTCGAATCCTTGATCGACTATTACACCTGGGGTGAGGAAAACGGACATATTGTTTTCAGCTATTATAATATCTACGAAGCGGTCACCAAAGGTGTGGAAATCGACGCTTCGCTGCAATTTTTCGCGGGTTTAAGCGGCGAGGTGGGCTACGGCTACACCAGTGCTGAAAACAATAACGGCGTCGATCTGCCCTATCGTGTGCCCCATTTCTTCAAATGGAAATTCGCTTATGATTTTGATTTTTATAACTTGCGAGCAAATATTCGCGGGCGCTGGTTCGACGAAAAGCCGGTGCTGGATGATCAGGTCAATAAAGATATCTTTTCCGCCGAAGCCCCCATCAATTATTCGTATGTCAGCGCTTATCATTTGCTCGATTTCCAGCTTGCTGCCGAACCGCTGAAAAACTACCGGGTGCAGGCGGGGATCAACAATGTCACCAACGAACAATCCTATCCGTTCGGCCAGATTAAAGGCCGGGAATATTATATCACCTTTAGGGTCACCATTCAATGAACAATTAGAGGAGTACACCGATGAAATCACTGCAAAAATTTGCCATCATTCTCATTTCAATTTCAGTTTTTTTTGCTTGTGAAAACAAAAAGAATCCGGCAAAAAACAATGAAACCGAATATGCCACCATGCAAACGACAAATATCAAGGATGGCGCCGTCTATTTCAATTTCACCGATGAAAAAACGGTTGCCGTGTATGATTTAAAATTCGGCACCTATAACCGCAGTCCGGAATTTCATCTCAACCCGGCGCTGCTTGGCGAAGGTTTTGTTGAAATTTATGTTGTGGAAGGCGCGGATATCGCTGATGTCGATACGGTCGATTTTGCCGCATTTTCAACAGATTCCGATACTTCGGTTACCGGTGGCGCCTGGTACAATTATGACTTCCAGACCCACACTCTCTCAGCCAAACAAAACGTCTATGTTTTAAAAACAGCCACCGGCATCGTCTATAAATTCCAGATTTCCGAATACAAAGCTGATGGTAGCTACGATATCAAATATGCCGCATGGGATGCAACGACCAGTCAATTTGGAACTGAAAGAACAGTCAATGTCGCCGGCTCTGCTGCAGAAGAGATTTTCTTTTCCTTCACAAACGGTCTCGTCACCCCTGCCCCGTGGGATATTAAACTCTGCATCATTCAGACATATATCGCCGAAGCCGGTTTCTTCATGAGTTTCCCTGCTGTCTTGCTGAACTCCACAGAAGGCGTCGCGGGCGCAGCAGTAACCGACCAAACCTTCGCCGATGTCGATAAAGACGCGGTCAGCGGTTTGCAACTGGAAAATCCGGAAGCAACAATCGTCGGCGCCGACTGGTTTGATTATGATTCCAATACGCACCGCGTTGTCAGTAAAGACCTGACCTACGTCATCCAGACCACCGGTGCGGAAAGAGTCAAATTTCATATCACCAATTATTACAACGAAGATGGTGTCTCCGGTTTCATGACGATCGAATATGAAAAATAAGAGGAGCCATCATTGGCGCTGCATTTAAAGTTGAAAACCTGGTTATGTTTTTGGGGAGAAGGATTTCAGGCTGGAGCAGTAAAAATACCGGAGCCATTTGGGGAGCTGGCTCCGGCAAACGAAAAAATTATCAGGCAAGTTCTTTGAGGGATTTCAGCAACATGCCATAAAACGTTGCCACTGTGTCGATTTTAACACGCTCGTCGGGGCTGTGGGGGAATTCGATCTGCGGGCCGAAGGAAATCATATCCATGCCATCGTATTTCGCCCCGATGATGCCACATTCGAGGCCGGCATGAATGGCGCCCACTTCAGGTTCGATCCCGGTTTCTTTGGTGTATAAAGCTTTCATCACTTTGAGAAGCCGGGAATTCATGTTGGGCTTCCAGCCGGGGTAGGCATCGGATTCTTCCAGCTTACCGTTCACCAGGCCAGCAACGGCGTGTATGCGCTGGCGGATGGCATCCATGCCGGAGGCAATAGAACTGCGCGAGCTCATCAGCACGAAAATGACATCTTCATTTAAAGTGAGTTTGGCGAAATTGGTGCTCGTTTCAACCAGGTCGGGAATATCATAGCTCATCGCGATGACGCCGTGCGGCATTGCCAGGGCAAAATTCAGCAGCATTTGCGAGCTTTTGTCATCGAGCACCGCAGCGGTGGCGATACCATCCGCCGCCTCAAAGGTTAAATCCGGTTCCACTGTTTTATATTCCCCGGCCATAACCGCCATTTCATGCTTCATTCTGGCGATGAGATTATCCTTGTTTGCCGTTTCAATAACCACAGTAGCGAATGCCTCCCGCGGAATGGCGTTGTGCTTATCACCGCCGGCAATATCAGCGATATTGAATTGCATCGCCTCGGAACAGGCGAAGAGCGCACGCGCTAACAACTTGAGGGCATTGCCCTTTTGCAGGTGAATATCACAGCCGGAATGGCCGCCTTTGAGGCCGGTGAGTTTAAATTGAATTGCCGTTGTTCCCGCAGGTTGGGGCATGCGGCTAACCGGCACCGTCACCCGGGTATCGCCGCCGCCGGCACAACCGACACACAGGCTGTTTTCTTCTTCAGTGTCGAGATTGAGCAACTGCCGTCCCTGTAAAAGATCGCTTCCCAACTCCTGCGCACCTGTCAACCCGGTTTCTTCATCGATGGTGAAAAGGAATTCGAGCGGGCCATGTTCGAGTGAATTATCACTCATCACCGCCAGCATCGCTGCGACACCGATGCCGTTATCTGCGCCTAATGTCGTGCCGGATGCTTTGAGATAATCACCATCCAGCAGAGGCTGCAGGGCATCATTTTCAAAGTCGAATTCGACGTTGGCGTTCTTTTCATTAACCATATCGAGATGTGCCTGCAGAATGATACCGGCGGCATTTTCATGCCCTGCGGATGCCGGTTTGCGGACAACAACATTGCCGATGGGATCCTGTACGTACTCAAGGTTATGTTTTTCTGCGATGGAGATGATGTAACGCCGAATCTTGTCTTCATTTTTTGAACCACGGGGAATAGTCAGAATTTCATCAAAATAGCGCCATAAAATTTTCGGTTCAAAATCTGAAACGAAAGTCATAAATCCTCCTTAAACCGGTTGAAACCGCTCCGTAATACTGTTAAATAATTATACATCCTGTATTAAAACCGCTATCCGAAATACTGCTCAGCAAATATTGTCGGTCGAAGAAAGTAGCAAGATTGATTGAAAATTCCAAGTTAAAGTTACGCTATACTAAAACGATAAACCGGCGTGATTCCCCTTAAACAGCCGACTTTAAAGCTCACGAATTCATCAATGGCGACATCACAATATCGTGGCCTTTTTCCACAAGATCATGCAGTTGTTCCGGGCTATAGTGCGTCACATCGATGGGATCGTGAAAAATTAATTCCGCTTTGCCGGGGCGCACTTTTATCGATTTTGCCGGAATTATTTTTTCAGAGCCTAAAATCGTGACCGGCAGGATCGGCAGGTTTAAATCGAGCGCCATGCGAAAAGCGCCTTTCTTAAATTGCCCCGGCTGGTTTTGGCGTGTGCCTTCCGGAAAAAAGAAAATGGAGATACCGTCCCTGATTTTCTTTTGCGCTGCCTGCAACGAATGAATCGCTGCTTCAGTGTTGGAACGGTCGATAAATACATGCCCAAGTTTATAGCTTGAGTAGCCCATAACAGGATATTTTCGCACTTCCTTTTTGATGACCCATTTAAAATCGAGACCGAGCCAGCCATAGACTAGCAGTATGTCAAAAGCGCTGGGATGGTTAGCGACGATGACGTAGGACTGCCCCTGCCGAATCTTCTCCCTGCCGCGAACAGAAATTCGCGACATCGTCAGCCAGACATTAGTACGTCCCCAAATGCGCCCCATGACCCGGCTGGCAAATTCCGGGAAACCCAAAAAAGAAATGCTGACTGCAAAGAATCCACAAATAGCGGTTGTCAATCCGAAAACCGGAAAAATAACCAGCCAGCGGTATACGATAAATACTATGTCAATGATCCGTCTCATCGTCTTCGTACGCTCATCCTTTAAAAAACTACGACGCCAATTTGCGGCTGTAACCAGAAAAAAAGAAACGCCCTGGGATATTTTTTTTCGGCAGTCACCTTTCTCCTGTTTGAAAATTAAAACGGGATGTTAACATAATTATCTGGCATCTCTTATTCAACATCTTTTTATTATCGTTGCCCCGGAACCATAAAACCAAAGAGCGAACTTAGAGATTTAAATAACAAAGAGCAGGTTATGTTTCCCCAATTTGAACAATATAAAGCACCACGATTGCTTACGAACGGGCATTTACTCAGCATTTATCCCTCGCTTTTGCGAAAACTGCCGCAGCCGTTTTATCACCGCGAACGTATTGCAACACCGGATGATGATTTCATCGATATCGACTGGGCAAGAACCGGCGCCCGGCGCGCGGTGATCATTTCTCACGGGCTCGAAGGCGATACAAAACGATCGTATGTGATCGGTATGGTACGCGCCTTGAATAAAGCCGGCTGGGATGCCGTACCCTGGAATTTTCGCGGCTGCAGCGGTGAACCCAACAATAAAATTTATTCTTACCACAGCGGCCGCTGGCAGGATTTGCACACGGTCTGTGAGTTTGTTTTAAAAACCGGAGATTACGATACCCTCGCTCTCGTCGGTTTCAGCATGGGCGGCAACATGAGCCTGATGTATCTGGGACAAAAGGCAATACCTGTCGATCCGCGAATTCGAGGTTGCGTCGCTTTTTCCGTGCCCTGCGATTTGAGTGCCGGCGCGGCACAATTAGCCGAATTTAAAAATAAAATCTACATGCGCCGCTTCCTGCGCATGCTGCATCAAAAAATAAAAGAAAAAATGGAAAAATTCCCCGCTGAGATCGATGAGGCCGGGTTTCACAAGATCAACTCCTTCGCGCAATTCGACAACCGCTATATCGCACCGATGTGGGGCTTTCGCGATGCCGAAGATTACTGGCGGCAATCGAGTTCAAAACCATACATCGGGCAGATTCGTGTGCCAACGCTACTGATCAACGCACTCGATGATCCCTTTCTCGCACCGCAGTGCTTTCCTTTTGCTGAAGCGGCGGCCAACCCGGCTGTTTCTTTGAAAACGCCGGTTCATGGCGGGCATGTCGGTTTTGTTTTATTTAATAAAGAAAAGGAGTACTGGTCAGAAAAACAAACGGTGGCGTTCCTACAACGCATTATTGGTTAATATAAACTTAAAATGAGTTCCGGGGCATTTTTCTAAACCGTGAAACCCGGGGAGACCTCAATTTAATGCTACCGGAATACGAAATCGGCCACACCCTTATCTCTTGCTTTGCGGCGTTGAAACCGGCAAAAACACCCAGCCCGTTTGTGATATTATTGTATACAAAAACCGGCTCTGCAAAAGGGTTTTCATACTGGTTTTCAAACTGATGGTATGATTTAAAATATTTATAATATTCCGGGGTTATGCTGACAAGATTCACCCACAACGTTGTACCGGTAATGCTCCAGCGCCGTAGCCGGATTTTGAGTGAATATGATTTCCCACTAAACAGGTCATCTGTAAATACCGTTCCCCATCCCCGTCTAAAAACCAGATCGTCGCTTTCGTATTCATAATATTTCGCATCGATGCTCATTATTTCCTGCGAACTCAGGACGAGCTGGTAATAATTACTTTCCTCCGGCGGATCGGTAAAATTAACGGCAATTTCCAGTTCATCAGCTCCGAAAGCCTTGCGAAACCGGCGAGTGGCGATAGACTCAATGGGTACGACAGCCGGAACAATACTGCTCGCAGAAACAGATTCATAGCCCGGTGCAGAAACATGAACCGTATACTTTTTTCCCGTCAGGGGCAACAGAGCGCTAATGCTGTAATAATATCCATCGAAGTTGCGCGACAGCCGCCATGCCATGCCCCCGGATGAAATTTCAACACGGGCATTTTCAATTGGCTGAATAGCGCTGGTATCCAAAATTGCCTTGCTGTGATTCACCCGTACGATCCATTCTGTCTCCGGAGAGAAAAAGCTATTGACGACCAAAACCGGTTTATATGCCGGTAAGTCGACATCGACAATCATTTCGCAATTCACAAGAAGCAGCAGGAAAACGGCTGCAATAATGGAGTCTTTCTTTTTAAAAAACATCGATAATTTTCCATCTTTCCCGAAGAATGAGATTTTAAATGTTTAAAAAGAATAACTGTAACTCAGCGAGGGGATGATCGGAAACAGGCTGGCCTGTTTGACCACCATCATGCCATTTTCCTCTTCGCTGAAAAAGTAGAAAAAGGGATTTTTACGGTTATAGGCATTATAAGCCCCCAGCGCCCAGATACGTTCGCGACCATTGCCGCGTTTGACAAAGCGCAACGCCAGATCGAGGCGGTGATAAGCCCGCATACGCGTCCCGTTGCGCTCGGAATAGTATTTGATATCATCGATCTTTTCGCCGAGAAAACTGCGGTTGTCGATAAATCCACTGTAGTTTGCACCTGGCATGGAAATGCTGTTGCCGGTGCCAAAAACCCAGGTGCCGGAGAGTTCGATGCCGCTGTGGAAGCGGTGATTGACGATGAATGACAAATCATGACGGCGGTCGTAGCGATAGGGGAATTTTCGCCCGAAATTGAGCTCCGCAAAGCGGCGATTGCTCCATGACAGGGTATATCCCAACCATCCGGTCGTGCGGCCGCGTTTTTTTTGCAGGAAAAACTCAACACCGTATGATTCGCCTTTGCCCGAGGTGATTTTATCTTCCCACAATTCATCCAGCCCGACAAAATTTGCCCCTTCTTTAAAAGCAGTGAGGTTGGCCATCTCTTTGAAATAACCCTCGATACTGGCTTCCAGTGATTTTTTTTTGAAAGTATGCGCCAGTCCGAGTGCAACCTGACGGCTTTTTTGTGGTTTGACTTTCGGCGTCGTTGGCACCCATAAATCTGTCGGCAGACCGATGCCGGAATTGGTGAGCAAATGCACGTATTGTGTCATCGTGGCAAAGGATGCCTTGACCGCCCATCGGCCCATTAAATAGCGAATGGAAAGTCGCGGTTGCAGCGATGAATACAATTTTGAATTGACCGAAAAGCTCGATGCGTGCAGTCCGGCATTTATTTTCAAAAGCGGCGTCAACTCAAGATCATCTTCGATATAAACACTGGATTCGATGGCATTCTCTTCATGCACCGGTGCAATCAGCGTATCAATATCAACGAAATCCGAGCTTGTTGCTTTAAAATGTGCCGCTCCGGGGCGAAAAGTATGGCTGATAAAATCGGCGCCGAATTTAACCGCATGCGCCGGATTGGGTAAAAAATCAAAATCGACGGCGGCTGTCAAATCCTCAATCCCTGAAAGATATTTCAGAAAATAAGATTCGGAAAATGATGATGCGGTGTTCACATTATTTTCAGTATAATCGACATTGAACTGATATTTGCTGTACATCAGTGTTGTGTTGCTGAAAAGTTTCTGCGAAATGAGCCAGTTCCAGCGCAAAGTCGAAGTGATATTTCCCCACCAGAGATCGTTTTCAAACTTGCGGGTTGCTGTTGCCCAGTTATCTTCCTGCTGTACATGCGCCTTGTCGAGGCCGGAATAAATACTGAGAAAAAGCCGGTTTTTATCAGAAATTATCGTGTTGAATTTGGCATTGAGATCGCCAAAATAATAGCCGTTGCCACGCTCGCTCTCTTTTACAAATGGCTGCGCCAGCAAATCGATATAAGTCCGCCGTGCAGACAAAATAAACGACGATTTCCCTTTTTTAATGGGGCCTTCGATATTAAACCGCGAGGCGACCAGGCCAAGCGTAAATTGCCCATCGAATTCCTGATTATTGCCATCTTTCAAATTGATTTCCATCACCGAGGACAAACGGCCGCCGAATCGTGCCGGAAACCCGCCTTTTGTCAGCCTGACATTTTTTATCGCATTGGAATTAAAAACAGAGAAAAAACCGAAGAGATGGGTTGCATTATAAACCGGAGCGCCGTCGAGCAGAATGAGGTTTTGATCGGGCGCGCCGCCGCGCACGTACATGCCGCTACTGCCCTCGGAGCCCGATTGCACGCCGGGCAAAAGCTGCATCGCTTTGATGATGTCGACTTCGCCGAGCAAGGCCGGAATGTGCTGCAATTGATCGATAGGAACATCGATAACGCTCATCTGCGATTTTTTTTCGATGGGTTCCAGTATCGCGGTAATCACTTCGACAATTCCGCCTTGCAGGACAGTGGGTGATAACGCGATGGTTATCTGCTGATCCTTATTCGCCGGCAATTTTTGCTGCCAAAGGCGATAACCGATATAAGAAGCAGACAATATCAGCGAATCCATTTCACTCACAGGCAAAGTCAGGCTGAAAAAGCCGTAGTTATTGGTCGCACTGCCGCGGTTCTGATCTTTAACAAAAACGTTAGCGCCGATCAGTTTTTCACCTGTTTTTCGATCTTGCACATAACCACTAATGGTAAATTTTTGGGCTGGCAAAGGCGATGAAAAAATGATACTGGTGTAAAATAGAATAACAAGCCGCCGGTTCCCTGAAAACAACCTGACCTCCCTGAGAGAAGTGCAAATTCAAAATCACATTAGCCTGTTACAGATTAAGCAATTTAAAATATGTTTTCAACCGGGAAAACGGCAAAAAAATCCCTGATTAAATAAATGCCAAACCCTCAGGGTTTTTAAAACCTTGAGGGTTTGCAGCGAACCTAAAACTATTTCAATTTGAATATCACCGGGATGCCGACCCATGTTTCTACGGATTTACCGTTCTTTTTTGCCGGAATCCACTCTGTTTCTTTTATTGCGGCAACAGCGGCTTCAGCACAGCCATCGTTTCCAGCGCCAATGTCCTTTAAAATCTTTGTATTTTTGATTTTCCCATCGGCGCCGAAAAAGACCTGAATGACGATCTCTCCCTCAATCCCTGCCTTGCGGGCAAGCTCAGGATATTTGAGGTTTTGCTGTACCGATTTGAATCCACCAACCGGCTGAGGCAGTTCATCAAATTCCTGCGATTTGCCGAGGGTAGGTACGCGATAAACCATGCCTGTTTCGGAATCTGTTTTCAGCGCAATATTAGCGCCCTGGTCGTTCGGTTTGCTCTTGCTCCCACCGTTCAGCCTGAAAATAATCGGGATACCAACCCACACAGCCACAGGTTTGTCTTCATATCTGGCCGACTGCCATTTCACTGCGCGCACGGCTGCAATGGCTGCCTCGGCGCAGCCATTGTTGCCCTCACCCAAATCTCTGAGGATTCTCACATCTTCAACCTCACCATCCACACCAACGAGCACATTCAAAATCAGCCAGCCTTACGAGCAATTTTCGGGTATTTGAGATTTTCCTGGATCGCGGCAAAACCTCCCACTGGCGACGGGGCTTTGTCAAATTCCACAAACTTTTTGCCGCTTGCAGCCTGATTTTCCTCTGGCGGGGTCAATAATCTTTTGTTGGAACATTGCCAACTGAGCGGCAGGATCGCCGCACACACGCTTGCCACAACTAAATAATGCCACCAACGCATTTTTTGCACTCCTTTTTTAGAGATTTCAAAAATGTGACTGAACCGTTTAAAAATCGCCTGAGAGTCTTCTGCAAAATAGATCCCGGAGACCAAAGCAGCAGGTTTTTGTTGATTTTTAAGAATATCGTATAAAAACCGGCTGTATTCGGTGGGATGAATGCCGGTCGTACCGATGGCATATTCATCACAGCGTAGCTCGCGCACATGCAGCAAACGGCGGTGCGTGAGCCACACCAGCGGGTTAAAACCGAACAAAATCAATCCTGCGGTCTGCAGTGCCAAAACCCGGAGATCGTGGTTTTTCAGGTGGGCGATCTCGTGATGCAGCATTGATTCGAACTGCGCCGGCAGCCACGACTTGTAATTTGCCGGCAGATAAAGCGCCGGGCGAATGATGCCGGTAAGCAAAGGGGTTTGCAGAAAGTCACTTGCGAATAAATGGAGGTTATTTATTGAGTTTAGTTGTGTGCAATTTAGTGTGTCGGTTTCGAATGCTTTTGCGCCGGCAAGCTGAAGCCGCAACTTGCGGTTTTTCAGCCAGAAAATCAGGGCAAAACTGAATGCTGAAAAAAGCCAGATTAAAGCCAGCCAGCTTGCAATGGAGAACGCGGATGTCTGTTGTGTAAAAACGGAATTCGTGGATATTGGCGCCAACAAAACCAGACTTTGCTGCGTTATTTGCGCCTGTTGCGGCAATTGCAAAACAGGGGGAATAAAAATCTTGGCCAGCGCCAGCAGCCAGAGCCAGTAGCGGATTTTTGTATTCAAACGGAAAACAGTATCAACAATCCAGATGAGCGCAATAAACAGAGAAAATTCAAAAACATGGACTGCGAAATATTGCAGCCAGACTACAGATAAATTATTGATATAATCCATATTGCCTCCAGGGAAAAAACTATTCGTTTTCTCGCTTGCCCTCATTTTTCTCTTGCTGTTCAATGAGTTGTTTGATCTCATCGAGTTCAGCAGAAGTCAGCTCGCCTGATTTGACAAGATGAGTTGCCAGGGCGCCGAATGAACCGCGAAAAATACTGGCCACCAGCGAACGGGTTTCATTTTTCATCGCCTGCTCCCGGCTGACGCGGGCGCTATAGAAGTTAACCATACCGATTTTTTGTTTGCGCAGGAAACTTTTATCGACGAGAATATTCATCATCGTCTGCACGGTCGTGTAGGCTTTTTCACCATTGGGAAAAAGCCGGTTATGCACTTCCCGTACGGTTATGCGTTTCGGCATTTTCCAGATGCAATCCATCAGTTCACTTTCGGCAGGGGATAGTTTTTTGATTTTCTTCAAGAATCACTCTCCTGATAAATTCAAAGCATAACTCTAAATTCAGGTATTTTTAGCGCTATTTTTTCAAACAAATCTATGCGCAAGATGGTAAATTTTAAAATATGACTCCCGATCTTTAGGTCAATTAAAAAAATAGTCACACAACTAAACTATTAGTAGTATAAAATCATTTTTCACGAATGCAAGTAAATTCGCTAAAAATCGCAAGTTTGTGTTCAAAATAATCGAATAATCCAGTTTGGTTTATAACCGCAAGCCGTGTGACAAAGATGATGGAGGAAAGGAACAGGATTGCACCGGATAGTGCGGCGGCCGCGGCAGGTTTAATTCTTATTCTGAAAAAATTCCGGCGCATTGAGGCCAATTTACTGACAGCGCCGGAATTTTGACAAAATCCATTTTGTTGATTTTGCAGCCGGGGAGTGTAAGGATCAGGCGTTTGCTGTTTTTTTAACACAAAATTTCAAATGCACATCAACGCCGCAAATGTGTTTTACCAGCCAAGCTTCCGCTGTTTTATGTAATTCCTTGGCCAGTTCATCACTATAGCCTTCGGTACGAAAACGCTCGGCAAATTGTGAATAGGTTTGCAAAAAAGATGTGTGCGCCTGAACGTTTTTCGCAGCCACGGGACATTTCATTTCTTCCATACATTTTTCTTCGAAGTTGAAGTGCGTCTTGACATAATCACCGAGAAACGAGAGTGTCTCATGGATTGTGCTTTCAGCCTTTTTCTCGCGAATAGACTTGTCAAATGCATTGATCATATCAAAGAGTTTCTTATGCTGATTGTCAACTTCCCGCACCCCGGTTTCATACATGCTGTTCCATTGTAACATGGCGGCTCCTCAAACAAGTTAGTTATAATGATAGCGACGTAATTCTAATTCGGCATATAAAAATTGATCATCACATTTCTACAGATTTTTCACATCGGTTAGCCGGTTAGCGCAAAATGCGGGAATTCCAATGTTGCGTTTTTGCAAAAAAATTATAGTTTCGATCTGTTGCTCTGCTCAAATCCGGCAAAACGGCAGGGTTAGTTGCGCAAATCCACATGACCTTTCAACGAAAGGATGATAAATGAATTTTTCAGCAATCGATTATGGCGTATTTTTCGGATACATCATTTTTATCGTCGGTCTCGGACTCTGGGTTTCGCGGGAGAAAAAAGGCCATGTAAAGGATTCAAAAGATTATTTTCTCGCCGGCAAGGCGCTGCCCTGGTGGGCGGTGGGTTCATCGCTGATCGCAGCGAATATTTCCGCCGAACAATTCATCGGAATGTCCGGCTCCGGATTTGCCGGCGGTTTAGCCATCGCCTCCTACGAATGGATGGCGGCGATCACCCTGCTCATCGTCGGTAAATTTTTCCTGCCGATTTTCATCGAAAAAGAACTCTACACCATTCCGCAATTTATCGAAAAACGCTTCAGCACCAATCTGAAAACCATACTCGCCGTTTTTTGGGTTGCCCTGTTCATTTTCGTCAATTTAACTTCTGTGCTGTTTCTCGGCGGTAAAGCGATCGATACCATCATCGGTGTCGGTGACGGCAGTATTTTGATGTATGCCGTCCTCGGGCTGGCGTTTATCGCTGCGGCATATTCGTTATATGGCGGGCTGGCGGCAGTGGCCTGGACCGATGTCGTGCAGGTCGTACTGCTGATTCTCGGCGGTTTGATTACTTCATTCATCGCGCTGAACCATGTCACACCGGAGGGTGGTGTTTTTAACGGATTAAGCCATATTTACAACGTAGCCGGCGATAAATTTCACATGGTATTAACCCGGGATAATCCTGAATTTAACAACCTGCCGGGCATTGCCGTGCTCATCGGAGGGATGTGGGTGGCCAATCTTTACTACTGGGGATTTAACCAATACATCATTCAGCGCACTTTAGCGGCAAAATCTCTCGCTGAAGCGCAAAAAGGTATTGCCCTCGCAGCTTTCCTTAAAATGATTATTCCACTGATTGTCGTCATTCCGGGCATCGTGGCTTTTGTGCTTTATGCACAACCTGAAGGCACAGCAATTATCGACGGGGTGAAAGAAGCATTCACAAAAGCAGACGGCACGCTGAATAACGATAAAGCTTATCCCTGGCTCATCAGCGTTTTTATTCCCACCGGCCTGCAAGGACTGGTGCTCGCTGCTCTTACCGCCGCCATCGTTTCCTCGCTCGCTTCGATGCTCAATTCGACTTCGACCATTTTTACGATGGATATTTATAAACCTTTCGTCAACAAAGACGCCTCTGAACAAAACCTGGTTACCGTCGCCCGAATTACCGCTGCTATCGCCCTGCTCATCGCCATTCTGATGACTCCGGTAATGAGCAATATCCCGCAGATGTTCCAGTACATTCAGGAATACACCGGTCTGGTGAGCCCGGGTATTCTCGGCGTTTTTTTAATGGGGCTGTTCTGGAAAAAAACCACCAACAAAGCGGCCATTGTCGGGGTGCTGTGCTCCATCCTCACCGCCTTCTTTTTAAAGGCCTCCATCGTTGATCTGCCGTTCCTCGACCAAATGTTTTATACCCTGACAATCACCATGGTGATTATCGCCGGCGTGAGCATGACCACGTCTGTGACCGACGACGATCCCAAAGGTATCCCGTTAACCGCAAAAACATTGTATACGGAATCCGTATTTAATATCTCCGCCTATATCATTTTGCTGATTGCGGCCATGCTCTACACCGTTTTCTGGTAGAATTTCCCGATATGAGGTGGATTGCTCAGCATCCGCCTGATGCGCTGAACGAGATACTTTTTTTCGGCGCCACTGCGGCTCGAGAATAAAAAAGGTTAGATCATTTCTCCATCGCCAGTGTTTTTTTCATTCCCCTTTGCACAGCTTCGATCAGATAGGGCCGCAAACGCTGCGGCGGGATGATTTTATCCACTGAACCGACTTTTTCGGCGCGCTGCACACTGTGAACGGCATCAAATTCATCGGCCACTTCGCCGAGTTTTTCCGAGTAAACCGCCTGATAGATTCTCTCGCGCGCATCTTTTAAAGCAGCTATTTCTGCTGGACCTGCTGCGGCAATATTTGCTTCAATTTCCTGCATACGTGCATCGGCGAGCACACGTTTTTTCACTTCGCGGGCGAAAACCACCGCTGCAGCCGGTGCACCGCCAATCACCGAGGCGTAAGTACCTTCGAGAGCAATCACTTCCATATTATCATGCAACGCATTGGAAAAAACCACAAAAGCGCCGCCGTGGTAGCGCGAAACTACTGCAAAAATAATCGGCCCTCTAAAATTGACCACCGCCCGGCCGATTTCTGCGCCATATTCCAGTTGCCAGTTGCGCAGACTTTCCGGCGAACCATCGAAACCGGAGAGATTGGCGATCACCACGAGCGGCCGGTTGCCGCTGGCCGCGTTAATCGCCCGCGCCACTTTGCGTGAAGCCTGCGGAAAAAGCGTGCCGCCGGTCCATTGTTTCGGGCCATCGGCAGGCACATAACCGGTGCGCTCCATGGGCCGCGATTCGATACCGAGCATGCAAACCGGCTGGCCGCCGAGATGTGCATCCCAAACCACAGCGACTTCAGCATCCTGCATGGCAAACCAGCGCTCGAGGTGCGGATGGTCCAAATCCTTGCAGGCGCGCATCACCTGACGAATATCGAACGGTTTTTTACGCCCGGGGTTGGTGACATCGGAAAAAACATCACCGACGCGCTCGAATTCACCTCCATGCGGGAATTCGCAGACATCGCGCTCAAAACTGTCCGTCGTTTTTACCGGCCGCGGAAATCGTTCACCGGGCATGCGATAGGCATGATCATAATAATTCAGTAAAATCCGGCATGCCTCGGCGATATTTTTAGCAAAATATTGCGCCTGTCCGTTGGGCCCCATCACCCGTTCATAGCCGCCGATGCCCTGATTATCTTCCGCCGCCACGCCGCCGCTGTATTCCAGCGCCTGTTTTCCGGTGAGTACCATAGCGCTTTCGGGCATCATGATGAGAATGCCGCGGGTGTGCATCAGCATCGTCGCCTCGGCGTTCCAGTAAGGCTGGGCGCCGACATTGATGCCGGCGACGATAATGTTCACTTCGCCGCCGTTTTGGGTGAAAGTGATCAACCGCCGTAAAACGCGGGAAATCCAGTCCATATTTTCCGTGCCGCTGTCCATGGAAATTTTCGCCCCGGCCGAGATAGCGAACCATTCGACGGGAACCTGCATTTTTTCCGCGAGATCGATGCCCGCGTGGATGCGCCGGCATTCCGGCGCGGCCAATGCACCGAGAGCTTTGCCGGGGTCGCTGAGCAGGGCGACACGTTGCATGCCTTCAGGATACTTCGCCGTGTAATTGGTCAAAATACCGACGATAATATTTGCCGTATTCCCGCCATATTCACGTTCTACCGGGACCAGTTTTCCAGCGCTATCAAAATCATATTCGACGAAATCTCCGGGAGGATATTCAGATTGATCGCTGTCTTTTTCCGGTGTCAGCATGCGGATGAGCTCGTAGGGATAGATGATGCCGCGCCGGCGCAGCCGTACAACTTTACGCGTATATTCGGACATGCTGCGGATTTTGTGCATTCCCGGCGCACATCGCCGCACGACGACGCCGCCATTGGCCGGGTTGGAAAATTCGAGAATGGTTTCGCGCAAACCGCCCGTTTCCGGGACCGGCACTTTGGCGCGTACGACGACTTTTTCCAACGCCAGCCCCGCTGTCGCAGGCGCAAGCCGCCGCTGAATCTGCCGCACAACCGGTTCGGGCAAATCCATCGGCGGCCACAGGTTAATGACGATACGATTCCAGTATAGCCGTTTCCCGGGCTGCAAATCGCTGAGGCGGGCGCGGATGCTGCTGAGCGCATTGTGTAACACATGTTCGAACTCCGGCAACTGCACACTTTGCCCGTCCGGACTTTTC
>JAJRYV010000136.1 GCA_024275575.1 bacterium
ATATAACGATGCATCTGCGATACCGGGATGCGAGCGGAACATCGGATGCAAATCGAACTGATCAACGATTGTCAGGTTTAGCGATGGCTCCTGGTGACTGCCGCTAAAACAGGTCGTGGTTTCACTGCCCTGATTTTGCATACAGGCACGAAAATTTTCCGTCCGCCAAAGCGTCTCGATGAAATGCTCTGGTGTGCTTTCTCTATTGAGCCGGCTTTTTGCTTCCGGGTATTTTTTACTGCCTTCGACAATTTTCAACTGAGAATTTTGGTATGCCCCGGTGAAACCCGCAGGGAAACAGGAGTTTCATGAAAACAGGTGCTGAGAAAATTGTCGTGTTCTGCTGCCAGGCCGCTGATGTTGAGGTCTCGAATCTGATCGATTTTCATGTTTATTCTCAATTTAGAAACAGGATTCCCGAATAATTCTTATAACCTGGAAAAAAGTACTGTTATAGCAAGGAGATTCATTAACCGGCTTAAAATGTACATTTTCACCAAAGTCTGAGAAAGGATATGCAACATCTGGGATTTATCACAGTCTGAAATCAAACCCGTAGCAATTTACCCTACATTATTCACAAATTTCTTAAAAAGGCTTGATAAACAATTGATTTCATTTTAGCTCTTCGAAAGTATGGCTGGAAATTCAATTTTTTATTAAAAAAATAACCTTGCCAAGACGTAGAATCCTATTTTTAAATATGTTATGCTGTTTTTCTCTGCACTGCTGCGTCTCCGCGCGAATAATGAAGGTTGCAAGCCGAAACCCGACGTCGGCGGACATGCTTATGAAAAGTGCCAATCCGCCTTGTGATTTTACAGGTGAATAATGCAACCGGGGTGAGAAAAACGATTTGACACGAATTTCAAGTGCTAACTTTTTGAAAGAAACATTTCCAATGAGCTTGACAAAAACAACCAACAGCCTTATCACAATCATTTTTTCGCTGGGTTGCCTGCTTAATGCGCAGGGACAAAACATCCTGCCGATACAAAAAATCTATGAAAAAATCATCATCGACGGGCGTATCGATGAACCGGTCTGGCAGACGATCACGCCCTTGCCCGTCGTCAGCAGTTATCCGGTGGAGAACGGCAAACCGAGTGAGAAAACCGAAATTCGCATTGCTTACGACGAGAAATATATTTATGTGAGCGGTAAATTCCACATGCAAAACAGCGCCGACATCCGCGGCAATTCTTTCAACCGTGACGCCGGTTCAGAAAGTGATGACTATTTCGGTTTTATTCTCGATACTTTTAACGATAACGAAAACGCACTTGGTTTCATCACAACACCCGCAGGCATTCGCATCGATCAAACGATTTACAACGATGCTCAGGGTTTCGGCCCCAACGAACCCATCAACCGAAGCTGGAACACTTTCTGGGATGTCAAAACACGCGTTGATGATAAAGGCTGGTTCGCCGAAATGCGCATTCCTTTTTCCAGCTTGCGCTTTCAGGATGATGCCGGCAAGGTGATCATGGGCTTGCATGCCTGGCGCTGGATCGGTAAAAAATCAGAATCGGTCAACTTTCCTGCTTTCCCGCTAAGGTTTGACCTCGGTTTCATCAAACCATCAATTGCACAAAAAATCAGCTTTACCGGTATCAAAAGCCACAAGCCAGTTTATTTTACACCATATATTTTAGGTGGTTATAATCACGAATTCGTGCTTAACGATACCGAAACAAAATACCTCAAAGAGAAATCATTAACCCGGGAAGTCGGTCTCGATCTGAAATACAGTCTGACCAGCAACCTGACCCTCGATCTGACGCTGAACACCGATTTTGCCCAGGTTGAAGCCGATGACGAGCAAATAAACCTGACGAGATTCTCGCTCTTTTTCCCGGAGAAAAGACTGTTTTTTCAGGAACGGTCGAGCGTATTTGATTTTAAAACCGGTGGCCGGTCCCGGCTATTTTACAGCCGCCGCATCGGCATCGATGGAGACGGCAACATCCTCCCTATTTATGGCGGCGCCCGCCTCGTTGGCCGTATCGGCAATTGGGACCTTGGGTTTTTAGATATGCAGACCGGGGAAAACGCGACCCGATCGTCGGAGAATTTCGGTGTGCTGCGCTTGCGGCGACGTTATATCAACGACTACTCCAATATCGGCGGCATGATTACCAGCCGCTTCGACAGCGACGGCAACCGTAACATAGCTTATGGTTTCGATACCGATATCCGCCTGTATGGCGATGATTATCTTTCCTTTACTGTGGCGCGAACGGTCATCAAAGGCAAAAATGAGCCGACCGAAAATGCTTTCAAAAATAACGGACGGTTAAATTTTTCCGTAAACCGCAGAGCCCGCGATGGCTTCGGGTTCGGGCTCAGCAGCACCTGGGCGGGAAAAAACTTCGACCCCGGCCTGGGATTTGTCTTCCGCAGCGATTTCACCCGGTTTGCCGGCCGTGCCGGATATACATGGCGGCCGGAAAAATCACCGGTGCAAAATCTGACTTTACGTTTACGGCAGCAAACCTATTTCCGCAACAATGATCGTCAAGTGGAAACCAGCTCCACCGGGCCGCAGATGATCCTCAAATTTAATAATACGGCATTCATATTCACTTCACTTGAAAGTGAATATGAATCACTCACCCAATCCTTCAAGCTGGCGGACGACGTCGAAATCGCACCCGGAAACTACCGTTTCACCAGTTTTCGTACATTCTTCTCCACACCTGGCTCCCGCTTGCTGCAAGTACGCTCCTTTGTTGCTCTCGGCAAATACTTTGATGGATTTCGTACCTCATTTTCCATTCGTCCGGAGTGGATCATTTCCAAATACTTCAGCGCCGGCGGACAATTCGAATATAACAAAATCGGTTTTGATGATGCACGCCCGGATTTTCGCGGCGATGTCTATCAACTACGGCTTAAAGCAGCATTGAACGTTCTGCTCTCCGGCAGTGCTCTGATTCAGTATAACACCGCGCAGGAGCGCATCACGACAAATCTACGTCTGCGCTATAATTTAAGCGAGGGCAACGATCTCTATCTCGTTTACAATGAGGGCAGCAATCTCGACTTGCAGCGCAAAATGCCCTTTCTGCCACGCAGCGCCAACCGAACTCTGCTGATCAAAATAAACTATACCGGTCAAACGCACTAAGCTGCTCTATTCATAAATAGATGGCAATTTAGTCGATAATGATAAAGGATATTCTGCTTTGCATGCAGGCGCCCATTTATAAAATCTGTGCTCATCCGTCCAATCCGTGTCCCGTTTTTGAAAAACTTTGGACACGGATTTAGCGGGTTAAACGATAGAGCACTCTCGGCTTAAAGCGCCAAAAAACTGCAACAGAATAGCCTGCGATAGTTTTTTTGTATCTCGTTCAGCGCACCAACGCGGACGCTGAGCTCGCCAAAGCGGGAGCATCTTCTCATCTAATCTGAAACACGCCCTCATTCGACGCTCACTGAACAAGATGCTTTTATTTGCAGTCATCGTCTATAATATTCAATGTTTACTGTTTGCCAACTTTCTAAACATTTAAATTCGGTCGACGAAAATATTAGAATAAAATTAGGCAGAGTCAAAATTTGCCCGAGTGTTAAAAATTCTTCTGTTTATAAATTAAAGAAGGTGAAACAATGGCTACCCCAAAATCCGAAAAAGCTGGTATTGCCGCCATTCTGAAACACATCAATGATTTATCGATGTTTAAAAAAATGCTCGGCATCGTTTTTATTCCATTTTCACTGATGATGGTCGCTCATCTTTTTTCGCTGTTTGAAAAGAACGCCTTGAATAACATCATCGTTGCGGCTAATATGGAACGCCACCTCATACATGCCAAAGCGACGATAGAAAGTGCGATGTTCAACAGGAGTCCGGAAATAATCGCACAGGTCAAACATACAGTCAATGAATTCAGGAAGAGCCTCGAAAATTATTCCGACAAAGTGCAAAGGGGGGAATTGATTCGCCTGACCGATCTTTTCTATATCGAATTTTTAGCTGTGATTGAAAAGATGGAAAAACAAGGTCTAGATTATAAATCCGGCGCCCAGGGTGAACTGCGCGACGCTATCCACCGGACGGAAAAAATCATCAAAGAAAGCGGAAGGGAATTGTGGCTCATTCCCATGCTTACATTGCGGCGCGCTGAAAAGGATTATATTTTGCGCGGTAAAGATAAATACATCGATAAGTGGCAAGGTAATTTTAATGCATTCCGACAAACTATTTCCGCCGTGGGAGATTCACTTGCTGACAAGAAAAAAACACTGACTTTACTCGATCTGTATCAGGAAAAATTCATGCAGTGGGTCAACCTGAATAAGCAGATGCACAAAGATGCCGCCAGTTTTATCGAAACAATCGAAAATATCGAGATAAAAATTCAGGAAATACACGACACTGCCCTGGCCGATGCGCAAACCCAAATGCTGCTTGCCCGTTTCGTTTTTTTTCTGGCACTGGCCATATCCATTTCGATCGTTTATCTGGCGAAAAAAATCGTCACCGAGCCCATACTACAGTTGCAGCAGGCTGCGGCTGAGGTCGCCCGGGGCAACTATGATATTAAAATCGAAAACGATACAAAAGATGAAATCGGGCAAATGGCGAACTCCTTCGCTGAAATGATGAGCCGTATCACGCAATTACTGACCTATATGGACAAATTGCCCAATCCGACTTTTGTCATCAACAAAGATTTCACCCTGGAGTTTATCAGCCGGAGTGGTGCGGAAATTTTACACAGCAACCAGGAGGCCATCATCGGCAAGAAATGTTATGAAGTTTTCAAAACCGATGATTGCCACACGGAAGACTGTGCCTGTGCAAGGGCAATGAAAAGCGGAAAAACCCACACCCGGGAAAACATCGCCCGGCCGCATGGCGAGGAGATGCCCATTATTTACACCGGTTCTCCTTTGAAAGATAAAAATGGTGAAATCGTTGGCGCCATCGAAAATATCACCCCTTTCCAGGAATTCAAAGAAAAAGAAGAATACCTCAGCCGCAGTGTAAAAAGCATGTTGACCGAGATCGAAAAAGTCGCCCGCGGAGATCTGGATGTGCGTCTGAAAGCTGAGAAAACAGGTGATATTGTTGCGAAACTTTTTACGGGTTTCCTGCAAGCGATTAATAATATTCGTGAAATGATGCAACAAGTGGTGGATTCATCCAATTCATTGGCCAGCGCCAGCGAAGAGCTGACCATCACCTCGCAGGAAATCGCGACAGGTACGCAGGAGCAGAGTTCGCAGGCGCAGGAGATCGCCAGCGCCATCGAAGAGATGGCCCTGACAGTACAGGAATCATCGAAAAACATCATGGCCGTGGAAGAATTCGGCAACCAGGCCGGCAACTTTGCCAAAGAAGGTTTCGAAAAGATGAAAGAGTCGAAAAAAGGCATCGACCGCATCACCGAGAGCTCGCGCACGACCGGTGCGATTATTTCCTCGCTTTCGGAAAAAACCAATCAAATCGGCGAAGTCACCCAGGTGATCGATGAAATCGCCGACCAGACGAACCTGCTGGCGCTGAACGCGGCAATCGAAGCGGCGCGGGCTGGCGAACAGGGACGTGGATTTGCAGTGGTGGCCGATGAAGTTCGCAAGCTGGCCGAGCGCACAACCGTGGCAACGCGGGAGATCGCCGACATGATCAAAGCAGTGCAGCACGACGCCCGCCAGGCCAACGAGTCGATGCTCGAAGCGCAAAGCGCTGTTGAAGACGGATCAAAGGTCAATGAAGAACTGGTGACAACACTCAATCAAATTCTGTCATCGACGGAAAAAGTTGGCCATGAAATCAGTCAGATGGCGCAGGCGAGCAAGGAACAGGCTGACGTTGCCACGGAAATCAGCAAGAGCGTCGAAATGATGAGCCAGGTTTCCAACCAGAGCGCCGCTGGCGTCGATCAGATTGCCTCCACAGCGCGCAGCCTGGGCGAACTGACGCTGGACTTGAATAAATTGCTCAATCGTTTCTCTCTTGGCGATACAGTGGGCTTCAATAACCAGAATACGGAAGAATATGAGACTGAAGATTTTTCAGAGCCGACAATCGTTTAATGGGTATCCATCCGGAAATACCCTTTCAGGATTAATAAAGAGGTGCATTTAATACCGTTAATCTACATAAATTCAATCATTTTGAACGTACGTCTCTATTCGTAATTATTATATCGTTTTTAGAAAGGCTAATCAGGCAGAAAAACCAGAAAAATTCTGATGCAGTTGAGGATAAACAGGACAAAAAAACAGAAGGGCAAATGGAAGCCGGCTGCAGTGGTTTCTGTTTTTCGTAAACAGCAACCACCGCGAAGCAACTTTGACAGAAGCCGGAGAACAAGGCATTTGAACCGGGCAGAAAGTCTTTGTTTATTTAATTGCCCACTGATTTTCTTCCACTGTGCCTTCCAGCCAGTTCTCAAACTCATCCGGCAAGGCAGGGAAAAAATCTATGCCTGTCAGGCTTTCAATCGAATCGATGGAAACATTATAATCGAGCAGTTCGCCATCGAGTTTTGTGTTCTCCATGAGAAAGGCGATCGCTTTCTGGTTTGGCTCTTGTAAATCGACGATAATCTTGTAGTAATATTTGGGAACAGCGACATCATTCTCTCCAATATCCTGCATATCATCGCTGAAAACAGGTCCGATGACGACATAAAAGTCATCATCATTGCGGGCCCAGTCACGCACCTGAGATTCCAGGTCTTTCCACATACCACGATTGAAACCCGGCTTTTGCGGGCTCATGTTGCTCATATAAAATGTTTCCGAAAGCGCTTCTTTGGTGAATTTCATATCCGCTGCCGGCACGAGATGACCGCGATCATAACCTGAGCGCCGGTAATCTTTTTTCGTTGCCGAACCCGTATCCACCGCAGGGTCGGTGCGAAAATCATCTTGCCGTTTGAACTTACTCGGTTTGAGCATGTCTTTGGTGAGCCGGTACATCACCCAGTTTGGCTGCTCATATTTCTCATTATAGGAAAGTGTGTAATATGTGTGTTCAACAATTTCAAAATCACCGGCGATTGTTGGGAATCCCGGGTGTCCGGGAATGTCGGCAACCACGGGTTGTGAATGTGTGGCTGGTTTTGTTTTCGTCAAATCGACATTGCGGATGTCCTTGAGTATCGACAGGATATCGTATTTCCCCAGGTTGAGAAAACCGAGTCCAAGTTTTTGTAAATCAAGATACTGTGCGCCACTCAACATGGCCACCACAACGACGACGAGTGAGAATATTTTCTTCATTCTTCCTTTCCTCCGTCCTTCGATAATCGTTCTCTAATGTTAAATTTCCATTTTTGGATTATCAGTAAAAATAATAAAAATTTTAAATTTACAAACAGTTATCGAACGAATTGCAGAAATTTACCCGGCAGAGTAAGTTAATCCCCCCCCAAAAAAAATGGCAGAAAACTTTTCCGATTTTCTGCCAATTATAAACCTGAACACACTCCGGTAAAAAAAGCTCCGGCATTTTAACCGATGACGATCAACGTTTGGTGAAATTCTTCCCTGAGTTGCTGAATCCCTTTGGGCTCGCCGATTATCGTCATGCGGTCATGCTCACGCAACCGTGTTTTTCCCCGGGGGATGAAAATCTGGCCCTTGCGATAGATGATGGTGATCAGGCTGCCCTGGGGTAAATCCAGTTCACGCACTTCTTTATCGATCATTTTCCCGGAATTATAACCCCGTTTCAAAACCAGCGAAATAAAGAGATCATCATGATGGAAGATTTCTTTCAATTCCTGTTCATCCGCAGCCGCAAACCAGAGATTGTTGAAATTCTCATGTTCGACCCGCGAGGCGATTTCCGCCAACAGTCGTAAATGCTGAGCAGGGTCTTCTTCCGGTGAGATGAGAAAAAATAAGGCGAACACCCCGCCATTGCCGGTCGAATTCGATTCCCTGTTTTCCAGAGGTATGCGAACACGTTTTTTAGTGCGCACGATCACCATTTCCTGCCGTTCCAGTTCAGGCATGCGCAAATGCGGCAGCGCGACGCCATTGGAAACCGGAGTTGCACCGAGACGGGTGCCGCGCATAAATTGCTCTTGCAGCACAGCGACAGACCTCACTTGTTCAATGCGCTTTTCAAACTCGATTGAGGCCAGTTTCACAATTTCTGCAAATGAGGTTTCCCGGTTGAGATCGATGACTGCAGCACGGGCGATGGTGACCTCAAAGGGGTCTTCGGCGCGCAGTCCTTTTTCTTTTAAAATGCTGCGCAATTCGTTATCGAGGCCTTCGAATCGATGTTCACCCAGCCGGGCAAAAATGTGGTAGATCGCGCCATCGCGAACGACTTTACCCCGGGCATAATAATAATACCAGAGAATGCCGATGGCAAATAGACCCAGGGTAAACAGAATAGGCAGAAGGCCCATTTCAACAATCAAAAAAACCGGCGCGAAAATCCCCAGAAGTTGCACCCAGGGATAAAACGGTGATTTAAAGCCGGGGTCATAAGATTCGATGCGGCTCTCGCGCATGATGATCACCGCGATGCAGGTCAGTGCAAAAAGTACCAGTTGAAACGCACTGGCCAGTTTGGCTATCTTTAGCGGGTTGAAAGTAAGCAAGCATAAAATGACAAGTACGACGGTGAGTAAAATCCCATATCCCGGTGTGCCGTGTTTCGAAACACTTTTCAGGAAATCGGGCATGAGTCGATCCCGGCTCATCGCCAATGGATAGCGGGAAGAGCTGAGAATCGCGGCATTTGCGACGGAAAAAAAGGCGAGAATCGCCGCTACCGTCAACGCCACGGCACCCCAGTGACCCAGCAATTGCCGGGCAGTGGTTGCAACAGGGGTTAAATCATGATGCAGTTGATCCGGCGCCAGCACGCCAACCATGACGGAGGTTCCCACGAGATAAATTACAATCGCGGTGATGAGCGCGAGCAGCATTCCGCGTGGTAAATTCTTTTCCGGGTTTTGCACCTCTTCTGAAACACTGGCGATATTCGTCAGCCCGGCATAACTGATGTAAACGAGTCCGGTCGTGGCAAAGATCGAATCGAAACCTGCACCCCAAAAATCGTTGAAATGCTCGAGATGAATTTCACTGAGGCCGTATATCATAAATGAGCCCAAGAAAACGAGCAGCCCGGTGACGAGAACCACCTGAAAGCCGCCGGATTTTTTGGTTCCGAAATAATTCAGGCTGCCGAAAATAATTGCCAGGCCGCAGGCGATTTCAACGATGGGTAAATTTTCGACAAACAGGCTGATATAAGCGCCCATGCCCACGAGAGCAAAAGCTGTTTTAAGAACCAGCGCCAGCCAGGTGCCGATACCGCCGATAGTGCCAAACATAGGGCCGAGGCTGCGATCGAGAAAATAGTACATGCCGCCGGCGCGCGGCATGGCCGTCGCCAGTTCCGCCATGCTCAAAACTCCCGGGATAAGCAACAAGGCCGCAATAAGGTAACTGATGGAAACTGCGGGACCGGCTTGTGCCGCGGCAATTCCCGGCAACAGGAAAAAACCGGAGCTCAGGGTTGCACCCGTGGCAAGGCAATAGATTTTTATCAGGGACAGTTCTTTTTTTAAAGTTTTCTGATTACCGTCGATCATTAAGTTTTACTCTTTGTTAATCAATTCTGTTAAATTTTGGTGGGAATATCAAAAAATTCGGTTTCGAGCTGGAACGATGCGCTGATATGTGCTGCCAGTGCTTTTAATCCGATCGTTTCGGTATCGTAGTGCCGGCCGTAAAAAACGTGCATCCCTTCTTCCCTGGCAAAATGGTAATACCCCTGCCGCGGCTCCCCGGTGATAAACGCAGCCGCACCAATGGATTTTGCCTGCGGAATGAGGTTTGCCCCGGCGCCGCTGCAAATTCCGATGTGGCGAAATTCATCCGGCCCGAAACTATCGAGGCGAACATGGTTGCCGATGAGCGCTTGCAGCTTTTTTTTCAGGGTTGCAGCATCGGTTTTTGCCGGGCTTGCCCCGAGTACAGCGATGGGCGTGCCGTTATAATCACCGAAATATCGATCGATTTCCAGGCCTAATTCCTGCGCCAGGCGGGCGTTGTTACCGATTTCCGGGTGGGCATCGAGCGGCAGGTGCGCAGCGTAAAGATTAATTTCTGCCTCCATGAGCAGCCGCAGGCGGTGAAAATGACTGCCGATGAGCGCTTGCTCATGCCCCCAGAACAACCCATGATGCACGATGAGCATGTCCGCGCCGGACTTTTTTGCCGCCTGAAAAGAAGCAAGGCAGGCATCGACGGCAAAACCGATTTTGCGGATCTGCGGCCGTCCCTGTACCTGCAATCCATTGATCGCTGATTCAGCGAATTCATTGATGCGTAGATACTGATCGAGATATTTTGTTAAATCAGTGGTTTCGATTACGCCCATGTTCCAATCCTTATTTCAAAATATCTGACTGAGGCTAAAAAATGCGTGACGACCCTGTGTTTTCTTCGATCGGCTGATCGGGCCGGCTTTGCGTCGTATCGATGGGGATAAAACCGACAAAATAACGTTGATACAGGTAAACGTTGCGATCGGCGCCGCAACCCTGGGTGCGACGAAATTCATAGACATAACCCGATTCCTGGTAATACCAACTCTCACGCCAAAACATGTCCGAGCCCTGCACCCAGGCAGAATCGGGTTCTCCAAAACTCTTGCGATACTCATCACGATCATCCGTCGTGCCGCAGGTGATGAGCACGGAAGACCAGAGGATGAGGGCGATAAACACAAGCCATTTGCTTTTCACATTGCACCCTGTATTTGAGAAAATGAAATTTTTCTTCAGAATATAATATCCTCGACGGCAATGGCAAGAACATTCATATTATGTTTTCATCACGATAAAACGTGTTTTATCAACATCCACTTGTATTCTAAATATTTCATTTGTACATAATAATTGCGGCATCGAGGCATCCATTGTATTTTGCTGGATAAAATTGAAAACCAGCCTGTGGAACTCTTTGGTGAAGGGTTTCGACCCGGGTGAATCACACCGGTTGAACAGCCCGAAGACTGTCGGAGAAATATTTACAAAATTAAAAAATAAATAATCGAGAAAACCTAAAGCAAGCGCGTGTTTCTTGCGAATAGAATGGAAAGAATTGATAAAGCGTGGCCGGCGGAACATTCAGGGGAAAGTTCAAGTTACACTCATAAATTATTGAGCTTCTGGTTCAACTAACTTATTGATTTTTCAACGGAATATTCACATTAAACTTCGATGTTAAGATTTAAAATATAAAATTCAATTAGAAATTCATCTAATCTCCGGAGAAGCCCACCATGAAAATAAAATTGTTGATGGTGCTTATTCAGTTGTTGGTTTTGGCGAATATGGGCCTGGCACAGCGGTTTGGCAAAAACCATGTGCAGTACAAAACATTTGACACTTATTTTTTGCAATCTGAACATTTTGATATTTTTTTCACTGAAGGCGGACAGTCGATTGCCGAATTTACCGCCGAAACCGCCGAGAAAGTTTATAAAAAAATCAAAGCCGATTTTCGCTATGAATTGGTGGATCGCATTCGATTTATCGTCTATAATAATCACAATGATTTTGAATCGACGAATGTGCAAACGCGACCTGGCGATGAATCGACGGGAGGTTTCACCGAGTTTTTCAAAAACCGTGTTATCATTCCCTTCGAAGGCGATTGGGAGAAATTTCGTCATGTGATTCATCACGAGCTAACGCACGCCGTCATGCTGCAAATGATGTACGGCGCCGGGGTGCAATCGATTATCTCCGGCATGACGCGCCTGCAATTGCCGCTGTGGTTTATCGAAGGGCTGGCGGAATATGAAAGCCGAGGTTGGGATACGGAAAGCGACATGTTCATGCGCGATGCTGCGCTCAATGGGTACGTTCCTGAAATCCCCTACCTTAACGGCTTTCTTGCCTACAAAGGCGGGCAATCGGTTTTGTATTATCTCTCGCAGAAATATGGGGGTGAAAAAATCGGCGAGCTGATCGGTAAAATCAAATTGTCGAAAAATCTCGAACGCGGTTTCAAACAATCCATTGGCGTGGGTATCGACGATTTAACCAAACGCTGGCACAAACACCTGAAACGCGAATACTGGCCGGACATTAACGGCCGCGAAGAACCGGAGGAGTTCGCAAAAAAATTAACAGATCACCTCAAAGATCGTAATTTTATCAACAACAGCCCGGCGCTTTCGCCCAAAGGGGATAAAATCGTCTTTCTCTCCGACAAGTCCGATTATTTCGATATTTATCTGATGAGCGCCATCGATGGCAAGCTGCTGGGCAAAGTTATTTCCGGCCAAAAAACCGGTAATCTCGACGAATTACACTGGCTGCGTCCGGGTCTGACCTGGAACCCCACCGGCCGGCAAATTGCCTTTGCTTCCAAATCCGGTGGCCACGATGCCTTGCAAATTGCTAATGTGCGCAAGAAAAAAATCGTCAAGGAATATAAATATGAAATGGACGGGATTTTCAGCCCGACATGGTCTCCGGGCGGTGATGAAATCGCCTTTGTCGGCATGCACGACGGCCAATCCGATATTTTTATTCTCAATTTGAAAACCGAAGAATTGAAAAATATCACCAATGATATTTTCACCGATCTCGAGCCATCTTACTCGCCGAATGGCAAACAGATCGCTTTTCGCAGCGACCGGGGCGGGCATACAGACCCCGACGCTTTACCGCCTGGTTTTGATATCCACAATTACGATTACCGCAATTCGGATATTTACACGATCGATCTCGATGAGAATAAAACCATCACCCGCATCACCACAAGCAGCGCCTGGGAAAAATATCCGAGATGGTCACCGGATGGCAAGTTTCTCGCTTACACCAGCGACCGCAACGGCATTTACAATATCTATCTGCGCAATCTCGAAACCAACGAAGAATACCCGATCACCAACGTGATTACCGGCATCGACCATTTGAGCTGGCAGGGTGATGGCTCACGCCTGGCTTTTACTTCTTTTTATTATGGTGGCTATGATATTTATTTGATGAAAAACCCGCTCAATATCAAACCCGGTGATATCACGCTGGAGAATACCAATTATATCACCAAACTCGAAAACTCGATGGAAAAGGAGATCGATGAAATCAGCAAGTTAGCACAAGAGGAGCTGAACAAAATAGAAAAACCGGATTTTAAGAATTACGTTTTCGGTGAGAATTTTGCCGAAGGCGAGGTTGAAACACCGGAAGAAGAAATCGTTTTTCTCGATACGACAAAATACAAAGATAAGTCGGGTGCTTTTAAGGTGAAAAACTACAAACCACAGTTTTCGCCGGATATCGTCTATGGCAATGCGGGTTACAGCCAATTTTTTGGTGTGCAGGGAACGACACAACTCGCTATTTCCGATGTCTTTGGCAACCACCGTATGGAACTTTATACCGATTTGTTTTATGATATGCGCAACTCCAACTATATGGTGCGCTATTTCTACCTGCCCGGTCGGACTGATTTTGGCTTCGGTGCCTATCACAATGTGTATTTTTTCTATTCGAATCAGTTCGGCCTCATGCGTGACCGCTATTTTGGCGGCAGTGTTTATGCATCGCGACCGTTCAATCGCTACCAGCGAATTGATTATAGCGCCTCTTTTCTCGGCATCAACCGCGAATTTTTCGATCTTAATCCCGAATATGCACCTGACGCCGATATTCGCGTGCTGACACAGAGTCTGTCTTATGTAAAAGACACCTCTATTTGGGGAAGCACCGGGCCGGTCAACGGGACGCGGTCGGAATTTTCCCTGATGGCCAGTCCGAAAATATTTGGCAGTAAAAGTCTGGAATTTTACACGTTCCGCATGGACTACCGCCATTATTTTAAATTCAAAAAAGAGTATAATTTCGTTTTTCGATTTGCCGGCGGCGCCAGCAACGGGCAAAATCCACAGCAATTTTTCCTCGGTGGCATCGATAACTGGCTCAACTACAGATTTAAAGGCGGCGAAATCCGCATCAACAATCCCGAAAGCATTTATTTCAGCACCTTCGAAACCCCCTTGCGCGGCGCAAATTATTACGAACGCGTCGGTGATCGCTTCGCGCTGATGAATGTCGAATTTCGTTTTCCACTCATTCGTTATCTCATTCTCGGCTGGCCACTGCCTCTGGGTGTCGTCAACGTACGTGGCGCTCTTTTTTCCGATATCGGGACGGCGTGGTACCGCGGTGAGGAAAAGAGCCTCGATCTGTTCAGAAGCCGCGATTTACGCCTGCCCCAACTCGGCGAAGACCTGCTGATGGGGTACGGTATCGGCGCACGGGCGTTTGTCGGTTTTTTCCTGTTGCGCTTTGACGCCGCGTGGAAAACCGATCTGGTGACCACTTCGGCAAAACCACAGTACTACTTCTCCATCGGCGCTGAATTCTAGGGATGCGGCCGGAAGCCCCTGAATAGAGCAGAGTTGCGGCGGGCGGAATGAAATATACCGCCGCCCGAAAAAAGCGAGAAACAGCTTCAGGCTACGCATAAAAATCGATTGGCGGTATATCTAAAAAGAGGTTTATCAGAATGCAGAGATATTTAATCATCATTTTTTCTTTGATACTCGCAACGCCGGCTTTCGCCAATAAAAACAGGCGTGCGGATGAGGACGGTAAAAACATTTTCGGCATGCCGTCGTTTGTTTTTCAAACCTATCAATTCCCGGGCAAAAAAAAAGGAAAAACCAGGCTCGAAGTCAAAATCGGTTTAGTCAATGACATCATCCAATTCGTCAAATTGAGTGAAAATCGATACCGCGCCGGTTACGAACTCACCATCGATATCGTCGACAAACATAATTCACAAATTGACGGCACCGTTGTCAACCGGGAAATATTCGCCGGCAGTTTTCGTGAAACCAACAGCAGGAAACGACTGAACAAGGAAAATTTATCGTTTTTACTCGCACCGGGAGAATATATATTGCACCTTGATATTCTCGATCTCGACACACGCAAACATTTGAGACGTGCGAAGAATTTAAAAATCGAAAGTTATGACACGAAAACACCTCGTTTGAGTTCACTGGTTTTTCTGCAAACCAATTCACCCGAGGGAAATAGCCTCGAACAAAATCTGGTGAATATTTTCGCCGATGCAGAAAAGGATTATTTCGTTCGTTTTGTACTTTCCGGTTTTACCCATACGGATTCCATTGCCATCCGCTATTTGATTCGGGACTGGAGCAACAAAACGATTAATTCATGGCAGGAAAAAGTGCTGGCGGAACGGGAGTCGCTGATTATTACCCGTGCGTTATCACAGCATATTCCGGTGACAGGTCAGCTTGCATTAAAAATAGAATGCGAGCAAAACGGCAAAAGCGTTGAAATGCAGGAGAGTTTCATCGTAAAAACATTGCTGAGAAACAAAGAAAAAACACTCCAAGGCGGCGATTTGTTTTCGACGCCCGAGGTTTTTAAATATATTATGCACTCACAACAATTCAAGAAATTCAAAACTTTGGACAGCCTGCAGCGACAGACTTTTCTTGATGATTTCTGGAAACAACGGGATCCATCGCCGGAAACCGGTGTGAATGAATTGAAGGAAGAATTCGAGCAGCGTTTTGCTTTTGCCAATAACCATTTTTCAGTTGTTTCAAAACAGAAACGGGGCTGGAATACCGATCGTGGCAAAATATATCTCAAATTTGGCAAGCCGGACATGGTGCGTAACCAGCGAATCAAAATCGGCAAACCGCCGCTGGAAATCTGGGTTTACCGCCGAAGCAGCAAAAGTTTTGTTTTCCGGGATAAAAATGGTGAAGGGGATTTTGAGCTCATTCACCAGGAATAATTGGCATGCTTGCAGCAACAAATATATGGGAGGAAGATCATGCAAGCGATTTATACAGGTTTACTCGCCGGATTCATCGTCGGTGTCGTTTGTGTTATTTATGTGCTGAGTCGTTCGTGGTACATCAATTCACGGCTTGAAATCAATCCATTGAACACAACCGAACTGCAGGTCGAAAGTATCGACTGGATGATAATGGGCATCATCAGCAGCGGTTCGGTGCTTTGGGGGTTTATCGGCGCCGGGATTTATCATCTACTCAAAGATTATATGCTGTTTATGATATTCTCGGGTGTGTTTTCTGTGCTCACTGTGCTCTATTTCGCTCTTCGGCGAACCCGACGAAAGCTGGATAAAATCGTGCTCAGTATCGTCATCATCGACGGGCTGGGAATTTTAATCCCCTATCTTTACTGAAAAACCGCCTCACCCTGCCCCGGTTTTTTTCTGCCAACTTTTTCCGCTGGTATCGTCCGCAAAGCCGCCGCCTGCGCCACGAGTTCGGAATAGATCTGCAACAGAGATTTTACTACAACATCCCATGCATGGAAAGCCTCGACTGCAGCGCGTGCCTGCACACTCAAAACACGCCGTTGAAATCCGTCGGAAGTCAGGTTGATGATCTGTTGGACAAACTCGTCTGCGGAATCTGCGATACATATATTCTGTCCATCAACAAGCTCCAGACCGTTGGTAGCGTGGGGCGTCGCGACCACAGCTTTCGATTGTGATAACGCTTTCAGCACCTGCACGTTAACATGCTCGCCACTCCGGTGCGGAAAAACAACGGTTGTTGCCTCGTTGATAATTTTACGAGGGTCAGTGACACCGCCGGCAACGTAAATATTTTTCATTCGGTTGAGTGTGCGAATTTCATCTGCGGCGCCTTGCCCGACGATGAGTAATCTGATTTCAGGGTCCCGCCGATGCAATAGTCCCCAGATTTGCCGGACAAAATACTGCATCGCCTCACGATCCGCTTTATCATGAAAGGCACCGGGCAGAACGATCGTTTTGGCCGCGATAATGCCCCCGTCATTGACAAAATAATGAGCGTTGACACCGGGCGGCACGATGAAAACTCTGGAGTTTGGCGCCTGAGAATGAAGATGAGTTTTCATCGCTGATGTGGCGACAAAGATACCATCGGCTTGTGCCCACATCTGTCGTAAAAATGCCTCTGTAGCAGAATTGTCATCCGTACGTGAGCGCTGCTTTTGCCGGCCGTTCGCTTGAATCTGTGCCAGAAATAACGCTGCGGACAAGGTGTCTTGTTGTAATAAAACCGGGATGTTGAGATTGTGCGGCAGCGCCGGTAATAAACCGGCATGGCCACAATGGACCACGTCAAAATTCTCTTGCGCCAGCAGATCGGCGATTGTCCGGCGCAGCAATTTTTGATTCATCTGTAAAATTGGCACCGGTACTTTGGAAAAAAATCGCTGCGGCAACCGAGGAAACAGCATTCTTTTTTGTTGAATTTGATAGTAAGATTCACAAAATTGCTGCAGATATTCTACTGCCGGATTTTTATTATGCGGTGCGAACGCAACGGCAGTAATGGCATGCTGTTGTGCCACTTGCCGCAGCAGATAATAGCTACGTGTATTGAAATCGTTATTTCCCGGTTCAGGCAAAACCGGGTTGAGGTAGAGAATTTTCATTTGCAAACCGAAAACAATTAAAATGCAAACTCTGAATTTCGTACTTTGCTTGCAATGTACCCTGAAACTACTGTACAAAATATATCGGCAAGGGAATTCCAAAGGCCAAGTAGCGAAAACACTATTTGAAATATTTTAAGCGAATCAGGCATGGATAAACATCTTCTTCGCGGCAGTATTATTTGCGCAATCAGCATCTCGCTCTCGTTTTATGAAATTTTCAACACGGCGGTTCCGCGCCTTCCACTGCTCGTCGGTTACACGCTGACTTTTGCTTTCGGTGTTTTCCTTGTTCTCACACGAAAGAAACGACCGGAAATGAAAAATAACGCATCTAAATAACATGGTGCGCCCGGCCGGCCTGTTACGGCGCCACGTAAATCTGTTTTAACCCTGGAATTTTGTTTTGCCAAACGGCGTTACAAGGGGTAAATTTTTCTATTTATGAAAGAGGTTAAAATGAATAAATCGAACCCGACTCTCCCGGTACTGGCACTTTTCCTGATCTTTGTGATTCAGCTTTTTGCCGGCTAGCAGAAAAATATCGAATGGCTTTCGTTCGATAAAGCCGTCGTGAAAGCCGAAAAAGAGAACAAACACATCGTTATCGATTTTTACACCGACTGGTGTCACTGGTGTAAAGTGATGGATGAGCAAACTTACAAAAACAGCGATGTGGTCAAAATGGCCGGGGAGAGTTTTATCTTCGCGAAAATCAATGCTGAAAGCAGCGAGAAACTCTCGTACCGCGGGCAGGAATACAGCTATCGTCAGTTTGCCGCTGCGCTCGGTGTCAAGGGATATCCGGCAACTGTTTTTTTAAACGACAAAGGCGAATTCATCACCAAGATTTCGGGGTTCGTCAAACCCGATCAGTTCCTGCCGCTTTTGCGATATTTTAAGGGCGAATACTATACAAAAATGTCATTTGATGATTTCATGAAAAAGAAAAACATGGGCAGCGGGAGTTAAAAATAGAATTAAACAGGCAACAGGCCGCAGACTCACCTGATTTTGTTCAGCGGCTGAAAGACAGAGATAAAAAAGCCTTCCACAGACTTGTCGAATTATACCAGACAAGAGTGTATAATCTCGCCTTGAAAATGCTCGTCAATAAGGAAGACGCCGAGGATGTTTTGCAGGAAACTTTCATCAAAGTTTTCAGCAAGATCGATTCCTTTCGCGAAGAAAGTGAATTGGCGACATGGATTTACCGGATCACCGCCAATGCTGCGCTGATGAAGTTGCGTGAGCGTCAGAGAAACAATAAAAAACTCACCGACCTGGACGATGTTGACATCGCACCATTTACGCCCCCGGTAAATCTCGCTGCAGATAAAACTCCCTTTGATGATTTACTGAACAAGGAATCCCGCTACATTCTGGAAAATGCCATCGCGGCTTTGCCGGATATTTACCGCGTCGTTTTCGTGCTGAAAGATATCGAACAACTGCCAACAACGGAAATTGCCGAAATTTTACAGCTCTCGCATGAGGCCATCTATTCCCGCCTGAAACGGGCACGGATTCAGTTACGTAATGCAATTTTACAAGCCTATTTTGACCAACACGAGGGAGATAAACATGCCATGTCCTGAATTTTTCAGCCGCATTTGCGATGAGCTCGGAGAAAACATCGATTCCCCTTTATGCCAGGAGATGAAAGAGCATGTGAAGAACTGCAACGATTGCCGTGGTTGCCTCGAATCGATCAAAAAAACGGTGCATCTTTACCGCCGGCTGCCGCTCGAACAAGTACCGCCACAGGTTACGGAACGTCTGCTCAAATCACTCGAAGACGCCTGCTAAAAAAAATTTCCTGCCGGCTGACCAATTTCAATTTCTTTTGCATCTAAAGAAGAAAACCAGTTTTCAACAACTAAACAGGAGTTTTTCAAATGAGTTCGCAATATGAAATTGAACTGAACAATACAAATTTTGACAGTGAAGTATTAAAATCAGATAAACCGGTACTCGTCGATTTCTGGGCTGCCTGGTGTGCACCCTGTCGCGCTCTCGCACCGGTCATCGAAGAACTGGCCGAAGAAACGCACGGCACTGCCAAAATCGGCAAAGTCGATACCGACGCCAACCAGATGCTCGCCATGCAGTACGGCATTCGCTCCATCCCCACCGTGATGATTTTTCACAACGGCGAGGTTGTGGAACAATTTATCGGCGTACAACCGAAAAATGTTTTAAAAGAAAAATTACAGTATTATGCTGGCGTTCCTGCTTAAAATTTTTATATTTTGCGCAGATAATGATCACAGGAATTTGAATCTCAAATTTAAGCCTGATTACAAACGGAGTATGTATGCCAATCTATGAATATCAATGCAAGGAATGCGAAGCACGCTTCGATTTGTTGCGCCCGATGAACGCCTCTGACGATGAGGTGAAATGCGAATTCTGTGGCAGCACCGAGGTCAGCAAATTGCTCAGCGCTTTTGCAGCAACCGGCACTGTGAGCAACAGCGGCAGCATTAAGAGTTGCCCCAATTACAACGGATTTACCTGAGGTTGATTTTGCAACCGTGAGTTGTACCAACTAAAAAAGGGCAGTTTTTTGCTGCCCGTTTTTTTTGAACTGAATATTTCAAGTCACTGCTGCTCAGGATTCGGATGCCGGCGCTTCTTTTTCCAGTTGCTGAAATACCAGTTTGCCATCCTGCACATCAATAATGAGCCTGGCCGGCGGTTGAATTTCATTTGCGAGTAAACGCACCGCCAAAGTATTGATGATCTCTTTCTGCAATAACCGCTTCAATGGCCGGGCGCCGTAAGCCGGATCGAAACCAACCTGCGCAAACCATGATTTTGCCGCTGCCGTTAATTCAGCGTCGATTTGTTTTCTCAGCAAAACTTTATGCACCAGGTTTCTGAACTGCACGTCGACGATTTCGACGATATTCGCTTGTGAAAGTGGATGAAAAACGATCGTTTCATCGACGCGGTTTAAAAATTCCGGGCGCATGTGTTTTTGCAGCAATTGCAAAACCATGCTTTTCGTTTTCTCGTATGAATTCGCCGGATCGTTTGCATTTTCAACTTTGACAAGCTCGCTCAAATGCTCACCGCCGAGATTGGAGGTCATGATGATGATGGTGTTTTTGAAATTGACGACATGCCCCTGGTTGTCGGTCAGGCGGCCATCGTCGAGAACTTGCAGCAAAACATTAAAAACTTCCGGGTGGGCTTTTTCGATTTCATCGAGCAGCACGACGGAATAGGGCCGGCGACGTACTGCTTCGGTGAGCTGGCCACCTTCATCATAACCGACGTAACCGGGAGGTGCGCCGATGAGCCGGGAAACGCTGAATTGTTCCATATATTCCGACATGTCGATGCGCACCAGTGCATTTTCATCATCGAATAAAAATTCGGCCAGCGCCCGTGCAAGTTCAGTTTTGCCGACGCCGGTGGGGCCGAGAAAAATAAACGAACCGAGCGGCCGGTTTTCATCGCTCAAACCGGCGCGGGAGCGCTGCACAGCGGCAGAAACCGCTTCGATGGCTTCATCCTGACCGATGACGCGTTGGCGCAAATTTTCGCCGATATGCAGAATTTTTTCGCGTTCGCCCTGCAGCATTTTGCTCACCGGAATGCCGGTCCAGCGGGAGACGATCTCCGCAATATCCTCATCATCGACTTCTTCTTTTAAAAGAGAGCCGGATTCGTTGAGCGCTTTTATGCGCGTTTCGGTTTCGTGCAGAGCTTTCTCAAGTTGCGGCAACCGGCCATAGCGCAATTCGGCAGCTTTGTTAAAATCACCATCATTTTCTGCTTTATCCGCTTCGATACGACTCTCTTCGAGCCGGCTTTTTATTGCAGTCATTTCCTGCAAAAGGTCTTTTTCAGCTTGCCAGCGGCCTTTCAACTGACTCGATTTCTCTTTTAAATCAGCCAACTCCCGGCTGATTTTTTCCCGTCGGTTTCTGGAATCAGCATCTTTTTCTTTTTTCAGCGCCAATTGTTCTATTTCCAATTGTTTGATTCGCCTTTCCAGCGCATCGATTTCCTCCGGCATCGAGCCGATCTCGGTGTTGAGTTTCGCAGCCGCCTCGTCTATGAGATCGATGGCTTTATCAGGCAGAAAACGCTCGGAAATATAGCGGGAGGATAATGTTGCCGCGGCCACGATTGCCGCATCGGCAATGCGCACCTTGTGGTAATTCTCATAGCGTTCTTTTAAGCCGCGCAGGATAGAAATCGTATCTTCCAAAGTCGGCTCATCGACGAAAACCTGCTGGAAACGGCGTTCCAGCGCTTTGTCCTTTTCCACATATTTGCGGTATTCATCCATCGTGGTCGCACCGATGAGGCGCAATTCACCGCGCGCCAGCATGGGTTTGAGCATATTGGCAGCATCGACGGCTCCTTCCGCTGCCCCGGCGCCAACCATCGTGTGCAGCTCACCGAGAAAAAGCACGATGCGGCCGTCGGCTTCTTCCACTTCTTTCAAAACCGCTTTCAGACGTTCCTCAAATTCTCCACGATACTTTGCACCGGCGATGAGAGAGCCCATCTCAAGGGTGATCAGTCGTTTGTCTTTTAACGATTCAGGGACATCACCGTCTGCGATGCGCTGGGCGATGCCTTCGACGATGGCAGTCTTGCCGACACCGGGATCGCCCACCAGCACCGGATTGTTTTTCGTTCGCCGGGAAAGCACCTGGATGGTGCGGCGGATTTCATCGTCGCGGCCGATCACCGGATCGAGCTTGCGCATGCGCGCGACCTGTGTCAAATCGCGGCCATAGCGTTCCAGCGCCTGATATTTGCCTTCCGGGTTCTGATCTGTGACCCGCTGCGAGCCGCGAATTTCTTTCAGCACCTGAAAAACAGCATTTTTATCGATGCCGGTAGCCTGAAATATTTTTGCCGCGGCATCATTCCTGGCCGATAAAATCGCAAGGAATAAATGCTCGGTGCTGACATATTCATCTTTCAGTTTTTTCATTTCTGAAAACGAGTCGTTGATGACTGCGTTCAGGGAATTAGAAAGATAAAGTTTATCCCCGGCCCCTGAAACTCGTGGCAGTTTGGCGAGTTCATCCTGCAAACTCCGGCTGATCTGATTTGCCGGCGCCCCCAGTTTTTTAACAATCGTCGTGATGACGCCCTCGGCATCCTGGATAAGGGCGAGGGACAGATGCACGGGTTCAATCTGTTGCTGACCATTTTCATGGGCTAAATTTTGTGCCCCGTTTATGGCTTCCTGTGCTTTGATGGTCAATTTATCGGGAATCATATCCATCCCCATTTTTTAAATTTGTCAATTGATTAAAAAAAAGCAGCGCTCGCAGACGCTGCTGTGAATTGATATTCTCAGAACCAGATAACCTGGCTCGTCGAGTAATGCCGGTGTTTCTGTAAACTGCGCATTTTAAAAGCCACAATGAGCAGCAGGATGCCGGCCCACATGATGAAAGTTGCAAGCAAAAATGCGAGGATTTCCGGCATTACAAAAATAGTAAAAGCGACTAAAAGCAGGAAAACAGCAAGAAATGCTGTGGCTTTCCATGAATCGCTCGCCCAGCCGGGCGCGTATTGATGATATGACCTAAAATAGTTCATC
>JAJRYV010000137.1 GCA_024275575.1 bacterium
CGATTCCCGATCTCGAGTTCGGCGTTATCGATAACGGCTATGACGCCAGCAGTCAGAACAACGGCATTGCCCGGGTGCTGGCGGTCACCGAAGGCATCGATGCCAACGGCAATTCTGCCCGTGTCTGGGGTGTGACCAATGTCATCTTCTCAGGCGAAATTGCAACATTTTATACCGAAGTCAGCGACACCCTGCTCATGCCTTCGGAAAGTTCGATTATCACTATTTATATTTACGATGGCAACGGCAATCCCATCGTTCCCGGTTCGAAGATCACCCTCAATGCCGAAACGGGAAAACTGAGCTGGTCGGAATTCAAAACCGGCGATCCTGGAAAAACCCTGTATCGGGCGACGCTGGTGAACAATCTCGATCCCAACGACCCCGATGCCAAAGAAGCAACGATCAGCATCGGCGTGCGGGTCGAGTCAGAAAATGGCACGGTGGTGACGTCGACGGTACCGATAAAACTCAAACTCAATTAGGCTGATCATGTTTTGCAGATTACTCCAACTCCTGGCGATTCTTACGTTGATGAGTGATGGGCTGCGTGCCCAATCAACCGCGCTACCACTGTTGTCAAATGGCAAAACTGAATTTGCCGTCACCACCCAGGGTGGTTTTTCTGAAAACTATTTTGCCGGCGACCGTATCCGCATCTACGGTGCTTTCGTACGTTGTGCCGTCGGATTTCATCAATTATTCGATATTTATGCACTCGTCGGTTCGAGCAAGCAAAACATTCGCTATGCCGATGCCGGCCTGTCTAATTTTGATTCCAAACTCGCGCGCGCGTTCGGCGGTGGAATCGCCATCAAATGGCCGCTGAAATTACCGTTGAAATTTTCCCTGTCTTCAACCGCACAACTGGTGTTTTTTTCTCCCGACGGCGCTTCCTACAGCCGTTCCACCGTGCCGAATACAAATTATAAAAAACGACACGATTTCATTTACGAATGGCGGCACAGTCAATTTGCGCTTTTTGCAGCGCGGCAATTCAAACGATATGAATTTTTTTTCGGGGGTGAGCTGATCGTGAACAATGTCGATTTTAAACGTGATCTGACTCTGGAGAGTGATGAGGGGACTTTTTTTCTCAGCAGCAGTCGCGGCGTTTATCTGCAGGAAAGACGGCCGAATTTCAGCCTTGGGCTCAACATTGCGCTGCCGGGGCGGCACCATCTCGGTTTTGAATTAAAAGGCGGGTTCAACAGCGACGTCGCCATTTTTATCGCCATTGGCCAGACGGGCAAGCCGTAATTTATTGCATTTGACAGCACCGTTCTCCCCCCCCTTCAAACCTGCCGTATCTGTTCAGCCTGCAATTTTTGAACATAGCGCGAAAGCGTCTCGCTGAGCGTAATGCTCGTGCAGCTCGGTGAAGACACTTTCGCGCTGTTTATTGAGAGTGAGGCTAAACAGGCACTATTTATCTTGTCTAAAATTCAATATTTTCCTAAGTTTGTATGATATCATCAGCAATTTTTCCAGATATTTCCCATAAACAATTCACGTGGTTCAATCGAAACCCAAAGCGGACAATCTCATGAAAAAAATTATCGTATCATTTATCATCATCATCCTTCCCTGCGCAGTTATTGGCCAAACGACAGGTCAGGCCCGACCGGCTGCGGTGCAGGAATGGCAGCGTTTTTCCACACCGCGACAGGCGATTTATAATTTTATTTACTGGCAGAATCACAACCGTCCCGATATCGCGGCGCAGGCATTGCGCGCCGATTCCACGTTATCGCTGGAGGAGCGAATCGACCTCGCCGGAAAACTCAAGCGCTCCCTCGACGCCCGAGGCCTGTTTATTTCGATGGAAAAATATCCCGATGAAGTGGGCTTTATCAATAAACTGACCGGCGTTCAGGAGGTCGTGCTTTTTGAACGATTGCCGCGTATCGCCATCCGCAAATACGATTCGCAATGGCTTTTCACGCCGGAAACGATCAAATATATTCCGGAGCTCTACGAGGATACATTTTCCGCCAGCTTTGAAATGCTGATCAAAGAATTACCCGCCTGGCTGCAAATCGGTTTTATCGGGCTCGCAATGTGGCAAATTCTTGGATTGTTTTTCATCCTGCTGGGCGGTTTGCTGCTGCGCAAATTCAGCGAGTTTTTTTTGACAAAATTCGCCGAAAGACTGCAAAAACACACTGAAACCGAATGGGATGAACGCATCGTGCGTGCTGCCATTAAACCGCTGGGTTTGTTTCTTATGACCAGCATTTACTCCCTCACCTACACCAATTTGCAGCTCGGCGTCACGATCAACCAGTACCTGCGCTACATTTTGACGGCGCTTATCTATTCCGCCATAATATGGTTGATCTACCGCATGATCGACGTACTGGAAACCTATCTTACGCGCATCACCTCGGCAACCGAAAGCAAACTCGACGACCAACTGGTGCCGCTCATCCGCAAAACACTGAAAGTTTTCGTCGTCATTCTCGGAACGATTTTCATCCTGCAAAATCTTGATGTGGATGTCGCTTCCTTACTCACCGGCCTGGGGATCGGCGGTTTGGCTTTCGCCCTGGCCGCACGCGATACGCTGGCCAATTTTTTTGGTTCGATCACTATTTTTATCGACAAACCGTTTCAGGTCGGCGACTGGGTTGTGGCGGGAAATATCGAGGGCACCGTCGAAGAAGTCGGTTTTCGCTCCACCCGCATTCGCACATTTTACAATTCGTTGGTGAGTGTGCCCAATGCAAAAATTGCTGACAGCGCTATCGACAATATGGGGCTGCGACAATATCGTCGCCTGAAAACCACCCTCGGACTGACTTATTCAACCACAGCCGAACAGATGCAAGCTTTCATCGATGGCGTGCGCGCCATCGTGCTGGCCAATCCGCGAACACGCAAAGATTATTATGAAATCCATTTTAACAGCTTCGGCGATTTTTCACTGAACGTGCTCGTCTACGTCTTTTTCAAGGTGCCCAACTGGAGTGAGGAATTGCAGGAACGGCACAATCTACTGCTGGAAATTTTGAAAATGGCTGAGGCGATCGGTGTCGAGTTTGCCTTTCCAACACAAACAGTGCACCTCGACAGCATGCCGGGAAAAAAGGCACGAGAGGTGGGCAAGAAGTTGTCCCCTGAGGAAATGGCTAAAAAGATCGCTGACTTTGCACCACAGAATGAAACGCGTAAGCCGGCCTGATTCTGTGTAAAACTATGGCCGGACGAAATAACCGAGAATATCGTTATAAAAAACGTAAACCATGATCGTAATTAAGATGACCAACCCGAACATTTGAATGGCCTCACGGCTGCCCTGGCTCAAAGGCTTGCGCATCACGGCCTCGATTGTCAGCAGAAAAAGGTGGCCGCCATCCAAAACCGGGATGGGCAGTAAGTTCAGCAGGCCCAGTTGCAGGCTGAGAAAACCCATCAAACGAATGACGTCGAGGAAGCCGGAACGTGCGGCTTCACCCGCGAGTTCAGCGATTTTTATCGGCCCGCCGACCTCGTCGCCGGAAGCTTCGCCGCGCAATACACGTGCGAGGAAATCACCCAATAACGTTGATAAAAAAACGTTGGTTGCAATGCTTTTTTTAAGCGAAGCAATAACGCCGTATTTGATTTTTTCCGTCTGTTGAAACGGTGCGATACCGATCATCAACCGGCCGCTGCTCTCATCTTTTTTTGCTGTTAAATCGAAATCGAGAATCGTGCCGTTGCGCGTAACAGAAATGTGCAAAGTCGAATCGCGGCTTGAGCGGATCAACCGGGTCATCTGATAAAAAGAGCGTATGGAATCAGCACCGATTTTCACGATGACATCGCCTTTCTTCAGGCCGGCCTTTTCAGCGGGAAATCCGGGAACCAGGCGACCTACTATAGCCGGGATCGGCGGTGACAGCCCCAAAAGTGGAAATGCCGCGCGCAAGCTGTCATTGCTGTGGATAGTGATGTTGAATTTCTCACCCTGCCTTATTAACTGCAGCGTTAGGGCGTCGGCTTTTACAAAATCTTCAGTATTATAAACTTCATCCCACGAGGCAACAGATTTGCCGGCGATTTTGTACAGCAAATCACCTACGTGCAAGCCTGCTTTTGCTGCCGGCGAACCGCCCTCAACCCAGCCGATTTTTGCAGACTGTGACAGGTAAAGCGGCTTTTCGATACCAGCATAGAATATAATAGCGATAAAAACGATAGCCCAGATCAGATTCATCAACGGACCGGCAAAAATGATCGCCATGCGTTCCCAAACTTTGCGCGAGCCGAATTCGAATGCGGCGCCGGTCAACTCCTCTCCCGGATCGTGGCCGGCCATTTTCACATAACCACCGAGTGGAATCGCTGCGATGCGATAGTCGGTATCGCCGCGTTTAAATCCGACGATTTTCGGGCCGAAACCGATGGAAAAGACATCGACACGCACACCGATCCATTTTGCCACTGCAAAATGCCCGAATTCATGAACAAAAACCAAAAAGCCGAGAACGATAATAAAAGCGAGTATTTGTGTAATCATATTCTATGAGTTCTTTTTAAAATTGATGAAATCCGCCAAAAAATATAGCGAGCTTTCAGGAGAAAGCAAAGCTCAATTCGCAAACAAATCATTGGCAACCGGCATTTCAACTATTCATCGCTTCCCCGCTAATTTGCGAATAATTCAAATCAGAGAGAGGTTTCCTACACAGAAGCTGTGTTTTCTCTCGTTTATAGATTATACAGTTTAAAGGAAAAGGCCGAGGCCGCGAAAAGAAAAAAGCAATTCCCCTTTTTGTCATGAAACCAGAGAGCGTTTTAGCCAGGGACATTTACAGTAAAACACTGATTTGAATCATCCGTGTTCAATCTGTGCCATTCAGTGGCCAAACAATATAACTGAGGAATTTTTGCAAAAGACGAATGGCGCAATTAACGGCTGGGGCGTTCGACCAAAACTGAAACCGCTGGTGAAATCAAACTCTCGCTGTCAAAATATCCCGTTTCCCCCACGGGCCAGGCTGTTTTTCGACCGTAAACCCAGCCTCACACAAGGCTGTTTGCACTGTCTTTTTCGATGAATAAGTCGACAGAACGGCGCCGGCAGCGCAGCAGGATTTGATTTTCATAAAAAAAGCTGCTGTCCACAATTCCGGATTTGCCGCCGGGCTGAAAGCGTCGTGATAAACGGCATTAAATTGTTGCTGCGGCAATGTCAACCGCAAAGCGTCGCACCGCATCACGTGCAATGTGATTGTTTCCGCGAACTGAATTTTCCACACATTCCCCACTGAATCGTTTTTTGCAGATTTAAAAACCATCGCTAAACTTGAAAATAAGGAATCCAATCCGGGGAAAAATTTAATATAGTCAAGTTCCAGAAAAAGACTTGCCGGCAACAGTTGTTTTTCGACGGCCCAATAATCCAACTGTGCGCCTGCTTTTTTTGCCGCCGCTGCTGTTGTTAAAAAATTGAGTCCGGTGCCAAAGCCGACCTCTATAATACGCGTCGCCAGCCCTTTTCGCAAGCGTTCTGCCATGCCGGATGCCTGCAAATAAACATGCTCACATTCGTTCAGGGCGCCATGTTTCGAGTGGTAACTCTGCCGATAGACGGCACTGAAAAGCGTACGCGAACCATCGCTGGTTTCGATAATTTTATTATCTGCAGGCATATTGGATTCGATTTCCCAAGATCATATTTTTGCCTTGCGCAAGCGTAAGGAATTGGTCACGACGTTGATCGAACTCATGGCCATGGCAGCTTCGGCCAGCGCCGGATGCAGCAATCCCAGCATGGCCACAGGCAACATCAAAATATTATAAATGAAGGCCCAGAAGAGATTTTGTTTGATTTTTTTAAATGTCGCACGGGAAAGATTGAACGTCCGAACGACACCAGTCACATCACCGCTGACCAGGGTGACATCCGAAGCTTCGATAGCGATATCGGTGCCGGTTCCAATGGCCAGCCCAACCTGTGCCTGTGTCAACGCCGGGGCATCGTTAATACCATCACCGACCATGGCGACATTTTTCCCACTGGCCTGCAATTCTTTTATTTTATTGGCTTTGTCCGCTGGTAAAACTTCCGCAATAACCAGCTCGATGCCGAGTTCTTCAGCAATCGCCTGTGCTGTGTTGCGGTTATCGCCGGTGAGCATTATGGGTTGCAGCCCGGTTTTTTTCAACTCGATAATGGCATTGCGGGCATTTTCTTTTATGCGGTCAGCCAACGTGATGGCGCCGATTAACCGCTGATTTTTGGCGATAAAAACCACTGATTCACCATGTTTTGTCCTCTCCCCAAGCTGGTCTGCAAGCGCCTCAGTCGAGATTTTATTTTCAGCAAGCAGGCGGGCATTGCCGACAAGAATTTCATCTTCAGCAATTTTCACTTTCACACCACGACCGGGGAAATTTTTAAAATCCACAGCTTTCTGGTTTTTCAAGCCACGTTGCGTTCCCTCGTTAACAATTGCTTTTGCTAACGGATGTTCGGAGTTGACCTCAGCCGACATCGCCAGTTGCAACAGCGATTCATCAGTCTCATCACCGACCGGCAGCACATTTTTTATGCCTGGTTTACCCTGTGTCAGGGTGCCGGTCTTGTCAAATACGACCGTGTCGATATCCTGCATCGCCTGAATGGCTTCGCCGTTGCGGATGAGGATGCCGCGTTCTGCTCCCATCCCGGAAGCCACCATCAAAGCAGTGGGTGTGGCCAGCCCCAGAGCACAGGGGCAAGCGATGACGAGAACGGCTACTGCAGCAAAAATTGCGAGAGAAACAGAACCGAGCTGTGGATTGACCCACGGAATCCATTGTCCGGCCCAAGCGGCAATTTCGGTAAAAGTGCCGGTAAAAATCAGCCAGCCGGTGAGCGTAAGCAAAGCAAACACGATGACGGCCGGCACAAAAATTGAAATGACTTTGTCGGCAAAGGCCTGAATCGGCACTTTCGAGCCCTGGCACTCTTCCACCAGTTTGATGATTTGCGCCAGAAAAGAATCGGCGCCAACCCGTGTCACTTCGATCCGCAAAACACCGTCGAGATTTATCGTCGCACCGATCACCTCATCGTTTTCCCGCTTTTCCACGGCCACGGATTCACCCGTAGCCAATGACTCATCGACACTGCTTAACCCGCTGATAACGCGGCCGTCGGCCGGTATTTTTTCGCCGGGTTTGACGAGCAGAATATCCCCTTGCTGAATCGATTCGATGGCCACCTCAATTTCCTCTTCCCCCCGCAAGAGCGTCGCATATTTTGCCCCAAGTTGCATCAATTTGCGAATTGCGCCGGAGGTACGGCCGCGGGCTTTGAACTCGAGAAAACGCCCGGTGACGTGGAAACAGATGATCATCGCCGCGATGGCCGCATAGCTGGCGATGGGCAGAAAAAATATAGCGATACCGGTTGCCCAGGCCGCCAATGATCCAAGTGAAATCAGCACATCCATATTCGTGCCGCGATGGCGAATGACATTCAACGCACTCCAATGGGTTTCCCGCCCAATCCAGAAAACGACCGGCGTGGCGCCAAGCAGCATCACCAGTGGCATGAAAGGCATTTCAAGCCAGCCGAACATGGTCGCAAACATCAGCGCCATCATCGGGCCGGTGATGCCCCAGGCCCAGAGCATCAGGGTTCTGAATTCATGCAGGCGTTTTTCCTGCTCCTGCCAGATCGATTCTCCTGATTCGGTATTTTGTTCGAAAACCTGATAACCGGCGTTTTGAATCGCTTGCCGCAAGTCGGCCGGCGTGGCCAATTCGGCATCGTACAAAACCGTCGCCTGCTCGTTGGCGATGGTGACGCTGGCTTCGATGACACCCGGTGTTTTGCTTAGAAATTTTTCCGCGTTATTGGCGCAACCCTGGCAGGTCATACCGCTGATTTTTAAAACCGTGCGTACGAGCTGCTGTTTAACGTCAAAACCGGCAGCCTGCACCGCCCCGATGAGACCATCGCGATTTGCCGCTGCGGGATCAAAACTGACGGTTGCTTTTTCCGTCGCCAAATTGACTGCGACTTTTTGCACCCCGGGTAGTTGATTGAGGTTCCGTTCCACCGAATTAACGCAACCGGCGCAATGCATCCCTGTAATATTCAGGGTTGTTTCTGCCGGTTTTTGTTCAGCAGATGCATTTTCTTTTAAATCAAGTTGAATAATTTCGCTCATGCGAGCACCTCTTTATGTTTTTATCTTAATTATCCAGCCATCACGTAATGAATTTATACAACGTCTTCATCAACTCATCCATTTTCTGTGTCTGTTTTTTGGGGTCAGCGGTTTCGGCGCCGCTGATGATGCAGCTTTCGATATGCCGTTTCATGATGATGAGTGAGACTTTTTCCAGGGCGTTGCGCACCGCGGAAAGCTGGTTGATGATATCGATGCAGTATTTTTCTTCGGCAATCATGCGTTCAATTCCGCTGATTTGCCCTTTAATCAAATTCAACCGTCGGGACGCTGCTTTTTTTGTTTCTTCATTAATCATTTTTTCTCCTAACCGGATACCTGTATGGGGTATATAAGCATAAAACATATGATAGTCAACATAAAAATTGAGCGCAAGAGATATGGGCACATAAAACGAATGTGAAAATGCAGCGTTTTTTGGTGGAAAAGAGAAATGGAAGCGGAAACGGGAAAAACGGGGTTGAGAAATCAGTCCTGTTGTGCCGGATTTTCGATACACAGGCGGCGGGCACGCACTATCAGTCCATAGCCGACGAGGCCCATCGCGGAGATCGCAAGCGAGAAGGCGTAAATATGCTGTGCGCTGAAAACTGAGGCAAAAGTAACCAGCGCCGTTAACATCGCACCTGCGCTACCGGCTGTCAAAACGATTCCAAGCCTGAAACTGAAAAACTTCCTGTACATAACCACTCCTGCTTTTTCTGATACGTCCGGCGAAAAATGCCACCGATGATTAAGAACCAAGAGAATTATTGAAGAACAGCGATCGCCTGGCGGCACTGGTTCAATCCTGGATAACGGCCGATTCAGGCTGAGAGCGACAAAGGTCAGCAACAGCGTACTTCGGGAGTGCAGTGAATTATGGATTCAGCTTACATCGTGTTTCGGAAAGATTATGAATCGAGTAACGGTTTAGCCACAGTCTGTGCTCAATAATCTCGCCGGCTAAACGGTCACGGGGTCTGTTGTTTAAAGTGCAAATAAAATAGGTGATTAGCAAGCTTTACTTTACCCGGCGTTAAGTATTTTTTCTTCATTTCTCTTGCGGGAATCTTCTGCAAACAACGGCTGATCTGCATGGTATCATTAGAATGTGTCCATCATTTCTTAAACATCCACAGCGCAGCGCCGGGAAAAAAGAAAAATATTCTTTTCATCCCATGCTTATTTTGCAATTAATTCGGATTGGGCAGTTGCCTGTGGCCGCCAGTTGTGGGCGTAATATTTTGCCTCGCCACGCAGCCGCATCCAGCCCTGGCCGCCGGCAGAAGCGATAAAAATCGCCGGGCGTTTATCATTCGGCGTCGTCGTGAGAAAAGTAAGCCATTTACCATCGCTGGAGTACGCGATAGAGGTTTCGCGCACATCGCTGAAACTTTTGTTTTGATAGATCGAATGCTGCTTTTTGCCGTCGGTGCCGACACAGGTGATGGTAAAATTGCCCGGTATTTTACCGCCGGCCCCGGCGCCGATGCGCATCGCCGAATAGGAAGCGTATTTTCCTGCGAGAACAGCCAATTGCATTCCTGAGGGGTTCCACTGCACGTCATAAATCGTTTCGTGTGCCCGATAGATCACCCGACCGTGCAGCGTGCGCACATCCAGCAGCAAAAGATTTTTACCCGAGGCGATGGCGAGGAAATTTTCATCGGGAGAAAACCGGACCGCTTCGATTTTTTTCTTTAAAAATTGCCGTAAAGCCGGCCGTAATCCCGCGATATCGATAGTATTGCGCGAACGAAAATTATAAACATATAACTCATTTTTAATACTGAAAACCACGTGTGCTTTGGAAAGCGCAATATCGAGTTTATATATTTTCGGATTGCGGATCAGCGGAATGATTTTTTTCCCGGGCACGACGAGATACAGACCTTTTTTATCGTGTACAAAAAGCTTTTTCCCGTCAGGATGCCAGACCGGCCGGGTGATGCGGGCGTATTTCCAACCGTTGCGGTCAATTTTATGTGCAAACTCGAATTCTCCGAGATACTGCGGTTCGATGCCGCCCAGTCGCAGCAAAACGAGATCGGCGGTGGGGTTCTCTGCTTTGAAAGGATCAAAATCCTTGTCATCCATCAAAAACATAGCAATGGACTGACCATCCGGTGACCAGACAGGATTTTGAATGGCACGTCCCAGGTCCATAATTTCTTCAACTTCGCCGCCGCTGCTGTTCATTTTGTACAGATGCGATTTGCCCTCGACAAAGAGCAGTTCCTGCCCCGATTCCAGCGCCACCGGCGAAAGGGTCGGTTTGATTCCGCCGCAGCTACTGAGAAAAAAAGCGAGCAGAATTAACATCAAACAATTGGAGTTTTTGCTGTTCATCACGTTCCTCCTTGGTAAATTCAGGTAACGCGTTGGAGTTATAAAACCGATTTGTTCGTGACCTTATTTATTATCGCCCAAAATGCCACCGAGAAAAGCGTTGCCCAGTCCGCCCTCTTCACGTTTTTTTTGAAAGCGGGCGGCTGCATAAATCCGGTCGGCGAGGCGGGAAAACGGCAGGCTTTGCAAAAAGACTTTTCCCGGGCCGGTGAGATGAGCGAGAAACAATCCCTCGCCACCAAACAGGGAATTTTTAAAACCTTCGACAAGTTTGATATCGTAATCAACCTTGGGAGAAAAAGCCACCAGGCAGCCTGTATCGACGAGCAGCTTTTCGTGCGGTTTCAGGTTCATTTCGATGATGGTTCCACCGGCATGCACAAAAGCCAGACCGTCGCCTTCGAGGCGTTGTAAAATAAATCCCTCACCGCCAAACAGACCGGCTCCGAGTTTTTTTGTGAATGCTATGGTGATTTCAATGCCCTGGGCAGCGCATAAAAAAGCATCTTTCTGGCACAGAAAAGCACCGTCAAGCGTTGCCAGATCCAACGGAATAATCTTCCCGGGAATTGGCGCGGCAAATGCAACTTGCCCTTTGCCTTTTCCACTATACAAAAAAGTCGTAATGAAAAAACTTTCGCCGGTGAGCATACGCTTGAAACCCTTGAACAGGCCGCCGTCGGCGCCCGTCTGCATGATGATATTTTCACTCATATACATCATCGCGCCGGCTTCAGCACGCACACCTTCACCAGGATCGAGCTCGATTTCCACGACCTGCATATCGTCGCCCAATATTTTATAATCGATTACATCGGCCATATTCACCTCAAGAATCAATTTTATGCAAAATGCGGTAATTGCATTTGTGGCATCTCATTATAAATTTTACCCTTTAAAATCCTGCCCTTTGCCTTTTTATTTCTACCACCCCATTGTTTAAAAAAGAAGGCGCTCCCTGCTTTCTCACATTGTTTTTGAATATCGATCACCCAATCAGTTTGCATTGGTCTTGGGTTATGCCCACTTTCTCCACCAACAATTACCCAATCAATATTCTCGAGATTGAGATATTTTAAAGGGCCAATTAGCGGTTCTATTGATAAAAATTTTACCCTTGCTTCCGTTATGCATAATAAGTTAATTCTATTCTCAACGCTATCATTTTCAACAGAAACCCCATCCAAATATTATGTGTCCATCTAAGCTCTTTGTGTAATTCAAGCATTCTTTCCGCTCTTTTAGTCAGTACCTGAAAACATGCTGAGGATTATTGTTCATTGTTTGAAAAATCTTTTGAATAAACTCAAACGGAATTTTTTCATGAAATAAATCACTCATTGAGTTTACAAACACCAATTTTGAACTTTTCCATGTATACGAGGCTTTTAATGCTTCCGGGTGAATTCGTACTTTAAAATTATCCTGATATTTTTTAACTCCCATTGCTTGCAAACGTTTAGACATAATCTCTGCATAACAGAATTTACATCCTGATGAAATCTTGGTGCATCCTGTTGTAGGGTCCCAGGTCATTTCCGTCCATTCTATACTTGATTGTGCCATATTACCTCAATTTGTAATAAACCTTTTTACCATCATCCCTAAAATGTTTGTAGCTCACATAAAACGACCCTTTTCTTGCCTTTTTACCAGTGAGCGAGATTACATCCAAGATACCACTTTGTTGCCAATATTTGAATATTTCAATTGTATGTTTTGGCAGAAAAGATTCTCGTAATGTAAATTCAAATACTTCTCCATTGTATCGTTGCCCACCTTTTAAAAACTGTTTTAATTTTTCTTCCAATGGGTTCGTCTTATATTGTTGAAATAAGCTCAGTTGGTTTTCTCTGAAATTCCACCCCTTGCCTTCATCTGTATCAATTTTCCATTTTGCTTCAAGCATTTTTTCAAATCCCTTCATATGGGAACTAAAAAAGAAAAGATAAAATACGGTATTTTTGTCTTTTTGAATAGTAAAAGTGTCTACGAAATATTCCTTATCCAAATAAGTTTGAAAGCTTGTTTTAAGTTGGCTGATCAATTTCCAGACACTATCAACATCCTTCCAATTCTCGTATTGAGTAAATTCGTCGATAAAACCTTGCAATGCTTGGGGGGTACCTCTTGATGAAAAACGATACATGAATTGAATAGGAAGCCAGAGCAAGACCTCTGAATTGCCTGATTCCAACAGTTTCTTAATTTGACTCGCTTTTATATGTTTGTATTCATACGGATCGATAAAGATGAAAGCTTTTTCATTTCTTAACATTGGTAATATTTTAAGTAAATTCTTTAGCTCATTTTGATAGTCATTTGATTTAAACTCAATATTGCCAAATTCTTCGTAATCTAGAGATTTATTTTTGATAATCCGGTCTAGCTTTTCGATTTTTTTTATCGATATCGTTAAAATAGCAATCAATCGGAGGAATGGTTTTTAATTTTGCAACATTCACAAAGTGAATATTTTTCACTTCTCTTAAAATAACAAGCGGACTTCCTTCTCCACCATTTTCATATAAGCCTTCACCACAAAACAAGTCAAAAATTTTTATTCTCTGTGTATATTACAGATTATGTTAAAGTATCGTTTTAAATATTCGCCTAAAAGCCGAACTTTCGCTTCAGAATGATCTAATAGATTAATTTTTACATTTTTTTTCGCCATAACGGGCTCCCTTTCCCCTTAGATAATTACTATTTTTCTATTCATTTCCCCCTCCCCGGCCCGCGCACCACGCGCCCCGGTTTGGCGCTGGTGTGTTCGCCGTCTTTCAGCACCTGAACGCCGTTGACAAAAACATGCTGCACGCCACCGGCCAATTGATGCGGTTGTGCGAAAGTTGCATGATCCTGAATTTTTGCCGGATCGAAAATCACCAGATCAGCAAAATATCCGGCTTTTATCCGCCCGCGCTTTTTGATTTTTAAATTTTCCGCCGGAAAAGATGTCAGGCGACGAATGGCTTCCCGCAACGGCAGGACGTTTTCCTCCCGCACATATTTGCCCAATAAGCGCGCAAAATTACCGTAGGCCCGCGGATGCGGATTTGACTTGAGAAAAAGCCCCTCCGGCGCCATCGATCCGGCATCGGAGCAAAACGCAACCCAGGGCAAACGCATCTGTTTTTTGATATTTTCCTCGCTCATCAAAAAAAAGATGGCTTCGACGCGGCTATCGTCCTGCAAGATCAAATCGATGACGGTTTCTGCTGCTGTCGTACCGCGCATTGCAGCAACTTTCGCCAAGCTTTTGCCGGTGAGATATTTCAACGAATCTGTACGCAGTGCGGAAAGATAAATATTCGCCGGTCCGGCTGCCGTAAAAAAATTTTCCCACGAAGTTACGGCTTGCTGCATTTCCGTGATGACTTTTTTACGAATGCCGGGGTCACGCAGCCGTTGCAGCCACTGCTCGAAGCCGCCTTCCTGAACCCAGGATGGCTGCGTTGCGTCCAGTCCGGTAGCCCCGGCGATGTAAGTATACATGTCAGCACTGATCCGTATGCCGGATTTTTGTGCATTTTCGATTTTTTCGATTACGGCTTCCAGTTTTCCCCAATTCGACCGCCCTGCTGCTTTCAGGTGAAAAATTTCACCACGGCAGCCGGATTTTTGCAAAATCTGCAAAAATTCATCGACCGCCGGCAGCAGTCGGCTACCTTCGCTGCGAATGTGCGAGGTATAAATACCATCAAATTCGGCGGCAACTTTAGCCAGTGCAATTTGTTCTTCAGTGGATGAATAAACGCCGGGTGCATAAATCAATGCTGAAGCCACTCCCAGCGCGCCTTCTCGCATCGCCTGTCGGGTGAGCGCCTGCATTTTTTTCAGCTCGTCTGTTGTGGGACGGCGGTTTTCTTCACCCAGCACATTGATACGAATAGTCGATGCACCGACGTAGGAAGCAATATTTGTACTGACGCCGCGCTCAACCAAATGTTCGAGAAAACCGTCGAGTGTAGACCAGGTGATATCGTATTTAAAATCTTTTTGCCGTTTGAGAATATCGGCTTTCATTTTTTCGTTGAGCGGCCCCTCGCTCCAGCCTTCGCCGAAAACTTCCAGTGTCACTCCCTGTTTGATATCACTTAAGGAACGGCCATCGATCATCAGCCGTTTGCCGGCCCAACTGAGCATATTGATAAATCCCGGCGCGACCGCCATTTCTCCAACATCGAGAATTTCAGCGGCTTCATCATCATGCAGGTTGCCGATAGAGATTATTTTATCATCTTTGACAGCGATTGCTCCGGCAAATGGCGCCGCGCCACTGCCGTCGAATATTTTCTCGCTACGAATAATTAAATCATATTGGGGGCCACAGGCTGTGAATAGATAAGATATGATGAGCATCAAAAAACACAGATAAGCTGATTTTAAAAATTTTTGCATCGAATTCTCATTTGTGCAATCTTCGTGTTTGTGGTGGTGACCGGTGTGATTTGGTGGTGCAATGCTCTGTGGTCACAGGGTTAAGCTATGGATAGGTTGCCATAAAATCGGAAATCATACGGGCGAATGCAACATTTTTTTGTTTTTTCTGATTTTAGCCTGTATTAATTTTTAAATCAGCAATTGTTCCCTTTGAATGATTCCTGCAGCTAATTTTTTTTCGTAACGCAGCCAGTAGTATAACAAACCGATTGAGACGAATACGAGGCCGATGCACAACCCGATCCACAGCCCCCAGATGCCGCCGCCATAGCGAAAGCAGAGGAGGTAACCCAATGGAATGCCCAGCAGCCAGTGGCCGACCAGATTAAAAATCATCGGTTTTTTGGTATCACCGAGTCCGCGAAGAATGCCGGCACCAGTGACCTGAATACCGTCGAATAATTGGAAAAATGCCGCCACGGCCAAAAGAGACGTTCCCACGGTAATCACCGTTTCGTCGATAGTGAAGCTGCGCATGATCGCATACGGGATAAGAAAAAATGTAAGTCCGGCTGCCGACATAAAAATTGCACTGAAAATCAGTGCAGTTCGGCCGGAACGAATCGCTGCAAGGCCATCATTTCTACCGATCGCCTGACCGATGCGCACAGCGCCGGCGCTGGCAATGCCCAGCGGAACCATGAATGTGAAGCTGGCGACTTTGAGCACGATATGGTGGGCGGCAAGCGAGGTGGCATCGAGCATGCCGGCCAACAAAGTCGCCATGGTAAATGCCCCAACTTCAAATCCAAGTTGAACTGCGACCGGGAAACCCACGGAAATGATCTCGCGCATACGGCTAAGGTCGATTGCCAAAGAAGTTCGAAAAAGTCCGGTATTTTCTTTCTGCTCGATGTAGATAATAAATAAAATCAGTGCGCCGGCCATGAAAGTTACCGAGATCAGCGTGGCATATCCGGCTCCCTGCGCCAGCAACCGCGGCGCTCCCCAATGTCCAAAAATAAACGCATAATTTGCCAGCACATTGACGCCGTTGGCAAGAACGAGGATCGTCGTGATCGGTTTAACGATGCTGCGCGCTTGTAAATAGCGGCGGGCTGTCGTATAAAAAAGAAGGGGAATGATACTGAAAACCGTCGGTCGCATGTACGATGCCGCCATGATGCGCACATCAATTTGTATCGCAGAATATGGCAGCAGCGAAATTATTGAATAAGTGGCGCTGGTAAGAATAACTGCGGCGAACAGGCTGATATAAATCCCCTGCACCAGCGAATGATGGCAATCGTCGAGATCACCGGCGCCGAACTTTTTTGAAACAAGATAATCGAGTCCCCACAAAACACCCATTCCCAGCAGGCTGGAAAAAATGATGATGCTGCTGCCGATGCTCACTGCACCGATGGCGACGGCGCTGATGCGGCCGACCATCAGGGTGTCGACCATGCCCATGGTGACCCAACTGATTTCAGCGATAACCACCGGCAATGCCAGGTCGGCCATGGGACGAAGTTCGGTTTTTATATTTTTAAAAAGAGCATTCCTGAAAATCATGGTCCGCGAAGAAAGGTGCCAGATTAAGAATTATTAGAATGGAAGATATGCAAAATAGCGAGACTAATTTTGAAATGCAATTGGAAATCAAGATAGAATTAATAATTTATCAGATTTAATTACAACGTAAAAACCCTGACAGGGTTATGGTAACTCTCACGCTGAGCAGTCAGAATTAAATTTTAATATTCTCAGAAAAAACAAATAAAGATGATGAATAGATATGACAAACCAATGGAGCCCCAAATGCTGTACAAAATCCTGCTCGCTTTCCTCTTCCTTCTGCTCGTTGCATTTTTTGTTTTTCTCCCTTCTCTGGTCGATAAGCAAATGAACCGGCTACAGCCTGATCCCCGGCCGGCGATTTCCGAACAAGCACGCAATCTGCATGCCCGATTGCAGATTGTTGATCTGCACTGCGACGCTCTTTTGTGGAACCGTAACCTGCTGCAAAACAACGAACAAGGCCATGTTAACCTGCCCGGCATGATCGCAGGCAATCTCGCTTTGCAGGCGTTTACCATCGTTTCAAAATTCCCCCTTGCCGGCAAACCCATCGATGTTGAAGACCGGTTTGATCTCATCACACCGCTGGTGATTTCGCAGATGTGGCCGGTAAAGAGCTGGTTTAGCCTGCGCGAGCGGGCGCTTTATCAATCGGAAAGGCTGCATGAATTTGCGAAAAATTCTGAAGGGAAATTGCGAGTTATCAAATCCCGAGCTGATCTTCAGGCCTTTTTTAATGAGCGGCAAACAAATAAAAATTTGGCGGCCGGATTATTGGGCATTGAAGGGGCGCATGCGCTGGAAGGTGATGTGGCCAATGTCAAATTTTTATATGACGCCGGATTCCGCATGATGGCGCCGACACACTTTTTCGATACCGAAATGAGCGGTTCGGCGCATGGCGTCAAACGTGGTGGTTTAACGGCTGCCGGTCGGCAAATGATAGAAATAATGCAGGAGTTAGGCATGATAATCGACCTTGCCCATGCATCACCAAAAACTATTGACGATGTGCTGGCCATGGCTAAAAAACCGGTGCTGGTTTCGCATACCGGCGTGAAGGGCGTCTGCGACAGCCCGCGCAATGTGTCCGACGAACATTTACGCCGCATTGCTGCTACCGGCGGCGTTATCGGCATCGGATTCTGGCCGCAAGCTACCTGCGGCAACGATGTGCAGTCTATCGTGCGTTGCATGCGCTATAGCGCCGACCTCGTCGGTGTTGATCATGTGGCGCTGGGTTCGGATTATGACGGCGCGGTGATCGTGCCATTCAAAGCTGCGCAGATGATTTACCTCACCGAAGCATTGCTGCAGGATGGATTTTCCGAAGAAGAAATAATAAAAATAATGGGCGAGAATGCAATTCGGGTTTTTACAGAAATTTTACGGTGAGATGTTTATGCTAAACCTGCCAGGCTTTAAAAACCTGGCAGGTTTCGTACTAAATCCAAAAGAATAAATACTTCAAAACGATGGACACGACGCTGATGACGAGTGAAGCGATGATCGTCGTGCCGAAACTTTTAATCTCGAAACTATCCAGCAGTTTATCTGTCAGCCACAACAGAACTGCATTGATGATGATGGTAAATAGTCCGATGGTGAGAAAAACGGCAGGCAGCGTCAGGAAAAACAGGACTTTAAACAGAAAAAAATGAACCACACTATAAACCGCGGCGACAATAAAGGCGGTTACATTATTTTTCAGATTGACACCGGGGACAATTTTCGCGGCTGCCAGAACGCCAACAGCCAGGAATAAAAAACTTTTGATCAGTTCCATTGTATTTTCCTCCTCGTTTGTGGAAAGAATCATCTCTGATTTTTCAAAAAATGAATAAAAAAGCCAATTTCACCAGTTTGACTCAGGCAGTGACAGCAAGTGATTTGGCAAGTTCGATCAGTTCTGCTGTAATTTCATAGCGAATAAAGGGTGTAATCAGATAAATGCCGTTGAAATGAATCAAAATTTCAGCCTGCAATTCAGCCGCGATTTTTATGCCCTCTTCCTGCCCTCTTTCATTTTCAAGTCCTTGCATGCGCTTCAGAGCAAAGTCGGGAATAGTGATTCCCGGCACTTCGTTATGCAAAAATTCTGCGTTGCGCTGGTTTACCAGTGGCATGATGCCGACGAAAAACGGAATATCAAAATTACGCGCGATCTGTGCCAGTTCTTTTGCCTGTTTGGGATCGTAAATCGGTTGCGTCATCACATAATCGGCGCCGAATTTAACCTTTTTTTCCAGCCGCCGCACCTGTGTTTCGATGCGCTGCGTATTAGGATTAAAAGCCACGCCCACTTTAAAATCCGTCGCCTGGTCGAGGGCACGGCCGGAAAAAGCGATGCCTTTGTTCATCTGTTTGATCATGCGCACGAGGTTAAAGCTGTTGAGATCGTAAACCGAAGTAGCGCCGGGCTGATCGCCGACTTTCGCCGGGTCACCGGTGATCGCGAGAACATAATTGATATCAAACGCATGCAGCCCCATGAGTTGGGCTTGCATGCCGATGAGGTTGCGATCGCGACAGGCGAGATGGACGAGCGGCATCAGTCCGGTCTCTTTTTGCACGATGTGGCCGAGTGCGAGATTGCTCATGCGGGTGACACCAAGGGAAGAATCAGCCATGGTCAGGGCGTCGGTGCCGGCGAGTTTGAGCGCTTGTGCCCCGGCGATTATTTTCTGATAATTCAAACCCCGCGGCGGATCGAGCTCGACGATGAATGTCGGCCGTTTTTTAACGAATTCGAGAATACTGGGCCGCGAATCGATGACTTTTTCCGGCCTGCCAAAAGAGGAGGTTCTCACCAGCGCTGATTTTCGTGAAATCGGTTTCATGCCGGAAAGTACTCCGGCCATGGCACGAATATGCGCCGGTGTTGTTCAGCAGCAGCCGCCGATCAGCCGCACACCCTGGTCGCGCAGCCGCATGGCGCTGTCGGCAAAATAATCCGGCGTCGAAAGGTATAAATAACGGCCATCGACATAAGCCGGCAAACCGGCGTTGGGGTAGGCTGAAAGCAGCATCCCCGGACTCAACGCCACTTGTTCCAGAGCATGCAAAATTCCCGCAGGCCCTTTGGCGCAATTTATGCCGAGAACTGCAGCGCCGAGTTTTCGCAGGCGTTTAAAAATGGGTACGATATGCTGGCCGTCACGCGTGAAGCCGGTCTCATCGACGCTGATTTGTGCGAGAACAGGTAGCTTCGTCAGTTCTGTTGTCGTTTTCAAGGCGATTTCCAGTTCTTCGGCGCGGGCAAAGGTTTCCAGCAAAATGGCGTCAGGTTGGGCGCTGTCGAGCGCAGCGATTTGTTCTGCAAAAACTTCCTGCAATTCATCATCGGTGATTTCGTCGGTTTCCCCGGCTTTAACCGGCCCCACCGATGCCAGCACCCAGGCCTTGTCAAGAGCGGCGGCACGGGCAATTTCCACACCGCGGATATTGATTTCTTCCGTAGTATCGCCGAGCTCAAAACGGTTGAGTTTATGCCGGTTTGCGGTGAAAGTATTGGTCTCGATCGCTTGCGAACCGGCTTGCACATATTCGCCAAAAATCTCCCTGATGAGCAGCGGCCGGCTCAAATTGAGCTCGTCAAAACAATGGGTCATGGGGATGCCTTTGCCATAAAGCAGCGTGCCCATGGCGCCATCGCCGATGACGATATTTTCCTGCAAATAGTCTATAAAAGAAGTGTTCATGGGGGTTTCCAAAATGGGTTTGTAAAATCAACGGCGGCGGCATAGAAGAAAATTCCAAAAAACTGCTATAAAATAGGAATTTAGGGGTGAAATCCAAGTTTTAATAAAGTCGCATTTGGATTGTGGAGCAGATTTTTTGTCATGCAGGTTCCTTTTATTCAAAGTTACAAGTTGAACGTTAACACGTTTCATGTTTTACGAAGAAAAAATTCACCCTTGTTCCCAGTCTCTCAGGCTGTGTAAAAATACAAACTTGACAGGAGTGCAGCCCCTTAATGGACTGCAATGAAATGCATAAAGGCATTTCACTCCGTGTTTTCACACAGTCTGTGGAGACCGGGAACGAGAAAAATCAGAGGGGGCATGGGTTTATTTCATCAGCAACAGGCGATGTGAAACAACCTGTGCTTTACCGCTTATTCTCTCAATAACCTGCATTCGCACAAAATAAACGCCGCTGGGCATGAGCCGGCCGTTTGCCTCGCGGCTATTCCAGCGGTAGCGATAGCGCCCGGGTGCGAGACTTTCGCTCAACAGATGTTGCACCAGCCGGCCGTTGATATCGAAAACATCCAGTTTGATTTTTGCTGAATTGGCGACTGTGAACGCAATGTTGGTTTCTGGGTTGAAGGGGTTAGGGAAATTGCCCACCCTATAGGCCGTGGGCAGACCGTTGGGCGCGAAAGCAGAAGCTGCCAGTTTGGGCAGAAAACCGCCGCCCTCACCGAAAACGTCGACCCAGTTATTATCCGACCACGAATTCTCGATAGTGTAATAAGCCCGCACATTATAATAAACCAGATCATGGGTGTAACCGCTGGTGTAAATATATTCCGCATCGGTATACGAAGTCGTTCCGCGGTTGACAGTGGCCAAGGTTTGCTCAGGATCCCAGCTGCCGTTCAGTGAATGTTTCACCTTGCGGGAAATACGGTATTGGGTGACGTTGGTGTTGGGATTTTCCGGCCAAGTGATGGTAATATTATCACCCGGACTGCCGTTGTAGGGATTGATATCGACTTGCTCGGGTTTGCCGTTGTAATTGGCGGTTATGCTCATGTGGCCCGAAGGCGTGATGGTTTTCGGGCTAGTGCTGCCGCTGGCGCCACCTGTCCAATGGGAGAATGTGTAGACAATACTGTTGTAAGTCTGGCTCCACGGCGCGCCGATGCTCACGGAGTTATTTTCACGCACATAACCGGTATGGGTTACATTGTACGTGCTGCCGTCAAACACGATTTGCCCATGGTTGCCGACGCCGGTGAAGTTGTTTTGCAGTCCGATGTTGTATTCTTTGAGGAACTCGGCTTCATAGATATATTGATCATTCTTGAAACGGTCTGTTCTTTTAACTGATGTTTGCTTGCTGGTTGAAAAATCTTTTTTATTGCCCAAATAATCATCTTCCGTCCACTTAACAAAAAGCCGTTTATAATTATTGCGCGACTGGCCATCCATCGAGGCTTCGATGCTTGTATAACCATTCCAGGTCGTATTGGTTGTGTAGGGTGAATTTTTGGTTGCTCCTCTAACTTTCACCGTGCCGCCATTATCAGCGCCGCCATCGAAGCTGTTTTGTACTTTAATAGGCCAACCCGTTTTTATTGGTGTGTAAAGATAGTCCGGTGTGCCGCGGGGATAAACCCCGTTGGTCCCATTAATGGCGTCATCCAGAGTGGCAAACATTTGCGATCCACCCGGTCCTTCGACAAAAGCAATATTGATGGTATGAACGCCATAAATCCACTCAACGCTGGTGATATAAGCGGCATGATTAGCGCCTCCATTACCCCAGGCGATTATCTTGCCGGCTGTTGCAGCGCCATAGCTGAAACTTGATTTGCTGTGATATGTTTCATCTATGGAATAAATACTGGTATTGTGAGCGCCGCAGGACGAACCCCAGGATTTTCCCCAGGCGCGGGATATAGCATAACCGCGGCATTCGGATGGATTGGAATGGTTGGTATCATGGCCGGGAGGAATATGTTGCGCAATGATTACAGAGCCGAAAAGCATCAGAGAGAGAGCAAATGCTGCGCCAAAATAAATTTAACATGGTATTTTCCTATTTACGTAAAGTTCCTTTAAAAATTAATGATTTAATCGGATAATTATTTGTAATGGCCGTCATAAAAACCGTCCTGTCAACAAGGAATAATCTATTAAAAGTAACGCCGTCATGCGGCAAAGACTGAATTTGTGCCCAATCGCTGCCATTATAATGAAAAAGCTGCGGCAGGCCTGTAGGGCCGTCCCTGCCGCAAACAAGCATATTATCCTGCCAGCCGACAATGCTTTTCGAGCGAAAAGTTGGCAATTGCACTGATAAAGACGTGAAACCGGAACCTTCATCCCAGGTCACCACTTCGCTGCCGGTAAGATACAGGTTCTTTTGCGGGCTGATCCACAGGTCTGTAAAGTAATACCAATATGTACTGCTATCCTTTAAAACCCATTTACCAGCTTCTCTTTTGAATAAATAAGGCCAGCTTATAACCTGATAATTCGGATTTACATTCTGCAACAAGTACACATCCCCTCCGGGGTCATAGGTAATTTCGGAGAGAAATGAATGGCTCGAATCGTTCAATTCGATCGGTATATAAATGGAATCAAGCGTCCAGGATTGGCCGTCATACTTGAACAGGGTGCCGTCAAGCCCGCCGGCATATAATTCGGTGGGGCTGCGCCCGCCAATGTCGAATAACGGTCTTCCCGGTTCATGAGCCACTTCCCGCCATTCGCTGCCATCGTAATGCAGGATCAGGCTGATATATTCATCGTGGTTCGGTACCTGGGTATTAGGCGAACGCCTTCGGGCGCCGACGGCCCAGATATCGTCACTGGCAAAACCCAGAAAATCGTTAACCTCTAATCCGGGGATGCCGCCGTACCAGTCGGCTGTCCATTTCTTGCCGTCATAATGCCAGCGATGACCGTATTGGTTGTCGTTAAAACCGCCGACCCAGATATCATTTTCAGAGGCGCCCCAAATGGAGTACATCACTGTATTCATGCTGTTTTCCGTATACAGTGTATCCACCGTCCATTGCAGCTTGCGTAGGTCAGCATTGCGCAGCGGGTCGTCATCGGGGCCGGTTGGGCTTTTATTGCAGGAAATGAGCAGCAGGAGCACGGCGTAAAGCAGGTATTTTTTCATGCGAATTCCTTTTTTAAAAACGATTGAATGTTGGAACGTTAGAATGTTAGAACGTTAATAATTGAATTTAAAACAGAGTTTAGGGAGATTTTATCGGTGCATCGGGTATCACCACCTTTCGAGGTTTTTCAACCGGATTGTGAAAAACGATGCGGCGGGGAGAAATGAGCGCAGCGGTGCGGGCATGTTCTTCGGGTTTTGAGAATTTTTTATCGTGGAGAATATCGCCCCTGTTGCAATGTGCCAAATATAATAAAAACTGCCAGGAAATATTTGCAAGTAAAAACTGACTGAACCTTGCAAGAAGAACTCCTCTTTTGCAAGGTTTTAGCGGTCAGCTTATTTTATCTCCGGCCCTTTCAGCCAATCGTAGCCGATTTCAGGATCGTCGTAAGCGATGCGACCTTCTTCTTCCGGGTCATAAGTTTTGCTGGTGATGTAAAACAGATGGGTGACGCCGCCCAAAACTTTACAGCCGTGCGCCACGCCCGGTGGGATTTTCACCACTTTTGCTTCGTAACTTTCACCCATGAGTACCTCCTGCAACTCACCGAATGTCGGTGAATCTTTGCGGCGGTCACACAGCATCAGCCGTAAATTGCCGATGGGTACGTACCACCAGTCGACCTGTGTCGGGTGAATATGCCAGGCTTTTATAATGCCCGGATACATTTGCGAGTGGCTAAACTGGCCGAAACCCTCGGTGAAAAAATCATCGGTTACACGCACTGCTTCGCGGAAAAATCCACGCTCATCCGGATGGGTAAGCAATTCTTTAATCACGACATCTTTAATCATCAACGAACTCCTTTATCTGAAAAATGAACCGCAGAAAATACTCATTTCTATTTTTCGGATCAATAGTTGACCGCTATTTTTTACCTATACAAAACATCGGCCTTTTCGCATAAAATAAAAATGCCGCATTATTGCGGCAAAGAAATCATGCAAAAGATAGCTGCTGCAAGTACCTGTTCCTGTTTTTTTGGGGGGGGAAACGCCTCGGTGAGACACCCCTTCGATAGATTAACGCGCCAGTTGAATCACGACGATATAATACCAGTCATCAAAATTGATGAGAATATCCGAAATCGCACCGGTAGCTTCAGCGCCGAAAAAACCGGCTGCGCGATCGAATTTAACCCTGCTATGCAGATCACCCTGTTTGTGCAAAAAAATTAAAAACTGAATGAAGCGGTCGCTGCCCGCAGCAGCGCGGAACTTAAATTCCTGCCACAGTTCTCTTTTCCCAATTTGAGCAAACGCTTCCGAGGCGATTTTATGAGCGCTACGCAGAGCTTTTTTCCGTTCATCCCAGGTTGCCGAATTCTGAATCGCATCCAGCAAATATTGTTGTGCTTCAGTCAATTCCGCCCCGGCTTCACGATTTTTATCGGCGCGGTAGAGCAGCAAGCCGGTTCCACCGCTGGCCACGATCAAATCGGCCAGCTCCTCGTAGGCAACGGGTATTTCTGTTTTTTCCGGTTTAAGGCGCTCCGTCAGGCGCAAGCCGATGCCCTGAGCCGCCCGCGCCTGTGAAAGGGAATCCGCCACGAAACCTCGGAGGTTGATGTGCAAACCAGTATCGTTCTTCTCTGAAGTCATCTCATCCTTCGATAGATTAACCGTCGATTTTTCCACGGCATTCACGATCTGTGGTTGCACGATTTCGCTTTTATCCGGCGGAAATTTTTCATCGAGGTAGTCCATGACAGCATAGGAAAGGATGCGGCCGCCGCGGGTCACATGAACAGCCTGCACATTGCCCACCGGGATAAGTTCACCGTAGCGGTAGGCGTCGGCGCTTTTGCGTGCATGAAAATAAATATCGACGCCATCAAAATCGAGAATGCGACAAGGAATTTTCGTCTGGTTTGTGAGAACCAGCACCTCACCCTGCTCGATAATTTCATTGCCCGCGGCACAGGAAAAGAAAATCAAAAAACAGACAGGCCGCAGAATCTTTTGAATAAACCCGGACATGTTTCCTCCATTGGGTCAAAAAAAATAAACGCAGGCGAATGGGCAGCCTGCGTTTTGATTGTGTTTATATTCCGAAATCACAAACGGTAAGAGATGGTAGTGAAAAATTTTTTATATGAGATATTTTCCAGCAAACTGGTCACCCCGGCATCACCGGAAAATGGATTAGCTCTGGTTTTTTTCCACACACCGAAGGTGTATGCGACATCGAGCTTGAGCTGTTTATCGAGTAAAAACCCGAGCCCTAGACTATAAATTTTCCGATCGGCATCGCTGCCGGCGTTGGCTTGTATCGAGGGGTCAAGATAATAACCGGCCCGAACTTGCGTGCCGACGCCCGGCAAGGTGAATTCTGCGCCCAGGCGGAGGCGTGTCGTCGAGCGGTAGTTTTCATGAATAAAATCATTTGCCTGTTCACGTGTGGTTTCAGCGACCGGCGGTTCGCTTTCATAACGCAACTGCTGCCAGTTATTAAAGTCGAGTTGTCCCGAAATCATCAGGCCGGCGAGATTGAAAGCTGCGCCGAGGGAAAATGTAAACGGTGTGCGTATTTGATACTCAAAATCACCAGCATCATCATATGTAATATCAGCGAAGCCACCATCATCAGTCACCAATTCTTTCTCGCGCCATTCTTCATTGATAGTTATGGTCTTGGGGGTGTACAGTGTGCCGGCCAGGCGCAATTGGCTGTTGACGCGAAAAAGCATCCCCAAGCTCATGTTAAAAGCGGAAAAATCACTGTTGATCGATTGGTCGCTGCGCCATTCGTCTTCGTTCCAAATATTGTAGATATCGAGCTCTCTTTTGGAAAAAGAATAATCGTTACCGCCGGACCAGAAATTGAGACCGGCGCCGAGAGATAAATTGGGCGACACATCGACGGCTGCTGCTGCATTCCAAAAATTCATCGATCCCAGGTCCTGTTCGCGCCATTTGAAATCGACTGAATCACCGGGTGTTGGATCAAAAAACGAAAACTCCATATTTGCGTCATAGCTACGGATGCGGTTATAGCCAAATGCAAAAACCAGGCTGCCGCGATAAGTCGGAACCGGATAAACAAGACCGAGATCGGTTAATTTTGTAAACGACTCCTGCGATTCAACCAGCGCGGTGCTAAATGAGGCGTCGTTGTTGCGGGATAAATGGCTGAGCCCGCCAGTTAGCTCAAAACGGCGAATTTGTGCTAGCGCGGCAGGGTTCCAAAAGGTTGCGGAATAATCTTCCCCGATGGCGCTATAGGCCCCGCCCATACCGATGGCACGCGCCCCGATTCCAGTTTCAACGCCATTGCTGAAAATATCCTCCTGCGCCGGACACGGGGCCACATTGAGCAACAACACTGCTATCACATATTTTGAAACACGCCTGAAATTCATTTCTCTCTCCAAAAATCAACTATTGATCAACGCGATCTTTTCGAACCTGAGGGTCTAGAACGGCTGCCGGAAGACTTTCCCGAGCGGCTGCTTGATGACGACCGGCCTTTTGAATAAGATCGACCGGATGAAGATCGACCATGCGAATACGATTTACTACTCCTGGATGACCGTTTATAACTCTTGCCGTTTGAGTCTGAGCTGCTGTTTTTTCGACTTGACCTTTTCACCCGCGCTTCTTCGGAGCTCGAAGAAGCACTTTTGCGCCGCGTTATCGTTTTGCCGGAAGAGCTGGAGCTACTGCGGCGAGAACGTTTTGTGACTTTCGCCGGCGTCGAATCGGATGATCGCCGGCTGCCCGAAACAGAACTGCCGCCACGGCGGGTGCGGCGAGTTACCGTCGTTTTGCCTACCAGCGAACCGGTATTTGTTCGCCGGCCAATCGATGACGAATTGCCCTTGCGCGTGCGGCGCCTAGTAATCACTTTGTCGCCAGCTCCTGCCGGATCGCCGTTACGGCTGATCGTGCCTGTATCTGTCCGGCGGCTGCGAGGTGTTCCCCGCCTGGCGGGCTTGTCCAGATTGCTCTCGCCGCGGGCAATGGAATTACCGGCAAATTGTGACGATCGTCGTGTCCACCCACGCCGGTCAAAATGTCGTGGTTTATTGTAACGGGTACTAACGATACCGCCGCCGTAATAATATGGATCCCAGTAGTAAGGATTATACCCGTAGTTTACGCCGGCATATCCCCAGGGGCTGTAATAACGTGAGTACCAGTAATCACCGTAATACCACGATCCACACCAGGCAAATGGGTCCCAATAATTATATGAATAATAAAACCGGGAAGAACCGTAGTAAGGCCAGTACCACGAATCCCAGTAAGGCTCATAAACATAGTGATGGACGGGACTTCCCCCGTAAATATAGATGTGTGTCTGCGCTTCGGCGGCGTCATAATCTTCGTCGATGATTTCAGTTCCAGGCTCGTCCACCGGCCCGACGGCTGCCGTCTGGTATTCGTCAGAGAGCTTTGGGGCAAGCTGCGTGTAACATCCTGTAAATGTGGTGAAAAAAAACAAAAGAGCGAGGAACCAATAAAATTTATATTTACACATGAGAAAACTCCTCTCTTAAAAATGAGCTTCGGAGTATTGAGTATGATCTATTTTGGCAAAGCCTGTGCCAGTTATTTGTAAGCCATTTCTATGGAGAACCGCTCTATATTAATTACATGCAACAGGCAGAATTCAATGAAAAACATACACAAATATTATCGGAAATTCAGTTCCATTTGTCAGAATTTCTTGTTGGATTGACACCCAGGTGGTAACTTGTTTAACATAAAAAATGTATAAAAGTTCGCCGTCTACTGCCAAATTTTGAAATGATCAAATTATTATCGGGTCGGGCTGCGCACAAATATTTTAATCGTCTGACAAGTTAAAATAAATCTCGTGAATAAACCAGAACTTAATCGGTTTGCCATCCTGTTTGGCCGGAATGAAGCGACTGGCTTTGGCGGCATTGACCGCCGCTTTCTCACATTCCTTGCTGCCGGTCTGATTGTCGAGCACGGTCACAGAGAGAACTTTGCCGGTTTTATCGATTTCCAAACTCATCTTCACCAGCCCACGGATGCCTTTGCTGCGGTCCACATCCGGGTATTCCGGCACGACCCACGCCAATGGCCGTGGTGCGATAACATTATCGCTGCCGACGCCGAACAAACCATCACCACCGCCGCCATCATCGCCTTCATCAGTAAAAAATTTCAATTCGATGGGTTCGATCGTCTCATCATCGTCGACATCCTCTTCGTCGGAGGGAATGGGGATCGGGGGTTTTGGGGGTGGGGTGCGTTTGCGCCCCTGGCGCGTCTGCGGGATATTTTCTACAGTCATCGCGATATGGGGAGGGCTGGAACGCCCCGGCGTGAAGTACAGCCGGGCGGATAACTGAATTAAAACAATCACCAGAAGCAGGGCCATGATCAACGCCCGTTCAAAATATTCACGATATTTTATTCTTGCTTCTTCAAATTTGTTCATTATTACCTTTAAATTCTGCCGGCAGTTTCGGCTGAAATCCAGCCCGTTTTGCCGTCACGCAGGCGAATACGCAGCCAGTTTGCAGTCTCTTCCTGAATTTGAAATTTTGTTCCCGCGTGTAAAACAAAAATCTCTGTTGCTTCAGCGGTCGGCGAACTCGTCACCTTGACTGCCGGTTGCACGATGACGCCATATTTTTTTGTCACCTGGTCATACCAGCGCAAACTAAAAATCGATCCCGACAGGATGAATGCGATAAAAACCGTGGTGAGTAAAAACCGGTAAAAAGGCAATCCTGTGATCAGCGGAAATAAATATCGCAACGCCCATACGAGTAAAAAAGTTGCATACAAAACCAAGCTGAGGTAAAGCAGCAGCGAAAATGAGGGTACATAAAAAAGTTTTTCCAGCGCCAGCAACCAGGCTTCTTTGGGTGGTGTGGGAATGCGATCTGTCGTCTGTAGAAGCGCCATTTCCAAATTGAACTGTACGTCTTCATTTTCCGGGGCCAGCTTCAGAGCACGTTCATAATTGAGCACCGCTTTACCGATATCATTGCTGCGAAAATAAGCATTGCCCAAATTAAAATAGAGTTGCCAGTTTTCCTTTTTTAAATCGATAATTTTTTCATAACTGGCGATAGCCCCGGCAAAGTCTCCAGCTTCATAAGCTTTGTTCCCCTGCACAAAATAAGTTGTCGCTTCGTCGGCTGCTGCCGATCCCGCTAAAAAAATTAATAAAAAAAAGAAGATTCGCCGTGTTTTCATAGTTTTTTCTCCAGAGAAACGATGAGCGTATCGACTTTTTTATAGCCCTGCTGCATGGCCGTTTCTGGTGCGTCGGGAAGGGCGAAACGATGGAAATCGCATTCCTGCAAAACGGCATCGAAGCTATCCACCAGTTCTTTTTCAATGCCGCATTTCGCTAGTTCCGCCGTCAACTGCTCGCGCACCAACGACGACTCTTGCACATTTAGCTTATTGCCCACAAACGTTGTCAAAGCGCGTGCCAGCTCAGTATAAAAAGTTGCTACATCCCCATTTTTCATCGCCGTATGGGCAGCCTTGAGTTGGCGGCTTGCCAGTTTTTGTGCTTTGCGGCTGCGGGCGTAAGCCACATTTGTTCCAAGTTTTTCCTGATGGCGGCGATACGCCATCCCCCCCCCGACGACCAGCAGCGGTGCGATGAGCAAAAACCAGAGAGTCAGAGAGCGGTAAAATCTCTCCTCCACCGGGGTAAAAACCGCCATCTCCAAACTGATGTAGCGGATGTCTTTTCCCAACAGTTTCACTTCGGATTTCGACCAACCTCGCGGCGGTGGTGAAAGCAGTTTTTCCCCTTTTTTAACGGTGATATCAAAAGCACCGCGAGATAATGTTTTGTAACGTTCTTCCCGGATATCAAAATAAGTGAAAGTGATGGGATCGATGCGGAACTGCCCTGGCTCACGCGGCACAAGTAAATATTCAAACGTTTTGCGCCCTTTAATCGTACCGCTGCTGCGATCGATTTTTTCTTTGATTTTGGGATCGTAAACTTCAAAGCTCGCCGGGAATTTGGGTTTCGCAAGATTCAGCGTGCGAATATTACCTTGCCCGGCGATCACCACTTTCACGGTAATCGCATCATTGGTTTCGACCTGCCGGTTATCGATGGAGGTGGTCATCGAAAAGCGGCCGACAGAGCCGGAAAATGAAGCGGGGCGACCAGCGACCGGCAAAGGCAGAACCTCGATAGTCAGCGGGTTACTTTTCAATTTCTTGTTCACCGTTCGCCCGAAAAACGGATCATCGAAAAATGAATCAAAAATATCGCGCCGAGCACGCCGCTCGCGCATACGAATCGTGGCTTCGATTTCCTGCGGCGGGATCGTTTTTCTGCCGGCGCTGGTGGGAAAGAGGACAAGTTTTTTCAGCGTCGCGACGATAAATCGCCGACCGTTGATAATTTTTTCAAAAGTCCGCGGCGAGCCATTCTGATCGAATTCCTCACTCCAGAAATCACCATAATTGGGTTTATTGCGAAAGCTGTAATTGGTGACCTGCAGGGCAGTATAAATTTTATATGAAACGGTCACAGGTTCGCCAACGAACACCTTCTTATTATTGATCTCCGCTTTGAGATAAATATTTTCTTTCATATCTGCTGATTGGCCGGCCTGCCGCCTGCTGCTGCGCCCTGTTACCTGCCCCGACTGCTGCTGCGCAGCTTTGGTGATCTCAATCCGGATGGGCTGTGATTTATAGTCCTTACCTTTATACCTTACCGAAATGGCCGGGATGGTAAATTTGCCGGTTTTACGGGCAATAAAATAGTAGGTGATCGTTTTCGAGGCGCTCATGCGGCCATTGATAAATTGAAAATTGGAGGATTGATTGCTGCCGGTGTAAGCCGCAAACTCATCGAGATCGGGCAGCACCGGTTCGATGGAATTCACGCTACCGCCCTCCACCTGCAATGTGACCGCAAATTGCTCGTCCACAGCGATGCGGTTGCTGTTCACCGTCGCGGTGACTTTGATATCAGCCGCACTGAGTTGGGATACGAGAAAAAACAGGTTAAAGAGTAAAAGAATTTTCACTTCTATTTTCTTCATTTTCTTGCTATAATTGATTTAATTGTAGTTCTTCGAAAGTATAGCCGGGAATTTAATTTTTTATTAATAAAATAATCTCGCCGGGTCGCTAAGACGCAGAGTTTTGTTTTTAAATATTTTATGCTGTTTTTCACGTATCTGTTCAGCATGGCCTGTTTTTGCATAGGGTCGGCCCGAGCATCCCGAGTAGTCCCGGTGTTTTTCCGGGGCGTATCGAGGGGGTAGTGCTTACCTCGATGAGGTCATCTGGACTGAATTTACCAATCTTTCCCGGTGCGTCGGCGGCCCTTGCCTTTGCGTTTGCGTGCTTTTTGCAGATCCTGCTCCTGGTTTTGCAGCGCTTTTAAAATCCGTTCAGCTTCCTCTTTGGAAATTTCATCAGGTTTTGGCAGTTCCCGTTTTTGCATGTCTTGTTTTTCCTGCTCATTCTGCTGTGCCGGCTGCTGTTGTTGCTGCTTTTGTAATTCTTGCTGTTCTTCCTGCTCTCTTTTCTGCTGTTCTTGCTGCTGTTGCTGCTCTTTTTGAGATTTCTCGTCCTTTTCCTGCTGCTTTTGCTGATCTTGCTGCTTTTGCTGTTGCGTTTGTTTCTGCTTTTCCAGCTCTTCTTTTATTTTCTCAACCAGGGCATTGAGTTTTTTGTCGGTGGAATATTTCTGCAAACCCAATAAACCGATTCGCAGGGCCTCCGGCAGTTTTGCACCGATATAAAGATTGGCCGATTCATGAAAATAATCTCCAGCCGATTGTGCCATCACACCTTGCTGCAAAGGCAAGGATAAAAAACAGGTAATCAGAAAAAATTGTAATCTCATCATGTCCCCTCGATTTCCACAACCGCTGCGAGACGATCGATAAACTGCTGAAATGCACCGACGGTTTTATCAACCTTCAATCCATTGGCCATCAGCTCATGCGCTTCTGCATATTTGAATTGCGCTACCAGTTTTTCAGCACGTTTTTTTAGTTTTTTAGCGTAATCCGAGGGTTTGAGTTTTTCCTGCTGTTTCTGCTCGTCTTTCGGTTGCTTCTTTACATTTTGTTTCAGTTTTGCTCTTACAAATTCCAGGTTATACTTTGCATCTTCATCATCCGGGTTTAGTTTCAATGCCTCGGTGTAAGCCGGGATCGCCTCCTGCAATTTGTTCAGACGGTACAAGGTATTGGCCAGATTATAATATACTTTTGATTGAAAAAGCGGGTCGTCAGCGTTTTTCGCGACTTTGTTATAATACTTCACCGCCTCTTCGTATTTCTTTTTTTCATACAAAGTATTGGCGATGTTGTAATCGATAATCGGCGAGGTGGGATTGTCCAACTGAGCATCGCGATAGGCGTTGTTGGCCTCATCATATTTTTGCTGCTGGAACAGTTCATTGCCCTGCAGCACTTTGCTGCGTCCAGCTGTTTGCGCCTGGATTCCTGCGCTGGTTGCAGAAATCAAAAAAATGATAAATCGTCTTCTCTGTCTGTATTTCATTTTAACGGAATCGCCCCTTCCATTCAGTTTTGATCCGTTTGCGTTCCGGAATCAGAATTTCCAACATCAAAAAGAGTAATGCGAGAAAGAGAAAAAACTGATAACGATCTTCGTATTGGGTAAATTTTACCGCACCGAGGTCTTTTTTCTCCATTTTGGCGATAGCAGTGTAAATCTGATCCAGTTCGTCTTCTGCACCGCTGGCGCGAAAATATTTGCCCCCGGTTTGCAACGCCAGTTTTTCCAGCGTCAACTCATCGAGTTTGGTCATCACGACTGTGCCGGTTTTGTCCTTTTTAAATCCGGTTCGGATGCCATATTCATTTTGCAACGGAATGGGCACACCCTCCGGGGAGCCGATACCGACGGTGTAAATGACCACACCCTCGCGTTCTGCCTGTTCCGTCAACGGTTTCAAATCATCACCATGGTTTTCGCCATCGGTGATGAGAATCAGTACTTTGTGTTTTCTTTCTTTCTGATCAAAAGCGCTCAGGGCAACCTGCATCGCACGGTCGATGGCGGTGCCGGGGTCTGGAATGACGCCGGGTTCCAAGGCATTAAGGAAAAGTTTGGCAGCGCCGTAATCCAGCGTTAGCGGGCAGTGTAAAAATGCATCACCGGCAAATGCTACGATGCCGATGCGATCCCCGGCAAGCTGTTTGATGAGCGTGCCGACCTCATGTTTTGCTTTTTCCAGCCGTGAAGGCGCGATGTCTTTCGCCTGCATCGAAAGCGAGACGTCAACAGCAACGATGATATCAACCCCTTCGCGCCGTACTTCTTCGAGTCGGGTGCCGATTTGCGGTCGCGCCAGAGCAAAGATGATAAAAAACATACTGAGCAGAGTGAGAAACGCTTTGAATTTCTGTCGCCCGCGGCTGACTCCGCTGGTGAGTTTTTGCATTAATTCAATACTGCCGAATCGCTGCATCGATCTGGTCTTCCAACGGAACACATAATAATAAAAGATGATTCCAAGTGGAATGAGAATTAAAAAGTATAATATAAATGAGTTGGCAAAACGAATCATTTTATGGAATTTTCCTGAAACGTGTATTGACTAAAACGATTTCAAAAATGAGTATAGCGAGTGCGGCCCACAACCAATTGACGAATAATTCCGAATAACGGGTGTATTCTTTAACCTCAATTTTCGTTTTTTCCAGACTGTCGATTTCCCTGAAAATCTTTTCCAGACTCTCATTGTCGGTTGCCCGAAAATATTTTCCGGAGGAGATGTCCGCTACTTGCCGCAGCATATCCTCATCGATATCCACCGGCATGCGCACGTAGCGTTTGCCGAGGAACGGATCATCAACAGGGTAAAGCGCCTCGCCGCGCGTACCGACGCCGACGGTGTAAAACTTGATGCCATAGGCTTTAGCGACTTTAGCTGCAGTGATGGGATCGATTTCTCCGGCATTATTGCGGCCATCCGTCAATAAAATCGCAACTTTGCTTTTGGCTTCGCTATCTTTCAGGCGATTCACCGCGTTGGCGATGGCCAGGCCGATGGCCGTGCCGTCTTCGATGATGCCCACCTGGATATCTTTCATAAAATTGATGAGAATGCCGTAATCGAGCGTGAGCGGGCATTGGGTGTAACTTTTGCCGGAAAAAACCACCATGCCGATACGATCGTTGCGCCGGCCTTCGATGAATTCTTTCGCCACCAGTTTCGCCGCCTGAATACGGTTTTTGGGGCGAAAATCTTCTGCCAACATGCTGCTGGAAACATCGAGTACGAGCACGATATCGATGCCTTCAGTGATGATTTCTTCCTCGGTACGTCCACTCTGCGGCCGCGCCAGCGCAATGATGAGGAGTATGATCACCAGCAAACGCAGGCCAAATAAACCGTGGCGCAAGCGATGGCCGACTCCCGGTTTAATTTGCTTTAGCAATTCAATATTGGAAAACCGTATCGTTGCCCGGCGGCGCCGGCGGCGAAAATACCAGTAGACCAGCAACGGCACGATCAGCAGCAATGCGAGAAAATACGGATAGGCTAACCGCATCATGATGCTGTCTCCTCTGCCGGTTCAACCGATGCGCTCGCGGTATTTTGCTCCGGCGTATCCAGCTCATTCGCCGCTGCCAACGCGATCATCGTGTCGTTAATAAACTTGCGGGCAAACTGCAGCGCCTCACGGCCGGCTTCTTCAGCCGGTAATAATTTGGCAAATTTCACCAGATCACTGAGTGTGAGGATTTTTTCGAGGCCCACCCGGTCGAGAGCGGCAAAATCCGGTTGTGCTAGCACTGTGTTGATTTCAAAAGTCGTCGATTCCAGCGCCGGAATAAAAAAACGACCTTCAAGATATTCTCGCAAAATTTCCGACAATTCGGAGAAATAATCTTTCAATGCTCCGGCAGCCAACATGCCCGAATTCTCAAGCTCATCGAGTTTTTCCAGGGCAATTTCATGCGCTGGTCGTGGCGGCGGGGCTGGTTTGTGAAACAAGCCGCCCTGCTGCTTTTTTTTGCGATACCACCAATGCAGAACCAACGCCAGAATCAGCGCCAGCCCGGCGAGTGAATAGAGCACAATTTTACCCGTGTCGAGGGGAATTTCGGCCTGTTCTTTCAAGCCGCGAATATCGCCGGTTTCACTCGGTTTCATCGATTCGACATAAATATCGATGGGTTCGGTTTCGAGGAAATGCTCAGATGAATCGGCGAGCACGGTATATCCAACGGCAATGGGCGGGATGACATACGCTCCCGTATCGAAGGTGGAAATACTGTAGCTGATAATCTTCTCAAAACCACCGTCTTTTTCGACTGGTGACGATTCGTTAAAAGCACGGATTTCAAAAGCACCGAGATTGCTGCCGAGACCGGGCGTCTGAATTTCGATACCGGCATCGTAATCAAAACGCACTTCGTAGCGAATGACATCGCCGATTTTGATGCGCGATTGATCGACCGATGAACTGATACGCACCTGTGCCTGTAAATGCCTCCCGGGTGCAAACACGCAGAAAATTCCGGCAATGATGATATAACAGAGTTTTTGTATGATATTGTAATTCACGTTCGGCAAAATTTTTAATTTTATCTTTTTTTACTTCAATTTATCTTCGAAAATCTCCACCGCCTGCGCCCGCATCATGCGGTCGACCATACGGTCGTATGCTGCTTGTTGTTTTTCGAGAATATAATCCTGCGTCACTTTGCCGCGCACTTCTTCATAGCGTGGCGGGGTGCCGCTGCCGGTTGAATCTTTTTCCGTATATTTTGCCAGGTTGGCCTGAAAATAATTGCGCAGGTCATCATCCGAAAGGCTCACATCTTTGCTCAATTCTTCCTGCAATAATTTTTGCACCATGACGTTTTTCTTCGCCTGAAAAGCATTTTCGATTACTTCAGGATCACGATCGAGACCTTTGCGGCGGGCGGAATCATAAAACAATTCGGTGGCGATAAACTGGCGTAAAAACTCCAGTTTACTCGATTCATTTTTAATCTGTGCTTTCATATAAGGCGGCAGCATCTTGATTTCATAGTCCAGATCACCGGTTGTAATCTCGCGATCACCGATGGTTGCAATCACTTCACCGGGGCGGCTTTTGCGCACTTTCGAAGCATCGACAAAAGTAGCCTCTTCGAGCGCTTGCTGGGCATCGGCACTGCGCTCCAGGCGTTCCAGGCATTCGACAATACGTTTATTGGATTCATCCACCACATTTGAAGTCGGGTAAACCTGTTTGATCCGCAAATAATAAGCGAGCGCATTTTCATAATCTTTCAGGCGTTCGAAATAGATATTTCCGATAACATAACTGATGTTTGCCTGCTCATCCTGATCGAGGTTGTACGAGCGCAAATAATATTCATATTCGCTGATGCTCTGCTTGTACAGTTCGCGATTGTATAAAGCATTGGCAAAATCGCGTACGGTTTCAGCCGGCAGGTTCATCCCTTTTTGCCGGCAGGCTGAAAAAAACACTACTAAAACCACCCCAATCCACACAGCATTTTTAATCCTTTGCATGGTTCTGTGTATCCTTTCAAAAATGAGCGCCGGCAGCGCTCTGTCCAACTTCCTTCTCGCGATGAAAAATATTTTGTTTTTAAATATCGATAATTAAACCCATTTCAGGTCTGCGACAGCCGGTGGCTATCGAAAACGTTTTGCACGCATGCGAAAAAAACGAATAAGCGGTTCGGCATACGGTCTGTCCGTTCGAATATCGATGCGGTCGATGTTGATTTTCTGCAGCAGTTTTTCCCGCTTTCCACTCACTGAAATAGCACTCCCGGCAAAAGCGGATCGCAGCGCCGGGTCGGTTGTATCGACGAGAATGGTCTCGCCGGTTTCCGCATCTTCGAGTTCGATAAAACCGACATTGGGTAAATCGAGCTCGCGCGGATCGGTGATGGTTACAGCGATCAGATCATGCCGTCGTCCGGCGATGCGCAGGGCCTGTTCATAGTCCTCCGCTTGAAAATCTGAAATAATAAACGAAACCGCCCGCCGCGTCACCACGCGGCTCATGTATTCCAGGGCTAAAGAAATATCGGTTTTCGTGCTTTCCGGCTTGTAATACAGCAGTTCACGAATCACCCGCAAGACATGGGCTTTGCCTTTTTTCGGCGGCACAAATTTCTCGATCTTGTCGGTAAAAATAATCAGCCCCACTTTGTCATTATTCTTAATCGCCGAGAAAGCCAGCAAGGCACAAATTTCAGCAGAAATCTCACCTTTCATTTGCAAAAAAGTGCCGAACTCAGCCGAGCGACTGGCATCGACCATGAGCATGACGGTCAATTCCCGCTCTTCATCAAAAACTTTGACAAACGGATGGCCTGCCCGCGCCGTGACGTTCCAGTCGATATTGCGAATATCATCACCATAACGATATTCGCGCACTTCTGCGAATTCCATGCCCCGCCCTTTAAAGACCGAATGGTATTCACCTGAAAAGACATCGTTTACCAGCCCCCGCGTCTGGATTTCGATTCGTTTGACTTTTTTTAAAATTTCCTTGGGAATCATGGCACTTCGATTTTGGCCAGAATTTGTTGAATGATATTTTCCGCAGTAATTTCTTCAGCTTCGGCCTCATAGGTCAGCAAAACCCGGTGCCGTAAAATATCCATACACATAGCACGCACATCGTCGGGTGTTACATAACCACGGCCACGCAGAAGTGCATGCGCTTTCGCGGCCTGCACGAGAAAAATGGAAGCCCGTGGGCTGGCGCCGAAAGAAATGAGCTCTGTTAATGCCTCCAGCCCGTAACGCCCCGGTTCCCGCGTAGCAAATACGATATCGATAATATAATCTTCAATTTTTGCGTCGAGATAAATATCACCGACGGTATTGCGCGCGGAGATGATCTCTTTGGGCGAAACAACCGGTTGTACGGTGGGTGTGCCGCCCCCGGCCATGCGCCGCATGATTTCAAGTTCCTCTTCACGCGAGGGATAGCCGACGGACAATTTGAGCATAAACCTGTCGATCTGCGCTTCGGGAAGTGGATAGGTGCCTTCCTGCTCGATGGGATTTTGTGTGGCCAGCACGAGAAAGGGATCATCCAGCTTAAAAGTGTTTTCGCCGATCGTTACCTGGCGCTCCATCATCGCTTCCAGCAATGCCGATTGAACTTTTGCCGGGCTGCGATTGATTTCATCGGCGAGCACGAGGTTGGAAAAAATCGGGCCTTTTTTTGTTGTAAATTCCCTCTTTTCCTGGTCATAAATCAATGTCCCGATGAGATCGGCAGGCAATAAATCAGGGGTAAACTGAATACGTTGAAATTTCGTATCGATGGCAAGCGCCAGGGTGTTGACCGTCAGGGTCTTTGCCAGTCCCGGCACGCCTTCGAGCAGCACATGGCCGTTTGCAAGCAGCCCGATGAGCAACCGTTCCACCATGTACGTCTGGCCGACGATGACTTTGCCAATTTCTTCTGTCAGATTCTGTACAAATGCGCTCTCTTTTTGAACTTTATCATTCAGCGCTTGGATATCGACGTTCATTTATCCTCCAATATTTACGCAGTATTTCGCTTAATCAGCAGAATCTAAATTTGCTTTATTTTCCAGTTTTTCAACGAGTTGTTTGGTGATTTCATAAATCCGGACTAATTGATTTGGATCGGTTCCACCACCGGAAAATTTAGCCAAATCACAGGCTTGCATCATTTCCTGCAGAGCCGTACGATCTTCCATAGGCACGTGGTGAAATTCCAGTTTTTTCATCAGCTCTTCCGTGGTTCCGACAGCCGGCTGCAGATCGAAACGGCGTCTTAAAAAGTGCCACATGATACGGGAAATTTCCGCATACTGGCTGCCGATATCACTGGTTTGTAGGTTGATTTTATTATGAAGATCATCGAGCGCTTTTTCATAATATGACTTCTCCGGAGTGGCATTTTCCACTTCCCTGGCCGCTCTTTTTCGCTTGTAAAAGAAGAAAAATGAAGCGGCTGCTATCCCCACGGTTAGAATCAAAGCGATGGAAATCTGCTCTATCGACTTGCCGCCGCTATCGCGTACCGGGTCGATTATTTTTAACGGCAGACGAGCTGTGCGCAAGACGTGTTCCTGCAAGTCAGCATCGTGGTAGCGTAAAATCACCTCATCGATGTAGGCCATACCGAGCGTTTCCCCGGTAAAAAGAAATTCGTATTGCCGCGTGCTGGAAACGATACCGCTGTCCGACTTGACGATATTGGCTGTCGCAGTGGAAGCGAGTTTTAAATTGGTTGTCGTCGGCGGATCGAGAGGAAAAAACTTGATACTGTTTGCCGGGCCGTTCCATGTTGCAGAAACTTTCAGATGCACCTCACGGTTCAACGGGACTTCATCTGCGATGATCCGCGCAGTAATTTTCACTTCCGTTTCGGCAAAAACGGATGAAAACAAAACAGCGATCAACATAAAAAGACAATCAAAAAACCGCAGAAATATTCGTATGTTCCCCATTTTCTCCCACTCTGTATTAGGTGATCTTCTCGCGTGTTTGATCAAAAAAGCCGCATGGCCACCTTTGATTGGATCAAAGCGTCATCCGGCTCTTTTTGGGACGTCATTTTATCTGATAAAGTTTTATTTTTTAGACGTTCCGTTGGATTTTTTTTGCGGCGTCACCCCATCGATGGCAAGCGGTATTTGACTGATATCCACACCGAGATTATCAATCTCCCATTGCACCGATGCGGCGAGTTCATCATCAGGGAATTTACGCAGAAATTCATTGTATGCAGTGCGGGCATTTTCAAGTTCTTTCAGTTCATTGGCGTAGATATAACCAATCATGAACTGTGAACGGACTTCCAGCTTGGTGCCGGGGTATTTTTTGATAACCTGATTGTGGATGTCGATGGCATGATGATAGTCTTTATGTGCCAGAATGTAGAGGTCGGCAAGTTTACTGGTGAAATTGGGAGTGCTCTCACTCTCAGGATAATGCTGGATAAAACTCTCAATAAGTTTGATGGCGTCTGTTACTTTTTCTTCGCTTTCAAAAGATTGGATATCTGCAATCATTTCTTTTTCTGATTTTACTTTTGAGCAAGCCATTGCAATCAAGAAAAAACAGCTAAGCAGCAATGCAACACGTCTTGACATAAGATAACTCTCCTAAACAGTTCAAAAATCGAAGGCAAATTGATCACTGTACCCGGATATATGGGTGATTTAAATACTTTGAAAACGGTTTAGATATTACTGTTTCCCCGCCATAAATGCAAGTATTTTTTAAGTTCAAATAAAGCGCAAAAATGAACCTCGGCATAAAAAAAAAGGAAGCACGAACTGTGCGTGCTTCCTTCAATAAATCAGGTAGGAATTATTTTATTTTTTCTTTTCACCTTCATCATCGACGACTTCGAATTCGGCTTCCTGAACGTTTTCATCTGCGGTTGCCTGCTGCGCATCAGCCTGCGGTTGGCCTGACATATCAGGCCCGGCGCTCTGGTAGATTTTAGCCGAGACTTCATTCCACAGTTGCGTCAATGCTTCGGCAGATGATTTGATTTCTTCGATGTTGTTCGTTTTGAGAGCTTCACGAATTCGGCCGACACCGGCTTCGAGTTTACTCTTGCTTTCGGCATCGATTTTATCACCCATGTCTTTGATGTTTTTCTCTGTCTGATACGCGAGTTGATCTGCATGATTTACGGCATCGACAGACTCACGTTTTTTCTTGTCTTCAGCAGCATGTTTTTTCGCGTCTTCCTGCATTTTATCGATCTCTTCTTTCGACAAACCGGTGGACGCTTCGATGCGAATCGTTTGTTCTTTGCCGGTCGCTTTATCTTTGGCCGCGACGTTGAGAATTCCGTTGGCATCGATATCAAAAGTCACTTCGATTTGTGGCACACCACGCGGTGCTGGTGGCACACCGTCGAGAATGAATTTACCGAGTGTCCGGTTGTCGGTGGCAAGCTCACGCTCACCCTGTAAAATATGAATTTCAACGCTGGGCTGATTATCTGCTGCAGTGCTAAAGACCTCTGATTTTTTCGTCGGGATGGTCGTGTTGCGCTCGATGAGTTTGGTGGTTACACCGCCCAGCGTCTCGATCCCAAGGGAAAGCGGGGTCACATCGAGAAGCAATACGTCTTTGACATCACCGGCCAAAACGCCGCCCTGAATTGCCGCGCCAATAGCAACGACCTCATCAGGATTGACGCCGCGGTTGGGCTCTCTTTTAAAAATCTCTTTAGCGATTTCCTGTACCCGTGGCATGCGTGTACTGCCACCGACGAGCACAACCTCATTCACTTCGCTTACCGACAAGCCGGCATCACGAATTGCTGCCTGACAAGGCCCCACGAGACGATTGAACAGATCCTCACATAATTGCTCAAATTTTGCCCGGGTTAAAGTGATCGTCAAATGTTTCGGGCCTGAATCTGTCGCGGTGATAAATGGCAAGTTGATATCGGTTTGTGTCGTCGATGACAATTCGCATTTGGCTTTTTCAGCAGCTTCCTTCAGACGCTGCAAGGCCATGGGGTCTTTGGAAAGGTCGACGCCTTCCTGCTTTTTGAATTCAGCAACCAGCCAGTCGATGATTTGTTTGTCAAAATCATCTCCGCCGAGGTGGGTATCGCCATTCGTTGATTTCACTTCGAAAACGCCATCGCCAATTTCCAGAATTGAAATATCAAAAGTTCCGCCACCGAGATCGAATACGGCGATAATTTCTTCCGTTTTTTTATCAAGGCCATAAGCAAGAGATGCTGCTGTCGGTTCATTGATGATACGTTTGACTTTTAACCCGGCGATTTCTCCGGCTTCTTTTGTCGCCTGGCGCTGGCTGTCATTAAAATATGCCGGTACTGTGATTACAGCTTCTGTAACTTTTTCGCCAAGATAATCTTCCGCAGTCTGCTTCATCTTTTGCAAAATCATGGCAGAAATTTCCTGCGGTGTGTAGAGGTTATCTTCGATTCGAATTGCAGAGACATTATTGCTGCCGGCTTCGATTTTATATGGAACTTCAGAAATTTCCGTACCAACTTCGGAAGAACGACGGCCCATGAAGCGTTTTACGGAAAAAATTGTATTCTGAGGATTTGTGATAGCCTGTCGTTTGGCAACCTGGCCAACAAGACGTTCATTGTTTTTAGTAAACGCAACGATCGATGGAGTCGTGCGCAATCCTTCAGCATTCTGAATGACAACCGGATCGCCGCCTTCCATGACAGCAACGCAAGAATTTGTCGTCCCCAGGTCGATACCAATAATTTTACTCATTTTACGAGTTCTCCTGTTTTATATTTTTAAAATCGTCGGATTCTAATGAATAGTATGGCCGATTGTACAAGCACTGTGCCAAAAACAGATAAATTCACAACCATTGAATTTACAACATGTTAGAAAATTAAACCCATTCACAGCAAGTATTGATGAGGCATTATTGCAGAATTTTGCCATTATGACTTAAAAAATGGTAGGCCTATTTGGCACAGATTTTCAGTATTGCCGAAGAATTGATAAAAAAATCATTTTATAACCACATATTGGTTGCCGGCGACACCGTTATTTTGTATCCCCATTTCTGGAATTTTAAAAACTGCTCCTTTTTTGGTTCCCGCAGGAATGCGTAGTTCCACACGCTTGCCATTAATCGTGCCGACTCGAATGTTTACTCCTTTTTGCAGCATTTCAGATTGAATAGGCACATCACAATAAATATCTTTGCCTTTACGGGAAAAAAACTTATGCGGTTTAATACATACTTTTACATATAAATCACCGGGGTTACCGTTTGTCGTATCACCCGGTCCCATGCCGCGGATGGCGAGAATGTGCCCATCTTCGATGCCCTTCGGAATGGTCAATTTTATCCGTTTTTTAGTCGAAAACTTGCCACTTCCATCACATATGCCACATGTTCTGCCCATGAAAAGCCCATTGCCCAGACAACGGGAACAGGTCTCTTTTGTAGAAATTTGTACTAATTTTTTGACGCCAAGTATTGCTTCTTCCAGGGTGATTTGAATTTCGGCATGCAATTTAATCCGTGGTGTAGTCTGTTTCCCAGGTTCCGAATATCCCCGGGTCATACCGTCAAAGCCAAAAAGTTCTCGCAGAATATCCGTAAATGAGAATCCAAGGCCGGAAGTGTTTTTAAAATCTTCAAAAGGCCAATTATGCGACTGCTGGTTAAAGTTACTGGTATCAAATGAAAACCAATCATGGCCACTGTGGGGATGGCCGAAGCGTCGCAACTGGTCATATTTTCTGCGCTTCGAGTCGTTGCTCAAAATATCATAGGCCTCGGAAACGGCTTTAAACTTATTTTCCGCGACCGTATCTTCGGGGTTAGCATCCGGATGATACTTTTTGGCTTTTTCCCGGTAAGCACGCTTAATTTCAGCAGCGTCGGCACTTTCTGAAACACCGAGAATGTTGTAATAATCTTTAACTTCCATAGTCTGTGAAAACAGGATAGAGAATCTATTGATATTTAAAAAAGCATATTACTGACATTTTTGCAAAATACGCAAGAATTCTGTTAATGAGCAACATTTATTCCAGTTACTATTTAAAAGATGTTTTGGGATTCCGCAGAAAAAAATGATGGCGCTGTTTGCTTCTTTTTATGGCGAGCATCAGGACTTCTTTTTTATAGTTTGCCAACTGCTCATAAAATGAGTTTACCTCGGTAACGGGTGAATGATCCACCATGATAATGACATCATCTGTTTTCAGACCGGCGAATGCGGCAGGGCTCAATCGCTGCACTTTGGATACGAGAACACCGTTACGGTTTTCGAGATTTAAATCAAATTGATCTTCAGCATTAATTTCACGAACATGCAAACCGAAAAAACGAACCCGTGATCTGTTCGGGCCTTGCGCCGGAGCGGTGTTTTCTTCGATCAGCGTCTGAAGAGTAATTCGAATGTTATGAATCTCATCATTTCGCAAATATTCAATCCAGATTGAGTTACCCGGTTTTTACTTTGCGATAAAAAATTGTAGTTGATTCGCCCGGTTGAGTTTTTGGCCATTGATCGAGAGTATCACATCCATGGGTTTCAGGCCAAATTGTTGCGCCGGGCTATCGGTGAACACATCGTCAACAAAAACACCGGCGATTTCCGTCATTCCAATAGCAGCAGCAATATCAGCGTTGACATCTAAAAATGCAGCACCGAGATATGCCCGCTCAACTTTGCCGGAGGTAATCAATTCGCTGCTTATTTTGCGCACCAGGTTTGCTGGAACCGCAAAACCGAAACCCATGTTCAAACCATTCTCGGTTGCAATTGCCGTGTTAATGCCGATGATTTCGCCGTTCATATTGACCAGTGGGCCACCGCTATTGCCGGGGTTTATCGCAGCGTCTGTCTGAATAAATGCTTCGATCGCATAACTGTTGTTGATAATATCAATCTCCCTTCCCAGGGCGCTGATAATCCCTGAAGTAACGGTGAATTTTAAATTGAGCGGATTTCCAACGGCCAGGACCCAATCTCCAACCCTGCATGCTCCGGAATCACCGAGACGTGCAAAATCGAGTTTATCAGCGTCAATTTTAATGACAGCCACTTCGGTTAAACCGTCGCGTCCAACAACCTTAGCCGCAAAATGTCGCTTGTCATATAACGTTACATCGATTTTTAATGCATCCTGTACGAGATGACTATTGGTGATGATATAACCATCTGGAGAAATGATGATACCGGCACCCGAACTCATTTTTTGCAGTGAAATTTTTGGTTCTTTTACTGCATTTCGGTTGACGGCCAGGAAGTTATCATTATGATGCCGGATGCGCTTTTGAATATCAATTCGTGCAGTCGCCGGTAGAATTTTTTCAACGATATTACTAAACGAATATCTTCTCTCCGCCGTCGGCCGGTCTGAAACTGTTAAATCCTGGGCATATGCGTTGTTACAAATGCTGACAAACAGGCAAAAGAAAATCGTAATTTTCCAGCTAAATCTATCATGCCGGAGTTTATATACCATCAATTTAAACCTTATTTTATGGAAATCACGCCGTAGATGCAATTCGTCTTCACGGCTTTAGAGCAAATGACTATATGTCTTTCGAAAGCAATTTACGCAGGCAGGAATTTCTTTAAAACGAGACGATTGCCATTAATCTCATCAGACTCATAAGCCACTTCATCCATCGAACGATGGATAATATGCAGACCAAATCCACCGGACTGGCGATTTTCTACAGCTTCCTCAACATTATACGCTTTATTTTGCATTTTTGAAGAAGTAAGCCCGAAATCCCGGATAACGATTTGAAAATATGTCTCATTATACTCAACAGCAACCTCGATGATATTACCTGGTTTGGAATGGTAGGCGTGCTCAATAACGTTTAAACAGGCTTCATAAACCGATATTTTGATAAATCCGATTTGCTTGTCTTCGATGCCCGCATCACGCGCATGTTTCACGATAAAGTCACAGATTTTATATAATTCCAAAGACCGGCTATCTACCTGAATCAGCTCTTTTACTGGTAAATTTTCCTCATCCGGAATATCATGGGTTGCCGGAGATTTATGCTCTTGAATTTCAG
>JAJRYV010000138.1 GCA_024275575.1 bacterium
GGCTCCACCTTTAACAATTTCTGTAAACTGAAAATAGTCAGGTTGTACGAAATCTCCGCTTGCGAGCCCTGCCCGCATGATTAAAACCGCAATGATGACAAGGGTGAAATTTGCGGCAGGTCCGGCGAGGGCCATCAGCGCAGCGCGTTTCGGATAACGACGTTGCCATTGGGGGTCGTAAGGTGCGTTGGCCCAGCCAAGCATCCAGCCACTGAAAAGAAGCATTGCTATTGGCACCACGACCGTGCCGAATGGCGCACGACGGATATGTGGCAGTGGATTGAGTGAAACCTGACCACCTTCGTAAGCCGTTGGATCCCCACCCAGTTTTGCCACCAGCGCATGCGCCGCTTCGTGGCAAGTCAACGCAAAAAGAAAACACACATACCAGATCGGAATTGATGTCAATAATTCAGGGTTCATATTTTCCTTAAGTTTATTTTTCAATCTTGCTTGGCATTTGATAATTACCGCCGGGCGCAGCGGATTTTATCTTTGCCGGAATTTTATTCATCGCCCTTTCCGCCAAGGCGAGTATGGTCAGCGACGGATTAACACCCGGATTGGCGGAAAGCGTCGAACCATCGCAAATGTACATATTTTTATAGCCGAAAGCACGGTTATCTTTATCGATCGCGCCTTCGGTACTGTTTCTTCCCATCACCGCACCACCGAGAATATGTGCCGTCGTCGGGATGCCCAATAATGTTTCGCTGATCAATGCTGTCGCTTTGCCGTCGACAATTTCAGCGTATTGATTGGCCAGCTCTCCTGCTTCCGGAATGTAGGCCGTGGGCGCCGGCCCGCTCGATAGTGAAGATTTCAAACCAAACAAACCACGCGAAAAACGCAACGTATTGTTCAGTGTTTGCATGAAAAGCAAAACTTGCGTTTTTTTCGCCCAGTCCGAGACGAAATAGGCCTTTAAATTATCCACCGGATGTAGCAAATAATCTTTAAGGATATTGAAAAGCCGTGTCAACACATTTTTACCCGACACCAATGGAGAGCCGAGAAAACGCCAAAAACCTGATCCTGCCGGATAGCGAACAGGTTCAAGATGGCTGTGCGCGTCGGTGTGAACGATGGAGCCGATGGCCACACCTTCAGAAAACACCGTCTCTTTATCGAAAGTCGTCACCCCGATCAAACATTCTGAATTGGTACGAATGTCAGCACCCACTTTTTTCGAGAGTCCGGGCAGTGATTTTTCCTTCAAGTTCAACAACAGCTTGACGGTTCCGAGAGCACCACCGGCAAAAACCACATTGCGTGCCGTCCATTCGCCCCGTTTTTTAAAAAACCGTGTCGCTGATTTCCATTTGATGCGGTAGCCATCGCTGCCGTCGGTTTCGTTCAACGGGCACACATCGTATACCTCCGATTCCGCCTGAATTTGCGCACCTTTTTTTTGCGCGAGATAGAGATAGTTTTTATCGAGGGTATTTTTGGCATTATAGCGGCAGCCGATCATGCAGCCGGCGCAAAAATTACAGCCGGCGCGTTCCGGGCCCTCGCCACCGAAGTAGGGGTCGGGTACCGTTTCCTGCGGTTTGCCAAAAAATACCGCCACATTCGTCGGGCGAAAATCTTTGCTTTTGCCGATATTCTCCGCCAGTTTTTTCAGCGCCAAATCACCTGTTTTCAAGACCGGATTGACGGCTGTGCCCATCATTTCCTGAGCTTTTTCATAGAATGGTTTCAGCTCTTTCTGCCAATCGGCGAGATGTCCCCACGAAACGCTTTCGAAAAAATCTGCTTTGGGAACAGGCAACGTGTTGGCATAAACCAGCGACCCGCCGCCAACGCCAACGCCTGAGAGTGTGGTGATATGGCGGAAAAATGTGATTTTGAAAAAGCCGAAAAAACGAAAGGCCGGCAGCCACATCCAGCGACGCAGATTCCAGTTGCTGCGCGGGAAATCATCTGCTGTGAACCACTTGCCTTTTTCCAAAACCAGCACGCTATACCCTTTTTCCGCAAGACGCAATGCTGCGACCGAACCACCAAAACCAGAGCCGATAACGACGAAATCATAGTCATGTTTTGCCGAAGTGCTCATCATCTTCCCTTCCTTAAAACCTGAAAATGCACCTGAAGATCCGATTTGCCCGGCCATTTAATTTTGCTTTTCATTAAAACCCTGCTGCAATAAATACGAACAACAAATAAACTTAACATTTTCATGCGGTGAATACAATCATTTTTAATACAGGAATTATGGTTTTGAAAATTTCACCCGGACAAAACTCTGAATGTCCCCCGAAAATGATGACCGGGAACAATAAATCAGTATTTGTTCAGTGTGCGCGCGAGAAGCGCTCCCTGAGCTTGAAGGAAGGTGCGTTTCGGACAAGATGAGCGGATGCTCCCGCTTCGGCAGGCTCAGCGTCTTCGTGTGAAATTTTTACTTTTGATGATTTAGATTAATATTTCTTGCCAAAAAAGGGCAGAAAATAATTTGTCAGTTACTAAAAAACAGAGGGACATTCAGACCCGGGCGAAATTCAATTTTTTTATTCTCTTCTTTTGTTTATCTTTTGCAACATCAACTCATTCAGGGAGCAGCAACCGCCGTCAGCTTTTATTGGTGAAGCGAAAGCGGTTTTTACTATCGGACGATCTCCAACTGATTGCGCCATTATCGACTTTTTAATTTTTTCCACCAAAAGGAGAAAAATCGATGCGATTTGGAAAAATCATCTTTTTTCTGACATTGATAAGCCCCTCACTTTTTGCCGCTAAAATCAGCTACACAATCAAACCGGCACAGGGAAATTCACATATTTTGCGCATTGAAATAAGTGCTATGGTTAGCGGAGATTCGACGAATTTCCGCATGCCCGCCTGGCGGCCAGGCCGATATGTCATCCAGAATTTTGCCCGTAACGTGCTGAGATTCAGCGCGTTCGGCGAACAAAAAAACGCCCTGCCGTTTCGAAAAACCGATAAAGACACCTGGCGGGTACAAAATGCCGGACAAAAATCGATCGTTGTCACATATGACTATTACGCTGCCGAGTTCGATGCCGGCAACAGCTATTTCGACGACCGGGAAATCTACCTCAACCCCATCACCTGTCTGATGTACATTCCCGGCCGGGAGATGCAAGCGACCGGGCTTTTTATTGAAAACAAGATGAATTGGCCGGTTGCTACCGCACTGGATTATAACGCAAAAACCGGGATTTTCAGCGCTGCGAATTATCATGAGCTGGCCGATAACCCCATCGTTCTCAGTCCATATTTTACCCGGATTTCATTTCAGGCCGGGGGACGGCCGCACGAAATTGTCATGCTCGGTGAATACTGGTACGACAAAGAAAAAATCATCGCTGATTATCAAAAAATGATCGGCCAATCGTGTGCTATATTTGACGAGCTGCCGGTCTCCCGATACATGTTTCTGATTCATCTGGTCGATTACCGCAGCAGCCACGGCGTCGAGCATAAAAACAGCACTTCACTGGTTACCGGGCCGGCAAATTTTCACAGTCCGAAATATTACCGCCAGTTTCTCGGCCTGGCAACACATGAATATTTTCATTTGTGGAATGTTGAACGTATCCGCCCACTGGCGATTCTATTGCCCGATTATTCAAAAGAACAGTATTCTCAAAATTTCTGGTTTTTTGAAGGCGTAACCTCATACTACACCCCTCTTATTTTGCGTCGCGCCGGGCTGATTAACCCCAAACAATTCTTGCGCGAATTTGCCGGAGCGATCAATATCTACCGGCAAAATTACGGCCGCAAAGTAACCAGCCCGGCCAAATCCAGTTTTGAAAGCTGGACCCATTCAGTTGGTCAGATGCCTCCCAATTCGCAGCTTTCCTTTTATCTCACAGGAAAAATGCTCGGATTGGCGCTCGATCTGGAAATTCGCCAACAGACAAAAAACCAGAAATCTCTCGATGACGTCATGCGCAAGCTGTGGAACAGATTCGGCAGCAAAAATATCGGCGTGCCGGAAGACGGCATCGAAAAAATAGTTACAGAGATTTCCGGCAGTTCGTTCGATGATTTTTTTAAAGATTATGTGTACGGCAGCAAAGTCATCAACTTTGACCGCATTTTGGGCTATACCGGGCTCGAAATAAAAAACGATCTGCAGAAAGACAGCACTAAAGTCTATCTCGGTTTGGGGCTTTCCGGCGATAAAGACCGAACTGTCATCCGCAGCCTGCGACCGGAATCTCCGGCATGGCAGGCCGGTCTCGATCGCGGTGATGTGCTCGTCGCCATCGATGATCGCCGTGTTCACAATCGGAATTTTAAACAGTTTATCGCACGGTTTGAACCCGGAGATTCCCTGAAATTTACGGTATTGCGCGGCGAATATCTGCGTGAGTTTACCGTTATACTGGAAGTACCGCCACAGGAAATGCGTACGATTAAGCTGGTACCGCTCGAAAAACCGAGCACACTGCAAACAAAAATCCGCGAAAGCTGGGCAGGGAAATTGGATAAAAAATAAGAAAGCAGCCGAACATGCGCCCGGCTGCTTCGGCATGAGAAGCTGAGGGAAATCAATAACCGACAGCAAGAATGCTGCCATTGATGGTTTTGAGTTTTATCCGGCCTTCGCCGTTGCCCAGCCTGCCGCTCATGGAACGCGGCGTCGTGGCAACGTTGCTCAGCGTCAGGTCGCGCAGGGTGATTTCACCGTTAGCGACACTGGCGGTGAAATCTGCCGAGGTCGTTTTGGGGATGTGCAATTCGATATTGCCGTTTACCATTTCCAGTTGACAGTTGCGGTTGGGCGCGAATTTCATCCGGGTAAAAATGATACCATTGGTCAGACCAACCTGCACATCCCCATCGATTTCACGCAAATCAGCATTGCCGTTGGTCAGATCGACATTGACATTACCGGTAATATTTATCAGGTTCACATTGCCGTTGGTGACATCGACTTCAACATTACCGTAAACCGAATCAATAGTGACGATGCCATTGGTGAGACCGATGCGCACATCCCAATCATCGGGGATGAGCACATTGTAGTACACCTCATATTCACGGCCATCATCACGACCGGGTTGTTCCGTTTCGAGCACAAAAGTCGTTCCCATATCGCGCAGACTGATTTGCAAATATTGTAATTGATCTTCAGCATCGCGTTGGCTGTGCGATCGTACCGTACGTTTCCCAGTGATTTCGATCTCGTTCAGTCCGGCAACGCCGAAAACTTCCACCGGGCCGTTGATATTATCCAGGCTTAGTGCCGTCTGTCCGGTAACAGCCACACGCAGATTTACAGGGTCAGAAGCGCTATATTTTGCATCATTAGCGCCATCACCGACATCAATAGTGCCGTTGACATCACAGCCATTGAGTAAAATGAGCAGAGCGAGCCCGGCAAGCACCACGAACTGGCGCCTGAAAATAATGAAATTTTTCATCGGTATTTCCTTTCGAAATTAGGATTTCCAGCCTGAAAAACACTGTGGGCCCGACAGCATTCTCCGGTTATGCAGATTTATTTTGTTAGTTGCCAAATTGTACTTTTTTTCGAATTTATTCTCACGATCGAACTATCGGTAAGCGGCTCAAGACCGCGCGGCATCCGGCAGTGAGCAGATATCGATTTTATTTTTTACCGTTTCAGGCGCAGAATTGCTTTCCCGGCTTTTTCCCGCCGCAAAAAAGCCGCCTCACCGGTGCATTCGTCAGCAACATTCGATTTGATGGAACTCGTATAAGCTTCCAGCGCCTGTCCTTGATTCTGCAAACCTTCAAAAGCCTGGCCGAGATAAAAGTAGAGTTCGCCACAATCTTTCACATCGATATAGGTTTTCAGCGTTTTATGGAATTTGATGATAGCATTTGTATAAAACCGTTGCTCCAGCAAATCGACACCGCCGTTGCGGTTGCGTCTCCATTCCAGTTCGAGTTGCGGGTTGACGCCATCTGCATCAGTATCCAATTTTTTCGATCCATGCAGGACGTTGACATTGTTGATGTGAAAGCCGCTACCGCCCCGGCGTTGCGGCAGTTTTTCAATTTTTTCGGAGGTGATGATCAAAAAAAGCTCGCGTTTTGAAATGCGCCGCAAATCAGCGATATCGAGGATCGCGTTGGCACCGAGAATGAATTGCCCGCCGTCAGCGAGCAGCAGTTTGACGCGGCTTTTCTCGCCTGTTAAAATCGTATCAAAGGTTTCGAGTATCAAACTGCTATGTGCCGGCTGCCAGCTTTCGTCCAGTCCACGGCGGATTTTTACATCCCCGGTAAAATTTTCAATTCGTGCTGTATTTCCAGCCTGCAGCATACCGGATAAAAACAAAAGACAAAAAAAGATATTTTTCTTCATCACGTTTCCAATTCATGAATTGCCGGTCGTTATTTCAACAACCATTTTGTTTAAACTATTGATTTAGTCTCCAGTTTCGTAGTTAAATTTGATAATAAAAACGTTGAACCACCAGGCAGAGCAATGCTATTGGCTATTGGCCAACAGCATTTTAACTAAAAATCGTTGAACCTTGCCTTAAATTCTCCAACCCGATCAATGATCGATAATCCGCACCCAGCCATCCGCCAGGCCATTACGCAGCTTGCCTTCCTGCAAATAGGCCATCGCAGCGCTGCGCCAGGCATCTTCGAAGCTCCGATCGATCATGGTTGCTTCGACGGGAATCCACACTGTACTGCGTTCGCTTTCGCGCAGACGGATGACGTAGCGTTTATCATTTTGGGCAAGGCGATAACCTTCCGATGGCGGCACGCCGGTATCAAACATCATATAAACATGAGCAATGGATTTTTCCGGGTATTTCACTTCGATGAAAGCTGTTTGAATACCGACGCTTTCGAGCAAAGTTGCGTAGAGAATAACCAGATCGTCACAATCGCCGCTGCCTTTTTCCAGGGTTTCCCGGGCGAATTGCACACGATCATCCATGTAAAACGGAATATTGGGATCGGGGTGATAGCGCAAATCCTGCTGTAGCAACGCGGTAAAAATCGATTTTGCCAATTTAAAATTCTGCGGTACCCGGCTGCTGTCACCGGCAATGCTGCGGCTGATACTGCGGGTGAAGTTGCGAATTTCCCGGTCTTCCGGTGTGAGAAATACCACGAGTTTATCGATGCTGCCATCCCAGGCGTTGCGGCTGTGCACAGTCAATTGCGCGCTGGTGGTTTTGCTGGCTTTGTGACCGGCTTTGCCTTCCACTTCGATATCGAGCACCGCGCTGCGGCGGCTTGCAACGCGCAGTAAATTTGAGCCGAGCAGGGAATAGACCGGGATATCACGGCTACGGTTTTTGCGAATTTTAAAATAACCACTGTTTTTTGGGCGTACCGAGAAACCCTGCAGTTTTGATCGCAGGTTGACTTCAATATCATAACCCGCCGTATTTTTCACCGTCACCAGCGCGATGGGGTAAGTGTTGTAAAATTGATAATACGCCGGGTAAAGGTCTTGCACAATCACACGCACATCGAGGATGCGAAACATCTCTTTTTTTGCCCCCCACATGACCACGAAACCGAGGCTGGTTTCCAGGCCGCTGAAATCGTCCTCCATTTCATAATTGATAAAATGGTGTTTAACATCGAAATTGAGGGCAAACCAGCTTGCCAGGGTGAGATTCATACCACCACCGGCATACCAGCCGAGACGAATCCCGGTTTCCACCAAGACCTCGTTTTGAACCGCATTTTTCGAACGGCCGGTAATCTCGGTGTTCCAGTAGGGCCCGCCACCGATGGTGAGATAGGGCTGAAACGAAGTTGGCAATTTGCCCGGCAATAAATCCCAGCGCAGACCGAAGAGCAGCGGAATGATGAGGGAAACGCCATTGGCATCACCATCGATCAGGCTCCAGCTCCCGGCAGCAAAAACGCCGAGGTGGGTTTCAAAAAATATATTGCTGTGAAAGCGTGAAAAATAATAAAGATAGGCTCCAAGACCGTTCATCGAAACGGTTGAATTTAATTCTTGCGTGCCTGTCTGCAGACTGAAACTGGTTTTCTGGTTGGTGATGTTCCAGAAAGCGGCGCGCACCCCCAAACCGCTGGGGCGCGAGATGCCCTGCGCGGTTATTTCAGCGTTCAACAGAAGCAGGTAGCTGGTGAATGTCATGACAATTTTTACGCTTCTCAACCCTCACTCCAGCATTTAATAATTAATAGCGTGAACGGTAGCGACCCCACATGAAGCTGATTCCCAAACCGAAGTCGAAACCGCTGTAATCATGTTTCACATTATAGTCAATAAAATGATATTTTGCATCCAAATTTAGAGAAAGATTTGGCGTCAGATGGAAATTGAAACCACCGCCGGCATAACCGCCGGGTTCAAAATTTGTGTCGACGACCACTTCATCGCTGTAATAGTCGTATTGCCGCACACGGATATCGCTGATCCAGTAGGCGCCAACGCCGAAAGAGAGGTAGGGCCGCAGGGCGCTGTAGCTGCGCGGGTGCATCAAATCCTGACGAAAACCGAGTAAAAACGGGGTGATCGCCGCCACGTCAACTTTATCATTGTTATAATAGTAGTCATCCGCTTTCACCTCGCTGATACCGCCAAGATTAAACTCCACGAACCAGTAATCATCGATACGCGAAAAAAAATAGAGCCATGCGCCAGCGCCGTTGACACTCACATCGTTGTGAAATCTGTTGCTGGTGATGCGAACACCACCGTCATTTTTGTTCATATTCCAGAAACTGCCGCGGAGGCCGAAACCTAAGTTTTTCGGCCGGTACTGGGCCTGCAATGTGGTGATAAAAAGCAAGCCTGAGATAAATACTATAAAGCTGAGTTTTCGTTTCATTCTATCACTCCTGAATTATTGATGAATAGCACGCAGAGAGCAAAGCAATTTTTTTAAAACGAAACTATTCAAATCGGATGCCAGAATATTAAAAAGAGTTAAGTTCCTGGAAATCATTAGTTAGAGTCGCACACCAATGGTTTGATAAAATGCGGAAAACAACTTAATTGCGGAATTATTCCGCGAACGAAGTAATTTTTCTCGCCAGCTCAAACAACAAACCGAAAGCAGAACATCAAAGGAGCAACCGCATTAAAGATGAATTAGAACTTGCCATACATGAAATAAGTGGTAATAACCGATGATAAACTTAAAAACGGGGGGCAATTCATCAGCTCGAATTAGTGCTTGCATTTTTTATCTTAATACCTTTTATTAATTTCTAAAATATTTTAGCATATTATGTGCAAATGCCATGCTTGCTTTTGACCCCAACAACCCTCAGGAAATTCATGCAAACCAATATTCTCAATTCCAAACGTTGGCTCACCGTAGCAATTGGTGGGTTGATGACGGGCGGATTGTTATCAGTAATATTGGTCATCGGTCGTGCCCCGCTTGTTAATACCCTCTTTGCCGATCCGAATTTTGCCAAAAAGTGCTTAATCGTTCATGTCAACCTGACGATATTTGTCTGGTTTTCCGCGTTCATCGTCGCTTTGTTTAATTTGCTGCGAGTGGACAATAAAACCGGAGGCGCGTTTGGTTTACCCCTCCCGGGCGCTGCAGCAGGTCTGCTCCTTCTAACTATTTCGCTTTTTATTCCGGCGGGCAAACCGGTTCTATCAAATTATATACCCGTCATCGATCACATGGTATTTTTTGCCGGGCTTGGCATTTTTGCTTGCAGTGTCACGCTTGCAATCGCCGATTTCCGGCTGTGGCAGCCCGCTGATACAGATGATTTTCCGGCGCCCGCGATATTAGGAATCCGTTTCGCAGTACTCACCTGTTTATTGGCTGGCATTACTTTTCTCATTTCCCGGGTTTTACTCGATGAGGCCCTACCCGTCCGGCAGTTCTATGAAATGCTTTTCTGGGGTGTTGGACATGTGCTGCAATTCGCCCATATTTTCGCCATGTTGGCGGTATGGATTTTTCTCATCAAAAAACTGACCGGAAGTCTTTTTATTACAAAAAAACCCGCTTTTTGTCTTTTCACACTCATGTTTTTACCTCTCGTTTCAACGCCATATTTCGCCGCTCAAATCCAAAATCAGGGTTTATACCTGCTGAGATTTACCCAGCTTATGCAGTACGGCATTTTCCCGGTCGTGTGCATCTTCATATTTCTGGCAGTCAAACATTTGTATGCAGCAAAAAAAAATGACGCCCTGCAAGGCAGTCTGTTTGCACATTTTGCCTTTAACGGATTTGCAGCAGCCGTCGTTCTCATCCTTACCGGATTTATTTTCGGCGCACTTATCGAGGGTTCGGATACGATGATTCCGGCGCATTACCATGCTGCCATCGGCGCCGTAACAGTCTCGTTTATGGCGACGTCATTCGCCCTGTTCCCGCAATTCGATCTAAATTTTCCCACAGAACGGCTGGCACGCCTGGCACGCTGGCAACCCGCACTTTACGGTGCGGGGCAATTTTTACTCGCCTCAGGGCTTGCTTACGCCCGAATGATGCGAAAAATTTATGGCGAGGAGCAGATCGTCCATTCGGTTTCGCAAAAAATCGGACTGGGTATCATGGGAATTGGCGGTCTGTTCGCAGTCTGCGGCGGCATTTTGTTTATCTGGATTACGCTGCGAACATTTTTCAGCAGAAGGCAGAAGAAATTTGCGGTGATTTAAATACGCTTTCGTTGTGCCGGTTCGTTTGATCTTTCAAAGAGTCCGGCGCCGGCATTTATCCTTAAAATGATTAGAAAAAAACCTGAAGTTATCAACGCAGCCCGCAGCCAAAGTGGCGACGGAAAGCAAAATTTGGAGTTTACAATTCCATGAAACAAACAAATAAAAAATGGATGCTGTGTTTATTCCTCACCCTGTTGCTTTTTCTTTTCCCGGGTACGGAGATGCCGGCACAAGTACAGCCGGTCAATGAAATCGTCGGTATCGATGAAAAACTCGGTGAGATGACCGATCTCAATTTTCAATTTGTCGCTTCCAGCGGCGATACGCTGATGATCGCGGAGCTGGTCGATCGCCCGACGGTTCTGAACCTGGTTTATTTCAATTGTCCCGGCATCTGCACGCCAATTTTAAACGGTCTGCAACGGGCTTTACACAGCATGGATATGCAGCCGGGAAAAGATTTTCGTGTGCTGACCATCAGCTTTAACAAAGACGAAGATTACAAATTGGCCGGCCGGAAAAAGGCCAATTTTCTCAAAATGTTTTCCAAACCATTCCCGCAAGATGAATGGATATGGCTCACCGGCGACAGCCTGAATATCGCCGGTATAACCCGGACTGTCGGTTTTAATTTCAAACGCACAGCAGACGATTTCGCTCATTCCGCCGCGCTCATCGTATTGTCCGGCGAAGGCAAAGTGACGCGCTATCTTTACGGCACCTATTTCAATCAATTCGATCTCAAAATGGCGATCATCGAAGCGAGTGAGGGCCGCGTCGGGCCATCGATCGCCAAAGTGCTAAAATTTTGTTTCAGCTACGATCCCGAAGGCCGAAAATACGTTTTCAATTTTCTCAAAATTGCCGCCAGCCTGATCATCGGCTGTGTGATTATTTTCGTCTTTGCCATCGGCCTGCGTTCGAAGAATAAAAATGTTGCAGGTTGAAGATTACGAGCTACAGGTTACCAGGTTGTTGGCTGGAATAATTTGTACGGCAGACAAAAGTTGGTGACCTGTTTTTATAATGTAAAAATCACCTGCGGGTGCATTTTATATTCACAATTTAAGGAGGAAGTATGTCGCGTCATGCTGTGGCTGATGCAGTACGAACACAGGAAAGTTATCTCGATGTAAAAGGCCGCTACTCCGGTCTTTTCGGCTGGATATTTTCTGTTGACCACAAAAGAATCGGTCTTTTGTACCTCGGCTCTGTTTTTCTGTTTTTTATTGTTGGCATTTTTCTCGGGCTTTTCATGCGTCTCGAGCAATTGACCATGGGCGAAACGCTGATGACGGCGAATATGTATAACCGTCTGTTCACCCTGCACGGCGTCATCATGATTTTTTTCTTTATCATTCCCGGCATCGCCGGCACGATGGGCAACTTCTTTTTGCCGATTCAGATCGGCGCCAAAGATGTTTTCTTTCCCAGGCTCAATTTGCTTTCGTGGTGGCTCTATCTCGCCGGCGCTGTTCTGGCCCTGTTCGCCATTTTCTCCGGCGAAGGCATGGCCGATACCGGCTGGACTTTTTACGTGCCTTACAGCGTCCAGACCGGCACCAATGTGACACTGGCGCTGTTCGCAGCTTTCATCCTCGGATTCTCATCGATTTTGACCGGTCTGAATTTTATCGCCACGGTGCACCGTTTGCGGGCGCCGGGCATGACTTTTCACCGTATGCCACTTTTTATCTGGAGTTTGTATTCAACCGCCTGGATTCAGGTTTTGGCCACACCCGTCGTCGGTATCACGCTGCTACTGGTTATTCTGGAGCGCACGCTCGGTATCGGTATTTTTAATCCGGCGATGGGCGGTGATCCCATTCTCTTTCAGCATTTATTCTGGATTTATTCACACCCTGCGGTTTATCTCATGGTGCTGCCGGGCATGGGAATCGTCTCTGAAATCATCCCGACCTTTTGCCGTCGCATCATCTTCGGCTATAAAGCTATCGCCTGGTCCAGCGTTGGCATCGCCGGCGTCGGCACCCTCGTTTGGGGACACCATATGTACGTCAGCGGCCAGAGCAGTACTGCCAGTATCGTTTTTTCTTTTCTTACATTTTTTGTCGCCATCCCCACTGCGATAAAAGTTTTCAACTGGGTGGCGACGATGTACAAAGCCTCCATCAAAGTCGAGGTGCCGTTTTTATACGCACTGGCATTTCTCTTCCATTTTCTCATCGGCGGGCTCACCGGCTTGATGAATGCCGCCATCTCCGTCGACGTGCATGTGCATGACACCTATTTCATCGTCGGCCATTTTCACTACACCATGTTCGGCGGCTCTGTTTTTGCCCTTTTCGGCGCGCTTTATTACTGGGGCCCGAAAATGTGGGGCAAAATGTATCATAAAAAATCAGCCGTGGTCGCGCTGGTATTGCAGCTCATCGGCTTTAATATGCTCTATCTGACAATGATGTATATGGGGTATCAGGGTATGCCGCGGCGTTATTATGACCACCTGCCGCAATTTCACGATGCCCACCTCGTCGCCACTGTGGGTTCGTGGTTTCTCGTTACCGGCCTGCTGATGATGATCGGCACCCTGATCCATTCGATTTTTAAAGGCGAAAAAGCGCCGCAAAACCCCTGGGGCGGCACGACACTGGAGTGGCAGGTTCCCACACCGCCGCCATTGGAAAATTTTGACGTCGTGCCCACGATTACGAGTGGACCGTATAACCACAAAGAGGAGGCCGAATAATGAGTAATCATGCTGCAACCCTGGTCGCTCACAAACATCCCGGCGATGTGGAAGGCGTAAAAATCGGCATGTGGCTTTTCCTCTTCACCGAGATGCTGCTCTTCGGTGGTTTGTTCATCGCTTATGCCGTCTATCGTTCCATTTACTCCGAGGCTTTTCATACTGCGGCTGCAAATTTAGATGTGACGCTCGGCGCTGTAAATACAATCTTTCTACTCACCAGCAGCCTGACCGTAGTTCTCGGCATCGTCGCACTGCAAAAAGGAAAACAAAAATTTGCAGTCTTGATGATCTGGCTTACCGTGCTTTTCGCTCTCGGATTCATGGTGAATAAATACTTCGAATGGAGCGTCAAAATTCATCACGGCATCTATCCGGGTTCGCCGGAGTTGCTCGCCAGCCATGACAAGGGTGAAATCGTCTTTTATAATCTCTATTATACCATGACCGGACTGCACGGGCTGCACGTCATCATCGGGCTCGTCGTCTTCTTTGTCGTGCTGTATTTTATCAAACGCCGGCCTGTTGTCACCGAGGAAATGCCCTTTGATATTCTAAAACATGTGCGGGGCGGCACACGGCTGGCGGTGCTCTCAGAAAAAGGTGATGAGCTGGGCACCGTCGCCGAACTCGACGACAAAGTTGAACTCGTCGACATCCGCCTGACCTACGAGCCGGTCATCGAAAAAATGGACCCGCGCAATATCATCAAACTGGAAAATGCCGGCCTCTACTGGCACCTCGTCGACGTCATCTGGATTTTCCTTTTTCCACTTTTTTATCTCATCTCATAGAAAGGGAACGTGGATTATGCATGAAAATGATCATGAATTGAAATACAGCACTTATATTTATGTCTGGCTGGCACTGGTCGTTCTGACCTGGGTCACAGTTTTTATCGCCGGTTTGCATTTCGGTAACGCCGCTGTTTTCGTCGCTTTGTTGATCGCAGCCTTTAAATCATCGCTGGTCTTCGCCTGGTTTATGCATTTAAAAAATGAATCAGGCACGATAAAATGGATGGTCGCGACACTTTTCGTCGTCTTCGCTATTTTTATCGGGATAACCTTTACCGATTATCCGTTTCGATAAAAATATAGTTTTTAACTTTTATTATTCTCGTGAAGACGCAGTGGCGCAGAAAAAAACACCATAAAATATTTAAAATAAAAATCTTTTAAAATAAAAGGAGAAACTATGCTCTCTGGTGCATCGAGTTTTGCATCGCTCGTCGATGATGCATTTTTCTTCATTCTTGTCGTTTCGATCATCTTTTTTGTCGGCATCGTTGCGACGATGATTTATTTCGTCGTGCGCTACCACCATACTCGCAACAAAAAAGTCAAAAATATTGAAGGCAATCTGACACTGGAAATCGTCTGGACGGTCATCCCCACTCTGCTGGTGATGGGCATGTTTTATTACGGTTTCATCGGTTATTCCGACATGCGCAACGTGCCCGATGACGCGATGAAAATCAAAGTCACGGCACGCAAATGGTCGTGGACTTTCACTTATCCCAACGGCTACCAGGCCACGGCGTTAACCGTGCCGCAGGGCAAAGCCATCAAGGCGGAAATCGAGTCGGAAGACGTGATTCACAGTTTTTATATTCCGGCTTTTCGCGTTAAGCAGGACGCCGTGCCCGGCCGCGATACCTACCTCTGGTTCCGTGCAACCGAAATGGGAAAGTTCGATATTCTCTGTACCGAATTTTGCGGCGACCGCCATGCTTATATGCTCTCGAGTGTCGATGTTTTGCCGCAAGAACAGTTCGACCGTTGGTATGCAAACACCGGGAAACAGGAAATTAGCGGAGGTGCAGATTTGAGTAAAACCGGTGAAAAGCTGGTCACGCTGAAAGGCTGCATTGCCTGCCACAGCATCGATGGTACGCCGCGTGTTTCGCCCACATTCAAGGGTTTGTATGGCAAAACAGAGACCATCTACACCGACGGCAAGGAACGCCAGGTGCGCGTCGATGAGGCTTATATCAGCAAATCCATCAAAGAACCGGCGGCAGACAAAGTCAAGGGATTTGAAAATATTCCCATGCCACAGCAAGACCTGAGTGACGACGAAATCGAAGCGATCATCGCTTATTTAAAATCGAATAAGTAAACCTGATATTGCTGCAGGGTTTAAACCTTCCAGGTTTGTGAAACCTGAAAGGTTTTTAATTGCTTAAAAGCCACTGATTGACGCAGATCGAACACTGATTTTAAAATAAGTGTCTTATCGGTAAATATCCGTGGCTAAAACAACCTGTAGTTCAATACTAAAAATGAAAATCATCTTTTTTGTATTATGAGAAGTTGCCCGGCTCCGCTCATATCAGTGATCTGACAAGTTTGTGGCAAAATAAACAAAGCGGGTGAATAATGGCTGGTCGAAAAATTTGAAATATGGAGTTAAAGGCCGAATCAAAAAATACATTGGAGATAAAAACATCTCGAGTAGCCAGTACCGCACTGTCATCCCCGGAAATTTCTACCTGGGATCCAGAAATTACAAAAATCGAAAAAATTCATAAAGTGAAATACTGGCTGAAAATCCTGCTCGATCTGAGCAAAATCCGCATTTCCGTGCTGGTCGCGATGTCCACATTTGTGGGATATATTCTGGCAGCCGGCACCTTCGATCAAACCGGCCTGCTGGCCGTGCTCGGGACGTTTTTTCTCTCCTGCGGCTCTGCCGGTTTGAATCAGGTGCAGGAATGGCGGCTCGATAAAAAAATGCAGCGGACATGCGCCCGCCCCATTCCCGCAGAACATCTTTCACCACGGGCAGGGTTACTCATTTCAGCCCTGCACATTGCCGTTGGCGGCCTCATCCTCGGTTTCGGAAGTACTGGCATGGCGCTGATGCTCGGCTTGGCAAATATCCTCTGTTATAACGGCATTTACACACCGCTAAAACAAAAGACTGCATTCGCTGTTTTTCCCGGCGCCCTCATCGGCGCTATTCCGCCGGCCATCGGCTGGGCCACCGCCGGACGGACGCTTGTGGAACCACAGATTCTAATCTTGGCTCTCTTCTTTTTTATCTGGCAAATCCCTCATTTCTGGTTGCTGCTGCTCAATCTCAGCCGCGACTATGAACGCGCCGGATTTCCCACCCTGGCCAGCCTATTCAGCGATAAACAACTGGCTCGCCTCACCTATGTCTGGACTATCGCCACCGCACTTATCAGCCTGATGCTGCCGCTGTATGGTTTCGGCAACTCCCTGTTCATTTATTCATGTCTGATTTTCACCACCTTCTGGCTCATCTGGGTCAACCGCAAACTGCTGCAAATCGCCATTTCCAGCACAATATTTAAAACCGCTTTTATGAATATCAATATTTACATGCTGCTGGTGATGGTCAGCCTATCACTACAGATCCTTGTTTTGCAGTGAGGAATAATCAACAGCCAATTCCGCTGGAGGTGGCCTCCCGCTTCGGCAGGTTCGGCGTCCGCGACACAACGGTGGCAGGCTCAGCGTCTGTCGTAATTCTTTGCTAAAAAATCGAGCACCACATCCAGCGCAGGGTGGAATTTTTTCGGCAGGCCTTTATATTGCGGATGGCCGGGCTCCTTCTGTGCAGGATCGAGATTGGCGAGATAGGCTTGCAGTTTTTTCTGCACCCGCTGCAGAATTTCAGCGTCGGAGGTTGCAGCGAGGGCGGCAGCGGTTTTGCCGACATCAAATTCATTTTCCACAAAATATTGGAAGCACAGACCGCGATAATATTCGGTGATAGTGCCGCGGTCTTTATTGCCCAGAAAGCGTGCTGTCCGGCTGATCGCTGAACGGCTGAATTCGAATTTGCGCAAGGCCGTGAGAATTTGTTCTTCCAGCGATTTATATTCCGCTTCATAATTTGCCGGGGCAAAAAAAGTCAGGACTTCTTCCGGCAGATGCTCCTGCTGCACGATATTTTTGTCCTCGCCTGTCGCCAGAAGCCCCATGCGGCGGACGGTATTTTCGAGTTCGCGCACATTGCCCGGCCAGTTATAAAAACAGAGATTATCCAGCGCTGCTTTGGAAATCTTCAAATGTGCATATTCGTATTTGGCTAAAAAATGCCGCGCCAGCAGCGGAATATCTTCTTGCCGCTGCCGCAGAGGCGGAATGGTGATGGGAAAACCATTGAGGCGGTAGTACAAATCAGCGCGGAATTTCACTGCATCCACCAGTTTTTTAATATCCTGATTACTGGCGGCAATACAGCGTACATCGATTCTGATACTGCGTTCGCTGCCCAGGCGTTCGATCGATCCTTCCTGCAAAACCCGCAGCAAGCGTGCCTGAAAAGCCGGGCTGGTTTCGCTAATTTCATCGAGAAAAATAGTGCCGCCATCGGCGAGCTCGAAGCGGCCGCGACGTAAACTCTGCGCCCCGGTGAAAGCTCCTTTTTCGTGTCCGAAAAGCTCGCTTTCCAGCAGTGATTCCGGCAACGCACCACAGTTCACGGCGATAAAAGGTTTGCTTTTGCGCCGGCTTTGCGCATGAATCGCCCGGGCGATCACCTCTTTTCCGGTGCCCGTCTCCCCGCTGATGAGCACCGGAATATCATCAGCCGCAACTTTTTGCACCATATTGATCACGGCCGTAAGCGGGCTGTCGGCTGCATGAATGATGCTGGCGATGCGAACCGGAACAGAATCGACGATTTTATTTTCTTCACACACCTGCAGATCGCGCAACTGCTTTTCTAATGCGATGACTTTTTTTTGTTGCGCCAGCAGTTTGTTTTCATTTTCCCATGAAAGCACACTCGATTTCTGCTGTTCAACGAGCTGTTGCTTGCGCAATTCGAATAAGGCCGTTTCTGCGGCTGCAACTTGCTGTTGGGTACGACTTATCTCCGACTTCAGCACAGCAGCCCGATCGTTGAGTTCCTTTTGCAGCAGTTTCTCTGCCACCCAAAAATTGACAAAAAACAAAACCCCAAATGCACACAACGGATAAAAAACCGGCACCACAGTGAAGAGCAGCGCGAATGCTAAAAATGCGGCAATGAGATAAACGATAATCGTTGCAGGCAGGTAGAAATACCAATACTTTCGCAGGGCCGTTGTGCTAAGCGCCCATGCCAGCGCACAGAGAATGGCCATGATTATGGCGACAAAAAGCCAGGGTAAAGTGCACAGATAATTCTGTTGTACAATGTTTTCAGCGACATTGAGATGGATCAATGCGGCCGGCACTGCGGGTGCAAAAGGCGTTTGCCGGACAATCGGCAATCCCGGCGCCACCGGTGCGATGAGCACGAATTTGCCCGCCAAATCAAGTGAGCCGGGATTTGTGCGCAACGTTTGTAAAAACAAGACGAAACTCATGCCATATTTTGTCATCGAATAGCCGGCGAAATTGACGCGGATTTTTTCGCTTTCGGGGAGAAGTGCGTTGAACTCTTCGCCCGTACGGCCGGATAGCGCTCGCGCTATTTCAATCCCGAATGAATAAAACTGCAAGCTGTCATTCGCAACCATCACCGGGACTTCGCGCACAGTGGGCTGATTGCCGAGATTGGCAAAACCGATCGCCCTGGCAGCTTTACGCAAAGCGGAAAACGGTGCTGCAATTTCTCCGATGAGCAGGCTGTCACCGCGTGGCAAAATATCGATGACCAGCGGTAAAATCAGATTTTTACCGGCTGCAGCGATCTCCACCAACGATTGATCGAACTCATGGTACAATTGGTTTTCCGTCGAAAATAAAACATCGATGGCGACAGCACGGGCACCCGCATCCGTCGCCTGATGAATGGCATAAGCCCAGTAATCGCGGGTCAGTGGCCAGCCGCCAAGGGATTGAATATCCTGTTCGTCGAGGTAGACAAAAAGCACATCTTGCGGCATTTCGCATGTGCCGCGTATTTTAAAAAAGGAGTCGAGCAGCCGGTTATCGAGCATGTGAAACCAGGAAAAATCAAAATTCGAAGCACCGATCAATAAAAAAGACAGGACGACTGCGCTATACTTTTTCAGCATTTCTCTTCCAATTACATTTTAAAATTCAGGCGGACAAAGTTGTGGCCAATTGAACTGGGTAAGTGGAGCCGGTTGTTTCTAAAAGTAAGATTTCCAGAGGTTTGAAACAATAGAATTGTGTCTGTTCAGCATCCTCCCAATAAATAGTGCCTGAGCTTCGCTCTATATTCAAAAATTGTACGGGCCAACAGATATCATAGAATTATCATGATCCCGGTGCGAGCCGGCAAAAGAAAGCGCGATGTGGTATCTTTTCTCTTTCATTGAAATCGAGATTTTTCTATTTTAGATGGCTCAAAATGAGCTGAAAACCGGGTGATATAACTGACGGCAAAAATGAATTGGCTTAATATGCGGGATTTCTGGTCAAAATCAAAGACTCTGCTTTTATTTGTACTGACAGCTGTTCTTCAGCCTTGGGAACCTGTTCTCGCGCAGACCAGTTTCGAGCAGATAAAAATATTCGGCTATTTTCAGAACAGTTTTTCGCAGCAGAAAAATGACGGCAGCGCCACATCGAACACCTTCAACACAGATCAGTTCAATCTTTTTTTTCAGACGCAGCTCTCATCCAACTGGATTGCGCTGGTCAATTTCGAGATGATCAATTCATTTTCAACTTCCAATAAATGGGGCGCTTTCAATCTCGAAGAAGCCTGGGTGCGCTATCGCAACAGTGAAAAATTCAACCTGAAACTCGGCCTGCAAATTCCGGTTTTCAACCACCTGAATGAGATCAAAAACAAGACACCGCTACTGCCCTACATCACCCGGCCTTTCGTTTATGAGGCTTCGCTGAGCGAACTGATCGAGATCGAGGATTTTGTGCCGCAACAGGCTTTCGTACAAATTTACGGTTTCCTGCCTTTGGGCCGCCTGAAGTTCGATTATGCCCTGCACACCGGCAACAGCCCCAACATCGGCAGCGGGGCATTCGGGCAAAGAGCAACCGGCGAAGCATTCATCCCGTCTCATCGCGAGAATCATAAAAAGCAATCAGGCGTTGATACCACAGCCACGTTTTCCTACGGCGGACGGATCGGCGCCAGATTTGGCGAAATAAAAGTCGGTTTTTCGATGACTTATGACCGAACCAACAAATACAAATCATTTGCCGGATTGACAAACGGCGATTTGAACCTGCTGCCGCGCTACCGTTTTGGTGGTGATTTTTTATTTGACTGGCGGGATCTCAGCTTTCAATCTGAATACATCGCTGTGCGCCTCAGCAGTGATGATACTGCACTCGATTTTAACAAATATTTTTACTACGGCACCCTCGGCCACCATTGTAGCGAGAAGTTCTATTATTTCCTCAGCTACTGGAACGCTGAAGAGCATCTCAAACCCCTCGGTGAGGTGGAATATACCGCCGCAGGATTGGGCGTCGCTTACTCATTCCGCGATCGAATCACATTCAAAGTGCAGTTCGCCAAAGTGAATTTCCGATCCGATGATTTTGTTTTTAACTCGCCAAATTTCCATATCGCCAGCGTGGCGATTTCCAGCTACTTTTGAAAGGAATCGCAAACCTGATGAAAAAAATACTGCCGATAATTTGCCTCTTCTGCACTGCACGCCTGTTAGCACAAAGCAGTGGTGATGGCCCATTAAAGGTATTCGGCTATTTTCAAAACATCGTACAACAGGAATCGTTAAACCGGAAAATCGGCGTTTTGAACACCTTTGCCCTGCAGCAACTGAACCTGTTCTTGCAAAAAGACCTGGCGAAAAACTGGACCAGTTTAATCAATATTGAAATTCTCAATAATTATTCATCCGCCCGACAATGGGGCGCTCTGAATTTACAGGAAGCATGGGTGCGTTATCGCCACAGTGCGGCGCTGAGCATTAAATTTGGCCTACATACTCCTGTTTTTAATCATCTTAACGAAATAAAAAACAAAACACCGCTGCTGCCCTACATCATTCGGCCGATTGCTTATGAAACTTCATTTGAGGAGTTCATCACCGTCGACGAATTTGCGCCGGATCGCGCCAATATCCAGATTTCAGGTTATGTGCCCTGGCGTGGCGTGAAAGTGGATTACGCTGTTTTCGGCGGCAACGGGCCCAATATCAACAGCGATCCGGGCAAGGGGCAAACAGGCATCGACACCACAGGTACGATGATGGCCGGCGGCCGTTTCGGCCTGCGCTGCAAAGGCTTAAAAGCAGGTTTATCCTTCACTTACGACCGTTACAGTCAGCTTGCGGCCATCGAAGATATAAAAATCCCAGGGCGCGATGATTACGGTGAAATTCCCCGCGTGCGCTTCGGCATCGATGCGCAATACCATTTTGACCGGGCCGGGATCGAGAGTGAATACATTCATGTGAACTATCATGATAAAAACGATGAAATCAATTTTGACCGCGATTTTTTTTACACGACGGTGAATTACGAGTATCGTGAATGGTTTAGCGCCTATTTGACCTACTGGTTGATTCAACAACAGGCCCTGCCGGTAAAATCGAAAATGACGGTTTACTCGCTGGGGGTTTCCTGCCCCGTTGGTGAACGCATCACTTTGAAACTGCAAAGCGGCAAAGTCCTGTCGAACACCTGGTTGAACAAGGTGAATATCGGGCGGGCTCGCGGTAATTATTATGATGCCGCGATTTCTGTTTTCTTTTAAATTATGGCTGGATTTTAAAGCAACCTTGCGATGAAAAAATATATTTACATGATATTTTTATTGTTCAATTTGGCCGTGCCACTGTTCGCACAGGTCACGGTGATCGCCCACCGCGATGTGCCGGTTGAAAAAATAAAAAAATCACAGTTGCTCGATTTTTATATCGGGGATATCAAAAAATGGCCTGATGGTACGGCTGTGGTGGTTTTCGATCTAAAAGAAAAAAAGGCGGTGAAAAAAATATTTTACAAATATTTAGGCAAGACATCCTCGCGGATGAAATCGATCTGGATGAAAAACATGCTTGCCGGAGAAGGCGCGCCGCCGAAAGCAATGAAAACGGAAAAGCAAATGTTGCTCGAAGTGGCTTCAACGCCGGGGGCCATCGGCTTTATCGGTCAGACATTTGTCGACAACTCGGTGAAAGTTCTCAAAACCATTCCATTAAAAAAATGATTGATCAGACCTTTTACTCGACGTTTTTGCCAGACAGCCCGATGAAAAGTATGATTCGTGCGGACAGAAAATATGCATTATAAAAATCTGAAACTGGGTACAAAACAGACTCTCGGCTTCGGCCTGATTCTATTTATCATGGCGAGCCTGAATTTTTTCAGTATTCACAAAATGCGTGAAATTCAGAATGAAATCGATGAAGTGACCTCAAACTGGCTGCCGCGTATCTCCGCTATTTCCGAGATCAATCTGCATACCTCGAATTTGTACGTACACCAGTTACAGCACGCCATCGCTATCGACGAAGTGGTTAAACGGGAGCAACAGGCGGAAATGATCGCACTCATCGATAAAATCAATGCCAACATCGACGCCTATGATTCGCTGCGTGCCGAATCAGAAAAAAAGACCCTCTACGCATCGCGTGAACAGCGTCTTTATTTGCATTTCGATGAAAAATGGGAGCAATATCTCGATCTGTCCTTCGAATTTATCGAGCTTTCTTCGGCGAACAAACGTCAGGCAGCCATCGAACTACTCAACAGCCAGGGGCAAAGGGTGTATAAACTTTTGAGCAACGACCTCGAAGGCATGGTGCACGTCAATCGCGATGAATCATCAAAAGCGGCCAAGAGAGCCGAAACCGCCTTTCTCTCGACACGAAAAGTCATTACTTCCCTGTTCATTCTCACGATTATTTTCTCCGCCATCATCACGATGATTTTTATCCGTTACATCACTGTGCCGGTAAAAGAGCTGGAGCAGGCAGCGAAAAAAGTAACTACCGGGGATTTGAGCGTGCGGCTGGCGATCAACAGTAAAGATGAGATCGGCAACATGGCAGCGTCTTTTAATCTTATGACCAAAGCGCTCGCCGAGGCGCGCGATCAGATGGAAGATCAGGCATCGCAGCTCAAAAGCCAGCAGCTTGTTTTGCAAGCGACCAATGAAGAGCTGCAAGGCAAATCCCGGCATTTGGAGCAGCAGAAAGAAGAAATTCAGCAAAAAAACCGACATCTGCAAAATACGCTAAAAGAATTGCATGCAACGCAACAGCAATTGTTGATGAAAGAAAAAATGGCTTCCCTGGGTGATCTGGTTGCCGGTGTGGCGCACGAAATCAACAATCCCCTCGGCGTCATTCAGAGCTCCGCCGATGTCTGTGAGCGCTGTATTCAAAATATCGAGCAGAATGGCCGCGATGGCGAACAGACTGTGCCGTTGGAAACAGTGACCCGGCTCCTACGACGAAATATCGATGTAACGTTTGCCGCCAGCAAACGCATTAGGCTCATCGTCGACAGTTTGAAAAATTTTGCCCGCCTCGATGAGGCTGATTTTCAGGTTGTCGATATCCATGCGGGTATCGAGAGCGCGTTGACCCTGCTGACACGGGAAATGCAGGGCAGGCTTACCGTGATTAAAAAATTTGTCGCACCGCCGGAGATTGGCTGCTACCCGGCGCTGCTCAATCAGGTTTTTCTCGCACTGATCAAAAATGCCATCCAGGCGATGCACGACCGTGGTACTTTGACGATCTGCACTGCGCAACAGGATGATAGGATTCTCATTTCATTTACCGATGACGGCAAGGGTATTTCCCCGGAAAAATTGCAGCACATTTTTGATTTTGGCTTTTCCGCAGGTGACGGCAAACGCATTAAACTGGGAACCGGCCTGGCGACGGCTTACGATACGGTGCAGAAGCATGGCGGTGAAATCAGGGTCAGCAGTGAAGAAGGCGAGGGAACTACTGTCGAAATTCAATTGCCGCTTTCCCGCTAAAGCCGATTTAAAAAGTTTTGCAAAACCGAGGAATTACTTGCATTTAATAAAAGAAAACAATATAATTGCTGAAATTTTTTTAGCATGGAATGCAATTGGACAAAAAAATGGTTAATCTGTATCTACACATTCTCATCATTTCCCTACTCGAGCGACTGCTGCTCCCGGGTAAAGTCCATATTCCATGGTAGAATAGCGATCATATATTCATCAACTTCGATAAAAAAAGCCATGGAGATTTAAACCATGGCTTTTTTTGTTATCACCCCGCCCACATAAATTTAAACCTAAACTGCATGAAAAAGGATTGAACAATGGAAGCTGACAAAGTTAAAAAATACTGTGCCTTTCCGCGAGTTGAATTGGCAGACCGGTTATGGCCGGGCAAAATCATTGAACAGGCGCCAACCTGGTGCAGCGTCGATTTGCGCGACGGCAATCAGGCGTTGCAGATTCCCATGGACCTCGAACGAAAGCTTAAATTATTCAATCTGCTGGTGCAAGTGGGATTTAAGGAAATCGAAGTGGGTTTTCCGGCGGCATCGGCGGTGGAGTTCGCTTTTGTACGCGAACTCATCGAAAGCAACCGTATTCCCGGGGATGTGACGATTCAGGTTTTGACCCAGGCGCGCGAACACCTGATCCGTAAAACATTCGAGGCCGTCGAAGGGGCGAAAAACGTCATCGTGCATTTGTATAACTCAACATCGACGGTGCAGCGGCGAGTAGTATTTGGGGCGGCAAAGGCCGAGATTACAGCGATCGCCACAAAAGGCGCACATTTGATGCAGGAATTGAAATCGCGATCGAACAACCCCGGCATTCGTTTTCAATATTCGCCGGAGAGTTTTACCGCTACCGAACTCGATTATGCGTTGGAAATCTGTCACGCCGTACTTGAAATCTGGCAGCCATGTGCGACGAATAAAGTGATCATCAACCTGCCGGCAACAGTGGAAATTTGTCCGCCCAACATTCATGCAGACCAGATCGAATGGATGGGGCAACATCTGAAAAACCGCGAAAACCTCATCATCAGTCTGCACACGCACAACGACCGTGGCACCGCCGTTGCCGCTACCGAACTGGCATTGATGGCCGGCGCCGACCGGGTTGAGGGGACTTTGTTCGGCAACGGCGAGCGCACCGGCAATCTCGATATCGTCACAGTTGCACTCAATTTATTTTCCCAGGGCATCGATCCCGGGCTCGATTTTTCCAATATCAATCGAGTTCTGCAAACCTATGAGCACTGTACGCGCATGTCGGTTCACCCGCGCCATCCTTATTCGGGCGCACTGGTTTACACTGCTTTTTCCGGTTCCCATCAGGATGCCATCAGCAAAGGCATGGCGGCGCGGGGAACTGTCGGTTCACCGCTGTGGAACGTCCCCTATTTACCCATTGATCCCGGCGATGTCGGGCGGACTTATGAGAAGATTATCCGCATCAACAGCCAGTCGGGAAAAGGCGGTGTAGCGTACCTCATGGAACAGGAATTCGGGCTCAAGCTGCCGAAAACCATGCACCCGGAATTCGGGCGAATTGTGCAAAAAGTGACGGACAAAGAAGGCGGCGAATTGAATCCCAAAGCCATTCTCGATATTTTCAAAAAGGAATATCTGCAGACCACCTCGCCTTACGCCTTAAAACAGTGTTCGATTCACACAGCCGCCGAAGAGGAAAGCAGCAACGCCAAAGCGAAAACCTCCATCAACGCCGTCGTCAACATGAACGGCGTGCAAACCTACATCGCCGGCAAAGGCAATGGGCCTATCGATGCTTTTGCCAACGGCCTGAAAGAGCAGCTCGATTTCGATTTCACCATCGAATCCTACGACGAGCATGCGGTGGAACACGGTTCATCGTCGCGCGCTGTTTCATATATCAGCTTGAAAGTTGGTGAAAAAACCGCCTTCGGCGCCGGACTCGATTCCAGTATCAGCCTGTCGTCGTTTAAAGCGATGCTGAGTGCGCTGAACCGGTTGGAAAACGTTTGAAAGTGGGCACGTGACCTGTCCCGTTTAAACGTTATTTCCCTTGCATCTTGCCGGACTTGGTGTAAATTACACACCAAGATTAACCGGAGAATGCGATGAACACCTTAAAATCCCTCTATGGCCATTCGTTGGCGCTGCTCACCGATTTTTATCAACTGACGATGGCCTACGGTTTCTGGAAATCGCAGAAAGCGCACTATGAGGGCACCTACAATCTATACTTTCGCGCCAATCCGTTCAAGGGCGGATACACCATCGCCTGCGGTTTGCAGACAGCCATCGATTATGTAAAAAACTTCCATTTCACTGCTGACGACATCGCTTATCTGGCCACATTAAAAGGCAATGATAATTACCCGATTTTTGCCGCAGAATTTTTAAATTACCTGCAAAACCTGACTTTCTCCTGCGATATCGATGCCATGCCCGAAGGCACCGTCGTTTTCCCCAACGAACCGCTCGTGCGTATTACCGGACCGATCATCCAGTGTCAATTACTGGAAACACCGCTGCTGAACATCATCAATTTCCAAACACTCATCGCTTCGAAAGCGGCGCGTATTTGCCAGGCCACAAACGGTGAACCGGTGCTGGAATTCGGTCTGCGTCGCGCCCACGGCATCGACGGAGCGGCCACCGCCAGCCGCGCGGCCTACATCGGCGGCGTCGACGCCACCTCCAATGTTTTGGCCGGCCGGCTTTACAACATCCCGGTGCGCGGCACCCACGCCCATAGCTGGATCATGGCTTTCGAATCGGAAACCGAAGCTTTCGAAGAATACGCCCGCGCCATGCCCAACAACTGCATTTTTCTCGTTGATACCTACGATACGATTGCAGGCGTGCGCAAAGCAGTGCAGATCGGCAAAAAATTACAGATCAAAGGATTCAAGCTCGGCGGCATCCGCCTCGATTCGGGCGACCTGGCTTATCTCAGCATTCAAGCGCGTGAAATTCTTGACAAAAACGGTTTCACCGAAGCCGTCATCGTCGCCAGCAACGATCTCGACGAAAAAATTATCGGCAGCCTGAAAGAGCAGGGTGCGAAAATCGGCGTTTGGGGCGTGGGCACACGTCTGGCGACCGCCTGGGATCAACCGGCGCTCGGCGGGGTTTACAAACTGGCAGCCCTGCGGCAGCCGGGTGACGATTGGCAGTATAAAATCAAACTGTCGGAACAACGTGAGAAGGTCTCCAACCCGGGCATCCATCAGGTGCGACGCTACAAATATCAGGGTGAATTTATCGCCGACGCGATTTATGACCTCAACATCAGCGATATAAAAAATCCCGTCATCATCGACCCGTTAGACTATACGCGGCAGAAGCTGATTCACGCTGATGCGGCATTCGAAGACCTGCTCAAACCCATTTTCCGCCAAGGCAATTTTGTTTATTCAGCCCCGACAATTCACCAGTCGCGGGAGTACGCCCGAACCCAACTCGGTGGATTTCATGCCGGCATCAAACGCTTTGTCAATCCACATCAATATCCAGTGGGGCTGGAACGCAAACTCGACCAACTCAAAACCAAACTCATATTTGAGGCACGGGGGAAAAATATGCGCGGGAATTGAGATGAATAAATTCATTAAAAATCGGTGTCAATCCATGGCTAAAAAACCCATCATTTCAGCAAAAAGCGATAAAGATGAAACCAGTTAAAATCGCTGCCGCGGCGCTCAACCAGACACCGCTCGCTTGGGACAGCAATCGCAAAAGCATACTGCAAGCCATTGCACGGGCGAAAAGAGAAAAAGTGGCCATTCTCTGTCTCCCCGAACTCTGCATCACCGGCTATGGCTGCGAGGATATGTTCCATTCTCACAGTCTGCACCAGCGGGCGCTCGATGAACTTTTCGAAATCGCAAATGCCTGCCGCGATATCATCGTTGCGGTCGGTCTGCCGCTGGCGTTGCAGAATGGCGTTTTCAATACGGCTTGTCTCGTCGCCAATGGCAAAATCAGCGGGTTTACTGCGAAACAGTTTCTCGCCGGAGATGGTGTGCACTATGAAAACCGCTGGTTCAAACCCTGGCCTGCGGGCGTAAAAACGATGTTGGAGCACGCTGGCGAAACCTGGCCGGTTGGTGATATTTTCTTCGATTGCGACGGCATCAAAATCGGTTTTGAAATCTGTGAAGACGCCTGGGTGGGCAACCGTTCCGGCAGCCGGTTGGCGCAGTTTGGCGTCGATGTGATTCTCAATCCCAGCGCCAGTCATTTTGCTTTTGGCAAACATGAAATCCGCAAACGCTATGCGCTTGAGGGTTCGCGCGCTTTTAATGCCACTTATGTTTACTGCAATATGCTGGGCAATGAAGCTGGGCGTGTCATTTACGACGGTGGTTGCCTGATTGCCAGCGCAGGGAAAATGCTCGCCGACGGCCCGTTGTTTTCTTACCGCGATTTCGAACTGACGACGGCGGTCGTCGACTTGCAATTACCGCGTTTAAATCAGATGCGCATCAGCAGTTTTCAACCCGAGCTCAAAGAATGTGGCCGGCGAATCGCTGTCGATTGTCGTATCGAACTATCACCTGAAACGATCACCTCCCCCCTGCTCGATCCACTCAAAGCCACGGCAAAAGAGGAAGAATTCAGCCACGCCGTCACGCTGGGTCTGTTCGATTATATGCGTAAAAGCCACTCAAACGGTTTTGTGGTTTCCCTCAGTGGCGGCGCCGATTCATCCGCCACCGCATGCCTCATTCATTTAATGATCGAAAGGGCAGGCAAAACACTCGGATTCTCTCATTTGCGCAAAAAACTGGCCTATCTGCCGGACAGTGAAAAGATCAAATCGCTCAAACAGCTCAAACACAAACTTTTGTTGTGTGTTTATCAGGCAACGCGCAACAGTTCAGATATCACCAAAAATGCCGCACAGAAACTGGCTGCCGCCATCAATGCTGATTTTTATACCCTTGAAATTGACGAGCTGGTGGAAGGTTATAAAAATATTATCAGCGGCGCTATCGGGCGGCCGCTTTCGTGGGAAAAGGACGATATCGCACTGCAAAATATTCAGGCGCGTGTGCGGGCGCCGGGCGTCTGGCTACTCGCCAATATTCGTAGCGCCCTGCTGCTCTCCACCAGCAACCGCTCCGAGGCTGCGGTAGGTTACGCCACGATGGATGGCGATACCAGCGGCGGCCTCTCCCCAATCGCCGGCATCGACAAAAATTATCTGCGCCACTGGTTGCGCTGGTTGGAAAAATCCGGCCCAGCAGACCTGGCGCCGGTTCCTGCTTTAAGTCTCGTCAATGCCCAGCAGCCGACCGCCGAGCTGCGTCCGGCGAGCAGCAGGCAAACCGATGAAGATGATCTCATGCCCTACGAAATTCTCGATGCCATCGAGCGCGCGGCGATTCGCGACAAGAGATCACCTGTTGAGACTTTGCAAATTCTCCGGCATAAATTTACCGTTTATGCGGATGCGGATTTGCTTTTATGGAACGAATGCTTTTTCCGGCTCTGGGCGCGCAATCAGTGGAAACGGGAGCGCTACGCCCCATCATTTCATCTCGATGATGAAAATCTCGACCCCAAAACATGGTGCCGTTTTCCCATTCTTTCCGGCGGTTTTGAAAAGGAGTTGCAGGAAATGCACGATTTCGCCAATGCCGCGAACAGGAAAAATCCGGGGGAATGATGTCATTTGCATATGATTATCCCCGCCCCAGCGTGACTGCTGACTGCATCATTTTCGGGCTAGCGAACAGGCAACTCAATGTTTTACTCATCGAGCGAAAAAGTGAACCCTTTAAAGGCTGCTGGGCATTTCCGGGAGGATTCGTCGCGGAAAACGAACCGCTGCAGGCAGCAGCCAAACGCGAGTTGGCAGAAGAAACCGGGCTGGAGAATATTTTTCTCGAGCAATTATATACCTTCGGTAATCCCGGCCGGGACCCGCGCGGCCATACCATCACCGTTGCCTATTTTGGTTTGGTGGCGCTCAATGAATATCAGCCACATGCGGCCTCGGATGCAGTGCGTGCGCAGTGGTTTGCAGTGAATGCCTTGCCGCCGCTCGTTTTTGACCATGAACAGATTTTTGCCGTTGCGCTATCACGATTAAAAAGTAAAGTCCGCTATCAGCCCATCGGATTTGAATTATTACCGAAAAAATTCACCCTGACGCAATTGCAGCAGCTCTATGAAACCATTCTCGAAAAACCGCTCGACAAACGCAATTTTCGCAAAAAAATCGACCGGCTGAACCTGCTGGTCGATTTAAAAGAGAGACAGACCGAGGTGCCCCACCGCGCTGCCCGGCTTTTCAGTTTTGATGAAAAAAGATATTTAACCCTGAAAGAAGAAGGTTTTAATTTTGAAATCTGACTGTGGGGCAGGCAATGCTCACAAGTCAAAAACGAGGAAAACCAATGCACGCACTTTTACTCATCGATATCCAAAATGATTTTATGCCCGGCGGAGCGCTGGCGGTTAAAGAGGGCGATCAAATCATCCCGGTTGTCAATGCGCTGCAGGAAAAATTCGAGCTGGTGATCGCAACACAGGATTGGCACCCGCAAAACCACGGCAGTTTTGCCGCAAATCATGCAGGAAAAAATATCGGAGAGATTATTGAGCTCAACGGATTACCACAAATTTTATGGCCGGTGCACTGTGTGCAGAATTCACCGGGAGCAGCTTTTCACCCCGGTTTGAATACGAAAAAAATTAAACACACCATCGTCAAAGGCACCGATCCGGGAATCGACAGCTACAGTGGATTTTTCGATAACGGCCATAAAAAAGCGACCGGTCTCGAAGAATATCTCAAACAAAAAGGCGTCGATTCAGTCTCACTGTGCGGGCTCGCAACCGACTATTGTGTCAAATTTTCAGCGCTCGATGCAGCCGAACTCGGTTTCAAAACAACGTTGATCCGCGATGCCTGTCGCGGCGTCGAGCTTTCCCCCGGGGATACGGAACAGGCAATCTGTGAAATGAAAGCAACAGGAGTGCAGATTACCGACAGCAGCGTCGTTTAATAAGTACATTTGACGTTTAATAAATAGTGGCAGGTTTGAACGTTGAAAGGTATCTGTTCGGCCATATCTGCTTGGCGGGATTTTCTTCCTGTTTGTCAACCCGTAGAATCCCACCACCGACTCTGTCGGGAATTCCTTGCCGGGGCAGCACGTGCGCTTAAATCCCCGACGAGCATATCCTGGCTGAACAGATGGCGAATGGTCGGGAAATATTTGATCGTTTAAGAATTTAAGGATTGCATTGTGGTGACGAATCGTGCAGCGTGGTGGATACTCTTTTTTGTTTTTTTTGTCGTTATCGCTGTTTTAGCTGGCAACATCTGGATCATTGCACGCACGGATGAACGAATTTTTTCAGGCGACGAATTGGCCAACTTGCCCGAGAACTCGACAGCCCTGGTGCTCGGCACCTCCAAATTTCGTTCAAACGGTGCGCCCAACCCATATTTTGCCAATCGCATAAAAGCTGCGGCCACACTCTATCATCAGGGCAAACTCAAACAACTCCTGCTCAGTGGTTCGAGCCAGGAATCATATTACAACGAACCGCGTGCCATGCGCAAGGCGTTGTTAAAGCTGGGCGTACCCGATTCGATTATCACACTGGACCCGGAAGGATATCGCACTTTCACCAGTATTCTGCGGGCACGCGAGGCTTTTCATATCGACACCGTCACCGTGATTTCGAACCGCTTTCACCTGTATCGCGCCCTGTTTATAGCCCAGCAAAATGAAGTGCAGGCCATCGGTTATGCCTGCGAACAGGTGCCACTGCGAACTTCATTCCCCACCCGCCTGCGTGAATTGGTCGCACGTGTTCGCGCCCTCATCGATATCTATATTTTTCATACCAGCGCTGTGGATTTATCAAAACCGGCAGCGGGCAAAACCACGCAATAAAGCCGGTTTATCCGGGTTTATAATTTCGCGGGATTTTTTACAACGATTTACACTGGACTCCTGTCTATCACGGGTAATACTTAATTGCCTCAATTCAATGAACGCAAAAATCCTGTGAGATAATCACCCTTGCGAAGGATAGAAAACATACCTAAACTGATCGGAATCCTGATGCAGATGACCTTTTATTTGAAGGTGAAGCTTCGCAAGGGTCAACAGTGCCCCTGGATAACGTACAAAGCGGCGCATCTGAATTGATTGACTAAAACTGTTTTTTGGAGGAGGAAATGTACAAGTACGTCCCTTTTTTATTATTACTTGCCTTCGGATTTCTTGCTTGTGAGCAGCAACCGCAAAAATCCGGTATCGATTTGACCCACATGGACACCTCAGTTCGTCCGCAGGATGATTTTTATCGCTACATGAACGGAACATGGCTGGATAAATTTGAGATTCCCGCAGACAAGGATAATTACGGTTCATTCACCAAACTTTACGACAAGGCGCAGGAAAACCTCAAAGCGATCATCGAAGAGGCTGCCGGAGATGAGGGCAGCGACGGCCAAAAAATCGGTGACATGTATGCCGGCTACATGGATAGTCTCAAGCTGGAAGAACTCGGGGTGAATCCGCTCAAGCCTGAATTCGAAAAAATCCGTCAGCTCGCCGACAAATCCGATCTGGTTCAATACGCGGGTCATTTGGTGACCATAAACGTGCCGTCGCTCTTCATTCCGTTCATCAATCAGGATCAGAAGAATTCGACACGTTATATCGTCAATATTTATCAGGCTGGATTGAGCCTGCCGGATCGCGATTATTATTTGAAAGATGACCAGCGCTATGTTGATTTTCGTGCTGATCTCGTGGCGCACATCGCCAAAATGTTCGAACTCGCCGGTTTCAAAAACGGCCAGGCAAAAGCATTGCGCATTCTTGAAATCGAAAAGATGTTAGCGGAAAATCACTGGAGCCGTGTACAGAACCGCGATCCGGTGAAAACATATAATAAAATGGCGATCTCCGGTCTTGCTAAAAAGATGCCTGATTGGGACTGGCAAGCTTACGCCGCTGCGGTGGGATTTGCCGGTGAAGACAGCATCAATGTTTACCAGCCGAGTTATCTCACTGCCTTGGATGGAATTTTCAAAAAAGTATCCCTCAACGACTGGAAAAATTATTTTACTTGGAGAATACTCACCGATGCGGCGCCGCTATTAAGCGATACTTTCGTCAGCGAAAACTTTAAGATGTACCGTCAGAAATTGCGCGGCATCAAAGAGCAACGCCCACGTTGGAAACGCGCTGTTGTAACAGTACAGGGCGCTATGGGTGAGCTCGTCGGCAAATTGTATGTCAAGCGTCATTTCAAACCGGCAGCCAAAAAACGTATGCAAGAATTGGTGGGTAAC
>JAJRYV010000139.1 GCA_024275575.1 bacterium
CGAGATGGGCTTGCGGCCGATATTCCATCAGAAGGAAGAACGGTGCGACAGCCATTTGTTCATCACGGTTCTCGCTTATCATCTTTTGCACTGCGCCCGCACCCGGCTCAAGCAAGGCGATAGCAATTATTCCTGGGCAACGATCAGAAAGTTGTTGGCCACTCACGGTCGCGTAATAGTGGCAATGGAATCCGAAACCGGCGAAATGCATCGCGTACGACTGTGCACCAAACCGGATGATTTTCAGCGTAGGGTTTACTCCGCCCTGGGTGTCGCACAAACTCCCCGCGGCCCGACCCATGCAGTCAGTTGAAAATCTGCAGTGACCATCGGCGTTTGGCTACCAGGCGTAAGTTGTTGTTTATATTGATAGAGTTATTTTTAGTGTGGTGAACTTGGGTTAAGACCTTTCAGGTTTCAAAAACCAGAAAGATCTAACTCTGCCGCAAGTCATCCCCGGTTCTTGCATCATCCACGGAGACACTTTTCCCCCTCTTTTCAGCAAATGCTTGCACCACCTCCAGCGCCCGGTCGGGATAATCGGAAATGAGGCCGCGCACACCCATATTGAGCAATTGTCGCATTTTGTCTTTTTCGTTGACCGTCCAGACATAAACCGGCAAGGCATTGCGGCGCAGGGCGGCTTTGATAAAACGTTGCGACACCACGCGCAAATTGCCCTCGTATTCCGGCACCTCGAGCGCGTGTACCGGCAGTGCATAAAACCTGGCCAGCCCCAGCAGTTGCAGCGCGAAAAACTTGGTGATTTCCGCGCGCCCGGCAGAGGTGGCAATGTGCGGGCTCAAAGTGCGGGTTCGAATCACCACGCGGGTGAAAAATGAGCCGATCAACACCCGCTCCGCAGCGTTATATTTGGCGATGAGTTCCAGCAACGCATTGGCGGCATCAGGGTCACATTCCTTGATTTCGATGTTGAGTTTCATCGTTGGGAATTGCTGCAAAACCGACTCAAGCGTCGGAATGCTGATGCCTTTACCGCGGAAGGGAAAGGTTTTCTCGTCAGTGGTCCAGCGGTAGCCGGCATCCAGTGTGTGGATTTCTTCGAAAGTAAAATCGCAGACATGACCGCTGCCGTTGGTCGTGCGATCGACGGTGGCATCGTGCATGACAATGAAGACGCCGTCCTTCGTACGCTGTGTATCCAGTTCGATAGCGTCGACGCCCAATTGCTGTGCGTTGTGGAATGCAAAGAGAGTGTTTTCCGGCCATAAACCACGCCCGCCGCGGTGTGCGATCACCATGGGTTCTTTTTTCGAAGTAAAAAAATGCACCGGCGTTCTAATCGATCGGATGCGCAGATAAAGGAGCAGAATGATTGAAAGAATAAGGAAGGTATTCCAGTAAAAAGTCAAGGCCAACATATTTAACCGCTGTTTGATTTTTGATTAAAGGTCAAATCCAAAAAATTCCGTTAAAACAAATTGGAAAAAATCTCTACAGCACCGACCCAGGTGCCGATGGCGCTGCCGATGCCCGACAGAAGAAAAACCAGAAAGATACGCAGCAATTTATTCTGCCACCATTTGCGCGGTGAGCTGAAATCTTTGCTCACGGACTGGAATTCCCGCACCAGCGGCGGTCTGAAATAGGCCTGCACAAATGCGGTGACGTAACCTGCGCCAATCACCGGGGTCAGGCTGGTGATTGGCGCTGCGAGAAAAGCTGAAATGACTGTCAGCGGGTGCCCCAGCGCGATGATCGTTCCCAGCATACTCGGCAGACCGTTGGCAATGATCCAGTAGAGTGCATTGTCACCGGCAGCCTGTGGCCCTTTTTGAAAGCCAATATAAACGATGGAGGCGATGATGAGTGTGGGAATGCCCCAGCCAAACCATTTCCAGACTGGTGAAACCGGTGGAATGGTTTCGATTTCACTCAGGTCTATCGGGCGGTGCTTTTTCATCTTTTTCACCATGCCGTCGACATGCCCGGCGCCGACGACAGCGACAATTTTTCGCCCCCCGGCAGCCAGCATTTTTTGCGTTAAATAGGTATCGCGTTCGTCAATGAGCACTTTTTTGAGCACTGGCATTACCTTGCCGAGCTCTTGCATCAATTCGTTGAGCACATCTTTTTGCTTGATTTCCCGCAATTGTTCTTCGGAAATTTCCGGGTTCTCCAGCACACCCACAAGGCCCGAACTCATGAACTGCATTTTTTTGAAGAATGACATGCTGTGCCATGCACGCCGCAAAGTGATCCGGATATCACGATCACACAGAACGATGGGGATATCATTCTCGGCAGCGGCTTTCGTTGCCTCAAGCAATTCCAAACCCGGTGTTACGCCCAGTTTTTCGCCCAGTTTTTTCTGATATGAACCCAACAATAAATTGATAAGCAATGTCGCCAGTTGCTTCTGGCGGATCACTGATTTTAAATCAAGCTCTTCCCATTTTTGTTTTTGCGACAACGCCTTGTAGCGCTTCTCATCGAGCTCGACGCAGACGCTATCCGGTTTTTCCGTTTCGATGACATGGCGTACGAGGTCAGCCGATTCCTGCGAGATATGTGCTGTGCCGATGAGCAGAAATTTACGATTTTCAATAGTGACGATTTGAACGTCATCGGGATAGTTATGCGGTGCGGTCTCAGGGGGTGGCATTAAAAGTGATACTCCATAATTAAACAGTGCTGCGGTTCGTTTTTTAATCAGATTTAACCAGCGGAAAAGATAGAGGTTGCAGCAGTTAAAAGAAATACTTTTTATGGAAATATCGAAAAATTGATTTGATGGCAGAAGATTTCTCCATTGAAAAAGATACCGAAATGACCAACCCGGATCAAGGTTTAGCAGGTCAAATAATTAAAGTTGTATTTTTTTAGTCGTTTTCCGGGCTTTTCACCGACACAAAAATCGTATCCCGCTGCACAATATAAATGGTGTCTGTGCCGGTGCTACGACTTTGCCGTATTGACGGGGGATGCCAGTTCAGCACAGCGCCGGTCGTGTCCATTCCCCATAAATCCAGGCGTACACTACCTGTAGAATCACGGCTAAAATAGAGTTTAATCGGCAGGTTGTGATAATTCTGATTGACTGTGCGCAGAATACCGGCCAAAATTCGGCTCTGTAAGCCGGTCGGCAGCAAGTGTTCAAAAAATTCCGGTTCCCGGTTTGTGGTAATCAATTGCTGACCGGTATTAAAATGCCAGCTTTGCATCACATTCGCTAGCGTCGCATCGACGATGAACGGATAGGTTTGGCGTGAGGGAAATAAAGTCAGCAAATCGTTATCACCAAATCCGTTTCTGGTAATATCGATGAAGCGAATTTTTTTTACGGAATCAGCATCTGCCGGAATCAGGTTGGATTCGATAATCGACGCGATGAGTCCGGGGTCGTCGATATAGGCAACCGGGATCACCTCCTGCTGTACGACTACTGTGGATTGTGCATGAATATGAATAGACGTGATGAAACAGAGCAAGAATAAACAACTGAAGAGATTGGCCCGCAACCGGGACATGGCGATCCTCCAATTTAAATCAATTCGGGATGAAATTAAATTCGTTATGTCTATGTGTCGGAGAATATTGGTTTATTTGTGATGAGAATATCAAAAGATGGAGAAATCCGGCGTTTAAAGCAACCGGTTTATAACTGAGTTTGAATTTTGTGTCCTTCGTTTTATAATTTATCATCGGCTAAAACCTTTTATTTCACACAAAGGTGCAAAGCACGCAACGAAACCCCGGTTTTTCTTTGCGTATCCCGGCGTCTTCACGGCTTTGCGTGAGAAGTGATCACGGATTTCCCCTTTAATTGGTTTTATCCTTACACTGTAAAATAAATATTGTTTTTTAAACTATGACGAGTTCGTAAAAAAGACTTTGTGTTTATAAGTTCCATAAAAATAGTTCTTTATTAATTATTTTGTCCGGTTATTTAGTTAGCTCAGCTAGTTTAATCATGCTACTATCATTTTATATGTAATAGTTTCAGTGGCGACGATTCTATTCATAAGATTTTCAAAGATATTAAAGATTCTTCCTCTTCAATTAAAGCGATAAGTAAATTCGTCGAGGTACCTTTGAGTATGTTTGTATGGCAACGGATTGTGAGTCCCTCGAAGCCACATTTTCAGATTAGCAATGATGATGTGGACCTTAGGTAGATGTTTTTCGTTATCTTTTTTGTCATACATTTTATAAGGTAGGTGTTGATAATGATCTGATAAAAACTTGTAGGATGTGAAACCATCTGTCTTTACAATTACACCATGAGCCACATTTTTCTCAATAAATGTTTTATTGATTTCTTTCGTATCACTTTGTAAA
>JAJRYV010000140.1 GCA_024275575.1 bacterium
CGGGCAACAATGGTTTCTGCGTGCGGTTTTCTACACCATTGCCGTCGTCTGTGCTATTTTAATCAGTTTATTTATCCGTGCAAATCTGTTCCTGAGGGGAAAAACTTCGCTGGATGGACTGCTGGATTTTTTGTGGAATGCAGCGTTGGAAACTTTGCAAAATCCGACGCAACCCGTTTCCATCACCGACTTTGTGCACCCTGCTGCACAACAGTTTATGCTCATGTTCTTTGCGCTTATGCTGCTGATCAGCGTCGCCACTATCTTAGGCAGCCGCATCGAGGTTCACTGGCAGGAAGAGCGCCACAAACGTACTCGTGAGCAGGCGGAGCTGACGGCCTTGCGCGCACAAATGGACCCTCATTTTCTTTTTAACGCCCTGAATACCATTATCAGCCAGGTCAGAACAGCTCCGGAAAATGCCGAGAATTTACTCCTTCAGCTAAGTGATTTGATGCGTTACATTTTCCAAAATGCCTGTACGCAAAAAGTGCCGTTAAAGGAAGAATTACGCTTCACCAGGCTCTATCTCGAACTGCTGCAGGCGCGATTTACTGAAAATCTACAGATCAATTGGCGACTCGGCTACAGTGATGAGAGCTGGCTGGTTCCGGCCTTTTTGCTGCAACCCATCATCGAAAATGCCGTGCGCCACGGCTGGAAAGACCAGAGTAAACCCCTGATGCTGGAACTCACGGTCTCAGGTGACAACACGAACATCGAGATCAAAATATCTGATAATGGCCAGGGCATCGCACCGGCAACGCAGAACAAATTTCTCAAACCGGATCATGCCCTGGCAAATTTACAGGACAGGCTTTATCTTTTTTATAAGCAAAAAGCCCAATTGAAAATCGACTCACAATGGGGCGCTGGAACGACTGTGACAATTATTATTCCGCAGACAGCTTGAAATACAAAAAAATATCGAAGTGTGGTTGAAGAGGCTCTACCTCTTCGAACCTGTAATCCTGAACCCTCAAAAATGAAAACATACTTAATCGAAGATGAAAAACCTGCCCTGCAACGATTGCAGGGATTGCTGGAACAGATCGGCGATATCGAAATCATCGGCACCAGCGGCGGCGGCAAACAGGCCATTCTCGAAATCGATGCGTTGCAGCCGGAGCTTGTCTTGCTCGATATCCATCTCGCAGATATGTCTGGCCTTGATGTTTTACAGCTCATCAAAAGCAAGCCGGCGGTGATTTTCACCACAGCATACGATCAATACGCCGTGCAGGCTTTTGAACTGCGTGCGGTCGATTATTTGCTAAAGCCGTTCTCTCTGGAAAGGCTGCAGGAGGCCATTTCCCGCGTTCGACAAAAAACCGAAAAACCGGCTATCGACGAATTGATCGCCCGCTGGCGACCACCGCAAGCCTGCCTTACACTCTTCGCCTCACGTTTCGGTGATAAAATCATCATCTTTTCCGACGATGAAATCGTCTATTTCACCAGCGAAAACAAGTTCACCTATGCCTGTCTGGAAAACAGGCGCTATCTGCTCAACCCCACCCTTTCCCAACTGCAAGCCCGGCTCGATCCGGAAAAATTTGTGCGTATTCACCGTTCGGTGATCGTCAACCTGAACTACGTTCATAAAATCGAAGCTGATTCCAGCGGAGGCTATACGATCACCACCAGAGACAAAAACAAATCGCAACTCCCTGTCAGCCGCAGCGCCGGCAAATCTCTGCGCAAAAGACTTGGCTGGTGAATTGATGATTTAAAAGCATCGTTAAACCGTTATCCCAATCTCTGGCCTACCGAAGTTCTCAGCCGTAATCTTTACATTTCTTTCATCAGAACCCTATCCTGATGCAGTATATTAAATCTTGCCTTTTGCGACCATATAACGTACATTTTAAGTCACGGTAAACCAGACCAGCACAATTATTTGCCCAACCAGACGCAGACAAAATACAGACTTCAAAACTGCTAAAATACCGTCGCTCAAATGATTATTTCCGGGGATCCATTTCCAATGGCTGTTTCATTGATGCATCGTTGAAATTTCCCCGAATGCCTCCGGTTTATAAAGTAATCCGGGCCAATCAAATAAAAAACGGAAGAGAGATGGATGAGCACATTTTAATCGTTGCCTATGATAATCATCTCCGTCGCACCCTGGAAAACCAGTTAAAAAAAATGAGCTATATCACCCATTCGGTTGAAAGCGGCAATACTATGATGCAATTTCTCAAGTTGCATCATGCCGACCTGATCCTGCTCGACCGGAAAATAACGACAAAGAGCGGAGTTGATGAATCAGAAAAACAAGGTATACGCAATGAACAAATTATACAGACCATGCTCGACGGTTTCATTCTTGCCGACCAGCAAGGCCGGATTCTTAAAGTAAACCAGGCCTATTGCAAGATGGTGGGTTACAGCGAGGCCGAATTGCTGCAGATGAATATCCGGCAAATGGAGGGCAAACGTTCTGCCGTTGAAATTGAGCAGTGGATCGAGCGCCTGATCGCCCGTGGTACAGACCAGTTCAAAACACAACACATTCATAAATCAGGGTACACTATCGATTTAAACATCAGCATCTCGATTATGAAAAATGACGGTGTACAGCTCATCGCCGCCTTTGTTCATGATATATCCGAGCAAATAAAAGATGAAGCGAAAATTAACCAGCGTACCAAAGAACTTGCCGCAATCAATGCAATCGGCAGGCAGGTCAGCCGAACCCTGTCGGTAGAGGAGGTTATCGCGGCTGGAATAAAAGGCATGCTGGAAACGGTGCACCCGGATGCCGCATTTTATTTCCATCGTGAGGGTGATCGCCTTATTTTGAAAAAATTTGAACCGCTCATTGCAAAAGTACGCATGGGCGAAGTGCCGGAACACCGTGTCGGAGAATGCATGTGCGGTTTAGCTGTCAAACACCAAAAAGCCATGTACAGCCGCAACATCTTCAAAGATTTACGCTGCACCTGGAATGAATGCAAAAAAGCCGGCTCGCGGTCATTCGCAGCCTTGCCTGTTTTCAGTGGCGGAGAAGTCATCGGTGTGCTCGGACTGGCTTCGGACAAGGAGCGCGATTTTGAGGAACGAGCGGTTTTCCTGGAAACCCTGGCCAACACCATCGCCACCAGCCTGAAAAATGCTCAATTGTATGAAGAGATTCAATACCATGCCGCTCAACTTGAGGACGCCGTCAGGGAGAGAACAGCGGAAATTCAGGAACGCTATGATGAAGTGGAACGACTGAACAGCGCCATGGAAGCGATGACCGAAGACCTGAAGTTAGCGGTGAAAAAAGCACAATCGGCGGATGAACTCAAATCAGCATTTCTCGCCAGCATGTCGCACGAACTGCGGACGCCCCTCAATTCGATTATCGGTTTTATCAGCATTATTTTGCAAGGGCTCTCCGGCCCGTTGAACGCCGAGCAAACGAAACAGCTCGCAATGGCAAAAAGCAGTGCCATGCACTTGCTCGAACTCATCAACGATGTCCTCGACATTTCAAAAATTGAAGCCGGTCAAATCATCATTACAAAAGAAAAATTCCCGATGCGCGAAGCGGTACAAAAAGTTGTCACCGGCTTAATTCCACTGGCGGAGAAAAAACGGTTACACCTGAAATACCACATCGCCGGTAACCTCGGCACATTGGTGAACGACCGGCGGCGCATCGAACAAGTGCTGGTCAATCTCATCAACAACGCGATCAAATTTACTTCGGCAGGCGAAGTACGCGTCGACTGCCGAAGCGAAAACAACAGAATTATAACCGCTGTCAGCGATACGGGAATTGGCATCTCCCGAAAAAACATGACAAAAATATTTAATGAATTCGAACAGCTCGAATCCGGACTTGATCGCAAACATGAGGGCACCGGATTGGGACTGAGCATTAGCAAAAAGTTGACAAAACTTCTCGGAGGTGAACTTACAGTCGATAGCACTGTAGGAAAAGGGAGTACTTTCACATTGTATTTACCATTAAAATGAAGGGCTAAAACAATGGCTTCCGAAATTCTCATCATCGAAGACAATGAGCAAAACTTATATCTCGTAACATTTATTTTAGAAAAACATGCTTACAAAGTCATTCAGGCTCGAAACGGCCCCGACGGTCTGGAGATGGCGAAAAACTGCCGGCCCACGCTCATTCTGCTGGATATCCAGTTGCCCGGTATGGATGGTTACACCGTCGCCCGGCGGCTCAAAGAGCAAAGCGGGCTAAAGAACATCCCCATCGTCGCGATCACTTCCTATGCGATGATCGGTGACCGGGAGAAAGCGCTCTCTGCAGGGTGCGATGGTTACATCGAAAAACCGATCAATCCCGATACCTTTATCGATGATATTCGAAAGTTTTTGCACGATTAACTTTTGAGGTTGATATGAAGCGAATACTCATCACTGATGATGATGAACAAAATCTTTTTATGCTGGAATCGCTTTTTAAAGGGCATAGCTATCAAACAACACTGGCGCATAATGGCGAAGAAGCCTTGTTTGAAGCGAGAGAGAACCCGCCTGATTTGATCATCTCCGATATTCTCATGCCGGTTCTCGATGGTTTTTCCCTCTGCCGCGCCTGGCAGTTAGATGAAAATCTGAAACATATTCCTTTTGTATTTTATACCGCGACTTACACGGATACCAAAGATGAAGAATTTGCCCTGAGTATCGGTGCAGATATGTTCATCGTAAAACCAACCGAACCGCGCGAATTCCTGCACATGGTGGAAAATGTACTCCGGCATATCGATAAAAACTCCTTTTCTTCTGTTCAGGAAGCGCCACTGGCCGAAGAAGTTTTTTTAAAGGAGTACAGCGAAACGCTGATTCGTAAACTGGAAAATAAAACGATCCAGTTGAAACAAACCAATAGAAGCCTTAAGCAGGAAATTAAAAAGCGGCTAAAAATTGAGAAAAAACTGAAATCACATTTAAAGAATTCACAGCAAATTTTGCGGACCACACTCGATGGATTTCTACTTGTTGACCATGAAGGCAAGATCCTGTCGGCCAACCCCTCATACTGTGAAATGACGGGATACAGTGAAAAAGAGCTCATGCAGATGAACCTCGCCCAACTCGTCGCCCCGGTTTACAGAAAAAAACTGCCCCGCCAGATAGGAAAAATATTTCATGAGGGCAAGGCCCAGTTCGTGGGTGAGCACGTTTGTAAAAACAACCAAAGGATTAATGTCGATGTCAGCACCATGCTCATCGAATGGGAAAATAAAAAAGTCATCGCTGCCTTCCTGCGCGATGTGACCGCACAGAAAAGAACTGAACACCAGCTTGTAGAACGTGAGGAATTATACCGTATTCTGGTCGAAACGATTCCCTATGGCGTGCGGGAAAATGATCTAAACGGCAAAATTACTTTCAGCAATCGGGCATATAACCACATGCATGGCTATGATGAAGGCGAAATAACCGGCATGTATATTTGGGATTTCAAAAAAACAGAAAAAGAGAAAACCGACCTGCAGCAGTATTTTAAATATCTCGTACAAAAGCAAATTAAACCAGAACGCTTCATTTCACAGAATGTCCGGAAGGACGGCAGCATATTTGATGTCGAGGTCGATTGGGCTTTTAAGCGGGATTCGCTGGGTAGACACACCGGTTTTATCTCAGTTATTACCGATGTCACCGATAAAAAGAAACTCGAGGAGCAACTCCGTCAGTCGCAAAAGATGGAAGCGATCGGGCAACTGACGGGTGGTATCGCACACGATTTCAACAACATCCTGACCATCATCAACGGTTATAGCGATTTAATGCTCGCCAAGCTGCGCCGGGACGATCCCTCATTCGAACCTGTTCAGCAAATTAAAGAGGCCGCTTATCGCGCCAGCTCTCTCACGAGCCAGCTTCTGGCTTTTAGCCGAAAGCAGATATTGAACCCGGTCATTCTCGATCTCAACCATCTAATTCGGCAAATGGAGAAAATGCTGCGCCGTCTCATCGGCGAAGACATCGATTTGCGCACGATTTATGATGATAATATCAGCACAATCAAAGCGGATTCAAGCCAGATTGAGCAGGTTATCCTGAATCTGGCCGTCAACGCCCGCGATGCGATGCCGCGCGGCGGCAAATTGATTATCGAAACCGCAATGGTCAATTTCACCGAAGAATATGTTCGTCTGCACGAAGATGTCAGCGAGGGCCGGTTTGTGATGATGGCTGTCAGCGATACCGGCACAGGAATTGACGAGGCGACCAAACCGCGGATTTTTGAGCCTTTTTTCACCACCAAAGAGAAAGAACGAGGCACCGGCCTGGGCCTTTCTACCGTCTATGGCATCGTCAAACAAAGCGGTGGCAGTATTTGGGTTTACAGCGAACCCGGCAAAGGCACCATCTTCAAGGTTTATTTCCCTGCGGTAAAAAAAGGCAGCGCAACCAAAGCGGAACAAAAAGAGCTTCTCCGGCTTCACAGTGACGAGACCATTCTCGTGGTTGAAGATGATGAGGGCGTGCGCAACCTCGTCGTCATCACGCTGAAAAAATACGGCTACCAACCCATCGTCGCGGCAAACGGCGCAGAGGCACTAAAAAAAGTGGATGAATTCAGAGGGCGTATCGATCTGCTATTGACCGACGTCATCATGCCAAAAATCGGCGGCAGTGAATTATCCGATTCCCTGGTAAAAAAATTGCCAAATCTCAAAGTTTTGTTCATGTCTGGCTACACCGACAAATCCATCATCGATCATGGTGTTTTACAAAAAGGCATACATTTCATCCAGAAGCCCTTTTCACCGGAAGCACTGATCAGAAAACTGCGCCAGGTTTTTGATGAAAATACAACGTGATCAGTGCAAAAAAAATCCACTAATTTCTGTCATCATCCCTGTGTTCAACGCACACGATACGCTCAAAACCGCTGTGCAGAGCATTCTAAAACAGACATTTACCGCTTTCGAACTCATCCTCATAGACGACGGAGCCGATCGGGCAACGAAAGAAATCTTGCATTCATTCAAAGATGAGCGTATCAGGGTTCTAACACAGGCACATGCAGGCATTGTCGCGGCTTTAAATCGTGGCATTGCCGCGGCAAAAGGCCAGTTCATCGCACGCATGGATGCAGATGATATTTCACTATCACAACGATTCGACAAGCAAATCCGCTTGCTCAAATCCGATGAGTCGCTCACAGCCACAGGTTGCGGTGTGGAAATTTTTTCAACAGGAAACATCACCGAAGGTATGCAGTACTATGTGAACTGGCTAAACAGCCTGAACACGCCGCAGGAAATTCGTAATAACATGTTCATCGAAATGCCGATTCTTCATCCGACCCTGATGCTGAGAAGAGAAACGCTCATACAAACCGGCGGCTACCGCAAGGGCGATTTCCCCGAGGATTATGATCTCTTATTGCGGCTTTTTGCCGCGGGTGGAAATTTCGCTAAAGTACCAGAAACACTCTTTCGCTGGCGTGAGCATGGCGAAAAACTATCGCGAATCAGCCCGATTTACCGGCCGCAGGCCTTTCGCGAGCGCAAACTGGCATGTATTGAAAAAATCATCTTGCAGAAAAACGACAATTTTCTATTTTGGGGCGTCGGCCGTGATGGCAAAACTCACGCCCGTTCGCTCGCAAGCCGGGGTTGGCTGCCACAGGCTTTTGTCGATATCAGCCCCAAAAAAATCGGTCAACAATATCTCGGCCGGCCAGTCATTGCACCCGAACAAATTCCGCCGGCAACACAACTCATGCTGTGCTGCGTCGGCACAAAAGGCGCCCGCACAGAAATCCAGCGCTATTTATTAAAACGTCAATTCGAAGAAGGCAGACACTTCTGGTTTTTAGCATAACTCATTGTATAACGAAATAGATCGCACGCAGGAGAATGTACCTCGTTCAGCACACCAGGCGGAGGCTGAGCTCGCCGAAGCGGGAGCCCTTCAAGCTCAGGACACCGATTCGCTCTATCATCAAAAACTGTGCCGGCTAAACGAGATACAGGAGAATTAAAAACGTTTGAATATGAAAACGTGTAATGTGTAACTTTCAACCTGAAACTTAAACCCCATGGCATTGATCAGCTTGCAAGATATAGAATTCGCTTACGGCAGTACCGTGCTTTTCAAAGATTTAAACCTGCAGATCGGACCGGGTGAGCGCATCAGCCTGCTCGGACGCAACGGCAGCGGAAAGTCAAGCCTGTTGAAAATGATCAACGGCGACGAGACGCCTGTCAGCGGCAGCATCCGCCGGCAACAGGGATTACGCGTCGCATTTTTACCACAGGAAATCCCACAAAAGACACCTGGGACAGTTTTCGAAATCGTCGCTTCGGGGCTGGGAGAAATTTCTGCTTTATTGCATGATTTTCACGAAGCCAGCTTGCAACTGGCGCAAAATTCATCAGCCGCTACCCTCACCAGATTCAGCCGTTTGCAGGAGCAATTGCAGCACGGCGGTGGTTGGCAGATTCACCAAAAAGTCGAAACCGTCCTGTCACACATGGCACTCAATGCAGAAGTCGAATTCAATGCGCTCTCCGCCGGGCTTAAAAGACGCACACTACTCGCCCGCGGATTGGTGCAGGAACCCGACATACTATTGCTTGATGAGCCGACCAACCATCTCGATATCGAGGCGATTTCATGGCTGGAAGATTTTCTCCTACGCTACCGCGGCACCCTGCTTTTCGTAACCCACGACCGTGCATTTCTGCAGAAACTATCGACGCGCATCATCGAACTGGACTTGCTGACACTGCATAATTGGGACTGCGATTATGCCACTTATCAGCAACGAAAAAATGCCCTTCTTGAAGCTGAAAGCGAAGAGGATACCCGCTTCGAAAAAAAACTGGCACAGGAAGAAGCGTGGGTTCGCCGCGGTATCAAAGCCCGGCGCACACGCAATGAGGGACGAGTAAAAGCGCTGAAAAACATGCGGCAGCAACGGAGAAACCGCCTGCAGCGCGAGGGCGCAGCAAACATAAAAATAAACGAAGCCGGGCGCTCGGGTCAAATCGTCATCGAGGCGAAAAATATCTCATTTTCCTATTCTGCAAACCTTGTTTTCAAAGACTTTTCCACCCTGATTCTGCGCGGTGACAAGATCGGCATCATCGGGCCGAACGGCGCCGGCAAGACAACCTTGCTCAAGACCTTGCTGGGTGAACTCGAACCACAATCCGGTTTTATCAAGTACGGAACCCGTCTGCAAGTCGCTTATTTCGATCAATTGCGCGATCAACTCGACGAGGAAAAATCGATCATCGAAAATGTCGGCGAAGGTCGTGATATGCTGGAAATCAACAGGTCGAAAAAACATATTATCGCCTATTTGCAGGATTTCCTGTTCGGCTCGCAACGCTGCCGGGTTCCGGTAAAAGTGCTCTCGGGTGGTGAACGCAATCGCGTGCTTTTAGCCAAACTTTTCACCCGTGCTGCAAACGTGCTCGTGCTCGATGAACCGACCAATGATCTCGACGCCGAAACCCTCGACCTGCTGGAAAACCTGCTGGTCGAGTTCTCCGGCACCATTTTGCTCGTCAGCCATGATCGTGAATTTCTCAACAATGTGGTGACCAGCACCATCGCTTTCGAAGGCCAGGCCATCGTTCATGAATATGTCGGCGGCTACGATGATTTTCTCACACAACGGAAAACCGTCACCTCCAGGCTGCAGAAAAAAAGTAAAAAGAGCAAAACAAGACCGGCAAAACAACAGCCGCGCAAGCTCTCGTTCAAAGAAAACAGGGAACTCGATACCCTACCGCAGATCATTGAAGCCCTGGAAAATGAGCAAAATGGTCTGTTCGCACAACTGAGTGATCCAAATTTTTACAAAGAAAACGGCCGGGCTATTGCAGGCATTAAAAAACGGTTGCAGGCAGTGGAAGCCGATCTCGCCACTCAATACCGGCGCTGGGAAGAGTTGGAGCAAATCGCAGCACAGCAGTGAATGGATCATACCGCAAGCGACAACGTCTAACCGTGTTACACCATCGCGCCATTTGCTGTGCAGCATTCGCAAAAATTACTTTTGCACCGGCACGATTTAAAAGACTAAATAAAGGGAATGAATGACCCTGCCCAAACTTCCAATGCTGAAACCGCAGCCATTTTTAATGGTCAATAAAGTTCAGAATTATGCCTGGGGCACAACAGGCGCTGAGGCGTTTATCCCACGATTTCTTGGAATACAAACCGATGTTGCAATGCCCTTCGCCGAACTCTGGATGGGCACACACCCGAACGCACCTTCGACGCTGGTCATCGACGGGGAAAAATACTCTCTCGAACGACTGATTGCCCAACAGCCGGATTTCTTTTTAGGGACGAAAACCGCGGCCCGGTTCGGCGGCCGATTGCCATTTTTATTGAAAATTCTCTCCGCGGGTCAACCACTTTCGATACAAGCACATCCGGATAAAAAACAGGCTGTTACTCTGCATGCCGCTGATGCGGAAAACTATCCGGACGATAATCATAAACCCGAAATTGCTATCGCCCTTTCCGAATTTCATGCGATGGCCGGGTTTAGATCGACGGCCGAGATTGCACAAACACTGCAAAACTATCCTGAAATTGCTGAATTTATCGGTACAAATACCGTTCAACAATTCCTGCTTGCCGCAGAAAAATCGCCGCAAGTGCGACGGCAAACATTAAAAAAACTCTTTACACAATACCTGCAAAAAACGGTGACCGCGCCAAATATACTGTCATCGGCGATCGAAAAACTGCAAAAACGTCTCGACACACAGACAGTGCACAGCCGGGCTGAACATATATTTCTGCAGATGCAGCAAAAATATGCCGAAACAGATGCTGGACTATTCTCTGTTTTTTTTCTCAATTATATCATTCTGCAGCCCGGGCAGGCGATTTTTATACCCGCAGGTATTCCCCATGCCTATATTCACGGCAATATCATCGAATGCATGGCCAATTCGGACAATGTCGTGCGCGCCGGCCTGACGACTAAATTTCAAGACAAAATAAATCTGCTGAAGATTCTGACATACGAAGCCGGCCCTGTGGAAATTTTCGGACAGACAAAGCAAGAACCAAAGATAAAATATAAGCCGCCGGTTGAGGAATTTTCACTTTTCAGATATCATTTGGAAAAAGGCGATTCATTCCATTGTAAATTAAACAGTGTGGCAATTTTGCTCATTTTAAACGGGAAAATTCAAATTAAATATGGTAACGTTACCCTTTTTTCCCACCAGGGACAATCGGTGTTTCTGCCCGCAAGCTTAAACGATGTCAGACTGATTGCAGAGGAAAAAAGCATGGCATTTCTCACAACCGTGCCGGAAGGCACTGCTTTAAAATGAACAAAATCTGGATCGACGGCGACGCCTGCCCCAAACCGGTGAAAGATATTTTATGCCGTGCAGCCATCCGCAATAACCGTGAGCTGATTTTCGTTGCAAACAAATTGCTGAAAATTCCAGTCTCACCAGGGATCAAAATGGTCACCGTCGCTGGCGGGCCGGATGTTGCCGATGATTATATTCACCAACATGTGTGCGAAGGTGATCTCGTGATCACCGCTGATGTGCCCCTCGCCGCAGCAGTGATCGAAAAAAAAGCCTTCGTTCTCAACCACCGGGGCGAGTTATATGACGCCGCCAATATCCGGCACATTTTGTCGATACGGAATTTTATGACGGAAATGCGCACGGGTGGTGTTGAAACGGGCGGGCCGCGAGCTTACAATCGCAAGGATCGGGAAAATTTTGCCAACGCCTTGCAGCGTTTTTTGCAGCATCCTACCGCCGGGGTGTAAAATTTATATTTGCACACGGATTCAGGGGATTAATCAGATTTTTCCCAAATCAACTTCTGATATAAATATGCGCTTTTACACGTGTGCCGGAGAATATTACCGCGGCAGACTCCGCGCAGCCACCCCGCTGGCGGTAAATAACAATCTCAAATTTTCCGATAATAATATTCAGTTATTTCGATGTGCTAATCTTCTAACGGGCAAACTTCTAAATGTGGTTCAACTCCTGGGAATTTCTCTATTTTCTGCCGGCTGTGCTGCTCGTTTATTATATACTCAATCACCGGACACAAAACCTCTGGTTGCTCACAGCGAGCTATTTCTTTTACGGCTGGTGGGATTGGCGTTTTCTCTCCCTGATTTTGGCGAGTACGCTGGTAGATTATTTTGTCGGGCAATTTATACAGGGCGCCAACGAAGAGAAAAAACGCCGGGCCGGGCTTTATGCAAGTCTGTTGATGAATCTCGGCGCACTGGTCATATTCAAATATTTCAATTTCTTTATCGATAGTTTTGTGCTTCTCGGACAGCAGTTCGGCATGAATTTCGACACGCCGACCATGCGCCTTCTACCGCCCGTGGGCATCTCATTTTATACATTCCAGACGCTGTCGTATACCATTGATATTTACCGGCGGCGGCAAAAGGCGGTCGATAATTTTGTCGATTTTGCACTGTATGTTACTTATTTCCCTCAGCTTGTGGCCGGGCCCATCGAGCGCGCCGCAACGCTGCTGCCGCAGATTCAACAAAAAAGAAGAGTAACACCGGCACAATTTCAGGACGGTGTGCTGTTGATCCTCATCGGTTTGTTTAAAAAAATAGCCATCGCCGATGCTGCCGCGCCTTTCGTCGAAGCGGCATTTTCCAATCCGGCCGGGCAGTCGTCGTTGCTGCTGCTCAAAGGACTCTATCTCTTTTCGCTGCAGATTTATTGCGATTTTTCAGGCTATAGCTCAATTGCCCGCGGCGCCAGCAAGCTGATGGGCATCGAACTCAGTGAGAATTTCCAAACGCCATATCTCGCAACGAACATCACTGATTTCTGGCGGCGCTGGCATATCAGCCTGTCACGCTGGCTGCGGGATTATCTCTACATTTCCCTGGGCGGCAATCGCTGCGGCAAGCGTAAAACCCTGCGCAACCTTTTGCTCACGATGCTCATCGGCGGCCTGTGGCACGGAGCCAACTGGGCATTCGTCGTCTGGGGCGGATTGCACGGCGTTTATCTCGCCACCCATAAAAAAATCTGTGAGCTACGCGGTGAACAAAAAAAACCGGTACGCAATTTTATTTTTTATTGCCGGCAAACGATCGCAGCCATGATGACTTTTCATCTCGTAGCGCTCACATGGATTTTTTTCCGCGCCCCCGATTTTGATATTGCATGGATTTTTCTCAACGGCCTGCTGCACTGGCAGGGTGGATTTCCGCTCTCTTCCCTGAAATTGCCGCTTTTGCTCGTCGCACTTCTCCTGCCGCTCGAATGGCTGCAATCGCGCCATTTTGATGCGCTGGCCATAACGCGAATGCCGGTGTCCCTGCGTGCAGCTTATTATCTCGTTATGATCATCGCAATTATTCTTCTTGGTGGAAATGATGTCCCCTTTATCTATTTTCAGTTTTAATACGCTCCAAATCAAAGTAAAAAATCTTTTTTCAGTAGCAAGCCTGCTGGCGATCAGCGCTTTGCTGCTGCTCGAAATTTGCCTGCGTCTGGTCATTCCTGACGGCCAAATCCCCACCGGCTCGTGGTATAATCATACCATTCGGCTGCAAAATGCGGAGTTAAAAAAGCTGCCGCAGATCGACCTCTATTTCATCGGTACCTCGATTTCATGCGTCAATATTCCACCGGCGGATTTTGACGCAGCGCTGGCAGAGTCGGGTATCGAAAATACCGCCTTTAATGCAGGTATTGCCGGGCCTGATTTTCGCGGCGTTGCCGCAGCGATGAAATTCCATTACTGGCCGCAGAAACAAAGCAGAAAAGCTGTGCTCGTCATCGCACCCAATGATCTCAATTCGGCAAATACCGCCGTGTGCGAGCGCACAAAAGGTTACATCAAATCCTTCGAGCAATCGGCGCTTGCCGCGGCAACCATCGACTTTCTCAGCCATTTTTATATTTTCGGTTTTCGCGCAGAGCTTAAAAATTATTTTAAAAAAGGCTGGCAATATGACCCTGTGAATGTCGGAGAAAAAGGATTTACACCACTACCCAGACGACAACGGCCACGCTGGGAAACCGCATACCGCATCGATCCGGACGGGCCGCTTGCAGCTTCACTCTTCGATCTGACCGATTGGCTTGCTGCCCGCGATGTACAAATTATACTCATCGAAGGGTTGAGCGAGCCGGCAGAGAAAAACCGCATATCTCCGGTGCAGTGGCAAAATTTCAACCGCATTCTCACTCGCTGCGCTTCCAAGCCCAACGTCCATCCTGTCGATGTTTCAACGATCGAGCCGCCGGCAGAGGACTTCGTCGATCAATTACACATTCATGAAAACGCAGCCCGGCGATATGCGAGAAATCTGGCAAATTTGCTCCGCGCCAAGCAGGTTTTCGAGTAAACGTGCCATCCGGGTTCATCCCTTCAGCGAGCCGTACAAAAATATCATTCCAAGCGATGATGAAAAACTGTTACCTCATTTTTTCCGATAAAACCCGGCTATTCATAAATTTTGCCAAAGAATCACAGAAGCGCTGGAGAAGCCTGGTCTTCAGCCGGATTCTCTCATCAAGAATAAGATGATTCTTATTTCTGATATTGAACTGTGCACTGTTTAGTCGAAGTCTTTTCAATTTCCGAAAGCGAGAATAAAACCCGCCTTTTCCCAATTTTGCAAAAAACATCCGCTTTATTAGCAAGACTTATCATAAGTCTAAATCGTGGAATTTTAACAGCATAATTAATATTTTGTTTTTTGGCCCGGCTCTTGCATTTTCTGTAATTAAAAATACAGGAAACAATTTTACAGGAATTGATACCTGCGATATTTTAATCCGGAGTTGCTGTGAATCAGGTTATTGAAAAGACTTTTCGAATTGGTTTTATCGCAAAACAACTCGCTGTTTCCGTTGAAACCATTCGCACCTACGAGCGCGAGGGATTTCTCATCCCCATCAAAACGGCGGCCGGACAGCGTCTTTTCAGTGAAGATGATATCCTTTGGGCGCGCTGTATCCGACGGCTTGTCAAAGATGAGGGATTAAACTTTGCAGGTATCCGGCGGCTGCTGGGCCTGCTGCCCTGCTGGGAATTGCGGCCCTGTTCTGAAAATGAGCGCAGCCAATGTGCTATTTTTAAAGCCACGCCGACAAAACCCTGCTGGATGCTGCATTCGCAAATTCCTGTTTCCTGCCGTTCAGAAAATTGTCGCACATGTACGATGTATATGAAAGCAACGCAATGCAATAATTTAACAGCATTGCTATTTAATCTGAAACATAAACTGAGTAACGACACCATTAAAACGAATAAATGTGAAGTCAATAACTTTAATTCAAATGAAAACAACGGGAGCACTGAAGTATGAGAAATCTATTAATTCTCGGCGCCGGAACCGCGGGAACGATTATGGCCAATCGTCTTTATCCCACCCTGGATAGCGATAAGTGGCAAATAACCATCGTTGATCAGGACGAGAAACATTATTACCAGCCAGGGTTCCTGTTTATCCCTTTCGGTATTTATTCGAAGCGTGATGTGATCAAACCGAAACGCGATTATCTGCCTGCCGGGATCAATATCATCATGTCCAAAATCGAAATTATAGAGCCGGAAAAAAACCAGATCAAACTCGAAAGCGGCAAAATTTTACCCTACGATATTCTCATCATCGCGACCGGTTCACGCATCCATCCCGGCGAAACCGAAGGTATGAAAGGCGACGGCTGGCACAAAAACATTTTCGATTTTTACACCATCGAAGGCGCGACGGCACTGGCCAATTATCTTAAATATTGGGAAGGCGGCAAAATGGTGCTCAATATCACCGAGATGCCGATAAAATGCCCGGTAGCGCCGCTGGAATTTGTTTTTCTTGCCGACTGGTGGTTTACCGAGCAGGGTATTCGCGATAAAGTCGAGATCACCTTTGCCACGCCGCTGCCCGGCGCTTTCACCAAACCGAAAGCCTCCAAATTGCTCGGTGATTTTCTCGACAACAAAAGTATCAATCTGGCACCGGAATTTGGCATCGAATCGGTGGACAGCAGCGTCAACAAAATTATCTCCTTCGATGGCAAAGAACTCGATTACGACCTGCTGGTCACCATTCCCACGAATATGGGAGATGAACTCATCGAACGTTCGGACATGGGCGATGAGCTGAATTTTATCCCGACAGACCCGAACACGCTGCAATCAAAGAATTACGAAAACATCTTCATCATCGGCGACGCCACCGATCTGCCTTCCTCCAAAGCAGGTTCGGTCGCCCATTTCCAATCGGAAGTTCTCGATAAAAACATTTTGCGTTTCATTGATAAAAGACCGTTACTGCCGCATTTTGATGGCCACGCCAACTGCTTTATCGAATCCGGTTTCGGCAAAGGTATTCTCATCGATTTCAATTATGATATTGAGCCGCTTCCCGGTAAATTTCCGCTTCCCGGTATCGGTCCGTTTTCGCTGCTGCAGGAAACCAAAGCCAACCACTGGGGTAAAATGATGTTCCGCTGGGTCTACTGGAATTTACTGCTGAAAGGGGCGGAAATGCCCATCGAAGCACAGATGAACATGGCAGGGAAAAGGCGGTGATTATGAGCGAAAAAAACATAGAAAAACAATTGGCGGAAATTAACGCCAAGCTGGATGTGCTCACGGCACAAATGACTGTGCAGGCACAACGGCAGCAGGAATTGCAGGAGCTCAAAGATGATTTGAGTCGCATCAGCAGTGAATTTTTTCAATCGGCGGTGACGGAACTCGATGAGGTGGCGCACCATTTTGATTCGCAGGATTTGCTGCATCTGCTGAAAAAATTGCTGCGCAATACGCGAAATATCAGCAAAATGGTTGATCAGATCGAGAATGTCAGCGATTTCATCACCGACGCCGGCCCCATCGGCAGGCAAGCTTTTCTCGAAGTGCTCGCCACACTTGATGAGTTTGACCGCAAAGGTTATTTCGAATTTTTGAAAGAATCAATGTCGATTGTTGATAATATCGTCGAAGCTTTTTCTGCAGAAGATGTCAAACTACTGGGCGATAATATCGTGACGATTATGCAGACGGTGAAAAATCTGACACAACCGGATATGCTGCTGGCGGTGAACAACGCCCTCTCGGTTTATAAAAACCTCGATATTCATCTCGAAGAAAAAGTGTCGTACTGGGATCTTTTCAGGCAGGCGAAAACACCCGAGATGCGCCGCGGGCTGGCTTTCAGTATTCAGTTCCTGAAAAACCTGGCCGGACAAAACTTTGAGCAAAACAATTAAAAACAAACACCAATTTATTCATTTCCAAGGAGATCAAAAAATGGCTGAAGTAACGCTAAACACAAGCACTTTCACCCTCGATGGTGATGGTTATCTCGCAGATCACACGACATGGACTGAAGAATTCGCTCGTGACATTGCGGCACAGGAAGGTATCGAAAAATTGACGGACGCCCATTGGAATGTCATCAACTTTATGCGCTCGGATTATACGGAAAAAGGCGCTGTGCCGACGATCCGTCGCCTGAAAAAAAGCGGCGGTATTGCGACGAAAGATTTGTACGCACTTTTCCCCGACGGCCCGGCCAAGAAAGCGGCGCGCATTGCCGGCTTGCCTATGCCGAAAGGCTGTGTCTGATTATGTTGCTGTTGGCCGTTCAAATTTGAATTAGTAGTGAATTGAAAAATACGATAAAACCGTTCGGAGGTGAGCAATATGTCGGATGAAAAAATCAAAAAAATATCAATCATCGTGTCTCAGGGTTCGTTGGAAGGCGTTTATCCGGCGTTGATCATGGGAAACGGCGCCCGCATGGAAGGGATGGAAGCGAATCTTTTTTTTACATTCTTTGGTCTGAATGCGATTATGAAAAAAATGGTTAAAAGACTGACCGTATCCACAGTGGGTAACCCGGCCCTGAATCTGGCCATGCCCATGCTGAAAATGCCGGTGAGCATGCCGTTTCCTTCGCTTCTCGGTGTTCTGCCCGGCGTTTCCAGTTTCGCGACTCATTTGATGAAAAAAGAAATGGAAGAGCTCGACATTCCGCCGGTCGACGAATTCCTCGAAATGATCAGCGATGCCGGTGGCAATATTTACGCCTGCAAACTGGCGATGGATATGTTCAAACTCGAAAAAGATGATTTGGTCGATGAAGTGCAGGACGTTCTGACGGTGGGCCAATTTTATGAAATGGCTGCCGGTGGGCCGATTATTTTTACGTGATGGTTTTCTTCTATTAAATGATTCGAAAAAGGCAACTATCAGAGCAGTTAGTTGCCTTTTTTGCTTATACATACTGCAGATACCTGTGCTAAATTCGGCATACGGACGGCACGGTTTTAACACAGTATAGCTGATATTGGTAGATAGAGTCCCTATATTTGTGTAAAAACGAATTTGTTTCTTAACCCGAAAGAGCCAAATTCCCATCCTCATATTTTAGACCAATAAAATAACAAAGGATGAGAAATGGCTCAAAAGAAAGTAATCCCAAGAGAAGCACAA
>JAJRYV010000141.1 GCA_024275575.1 bacterium
CGGGGCCGTTGACTGTCCAGATGTAGGAACTGACAGCAACAGTGCCATCGGTATCTGTGGCGTCGCCGGAAAAATTCACCGTTGCACCGGAGGGAAAATTTTGCCCGTCAGTCGGTGAATTGATAATCGCCGTGGGAGGATTATTGACGACAGTTACAGTGATATAATCCGTTTTTGTATTGGTATCGGAGCAACTGTCGCTGCTTACAGTCAGAGCAACCGTATAGGTACCACCGGCATTGTAAGTATAGGACGGATTTTGTACTGTTGAGGAACCGCCATCACCGAAATCCCAACTCCACGAGATTACCGGGCCGGTACTTTGATCGGTGAAATTGACTGCCAGGGGAGGCGCGCCGCTGGTTACATCTGCTGAGAAATCTGCTGTAACATCACATGGGGTGCCGCCAAATGAGGGATGGTATTGCGCCATCATCTGTTGCATGCGGTCGCTTTGCCCTTGTGTGAAATGATCCATACAGGCATCATCAGTATAATCCATGAAATTGTGGATCGGGTCTGGGCCATTGCCGGTGCAGGTATCACGTCCATTGGGGCAGCCATAAGCTGCAGAGGCTTCCGGCGCGGTATCGTCAACTTCATCACCGGGGGCCGGGCAGCCGCCCTGGAATGTGTGATATAAACCGAAATAGTGGCCTAACTCATGGGTTCCGGTATCGCCTTCATCGTAGGGCACTGAACTGCCACCGGGCAGAGATGAATAAAGAACAACAACGCCGTGGTGATAATCACTTTCCGGATAAGTCCAGGGGAAAACCGCATAACCGAGCAAGCCGCCACCAAGATCACAAAGATAGAAATTGATCACATTGGCCGGATCGATCGCCAGGTTTTGTTTCATTTCATTACCAGCCGGACTACCATAAGTATGTGTCGACCAGGCTGTGTTATTGACGCGTTCGATCGAATGCAGTGAAAACTGATATCCCCAGCCATCGTAAGCTGCATTGAGAACAGCGAGCTGATCATTAATCATCAGATCCGTCACATCCCCGGTGACGCCATCATCATGGCGAACGACATGAAAAGCGACTGGAATAGTGAAATCGCCGACCGCATCGAGGCCACCAGGGTTGGCTTTCAGCCATGAATCGAGCGCATTGCGAACCTGCAGTGCTTCAGCGGCGGAGGGCACGGGTGTAGCGCATCGGATATAACCCGAGGGGCTTTCCTCGACCTGTCCGAAAGATGTTCCAACCATGAGCAGAAGGTAAGTTAATCCCAATGCAAAGAACCTGAGAGTAAGAGTACCTTTTTTCATTTTGTGATTACTCCTTTGTGGGTTTTGGGTGAATAATTAGTGATGTGTTTCAACGGCAGAAACGCCTGTTTAAAATTATAGCCACACAGATATTGCAAAGCGTTCCTGCTTCGGTTCAGGATGGGCTTTTCGCCAAAACACAAAGATATTTTTCCCTAAATTCCATTTCAGGTTTCTGGACAACCTTCAATAAGTTTGGAAATGCGCGTGGAAGGATGCAGGATCAGGCTCGTTCTTGAGTCGACAAAATGCGTGTCATTAAAATACACTTAAAATATTTACAATCACCACGACAGAATCGCAGAAATTAAACGTTTCTATGCCCTTATGCCGTTAAACTTAAGAAATAAAACCGATAATTCCCGGATTCGTAAAAACTAAAAAATCAGTGGAAATTGAGATGGGTCTGGTCGCTTTCGGATTCAACAGAGTAGATGTTTCGCCTAAAGTTGCCCTTGAGTGGTATAAAAAGAATTTTTCTGCTAACATGCAAACTATTTAATTCACATGATTAGAAATTCTCAGATCGTACTTCAGGCTTCCTTTTTTTAAAATTAAAATCCATGACCGTATCAACGGCGGATATTCAGTCAAGCAAATGAATATCTCATTTTCTTTAAAAAAGTCTGACCAAAACAGGTTTTATCATCATCAAAAGGACAATAGATTTAAATCAATCATCAGAGTGAAACAAAATGAAATCCAGTCAAAGCAATTTTAAAAAAGTAAAAAATGCACGAACACCAGAACAGTACTATGCCTATTTTGAAAAAATAGTGGCAGAATCACCGGATCCGGAAGCGGATAGTGAAACCCGTGAGCGTCAGGAATACACAAAACTCAATTTACAACGTTCAGCCCGCATCGCACGCACGTACAATATTTCGCCGAATCTGCGGCAAGCCCTCGAATCTATCAATCAGCCGCAGACCTGGGTAGTGATCACCGAAGCCTGGTGTGGTGATTCGGCGCAAAACCTGCCCTGTATCGAGAAAATGGCGGCGGTGAATCCGAACATTTCATTGCGCGTTCTCCTGCGGGATGAGCATCCGGAGATTATGGATTTATATCTCACCAACGGCGCCCGTTCAATCCCCGTCGTGGTAGCGATCGATGATTCCGGCAACGAAATTTTCCGCTGGGGACCGCGCCCGAAAGAGGCGGCAGAACTGATTTCCTCGCTGAAAAAACAGGGTTACGAAAAACTGCAATTTCTCGAGCAACTGCACCTGTGGTACGGCCGCAATCGTGGCAAAGCTCTGGAAAAAGAATTTCTTCATCTTATATCATGATCGAGTAGGCGGCTCCGGCTGTTTCCAACCGGAGTGCGCCTCTCACACCACCGTACGTTCGGGTCTCGAATACGGCGGTTCACTAACCACGAGTTAGTTTAAGATAGTACGATAGCATTGGGATA
>JAJRYV010000142.1 GCA_024275575.1 bacterium
CTTACACTTACTGTTTTTACATTGAAACAATTTCCGGGTTTTTATAAAGCATGCTTCATGGTGGTGACATTTGGGACATTCAAAACCATCAGGCCACTTCAAATCGTAAAGATTGTTAAAACAATCCTTTTCGGTGGAAAATGTTTTTTGAAAACTAATAAAAGTTAGCATTGCATTACTCCTGTTCTGGTAAACATGAATACACTTAACATACACATGTCCACCTGAAATGCAAGAACTTTGCGGAGCTAACTAAATAACCGGAAATGAACACAATTAAATTCTGTAAAAATAATATATTAGTCTTGCCATCTCAACTTGACTAAGTAGTACTATTTACCAATTCGCTTGGTGAGATTTTCTTCATTCTCTTCATTTGTAGAATCCTGCTATTCTTTCCATCGGAAATTCCTTGGGGGGTGAGTATGTGGGCTTAAATCCCAGACTAACACACCAAACTGAATAGGTTCAAATTGTTTTATATTGCGCTAATCAGAACTCGGTCCTTTCGTTCAACTTTTTCTGGAACAGCGAACTCATTATCAGAAAAAAAAGAATGCCGGGCCTGCCCAGAAAGGGCAAGTTGAACAAGGCCATTAAAATGAAGCTCAGCATCAAACCGAAGCCAAAATATCTTTTATCCAAATTCTTCAGCTTAAATAAATATCGAAAATATGCCAGCAACAGGATCGTAAACAAACTTAAGCCGATAATACCATATCCAAGATAATAGAGTAAAAAATTATTATGAGGTGCAAGGTACCCGTTGCCATGCGAAGCGGCTGGGGATACTCGTCCCGGACCGATACCAAAATATTTTTTTTCGGCAAGATCGATGGAATCTCGCCATTCAACTTCATTGCGTGACCGGATGGCGTCGTCTTTGGAAAAGTTAAATGTCAGCACGTTTGTTATTCGCTCAAAAGCATAACTCACAATCATATTAGATTCCAGGTAGGGCGTCGCAAATGATGTGAATGCAAATAAACATGTTGAGCTAAATAATAGAAACAGGATTGCTCTCGAAATATTATTCTGAATTGCCCTTGCTTTCCAGACACAGACAAGAATAATCATCATCAGTATTGGTGACCGCTCTAAAGAGAGCACCAGGAAAACGATCGACAAAATTGAATTGATTATCAGTAATTTCCGGCGTTTAACTTCTTTTGCGTTTAGCCAAAGCAATGCAATAATAAAAACGACGAGAACCTGATACTCGACAAAAGCATTTAAGGTGCCCCAAAAGCGCAGCAAGCCACCCTGATATAAATTGACGGGGCCGCGAGACAGCTCATCTTCAAGATATCGAGCGTCCCAGGGGAGGACAAGGTCCAAATTGCCTGAATAGAAACTGATTTGCTGGACGACGCCATAAACGATGAACAAGAAGTAGAAATCGTTCAGCAAGTTGACCATCGATATACGAAAATGCCTGAAGCGATAACCGATGAAAAAGCAAAGAAAAGGCAAGACAATATCTTTTAATGAAAGAATGTTCAGGGCTAATTGATATCGCGGATCGAGGGCAAAGACTGCAAATATGCAGACCACGATGAGTTGAATGATGGCCAGATAGTTCCATTTTACATATTTAAATGAATAGCCAAGAACAATAAATGCAAAAACATAGAACAAAACATTAAAGTCCATTTCCGTCATGCGGGTAAACAAGTTTGCATACAACATCAGAAAGAAAAACAAGGAAAAACTGATTTTTTCGAAATTTAATGATGGTGTTGTGAGTGTCATCGGGCAAGCTCCAGTAAATCCAATAAATGTATTATTTTGTGTTGCCAGTCTTTTGCTTTTGCATATTCGATGAATGAATCGGTATCATGCTCAACTCGCAGAGCTTTCTCGATTTGTGAAACAAAATCAGCACGGTTCGCCGCTAAAAATGCAGGCGACTGAATACTGCGCAATTCATCCCACTCGGTGGCGACTACAGGCAGACCGCAAGCCATGTATTCATACAATTTCAGCGGATTCACAGCATGGATAAGCTCAGGAAAATCCTGTGCGTTAAACGGAATGATACCTACATCCGCATTATGCATAAAACCAGGAAGTTCAGCGAATTCTCTGGTTCCCAATAAATGGATATTGTTTTTTCCCCGCAAACGCGCTCTGGCCTGGTTCGGTTGGCCGATTAACACAAATGAAATCCGGGGAAGTTTTTCCGCGGCGTAATTAATAAGTTCAAAATCAAACCAGAAATCGAGAGCGCCAACATACAATACGATCGGGCCGGATATCTCGTTAAATTCCGCGGGTATCGTTCGGTCGCCACGGGAGAAATGTTCAAAATTGACGCCGTTGGGAAAGAACAGGCTATCTTTGGGATTCAGGCTTTGCGCATAATCTGTTAGTTTTCGGGCAGTATAAAGAACCTTATCGACCCGCCGCGCCAACTCTTTTTCCAATAATTTTGCTGTCCGATTAAACTTCGAAAACCCGGCTGCATTGTCCGGGATTCGAAAAATTGACTTTTTGTATGTGATGTGGTCTAACAAAAAGGGCTGATACGGATTATCGAAATAAAGGAGATCAACATCCGCAAAACCCGACTGGTAAATTTTTGTTATAATGTTGGGCAGCGACAATCGATACCAGTTTCTGTGCACCCATTCACGCCTGAGCAGCGGTTTGTTATGGGGCGGCAAAAAAGTGCCGGGCACATAGGTCCACAAGCGTTTTTCAAAATAAAACTCGCCGCCATTGCGATAATCGCGAAACCGGCTTTGCAGCATTTCCCTTGAAGAACCGACAAAATGAAAAGGCGATATCGGACTGGAAATATAAGCCACCCGCCAACCCTGGTTTATCAAGCCCAATGCAAGCTGATGACTTCCAACACGAAAAGGAGATTGCCAATCTAAATTACATGCCAGCAGCGCTTTTTTAATCACTTTTTCTCCCAATTTCTGTATGCTAATCTTTACTTGATTAAGAACCTTGACTTAGGCAATAGAATTTTTGTTAATTTCCATAATTGACCCTTCTCAGAATATTGAGAATAACGTTACTATTCTGCATCTTTTCAAATAAGTTCGATATGCCAGCTTAACACCTGTGCTGTGCTCTTGATGCACACCTTTTTACTCTTTTCAATTTCGCCGTACCCTCTGGAATATAAACTATCAAATGCCTCAAAACTCTCACCACTGTCAGAGTAGAGTTTAATATTTAAATCCTTATTTTTGAGTATAAGCTTTGTAGGCTTTATATCATCGAACGTAAGAGAGACATCTGGAGCAAGATGAAAAAAAATACATTTGTTTTTTAATGTGTTACACTCATCCTGTACAACAATCGTATTATCATCGAATCTTACTGATCGATTATGCTTTCTGTGGAAACCAAAGTGTTCTCCGATAAATTCTTCCGGCGTTGCACTGATGACTTCGGCCCGTGATTTATGCTCCATCCGGAACAGGCCTCTATATCCACTAATCCAATTATTCTGCTCTTCTGCTTCTAATTGTAACGTATTATGCATGCGTGTTGATCGAAATTTGTTTCTCATCGCCGGGTTGGAGGTGTACAGGTATGTGCCCGGATCGACGATGATCGGTTGCTCTTTTATGAAAAGGACAAATGAGAGTTGGTCGTTGTGCCCATGGCCGCCGCAACCGTTTTGCCCGATATCGCCACAGCGAATTGCAAAAAAAACAGTCCGGGTTCGGTAGATAAATAAACCAAATGCCGGATAGGCTGAAAATTGAAACTGTGAAGAGCATGTTTGATTTGATATCCGTCTTTTTGCGGGCAAACCCTGTTGTTTGCATAGGCTGGTACGCTCTTTTGCAGGAATATCAATTGGAAGGTGATTCCCCTTTGCAAGAGAGTGAACGATCTCTGTCTCCAAATTCATTTCCGATTCTAAATCCGTGTTATGAAAGAGACCATTTATAGCGGCGAGAAGATGGTTGTTGTTCAAAGACTGGAATACAAAATTATTTGGATCATCAATCGGGCGCCCTTCATTTTGTGAGAAAATATAATTAGGAGAAAAAATTAAAAAATGCCCGCTATCGTTATCACCGATTTGAGGAAAACGTCCATTGGCAACAGAAATAGAATTGGTAAAATGAGCGATATTATGCAGTCGTTGATAATACCAGCGAGGAAACAAATCTACTGTACTCTTTGCCAGAAATCCGGGGGTTTCCAGCCAGGTCTCTATAATTGGGGTATTGCCCATGCACATGTTTTTATTTATTACACTTAGTTTATTCGTCGGTAGTCCCAATATGAGCGCTGTGGCATAGACAACCATTTCCGCTGACAAATGATGATAACATGTCGAGGCCTCAAAATTGGAACCTTCCTGATAAAATTGATTTTTTACCTCCTTGATTAATTCTTGCACAGCAAAAGTCAGCCATTCATCGACTTCTTGAGAATTCGGTAAATAGGCTGCAACGAACAGCAGGCCTGCAATGTTCGACAAATAGTGGTTGCCAAGAAACTCGCCTTTGTTTTCAAGATTATTAAAAATAAACCTGCCGTGTTCATAAACGCTTCTGATAAAAACAGCTTCGAACTCCCGACCGAATCTGGCGCCGGCTGCCCGGAACAAATCATACGCTGTCAGCCAATTCACAATTCGAATAGCCACATCCATCGTGCAAGCCCAGTTTACGCCAAAACGTGGCGGGTTGGAAGAGACAAAGTCAAGTGCCTGGTTTTCAAACTCTTTGCGATAAATGGTTTTGTCTTCAAAGTCGGAGTCCCCATTCTCTGCGAAAATGTACGCCCAAACAAATAATGGCAAATGCTGCATACGCGCAAGTTCCCAGGGAATTTTTATCTCGACATCGGCTTTGTCTTCATAAGAAATTGCCGCATACCACAACATTTCCGGCCAACGATACCCGGATTTAAAATCCTGATACCAGTCGATTGGGTTGTAATCGTTATCAATCATTCCCCGGATTCGTTCAGATTCAGATGTATTCTGTGTGTTTACCCGGTGAAATTTTCCATGCCAGTTTTCTGATGATGGATGGTAATTGCAGTCTTGCCAGCCTGAACCTAACAGGTTAAATCGGTGAGCGCGGAATAATTTTGTTAGCTGGAGAATTTGTTTGCGTGTGGGTCTGAGACTGTTCAACGGCGGGGTTGTGTAATAGTGATTTAATGCGGCTTCTGAAAACCCGGTCTCGTAGGTGGTTCGCGCATCATCGCACAGTTTTTGATGCCGCTGTTTGAATATTTTCCACAAGTGGGACAATACCTTTTGAAATAATCGGAGACGGTATTTTTTTAGTTGAAAAATTAAGACTTGAAAACCATTCAGCATGAAAAAATTCCTGCGCCAGCAAATCAGAAAGCCGCGACGCATTTACCTTCAGTTGGTGCATCACTTTTATTCGTTTTGTTCCATTTAATTTCGAGCAGGGTTTTTTCGCATTGTAAAAACACATCTTCGATCGTAATCGTGTCCAGGCAGATTCTATCTCGGCAAGCGAGCACGTGCTCATCGCCATTCATGCGAAAGCAGGGAGCGCAGGCGATTTCTTTCCGAACCAGCGCATGGTTTGCTCCATAGCGCAGATGAGAAGTGCGGTGGAAATCAGTCGGGCCGTAAATAGCCACCGTCGGCACCCCCAATGCGGCGCTGATGTGCATCAGCCCGCTGTCATTGCAAATGGCCAGCGTGCATTTTTGAAGCAAGGCCGCCGCTTGCTTAAGCGTCGTTTTGCCTAACGCGATAACGGGTCGGTTTTGTAAATAGCCGAGGAACTCATTCAACTCCTCCCGGTGTCCCGGGGCGCCGAAGATGATGATTTTTGCATCCCACTTTTCTTTGAGAAGATCACAGACACGCGCCAGCTTTTGCGGGCTCCAGCGTTTCCATTGCTGTGCGCGCCAGGTATCGGCCTGCACAGCGATGAGCAGATCGTTTGTCTGTAAGTGGTTGTGGCGAAAAAAATCATCCACAAACGGCTGATAATTTTCACTGAGATAAAATTCCGGCTGCTTGTCGGGCGCTTCAATGCCCAACGCTTTTGCTAGGCGCAAACCACGATTGATTTCATGCTGATTTTCAGCCATCGCCACTTTGTGGTTGTAAAGAAAGTCGTATCTGTTCCGCCAGTCCGGCCCGCTAACATGGCCGAGGCGATGCGGGATATTCATGAGCATAGTGACATAATAAAAAACCGAACCATGAAAACTGCTGATGAGCAGGTCAAAGTGTTCTTTGCGAAGGGCGGAAATCGTCCGGATGCGTTTAAAAAAACTCCTATCCATTGTGATAATTTTATCAACGACAGCGCCTTCATCGACGACTGATTCGCAAGCGGAATCGCCAACCAGCAGAGTGATCGACGCCTGCGGATAGTGCGCCCGTAATGCTTTGAGAAAAGGCGTGAACATTACCATATTGCCGATGCCCATGTAGCCATAGACGAGAATTTTCTGAATAGACCCCGGGATATGGGATGATCTTTTATTTCTCAAAAAAAGTTGCGCCGTGAGTTTAACCAGCACTAATTTTGCGGTTTTTAGCAATTGCAGCATACTATTTCTAATAGATTAATCATAAATTATGTTAAGGAATACTCTGAAAATTTTTTAACACGTCGTTACCCACCTTGCATTACAAATAATCGCTGGGGTAAACTCTGGATGTGGCCTGGCAAAAAACAGAATAAATTATCATGTTCGGGAAGGTTTTCCGTGCTTACGATCTCCACAAGTTTTGAAGTCCTTTCTTTACCATTTGCAAGGTGGAAAATTCGATAAGAATTTATGGTTCGCAGGAAATGATAAATATCCTGGGTGCTACCCCCATATGTTGGATGCAAGGTACTGCATTCTACAATACAAACAGGCGCTTCGGGGTTTGACAGCAATTGCTTTGCTCCTTTTAGAACTTCAAGTTCCCAGCCTTCAACGTCAATTTTAATACTGCTGATATTGTTTATTTCGGGATGTTTATCTAAAAATTCATCAAACGGCATAATTGACGTTTGATGGCTTGAATTCGAGTGTTCTGATTTGATTAAAGATGACGAACCTCGGTTAATCTCATCATTATCAAAAATATCAATTGTTCCGCTTGTTGAACCTAAAGCCATATTTATTGCTTCAATATTCTCAAATTTATTAAGTTTTATATTCTGCTGTAAAATATCATAAGTACTGGGTAGAGCTTCGAATGACAGAACGCGTCCTGTCTTCTTTAGAATCTGAGCAGCATGTAAACTCATAAGCCCAATATTAGCTCCAATATCAATGAAAGTACTCTTTTCTCGCAGAACCTGGCTCATTATTCGTAATGTCCCTTCTTCGTATGTGCCATAAATAGAGAGAGTCCTTTCCAAGCCTTTATCATAAGCAGGATCAACTATTAGCTTAAAGCCGTGAATGGTCTTAATGATGCAAGGGCCTTTAGGAGTTGGCTTCGGCACGATCCTGGTAAGTAGTTGTGTTATTTTATTGATGCCTTTAATTGGCAGGGTGCGGAGTCGTCCCAATTGATGACAAATCCTTAATCCCAAGTGATTTGAATAATCGTTATATACTGTCTGCATTGAAACACTCCCTGTGTTTATGAAAGATTATCTCTGTTATGTTAAAAACTCTAAGCCAATTGAGCAGCATTGGAAAAAGTATTAAAAAAGCCATTTTCATTAAAATCGCCAGAATTGTACTTTCCGGAGCACTGATCTTGCTCACCCCCAAAAGAATAAAAGCAACTGCGATAATTTTTCCGATTTTTAACCACTCATAAGAAACTGGAAAAAGCCTGACCGATGCGCTACAGGAAATCACCGTCATAATAAAGAAAGAGAACACCGTCGCAGCCGCTGCGCCGTACATCCCGAAGCGGGGAATAAGCAAATAATTCAGCAAGAGATTAACGCCGCATGCCGCTGTGGCCGCAAATGCCAGATAATGAGTTTTGTGTTTCACATTCGTACCGATGGCGGTGAGATAATAGATTCCAACCATGAAATAAGACAGCAAAACAAGCGGTACAACTCCCTGGGCTGCGTAATAGGCCGGTGAAGTGAAAGTGATAAATATTTCGCGGGTAAACAACGAAATCACCAACCAGATGGACATGAGAAGGAGCGTGACATAAGTCAGGCTACGCGCAAAGAACTCACCCCCGTTTTTTTGTTTTGCTACTTTATACATAGTTGCCGGCCAGGCGATTTGTATCGAGCCGACGACCATGTTCATCGCCATGCCGATTTTATAGCCGATGGAGTACAACCCCAACTCCTCAATTCCTACATAAAAACGCAGGAAATAACGGTCTGACATGTTCAGAATAACAAAAGAAATGCTTGTCAAAACCAGCGGCATTCCGAATCTCAACATCTCGGCAAGCGCTGTTGTGGAAAAGGAAAAACCGAGACAATCACGGCAGATGATTAGCAGGCATATCACAAACAAAGCACTTTGAATAATATTAGCATAAACGATTCCTTCTACGCCTTTGCCTAAAAATGCGATATAATAAATATTCAGTCCCAAACCGGTGATAAATTTGCCCAGGTTCATTAAGCCGTATTTAACGGATTGCTCACGAATTCGCAAGGCTGACATCGGGATGATGGCCAGGACATTAAAAAATACAACTAATAAAACGAGCTCAAACAAGGGCGCATATTCCGGCACCCCAATCAGTACGGCGCTGATCCAGTTGGCGTTCAAATATAAAAGACAAAGAACAGCGGTCGATAAACCTGCGATGAACAGAAAAGCAGTGCTGATCAGTGAATGCTCTTTTTCTGTGGAATCAAATAAAACAGCTTTAAAAAGAGCAGAGCCCAGCCCCAGTTCGAGCACCAATGGCAGAAAAATGATGGTGACGAAAAATAATTCCCACACACCGTATTCGGCGGGAGTCAGGCTTTTCGTATACAATGGAATGAGAAAAAAACCAATAGCGCTGCAAAGGGCATTTGAAAGTCCGTAGATTGCGGAGTGTTTCCCGAGGTTAATGAAGTCGCTCAGCACATTATTTTCCTTAATCAAACTCCACGTAAACCATGTTTCAGTAAATTTTCTACACTCAGAGCGATTTCGGCTGCCTGGATTTGCTCCCATAGCGGAATGGGCCATTCCTGCTGTTTACTGATAGCCTCGGCAAAGGCGGTCAACTCCTCTTTATGCCCTTTGTTGATAAACTTGCTGCGCATTTTATTGAAGCGCATGCCATGAATCATCAATTGCCGGAAATCGCGCATTTCGACGACTTTGCCGTCGTAAAAAATTTCCATGTGCTCTTTGGGATATTCCGAATCACCCATGGCCGTATAAGTGAGCGAGGCGGCCGATCCATCGGCAAAAGCCAACTGGACGATGAAATTGTCGTTCTCCAAATAATAATCGAGCTGCGGTTTGATCGCTGTTACCTCGATAGAGACCACCTGGCTGCCGGTTAAAAAAGTAAACAAATCATAAATGTGGCAGGCTTCGCCAAGGTTGCGGCCGCCGCCCTCTTCCGTTTGCACCCAGTGTTCTTTGGCGATGTATCCTGCATTCATCCGGTAATTGATGATCATCGGATTTTTGCGTTGCTGTACATGTTTTTTAACAAGTTTCATATAGGGTGAAAACCGCCGGTTATAACCCGTCATCAGAATGGGGCAGGCTTCATTTTGAGGTTGGTTGGCGAAAAAATCAGCGATTTTATTCAATTCATCGAGGTTAAGCGCCAGCGGTTTTTCTACCAAAACATGTTTGCCGGCTTCGAGGGCCTGCAGTGACATCGCCGCGTGCTGGTGGTGTTTGGTGGTAATGAGAACACAGTTCACCGCTGTATCGGCAAGCACATCTCGCAATGCCGTTGCCGATTTTTCTGCGCCGAATTTTTTCGCCATACTTGCAGCATTATGCCCCTTGCGGCTCACAATAGTGTGCAGGTTATAAAATTCGGAAAGCGCTTTAATATTAGGCAGGTGTACAGCCCGCGCAAATTCCCCCATTCCAACGACCGCTATGTTTAATCTCGAAGAGGTTTTCACCCCGTTCATCACCTGAGGGTTGGAAATATGCGGCTTTAATTTCTTCTTTCCGCTGCCAAAACTTAATATCATCAATGGTGTTTTTAAATTGTTTTCATCGAGCAGCCTGTAGACCTCGTCTATTTTTTTGAAGTCAAAAACTTTAAATATCAATGGATCAATTTGAATTTTTCCGCTAACCAACAAACGCATATATTCTTGCATATTGCGGTTTTCCGTCCAGCGGACATAGGGCAGGGGATAGTCTTTGCCCTTTTCTTCGTAATTGTAATCATAGCGGCCGGGGCCATAGGAGGTTGAGATGAGAAAATCGAGTTCTTTTTCATAGATATCTTCTCTTTTCAAATCCAGCCCTACATCACCAATCAGCACGACGCGGCCTTTTTTACGGCACATTTGAAAAGCGGTGGAAATTATTTCACTCGATTGTGCAGCCGCGGTTATGATAACGCCGTCGACGCCGGAACCTTCCGTCACCCTTTGAACAAATTCCACCGGTTTTTTTTCATCGACCGGCAGAATATGATCTATTCCGAGGCCGGCTGCCAGATCAAGCCGGTCGGGTTTCACATCGCAGCCGATGACGACACAGCCGCCGGCGCGTAATATCTGACAGGTGATCTGCCCAAGAACTCCCAGACCGATGATCGCAAAAGTTTCGCCCAGGGTTGGTTGCAGCCTGCGCACGCCTTGCAGCGCGATGGCGCCCAAAGCCACTGTGCATGCATTTTTTACGCTCAAATTATCAGGGACAAGTACAGCCAGATTGGCGGGTACGGCAACGACTTGTGAGTGAAAGGCGCACTGTGCCCCGGCGCAGGCGACTCGGTCGCCAATAGCCAAACCGCGTACGGATTGACCGGTTTCCAGCACCGTTCCGGCGACGGAATAACCCACCGGGATATCCGCGCTTATTTTTGTGTTGATAAAATTTCGGGTATAGGACAAACCTTGCCGCGAGATCATCTCGAGACCTTTTTTCACATGCAACGGTTTTTCCAGGGCTTTTTGCATGAGTGACTGACCGCTCGATTTCAGCCCCATCATTTCTGTCCCTGCCGATATACAGGAATATTCGACTTCAACCAGAATAGAATCTGCATCGACTATGGGGGCTGGAACATCACAAATGACTGATTTGCCTTCGCGCAACATTATTTGTTTCATTGTAATCCGGAAGTGTTTGTCGTTAACTGCTCAATCAAAGTGGTTTCAAATGTGGTGATCTGTACAAAAGATAATCAATATTATCCAATTATTCTCAAATGTGACTAAATTTTCAATTTAACTGTCTGTAGTACACAGTTCTGCAATTCTCCTGGGCAGCGATTTTTCAGGGAATATTTATTTTACATAATTAACCTTTATTATTCTCACGGAGACGCAGTGGCGCAGGGAAAAACAGTACAAAGTTTAAAAAAAACTCTGTGTCTCGGCAACTCTGCGAGATGATTTTTTTATAAAAAATCCGTGAAAATCAGTTTTATCCGTGTTCCCAAATTCTCAGGAATCGTTTAATTAATTGTGGTTGAAAAATCGCTGCCCGGGATGGGGATTTGTCAACTCTAGATCTATACCGCTTGCGGCTTCCCTGTTTTTTTCTTTTTCTTTTTTCCATTATCCTTGCCGTAATAATAATAATGATAATAGTAATAATAACTTCCGTATAAACTTTCGATATTGACGCCGTTGAGCAGCGAACCGAGAATGTGGGTTTTCACATTTTTTAACAGGCTGTGGGCACGAAAACAGGCTTCTTTATCCGTCTGGCCCGATTTGACCACCAGGATTATACCGTCGACTTTACTGCCTAGCACAGCCGCGTCGGTCACAGCAATAACCGGCGGTGTATCAAAGAGCACGACATCGAATTTGGTTTTCAAATCAGCGATAAGTTTATCCATCGGCGGGCTGCCCAAAAGCTCCGATGGGTTCGGCGGCAGGGTACCGCAGGTGATGATGCTCAAATTATTGATTTCCGTCTGGATGATCGTCTCTTCCAGTTTTGCTCGCGCGACGAGCGCGTTGGTCAATCCGACGCGGCGATCGGTATTAAAAATTGAATGCACCACAGGCCGGCGTAAATCTGCATCGACCAACAGCACGCGGCTGCCCATCTGTGCCATGGTGATGGCAAGATTCACCGCGGAAGTGGATTTGCCCTCGCCGGGGCCGGGACTGGTCACCAGAATGGTCTGCAGTTTCTGGTCGATTTTGGCATATTGAATATTCGTCCGGAAAGAGCGGTACGCTTCGGAAATCGGAGATTTGGGCGCAAAATGCGTGATCAGCCGCGAAGCCATGCGTTTGACGTCGTCGGTTGTACCGTTCTTAACACCTGCCGGTTCCACTTTGATTTTATTATAAGTATCGTTTTCGTTGATAACCGGAATCGACCCCAGGATAGTGATGCCGAGGCGTTCAACATCCTCATTGGTGCGGATGGAGTTGTCCATGGCCTCGAGCAAAAAAGTGATACCGATGCCGAGCCCCAGCCCGACGACCATGCCGAGAATCAGGTTGAGCACTTTTTTCGGCCGCACCGGGTTTTTCGGCGGTTTTGCCGGGTCGATAATACGCACATCGCCCAATTGTCCGACCTCGGTGATGCGGGATTCCTGGAATTTTTCCTTCATCATCAGATAAATTTTTTCATCGACCTTCGCTGCACGCTGCAGCCGGGCAAGTTGCAATTTTTTCTGCGGCAAGCTTTCCAGTTTTACCGAATATTCGTCGACGATTTTTTTTAGCGCTGTAACCTTGGGTTTCAGCGCCTGAATATTGGCTTCAACTTCGATTTTGCTGACAAATAATTGCTCGTTCATCGCCACGGGATTGACGATATCTTGCGAGGCAAGTTTGGCTAATTCGGTCTTAAGCTTTTCCGTTAATCCGGAAATCTGCTCATCAAATTTGCGCAATTCAACATCGTTTTCGCTGTAAACACCGCGGTTGATCAGATTGGCCATGTATGCCGAACGTCGGCTTTGCAGCATCGCCATGCTTTTTTTCAGTTCTTCAAAATAGGTATCCGCAGAGATCGATTCGATATCAAAATTTTGCCGGTTTTTTCCCAATTGGTCATTTATATAAACCAGGCGTTCTTTAAAAGAATTTAGAGAGGTAAGCGCCTCGTGGTAGAAACCTTCAAATTCCGCCATCTTTTTAATAAGCTCTTCCGTCTCGTGGGAAAGGGCAACGACCTTTTTCGTCTGCATAAAATCCCTCAGTGCATTCTCAGATTCGGCAAGCTGACTCTGAATCGTGGTGAGCTGTTCTTCGAGAAATTCTTTGACCTGGCGTATTTCTTCCTGGCTCATTTTACGGTTTTTTTCCTGATAGGCCAGGGTCAGGTTATTGGCGATAAACGCAGCTTCCTTCGGTGTTACAGCCGTCACTTTTATCTCGATCATATCCGTATTGCGGATGGGAGTGATGGACAGGCGTTCTTCCATCAGCACTTCAACTTTGTCATCAAGGGTATATTCGTCCTTTTTTGCTTCTATGCCCAGCAGGCCTTTGATGGTATTTTTGAAACCCGCCACCATGCTGCGCGGATTTTCAGCATATTTGCCTGTTTGTAATATTTCAAGTTGATCGGCAAGGTCGGATTTCTGCAATTTTTTGATCACGGTTTCCGCCAGTGTGCGGCTTTTCAGGATTTCAACCTGGTTATTGATCATCGTTTCCTGCTGGATAAATCCACCGATATCGAAAATATCCATCCCGCGCGCCGATTCTTCCTGAACGATAACTTTTGCAGATGCTTCGTATTCCGGTGTGACGGTAAAAGTGTAGTAAACAGTGAGAAACATCACAGCAGAAAAACATGAAAGCACGACCCAGCGGCCGCGATAAAAAATACGGATCAGATCTTTTAAGGTCAATTCATGTTCAAATTTTTCATCCATTTTGCTGCATATCCTTTTTGATGTTTTTTTATTTGTTGTATCCAGTCCCAATTTGCCGAGAGGATGAATACAAACCCCATTAAGCTATGATGAGCTAACTATTTTTTCGCTGCCTGAAACCAGAAATAGGTCTGTGCAACAATGGCCAACTTTGTGGTGAAATCGAAGATTTTGGAAATCAGGTGGTAATTTGAACCCTCAAGTACGATGGTATCCCCTGGTTTGAGCTCGGGAATAAGAGATTCATTGCCTGATTCAAGAAACTTGTTGACGTCGATAGAGATAACTTTTTTATAAGTTTTTGAGGGAGCATGGTCGTTTTTTTTATTATTTACCGCTATAGATGAATTGCCGTTCATTGCATATTGGGTGGGTTCGGTTATATTCTGCGATGCCAGCAGCGCTTCATTACGAATCAGTTTAACCTTTTTAAGCTTGGCGTCTTCCAGCGGGCCGCCGGCATATGAAATCAAAGAGATTAAATCAGTGTCCGTCGGCACGAGATATTGCCCCGGCTTTTGCACGAATCCCCAGATGTTCACTTTGATCAATAACTCATTTCGGTCACCGAGATAATATAGCGAGGCTTTTTGTTTATTGGGAGAAAATGAATCCGCATCATCGAGTTTGTTTTGCGCGATGAGTGAAGTCGAAAGAAAGGAAAAGACCAGCACTGTTAAGATATGAAAGGTCGCAACTTGATGATTTTTCATGAGTCTGCCGCCATGCTAATTTCGGTTCGCCAATTTATTCTGCAATTGTTTTTGTAAGTTTCGCACCGCCGGCCTCCTGCCAGAGAAAAGCGAAGGGATTCCCCGTTTCATCGAACGAATTCACAACCGGAGCATACGATCAATTTCCATCCTTTCCGGCGCAAAACCGGGCTGATCCGTCTATGTTTTCAGGAAATGCTACTGGGTTTATCGAACGGCAGGCTAATACCTTTAAAACTATGGCACTATCTTAATTTTGGGAGGGGAGAGATTGCGGTAGGTTTAGCGCATATCGATGACTTCGGCATCAGGCGGGATTTTGAAATGAAACAGGGATTGCTCCAGCGGCTGGTCGATTTTATAGTCGCTGAGCTCGTATCGGGTGATATTTTCGTTGATATCTTCCTGCTCAATACGTATGGCAAGGCTGCTTTTCTTCTCCACCAGCACCAGCGTTTTCACCACGAAAGCTTCCTCATCACGAGGGGTAAATTTGATTTCAAAGCACTTGCGGTTATGATACATCTTTTCATCTTTGAGCTCGGCGTCGAATTCACGCGTATATTTAACCAGCAAGTCTCGCGGCATCTCGTTGCGGCTGGATTTTGATAGTGCATTGATGACGACCTGATTTTTCTCCCGCGAATAGGTCCAGACTTTTTCCCCATCTGCAACGATGATTTGCGCCTCGGTTTCAACGCGGTATTTATCATCGCCGAGGACAAAAAAACGGCCACTTACACTTTGTTCATCTCCGGCAAGGGACCACACCGTCGTCTGGGTGAATGTGGCTTGCAGCGTTTTGAAATTTTCATAACGCTTGCGCAGTTTTTTAACGATGTCGCCGGCTTTTTCTCCGGCAAAAATATGCCCGGCGCACAGGAGCGATAAAAACACGGTGACAATCGAACAGGTATATTTATTTTTAATCATTTCTCTCTCCTTGAAATATAACGCTCCCTGAGCCTGAGGGGCAGGCTTTGAGCTTCCAGAGTATTCGTTCCGTAGCGCCGTTCTCGCTTCGGCAAGCTCAGCGTACTGAACAGATACCTTCGAGTTGTTTTGCCATGAGATAACGTCTACTATTTATTTCGACCTTTTGACCCGTCGTGGAGAAGTCGAAAAGAAATTCAGCCACTTATAAGTAAGCTCAAAAAATATGTGGTGAAACTTGAGTAAAGGTTTAATCGCTTTTCAACCCATTTGTTCCAAATCATCTTCCGACAGCAGCACTTCACGAGCTTTGCTGCCATCAAAGGCGCCAACGATTCCCGCGGCTTCGAGTTCATCGATGATTCGGGCTGCGCGGGCATAACCAACTTTCAGCCGTCGTTGCAGCAGAGAAATCGACCCCTGCTGGTGCCGTACGACAATTTTCAGTGCATCGTTGAAAAGCACATCGCGTTCATCGATCATGCTGGTGCTGCCCTCGATACCCGTAATTTCTTCATCGCGTACAGGCAGCAATTTTCGTGGATAACGCGGCTGTTTCTGAATATGATGCAAGATACGTTCAACTTCCTCAGTGGAGACATAGGCGCCATGCAGGCGAATCGCTTCCGGGCTGCCCGGCGGGACAAACAACATATCGCCTTTGCCGAGCAGCTTTTCCGCACCATTCATGTCGAGAATGGTGCGTGAATCGATTTTTGAAGCCACGGCAAAAGCGATGCGCGCCGGGAAATTCGCCTTGATAACGCCGGTAATGACATCGACAGAAGGGCGCTGTGTCGCGACGATCAGGTGCATGCCCACAGCACGCGCCATCTGTGTTAAGCGGGCGATGGGCTCCTCAACTTCTTTTGCCGCTGTCAGCATCAAATCGGCCAGCTCATCGATGATGAGCACGATATGCGGCAGGTGCACTACCTTTTTTCCGTCTGTTTCCTTGATCCGCCCGTCTTTGATACGCTGATTATAATCATGAATGTTGCGCACACCTGTAGTGGCGAGCAAATCATAGCGCATCTCCATCTCATATTCCAGACTGCGTAACACTGTGAGTGCATTTTTGGGTGTCGTAAAAACCACCTCATCCAAATCTTCACGATAGGACAGATGGTGATTATGCAGTTGGTTGTACAGCGACAGCTCCAGCCGTTTGGGATCGATGAGAACGAATTGCACATCCGTGGGATGGGCTTTGTATAAAATGCTCGTAAGGATGGCATTCAGACAAATACTTTTTCCCGAGCCGGTGGAACCGGCGATGAGCATGTGCGGCATCTTGTCCAGTTCGGTGATAAACGGCTTGCCGCTAATGGTTTTGCCCAATGCCAGCGTCAATGGTGAAGCTGAATTGCTAAAATACACATCGTCAATGAGTGAACGCAGGTAAACGGTTTGCGGCCGCCGGTTCGGCAGCTCGATACCCACCGCGGCTTTGCCGGGAATGGGTGCGATGATACGGATGCGTTTGGCGCGCATCGACAGAGCGAGATCATCGGCAAGGGCGGTAATTTTGGCGACTTTGATGCCCGGTGCCGGTTCAATCTCATAGCGTGTGATCACCGGCCCCGGATTAATTTCGATGACATTGCCCTGGATGCCAAATTCGGCGAGTCGTTCCTCGAGAATTTTTGCGTTTGTCAGCAGTTCTTCTTTTGGCACCGGCGCGACCTGGGTGTCGGGATAATCGAGCAAATCGACGCCGGGGAACTGGTAGGCGCCACGTGCCGGCGGCGGTGGCAGTTCGTTATCCTGCCGTAATTCGTCGAGGTCTTCACGCTCGGTCACCGTGATTTCATCCAAAAAAATATCCCTTTGCGGTGGCGGTTCCGGGGGGGCATCCAGACTTGCCGGTTTGTGGAAATTGACCACTGGAATATCATTTTTTTGCTCAGCAGGCGCGCTTTGTCCGGAGAGCATTCGCAGCCGCTCCTGCAACGGAATTTTGACAGTTTCCGAATTTGACGGCTTTTCCTGCGGTTGCCGGTTTTTCGCCATGCCGGTCTTGGCCGAATAAAAAGAGGGTAATTTCGGCAATCGCAAGCGGCGTAGGGTGACTTTAACCCAACTATAAAGAAAAAACAAACTGTTCAAAGCAGCGGCGACCATACGTTCAAAACTGATCTGCGTTGCTGCGACAATATAAATCATGGCGACTGAAATGAGCACGATAGTGCTGCCGACAGTACCGAAAAATTTGAATAAAACCGTGGCAAAAAATCCCCCGACCAGGCCGGAAAACTCAAACCCGTATCTGAAATCATCCGGATTGGCAGCTTGCGGCAGGCCGAGGATTGTTGCGATATACACCGCAAAAACCAGAATGAAAAGTGTGATACGAGCGAGTTTTCCACTCTCGCTGCCGCGAAACCGATTCCAGCCCCAGGCCAGCAAAATAAACGGTAACACAACCGAAGAATAGCCGATGAACATTTTTATCAGATAATAGGATATATAAACCCCGATGACCCCCATGGCGTTTTTCACCGGCAATAGCTTCAAACCATTGGGTTCTTCGCCAGGGTCATAGGTGATGAGACTGAAAAAAATGAGCAATGCCAGGGTCATCAGCAAAATGCCGAAGATTTCTTCCTGCTGGCGAAATCCATTTCCTTTTGTCGTTTTTTTTCTCGGGCTCATAAACTTTTTATCGAAATCAGGTGAACAGTTTATCTGTTCAGCCAACCGTTAAACCGGTAGGCTAATGCAATTCAACCCTGATAGAGCTGGCTGAAATTTGAGCCGCCTTCAGGCGGGTTTTTAAAAAGTAGCCGCAGGCTCCAACCTGTGGCAGAGCAAAAGGGTCTTTGAAAAAAATACAGCAAATCTGACCGCGTAATTTCTCGCCGGTTGTTGCGAAATCGATCATTTAATATGGCCGTGTGTAGAATGGCGTTTTTACCACAGTTGCCACAACATAACGGTTGCGAATACGGATATCGACCACTGTTCCGATATCGGCATAAGCACTGGCGACATAACCGGTAGCGATCGATCGATCCAGGCTGATAGATTTCGTGCCGCTGGTGATGAGACCGATTTTTTCATCACTGCTGTAAATCTCAAATCCGTGACGTGCGATGCTACGGCCTTCCAATTCAAGCCCGACCAGCTTTCGCTGCGGGCCCTTTTCTTTGACTGCAGCAATAGCCTGAGAACCGATAAACGGACCTTTGTCCAGTTTGGTGATCCAGCCCAATCCCGCTTCGATGGGATTGGTCGTCGCATCGATATCATTGCCGTACAGGCTATATTTCATTTCGAGACGCAGGGTATCGCGGGCGCCGAGACCGATGGGTTCGATGTCGAATTCAACGCCGGCTTGCATGATGGCATTCCACAGCGCCACCGCATGTTCGTTGGCTATTGCGATTTCAAACCCGGCTTCACCGGTGTAACCCGTGCGCGAGATCATCGCCGGAAGGCCGGCCACTTCGCCATTATCAAACCAGTAGAATTTGATGGCTGCAAGCTCGATATTTGTCAGCTTTTGCAGCGTTGCCTGCGCTTTGCGCCCCTGCAGGGCGAGAAGTGTGGTTTTTTCACTTTCATTGCGCAGCTCAACCCCTGAGGGGCAGTGCGCCTGCAGCCAGGAAAAATCTTTTTCGAGGTTTGCGGCATTAACCACCATCGAATAAAAATTCTCATGATGATAGACGATCAAATCGTCGATGATACCACCGTCTTCATGACACATTGCAGAATACTGAGCCTGTTTGACCGCCAATTTGGCGACATCATTAATCGTCACTTTTTGCAAAAATTCGAGTGTGCCGGAACCATGGAAAGAGAATTCACCCATATGTGAGACATCAAACAGACCGACAGTTGAGCGCACGCGATGATGTTCCTGAATGATACCGGCATATTGAACAGGCATATAATAACCGGCAAATTCCACCATTTTTGCACCGGCCTGCAGGTGTTTATCGTACAGCGGTGTCTTCTTGATTGACATGAAACCTCCTGAAACCAACCATTTATACCCTGAGGCAAAATATAATAACAAGCCGAATAAAACTTTAAAAGATAGCAATTTTATCCCTGCCAGTCAAGGGCAATTCAAAACCCGACAAACTATTCTATCCTGTTATTCGGATTGAAGTTAAAAGCGAAATACCATATTTGTTCAGTGTGCGCGCGAGAAGCGCTCCCTGGGCTTGAAGGAAGGCGCGTTTCGAACGGGATGAGAGACGCTCCCTGAGCTTGTCGCAAGGAGCATGCTCGAACAGGATGAGAGGACACTCCCGCTTCGGCAGGATCAGCGTTACCATGGGCATGACAGTTATCGAAATTCGATATCAGCAATGACCGGGCGGTGGTCTGAAGGCAGGATGCCGTTCCAGTTCTCCGAAAGAATCCCCTGCTGCAAAACTTGCCAGTTTTTATCGACAAAAATAAAATCAATCGTTTTTAAGCGCCCTGGTTTGAGATCGAATCCGGTGAAAGTGCCGGCCGGGCCATAGGCCACGGCAGCGACATGCCGGGTATCCACCAACGCGGTTTCTCCTTGACCAATTTCGTGATAGATCGCGGAATTTTCTTCGAGATTGAAATCTCCGCATAAGATGACCGCAGCCTTTGCAGACGCTTGATGTATTTTCAACTTGATCAGCTTCACACTTTCCCGTCGGGCTGTTTCACCACGGTGATCAAAATGGCTGTTGTAAAAATAAAAAGTTCTCGCTGTCCTGCGGTCGCGAAAAAGCGCCCATGTCGCGATGCGTTCGAGCGCTGCGTCCCAGCCGATGCTACCTGTATCCGCGGGTGTTTCACTGAGCCAGAAAGTGCCCCAATCGATCAGTTGAAACCGGTTGCGGCGGAAAAAAATGGGGGCAAACTCGCCTTTTTCACGGCCGTCGCGGCGTCCCACACCGATGCTTGCAAATTGCGGCGCTCCTTTTCTCAGGTCATCGAGCTGATTTTTCAACACTTCTTGCAGGCCGGCGATATCGATTTTGTGGAAATCAAGCATTTTCACAACATTATTCTTACGGTGAACCCATGCAAATTTGCCATCCTGCGAATTATCATAGCGGATGTTAAATGTCATCACGCGCAGGGCCTGATTTTCAGGCGGGTCGTTTTGCCCGAACAGGGCATAACCCATCAAAAAAAAGATGAGCATGATATTTAATTTCACCAGCGCTCCAACCCTTATCATTAATTTTTAACAGGCTAAAAAAAAGCGATGACTACAGTCAGACATCGCTTTTTGATTTAATTCCGGCTGTTTAATTTCCGGATTTTGCCCGTGCTTTTTTAAGTCGCTGCTGTTGCCGTAATCGTCGTGCTTTTGCATCAGCAGCCATCTTGTCTTTAAATATCTTGTCAAACGGTACCCATTTGGGCGAATCGGCGATATTATCGCCCAGCGGAACGATATCACAACTGACCAGCGCCGGTTCCCGGCGTTTTTTCTTTTTCAATGTGACCAGCGCAATCTCACGGCCGCGGTCACCCGGCCCGATGATCGGTGTCTGCCCGTCGATAATTTCTGCAGCCATCGCTTTGCCGTTGCTGTTCCCGAGAAACATCAGGTCAAATCCTTTCAGCCCGGCGATAAGATCGAGGGATTCTTTTTTACGTCCGAGATAAACCAGAATCTGAAAATCGACTTTTTTCTTGCGGAAAACTTCCTGTGCTTTGAGAATAGTCTCAACCGGCGGCAGGAGAATATTTTTACGAAAATAATTGCGGTAATTTTCTGAAATCGCCGAAACGATACCGATTTTTGCGCCCTTGTGTTTGAAAATCCGGTAGGGTTTGCCAATGCTCTTTCCCGATGAATCGGCGATATTTCCCGCCAGAAACATCGGTTTCTTTTTTTTGCGCTGCTTCAGCCAAACAGCCGAAGTATCAGCATAATCCCGTTTGCCGATGGTGATCACATCATAACCCATATTGCTCATCACATCCCAGATTAACGTCGTGATCCACCCACGCCGGGCGCTCGCCGATTCGCCGGAATCACCACCGTCGACGATTAGTGCATCGGGATGTACTTTTCGAATACTGTCAATTGCTGTCCATCGCCTGGCCAGACCGCCACGCCTGCTGCCATGTCAGCCACAGGGCAGCAAATAACCATTCGCCGCACTGGAGTAAATGATGGTCAGTTTTTTTTCTTTTGCTACGCTCTCTCCTGAAAAAAGCGGGAGCAAAACCGCGATCCCCAGAAAAATCCTTAAAACTTTTAATATTTTTATCATCCTGTTCTCCATTTTTAGCCGGATTCAGTTCATGTATGTTCTGTTTGATGTGAAAAGTCCCCGAAACCTGATCATTTTATTAATATAGCTTTTAAGCGCCTTTTTCAAGAAAATTCTTTTAAATTTGTGTTATTGATAGATGAGAGCAATCATGCAGGTTAAAATTCTTAAAATTTCTTGCACTTTTGCTGCAGTTTAGTTTTTTTCAACTTCGAGTTTTCTTTTCACTTTAATAACAGGAGCAGCCAGCGTGCAATCGATAAACTGGTCAAACATAGACACGATAATCCACAACGCCCTCGAAGAAGATATCGGCAGCGGAGACATAACAACTGCAAGTGTGGCACAAAATTTACCACGGTGCACGGCGAACATTATTAGCAAAAACGACGGGACTCTCGCCGGTCTGGTGATTGCAGAGAGAGCATTTAAGTTGCACGATGAATCACTGCATATCGAACGTCATGCGCAAGAGGGTGAAAAAATAAAATACGGTCAGATATTGATGAAGATCGAAGGGCCGGGTGCGGCCATTCTCGAAGTGGAGCGAACTGTGTTGAATATACTTGGCCGTTGCTCCGGCATCGCTACAGCCACAAATCGTTTCGTTGAAGCGGTTGCAAATACAAAAACGATCATTCTCGACACACGCAAAACAGCGCCGCTTTTACGCGAACTGGACAAATACAGTGTGCGCACCGGCGGCGGGCAAAATCACCGCAGCGGCTTGTACGATATGATTCTCATCAAGGAAAATCATATCCGGTTTGCCGGTGGGTTACGCGATGTTCTCGAAAATGTCATCCATTTTCAGCAACACAACAAAGCCGGCATTAAAATTGAAGTCGAAGTTACCAATTTTGATGAACTTGAACTGGCTTGCAGGTTTCCTCTGCACCGTATCATGCTGGATAATTTTACACTGCCGGATTTGGCCCATGCCGTATCTATTGTCAGAGGCGCAATAGCGCTGGAGGCCTCAGGGGGGGTCAATCTCGAAACCGTTGCAGAAATCGCGGCAACCGGGGTCGATTTTATATCCGTGGGGGCGCTGACGCATTCCGTAAAAAACGCTGATTTTTCGTTGTTATTTGATTGAAAAAGCTTTTTCGACTTTCAAATTCCGGAAGGGTTGCGAGTAAAAATCAACATGCCTTGCATCTCGGATAGCTCCCTGGAAAAGGCCGTGCAGCTTAGCCTCAGCCCAGGATCATTCCCCGGGAAAAATTCATGTGCTTTGGCACCAACCGACTGAGAAAAATAGATGAACAGCATGGGAAACGACATGTCTACAGCAAAAATCAAAATCTGGATTGACGCCAGCCGGCCGAAGACGCTCTGGGCAGCCATCGCGCCCGTCATCATGGGCACGGCACTCGCTGCAGCGGATGACGCCTTTTACCTGCCCGCCGCCGCTATCGCATTGTTCGGCGCAATTTTGATACAAATCGGTACCAACCTCGCCAATGACTATTTTGATTTCCTCAAAGGGGCGGATGCCGGAACGCGCTTCGGGCCGACCCGGGCAACACAGGCCGGACAGGTTAAACCGCGGCAGATGCGCAACGCCTTTGTTCTCGTCTTTTCGCTGGCGGTTGTGCTCGGCATCTATCTCGTCTCGCGCGGCGGCTGGCCGGTTGTCGCGATCGGTCTTTCATCGATTTTTTTTGGAATTCTTTATACCGCCACTCCCTACGCCCTCGCTTACCTCGGTATCGCAGACCTTTTTGTACTCATCTTTTTCGGACCGGTCGCCGTGGGTGGAACTTATTACGTGCAGGCGCTGACAATCACACCCCGCGTGCTGCTCGCCGGACTGGCGCCGGGATTCATCTCCATGGCAATACTGGTGGTTAACAATTTGCGTGATATCGAAACCGACCGGCTTGCCGGAAAAAAAACCCTGGCAGTACGGCTGGGGCGACGATTTACTCAGGTTGAATACTTTCTCTGCCTGATTCTCGCCTGCTTTGTACCCGCGTTGCTCATTTTTTATTACAGTGCACCACTGGCGATTCTTACCGTTTTTCTCATTTTACCCGCCGGGTTTAAAACCATGAAACTGGTGATTTCCCCCGGCAAGGGCACTATTCTGAATCGCGTTCTCAATGGCACCGGCAAACTGCTGCTAATCTATTGCGTCATTTTTTCAGTGGCGTTGTTAGTCACCGAATGAGCGAAGAAACGATGAAAACCGTCTTTCCCCTGTTGAGCCGTGCTGCTGAACAATATGCTGAAAAAATCGCGCTCATTTCCCCGGATAAAAACCTGACTTTCGCAGAACTCGCCCGGATTTGTTCAATACTGCAGGCCAAATTCAGGATAACAGGCATCGAACCCGGCCAGCGTGTTGCTGTTTTGAGTCCGAATTCGCTGCGCTTGTTCATTCTGATTCATGCATTGATCGAATATGGCGCCACCGTAGCGCCGCTGAGCACGCGCTATCCGCAGGTGCAGCTTAAAAAAGCATTGCAGCGTTTAATACCGCACCATTTTTTGGTTGAAACTCAATTTTCTCATCTTCCGGCAACAGGGTCCGGTACACAACCTTTGCAACAATTATTTGACTTTTCACGAGTGAAAGCACAGAACTTGCTCCCCCAAAATGATTTGTCATACGATTGCCCCGCGACCATGCTTTTCACTTCCGGTAGTACCAGCCAGCCGAAGATCGCGGTTCACAACTACGAAAACCATTTTTACAGTGCCCTGGGAAGCCGGCGAAATATCAAAGTCGGGAAAAATGATCGTTGGTTGCTTTCTCTGCCCATGTATCACGTCGGCGGCCTGGCGATCGGTTTGCGGACTTTTTTAGCCGGGGCTGCTACCGTTATTCCGGAGCAAAAAGATGACCTGCTGCAAAGTATGATCAAAAATGAAATCACCCATGTTTCTCTGGTCGCGACACAATTACAGCGCTTGCTGGAGAAAAAAAACGCTATTGCGGTGCTGAAAAAATGCAAAGCCATATTGCTCGGCGGCAGCGCTATTCCCCACACTATTCTGCAAAAAGCGATACAGGCAGGCTTGCCGCTTCACACCAGTTATGGCAGCACGGAGATGAGTTCGCAAATTGCCACAACCAGACCGATGGCAAGCAGCGCTGAATTAAAAACTGCGGGGAAAGTATTGCTGTGGCGGAATGTCAAAATAAGCCGGGATGGGGAAGTTCTGGTGAGCGGTAAAACGCGTTTTTGCGGCTACTTCGGAAATGGAGAAATCAGACGCCCCTTCGATAGCGACGGTTATTTTCACACCGGTGATCTCGGTTATTTTGATGCTGCAAAAAACCTCATCATCAGCGGACGCAAGGATAATTTAATTATTTCCGGCGGCGAAAACATCCAGCCGGAGGAGATCGAGGGTGCTTTGGCTGAAATCACCGGTGTAGCGCAGGCCGTAGTCGTTGCCGTCGCTTCAGATAAGTTTGGGCAGCGACCGGTGGCGTTTGTTAAATTTAGCGGGGAATGCATTACCGGCGAGACACTGCGTTTACTTCTCGGGAAAAAAATTGCCCGTTTCAAAATTCCCGACCAATTCTACGATTGGCCTGCTGCTGCACTGCCCGAGGGCATAAAAATCCAAAGACAATTCTTTGCCGCCCGGGCAAAAGAACTAAACATCGGTTGAATTTTTCTGAATGAGATACAAAATTGCCCGGCTGCGATATTTCTGAATTTGCCGGTCGTTAAATATTCGTTTTGAAACAATTTATTTTTTTTATTTGCCGAAGTTTTTAAATTGCTGAACATCCTCAATCTCGACCAATATCTTATAACTATAATCGGACAGATATTAATGAAAAACAGAATCTGGATCAGCATTCCTGCCTGCATTTTCTTTGCCGGTTGCATCGGCCCCTTCAAAGATCATTTCCCGGAAACACAGTTTCCACCTGAGCTTAAAGTGATTACGCGTAAAGCCTGGAAATGGCAGAAGATCAAAGGCAAGCCGCCAATCCCGCAGGAGATAAAAAAAATCACTATCCACCATGGCGGTAAAGAATTTTCACCTGAAAAAGACCCGGTTGAATATTTGCACAACCTGCAGAAATGGAGCCGGAAAGAGAAAAAATGGGTTGATATTCCCTACCATTTTATGATCGATCTCAACGGCGTGATCTATGAAGCCCGGCCATTGGCTTATCCGGGTGATACCAACACGGCATATGATCCCACCGGGCATGCACTCATCTGTGTCATGGGCAATTATGAAGTGCAAAACCTGGGCCCGGAGCAATTGCAAGCCGTGGTCGATCTCACAGCTTATTTGGCGGGAAAATACGATCTGACCATTCGGGATATTGGCGGGCACAAAGACTATGTCGAAACGTTGTGTCCGGGTAAAGATTTGTACCGTTACATCGAAGATGGAACGATTCAGTATGAGGTTAATCGCCTGTTGAAAAAAAAGCACGTTCAGCAGAAATAGCCTCCACCAAAATTGTACTGCAAAATGATTCCATTGGTGCTCCCTGATGAAAAGCAGCACATATTTGTTGTTTTCTCTTAGTGCTTATGATGGTGATAACAGAAGAAGAGCACTTGCTCAGAATATTCAAAGCTGAGTATAAACGTTATTGTCAGGAAGTTCCCGGATACGTTCAAATGCCATGGCGAAGAAAAAAACCAGTCTAACCTAACCTGGCAAAGCATTTCTACTCTCGGATAGAGTCATTCAAGCTCCGTGCAATTTCATCCAGTCATCATCTTTTTATACTGTTCATTTAACCCGGTTTACGGCCTATGAGATTTGAATTACAACAAATTGCCGTTTGTTTTTTTGTAATCATTTTTCTGCTTTGCCCACTCGTTCTCCTCCTTGCATCCTGCGCTTTCGCACAGGAGCAGCCGTTTAAATTCGAGCACATCACCATCGCCGATGGTCTTTCCGAAAACAAGATTAACTGTATTACGAAAGATAAGCTGGGTTATATGTGGTTCGGCACGGAAAATGGCCTGAACCGTTTTGATGGATATGCAATCAAATCCTGGCGCTGGCAGCAAGGGAATCCCACAGCGCTGCTCACCAACAATATAAAATTTAAATGACATCAGAGTAGAACGTATTCCTTTGCCGGAGGAAATGAGACAGGACTTCAGTTTTTTTTTGAGCTAATCTTTTCACCACCATTAGATAAAAACATACTCTGGCTGCAAGCACAAGTATCGAGGCAGAAATCCCGATCGATCTGGTTGGCGACAAACGGCAGCGGTCTGGTGAAAGTCGATAGTAGCAGGCAGATTATGCAAAGCTTTCTTTTTGATGATAAATCACGTTTAAAAGGTACCCCCTGGGTGACAGCGATGGTCAGATCGACGATAACGGGAAAACAAATTTTTTGGTTTGCCACCCTTAACCACGGTCTGCTGACACAATTTAAAAAATTTGGCCTAAAAGTGGATCTCGGCCGTCCATTGTCGCAATTATCAGAAGCCACATTGAAATCCTCGGAAGTTTTTTTAGTTTCAAATTCGTCGGTTTGCATTTCAAAGATCCCACACGCAATACCTACGCATACAAGTTCGAAGGATTTGATAAAGATTGGGTGTTTGTCGGCGCCAGGCGTGAAGCTGGTTATACCAATCTCGATCCCGGTGAGTATGCTTTCCGTGTGAAAGCAGCCAACCGCGACGGTGTGTGGAATGAATATGGCGCTTCCATTAATGTCAGGATTCTACCGTCTTTCTGGCAAACACCGTTGTTTTATATTTTATCGATCGTGCATATGATTTCGTTTTTTTATGGTTTACATAGGGTTCAGATTCGAATAAATGTCAACCGGACGAAGAAAATCGGTGGAACTATCGAATTTTTGCAAAATAATGAACACGGCGCTGTGATATTCTTCCGGGGAAAACTGTCTTGAGGGATAGTTGATTTTTGAATTGTGGGGTGTACTTTATGATGCTTTGTTAAAACAAATATATTGTTTCCGTAGGATTTCTCTTGTAAATTGGAGCTGAAGAAACCTATAGCAAGAAATGTGTTTTATTCGACGGATGGATCACAATGGATCTTATAGGCGAACTAAAAAAGCTTACAGCAAAATTAAATCAAGTCGGTATCGACTATGCACTTTGCGGAGGACTGGCAATAGCTATTTACGCCAAACCACGTGCAACGCTGGATATTGATATTATGATTGATCCGGATTTTCTTTCAAAAACTAAAGAAGCGGTAAAAGAACTTGGTTTTACGTTGAATGCAGCGCCGATGGAATTTCGAGATGGTGCTGTAAAAATCCATCGGATAACAAAAATAGACCCGTCCTCTGGCGAACATCTCATGCTGGATTTGTTGGTCGTAACGCCAGACACTAAAAAAGCATGGGATAGCCGAATAACCATTGAATGGGAAGGTCGGCCATTAAAAATTGTCTCTCCGCAGGGTTTGATTCTGCTAAAATCTCTTCGCGGCAGTGGCCAGGATATGGACGATATTGAATATCTCCGGAGTTTACAAAATGAAAATTGATATGAGTTCAGAAGCCATTACAAAACGCTTGCAGGTTGTCAACCTATTGCGCCGAACCTGCCTTTCGCTTGCGCAGTCAAGTATTGGTGAAGAGATTAGGAAAAAAAATCCAGCTAACGAAACAGTACAGCGGACTTCGAAGGCGATCGGCAATTCATCTCTACAATAGTTTTAGAAAAAATCTTACTTACCAGGGGTACCAAAATGATCACCGTATCAATTATCGAAGACGACCACGGGCTGCGCGAAAGTTTGGCTATTTGGGTTGACGGCAGTGCTGGCTTTTCCTGTACCGGGACCTACTCAACATGTGAAGAAGCATTCAAAAGCATAGCCGAAGACCGACCCGACGTCATCTTGCTGGATATCGAATTGCCGGCATGAGCGCCGTTCAGGCTATCGATAAATTCCGTGATTTGCTGCCTGATGTTGAAGTTTTGCTGCTCATCACTCACCAGGACAATGACAACGTTTTCGATGCGCTGCACAACGGCGCCTCCGGTTATCTGGATAAGAATATCGAACCCGCCGATTTGCTCAAATCCATAAAAGAAGTCACCGCAGGCAGGGCGCCCATGAGTATGAAAATCACCCGCATGGTCACCCAAAGCTTCCGCCAAAGCCCGCCCGCAACCCCGCTCACGGAACGACAAAAAGAAGTGCTGAAAAAAACTCTGCGAAGGCAAAAATTACAACCAGATCGCAAAAGAACTTTTCATCGCCAAACCTACTGTGCGATTTCATATCAAAGGACTCTACAAAGCGTTGCAAGTGTGCAACAAAGCACAGGCTATCGCCAAAGCGAAGGATAGGAAGATGGTTTGATTCCATGTAAAATTATCCTTTCTGTATTGCTTCACAAGCTTTGGTACTTTTTTGACTAATTTTACTTAACACATTGCGCAGCATCTTCTCATGTATTACCTTTTTACGTTTCGCAAGACAAGAGGGTAAGTCCATGAGCAAAAAATCTCACAAGAAATTCAC
>JAJRYV010000143.1 GCA_024275575.1 bacterium
CGACGATGAACTGGGGCCCCGAAGGCCGTCTCTGGGTTTCTCAGGATGCTGCTTACAGCCCCGATGACAACAGCAATAATTCGCTGGTTATCTTCGATTTCACAACGATTGAATACAAACGTCTTCTCATGCCCGAGACTGTTCCCGGTTCTGGAAACGGCCCGCGTAATGTTGCTTTCAGCCCTGATGGCAACACCGCCTACGCCGCCAGTTTCAACTCCGGCGTCGTCTGGAAATTTGTCAAAAAAGGAACCGCTGTTGCAGAAAGTGAAAACACGATTCCTGAGCGTTTTGCTTTGGGTCAGAACTATCCCAATCCGTTCAACCCGTCAACCATCATTCCGTTCGATGTTGCCAAAGCCGGCCAGGTGCAGCTGAAAATCTACAACTCCCTCGGTCAGGAAGTCGCAACACTGTTGAATAAAACGATGGAAGCCGGAAAACATCAGGTGATGTTTAATCCTGCAAACCTCGCGACAGGCGTATATTTCTATCGCATCCAGTTCAACAATATCACGCTGCAAAAACGTATGTTGTTCATCAAATAATCTCCGGTGATGAGGTCAGCAAAAAACGCTGATCTCATCGCTATTCGTTTTAAAATGAGTGATTCCATCGCTTTCGAGTGATGGAATCACTTTTATTTAAAGACCTGCGCCATCCCGCCAAAGCGCTCATCAGGGCTTGCTCACTTGTCATTATCCAGAAAATACAGCACATAATATAGCAGGCCAGACAAGCCAAAAGCGTCCTGTAAAAATTTCACGTGCCCGTTAATCTGCCAACGCCTGCCGCAGCGCTTTTTGCCAGCCGGAGTGCAGGTGCGTGCGTGCGTTTTCTGCCATTTCCGGCACAAATTCCCGCTCGATGTTTTTCAGTCTGGTAAGTTCTGCTGCATTCTTCCAAACACCGGCCTGTAGCCCCGCCAAAAAGGCTGCACCCAATGAAGTGGATTCTGTTACGGCCGGCCGGATGATATTTTTTCCACTGATATCCGCCTGAAATTGCATGAGAAAATCGTTGCTGCAGGCGCCGCCATCGACAGCAAGTTCGGATGCATGAATTCCCGACTCCATTTCAATCAATCGAAGAACGTCCTCCGTCTGGTAGGCCATCGCCTCCAGCGCGGCGCGGATGAGGTGGTTGCGGTTCGAGCCACGCGTCAGCCCGACGATTATGCCGCGTGCCTGCGAATTCCAGTGCGGTGCACCCAGCCCGACAAATGCCGGAACGAGATAGACACCGCCGTTATTTTCCACCGCCAGCGCTGCGGCTTCGCTATTGGCCGCATTGTCGAGAATTTGTAGCTCATCGCGCAACCACTGGATCGCCGCCCCGGCGATAAATACGGAGCCTTCGAGCGCGTAACTGGGATTGCCATTGCCATCTGCTGCCAGCGTCGTCAACAGGCCTTTAGAGGAAGCAACTGCTTCATTACCCGTGTTCATCATGATGAAACAACCGGTACCGTATGTATTTTTCATCTGTCCGGGAGCAAAACAGCCCTGGCCGAAAAGCGCTGCCTGCTGATCGCCGGCAACACCGGAAATAGGGATATTTTCAAGTTCAGGGATTGTTTCCACAACACCGTAATCATCCATGGATTTTTTCACTTGCGGCAGGATGGAGCTGGGGACATCGAGCAGCGCGCACAATTCCTGATCCCATTTTTTTTCATGAATATTAAAAAGCAGGGTGCGCGAGGCGTTGGTAAAATCAGTGGCGTGTACTTTTCCGGCAGTCAATTTCCAGATGAGCCAGCTATCAATGGTGCCGAAAAGAATGTTTTGCCGGTCGCTGATTTCCGTATTTTCCAGCAGCCATTTTACTTTTGTACCACTGAAATAGGCATCGACCGGCAGACCGGTTTTTTGGCGGAAAAAGGGGGCGTGTTTTTGCAGTTTCTCGCACATCTCTGCCGTCCGGCGGCATTGCCAGACGATGGCGTTATGCACAGGTTTGCCGGTAACTCTATCCCATAAAACCGTAGTCTCGCGCTGGTTGGTAATGCCCACCGCTGCGATTTTCACCGACTTGTCTGAACAGACTTCGGCAACAGTTTCAACCACTGTCTGCCAGATTTCCTCCGGATCATGCTCCACCCAGCCCGGCTGCGGATAGATCTGCCGGAATTCTCGGTAGGCCTTCGCAGTGATTTGGCCTTTCCCGTCATACAGAATCGTTATAGTACCGGTCGTGCCCTGATCGATGGCGAGAATGTGCATGGGGAAATCCCTCCAGTTTTGCGCAGCACCGCAGAGCGGAGCTGCGGACAGCGATCAGCGGTTGGTAATTTCAATCCAAAACCCAACGCTGCAATTTATCAACTAGTTCAAAATGTTTATCCCGAGTCAACAAAACCAGGTCATGTTGCAAAGCGACAGCAGCGATCCAGACGTCATTTTCAGGGATCGGTGTGCCATTGTTTTTTAATTGAGTTTTTACCTTACCGTAAATCTTCGCTGTTTCCACATCGAGATCGATGGTTGTACAGCTTTGGAAGAACTCTTGATAAAACTCCAGATTCTCTTCTTTTCCGCTGGAATTCTCAATACCGTAGAAAATCTCACCTGTGACAGTAATGGATACAAAAACTTCCTTAGCTGACCGCAGGGCTGCAAGTATCCTTTCAACGCCATTATTGATATCTGAAATGATATTTGTATCCAGCAGTAACCTACCAGCTTTCATCATCGATTTGCTCACATCCCTGTTGGATAATTTGATCTATTTCCTTGCAGTTCTCTTTTGGTAACCGTCCAACAAATTTCAGAAGTTTCACTGGTGCTGTGCCAACTAATTTCTTGTGTTTGTGGACAACTTCAACAATTATTTTATTATCACGCACATACATTTTAACAGTACTGCCTTTTATCAACCCAAGCTCTTTGGCAAACGGTTTTGGAATGCGAACTGCTAATGAGTTTCCATATTGACTGATGTTTGTTTCCATGCTTTTTGCCTTTAAGTAATTACACTTTGTGTAATTATAATTAATTCCCTTATGGATGGCAAGCTATTTTTGCTCCCCTATCATTTCCCCCCACATATCCTCTCATCATAGAACCCACTGATTCGCCCCGGCAGTGGATTTATCAAATAGTTGTTTGTTTAATGAAGAACGGCGAGTTTAGGCAGCTTTGCTGGGCGATGCTACGAGTACCACTTCCGACTTATCGCCCCGCCACTTTAAAAAACATTTCCAACTCTGGAAAGCGCAATGAAGAGACCTCGATTTCGATTTCGGTATCGAGCGGATACGTTTTTTCGAGATGTACTTCGGCGTCACAGCCGAGGGCGGGAATGAGGATTTTGCCGCGGTGACCACGCTGGTCGACGATGATGGCTTTTTCGCGCCAGTCGGGACGATCGTGCAAATACACCATAGTCCAGTGGCGATTGGACTGCCGCTCACACTGGCGCACATGACCGCTCACCGTATCGGCCATGGCCAGTTTTTCCAGAATCTGTTCGTAATTCTGCTGTTCCTTGCCGAGAATAAAAGCGCGGATTTGCTGATGCACCACCAAATCGGTGTAGCGCCGCAGCGGGCTGGTGGCGCGCGTATAAGCCTGCAGACCAAGGCCGGAATGAGGTCCCGGGCTGGTGCGCACTTCGCTGCGTTTCATTTTTCTCAGGCAGGCAAATTTTTCAGACCAACTTGCACCGGCTAAATTTTCATCGGGCGGCGGCTGGGTGATAAACGGAATCTGAATAACATTTTCATCGGCAAAGCGGGCGGCAGCCTCGCCGGTCATCACCATGGCTTCGGTCACCAAATCGCGGCTGCGCAGCTCTGCCAGCGGGCGAATTTCCACCTCGCCATCGACGATCCGTATTTTTGCTTCCGGCAAATTGATATTCACCGCACCGCCGGCCAGCCGTCTCTTGCGGTAGCGCCGCGCCACTTGCCATATTTCCGCCAACGGCCCGGCGTCCATCTGCTCACCGGCCTCGGCATAAGTCAGCCGGGTGACTTTCACCAGACTGGCTTTGATCTGCAGGTTTGTGGTCGCACCGCTCTCATCGATTTGCAAACCAAAAGAAAGCGCCGGAGAAATTTCCTGCAATCCGAGCCCCAGTTTCTCCGTCACTTTTGCCGGTAACATGGTTGTCGTACCCTCGGGCAGATAAAGATTGGCGCCCATGGCCCGCGCTTCGAGATCGAGTTCGCTGTCGGGAGTGATCAGCGCCCCGGCGTCGGCGATGTGCACCCAGATCGTGTCACCGTCAATGCTGATGGCATCGTCGGGGTCGGTTGCACCTTCGTCATCGATGGCGAAGGCCGGTAAATGGGTTAAATCAAGGCGGGTTTCTTCAGGCAAATCGGGCACCGGGTGGCGTTGCGGTTCCTTGTGCAAATCAAACCGACGCGGATAGGGATTTTTTTTCATTTCCCAGACGCCAGTTTTCAGCAAGAGTTCGTGCGCTTTTTCGGGTGTGAGCTGCAATCCGAGCTCCACCATGATTTTACTGGAAGCGGATTTGCCCCAGGCCACGGCTTCAACTTCCGCCATCCGGGCTGCGTCTGCAGGTTCGAGCCGGCGGTTACGCAGACGTTCGATAAATGCCGTCCAGGCCTGTTTTTTATCCAATTTTGCCTGCCTTGATTTTTTTATTGTTTCGACCTGTTCTGCCGTGTGCACGGCGATGCCATGCTGCGCGGTCGAAAAATACAAACCATCTTCCACCAATTCCCAGGTCGCCAGCGCTGAAGCGGGGGTAAAATCATCAAATATCAGTTCGGCCAGTTCCGGCAGAGTTGTGGTTTCCCCGGCCAATAATTCCCACGCGGTCTGCAAGTCGCCACCAGCCTTTTCCAGGGCGGAAAAACCCGTAACCGGTCCCGAGTGCAGCAATTCGATATCTTTTATGCGAACTTTGCGGCTTTTTCCCTCGCGATCGATGATTTCGATTTTCTCCCCAACACTGAGGGCAAGAGCCGGGCGTTTTTTATAAATTACCAGTGCACCCGCTTTAATTGAAGCAGCCATAAATATCCTGTTTAGATTCCCAATTTCATTCCTGCAGAATTTTCAGCATAAACCGATTGCAGCAAACGAGCATTTTCGCGTGCCAGCATTGTGGTGGTTTGTACCCGGAGCACTTTATTTTCAGTGCGGCGAGACAAACCTTGCTGGTAGAATTTATCGTAATAGGGCAGCAGAATTTCGCAGGCGAGTTGCATGTTGCCGGCCCCAAGGGCTGCCAGTACCTGTTTTGTCGCCAGGCCACCCAGGCGGCGTTCAATACGGTTTGTAGCGGTTTTTAACGCCTCTCGATCGAGGCCGGCGTACTCCTTAATCAGACGCTGTTGCCGCAATTCAGCGGGCATTTCGAGCACCAGCACCGGGCTTTTTTTCATCTGCTGCCAAATTTCCAGCGGGATATGCAGGTTGCCGATGCGCTGGCTTTCGTCTTCGAGCCATAAATTTTGATGAGCCTCAACTTGCCGCCAGGCGAGCCCAAGCAGGTTCTCGAATTGTTCCTGCGTGCGTTTTTGCGGTATTTCAATGCCGCCGAAAGCCGAACCCTTGTGCTGCGCCAAATTTTCCAGATCGATGATTTGTTCGCCGAGATTTCGCAGCTCCTGCAGAATTTCCGTTTTGCCGCAACCGGTCATACCGCCCAGGATTGTTATTTTCTTCTCCTGGCCGAAAGCTTCCCGGATGTACTGCCGAAAAGCTTTGTAACCGCCTGCGAGCAAAAAACAGCGGAAACCGGAAAATTCCAACAGCCAGGTTACGCTGGCGCTGCGCTGCCCGCCACGCCAGCAATGCACAAAGACCGGCCCAGTGACAATTCCTCTTGCATTTTGCACGATCGCACGCATCTTAGGACCGACGATTTCCAGCCCGCGCAGCAGCGCTTTTTCGCTGCCCTTTTGCTTGTATAGCGAGCCGATCTCAGCCCGTTCGGTATCGGAAAACAGCGGCAGATTAATCGCCCCGGGAATGTGCCCTTTGGCGAATTCCTGCGGCGAGCGGACATCGAATATCGTCTGCCCGGCGCTTTGCTGTAAAAATTTTTCGACGGATAATTGAAGCGACATTTTGTTGTATTGAGTAAGATTTTAAAGTGACAAAACGATAGCGGGTAAATTAAGGCGTGCAGACGAGAATCGCAATGCAAAAGCAGGTTTATTTTCATTTTGCCGCAGGGTGAATGTATCTCGTTCAGCGCACAATGCGGACGCTGAGCCTGCCGAAGCGGGAGTATTTTCTCATCTTGTCCTGAGCAGGATAAACCGGAACCTGAAAAAGAAAAATAAATACAGCCAGAAAGTCTTTGAGTATTGCTACCTCGTCGAGTCTATTCGAACTGAAAAAGGACCGCGGCAGCGCTTTCTGCTCAACCTCGGCAAGCTCGATTTGTCCGTCGAAGAATGGCCGCTTCTATCCAGGCGCATCGAAGAAATTGTGCGCGGGCAGGAGAATTTCATCGGCAGCAGTC
>JAJRYV010000144.1 GCA_024275575.1 bacterium
CCGCAATCGATGCATTCTTCCGGATGGATATACAGCATCGCCCTATAGGCGCCGTCACCTTCCTTTAGTTGCGTATCTTCGACTTCATAAATACAATCAACCGGACATACTTCAACACATGCTCTGTCGCGTACATCCACACATGGCAGGGCAATAATATATGCCATTTTGTTCTCCCATAAATGGTTATTTTAATATTTTCAGACAACTCGCTTCAACTTCCGGTAAAATATCTTTAAAGCTGACTTTGATATCACCGTTTTTCAAATAGAAAATCGTCTGTGTTATCGTTCCCAATACCATCGTTGCGGCCAACTGCTGATCGATAAGGCGAAAAACAGCCTGCTGCTGTCCCTGACGGATGATCTCGACGAGCAAGTCCACGTGACGTACATTTTTGCGCGTTTGTCGTCGCAGTTCCGTCTGGTGGGCCGCAAAAATAAAACTGTATTTCTGGTAATGCTTGCGGGCGAAAGTAAAAAGACCACGGACGTAACCGCCGATCATCGCTTCCGGGGAATCACAGTGCAACAAAGTTTCCTGCAGAAATTGAAAAAGCATCTGGCTGGTTTTATCGAATACCTCTTGCGCCAGCATTTCTTTGCTTGCATAATGCCGATAAATCGTACCTTCTGAAATATCAACGCGCCGGGCGATATCCTTTGTCGTGGTGGCGCGAATGCCCTTTTTCATGAAAAGCGCAAGCGCTGCCTGAGCAATTTCATCCTTTTTTGAAGCGGTTCGCGGCACTGTTCACCCTCGTAAGTAAGTGATTACTTACTTTAAAAATTCTCCGGTTTTTCGCAAGTAAAAAAAGTACAATTCCCAAACTATATAACACCGTGCTTTTTACCGATTTTAATGAAAGCCGCAATGGCGCCATCCAAGTGTGGTGTTTCATGGGCGGCAGAAATCTGCGTGCGAATCCGCGCCTGGCCGTGCGGCACAACCGGAAAGCTGAAGCCGATGACATAGATCCCTTCTTCCAGCAAGTCACGCGCAACCTCCTGCGCTAATCTGGCATCGTAAAGCATGATTGGCACGATGGGTGTGATACCCGGTTTGATATCAAATCCGGCAGCGGTCATTTTTTCGCGAAAATATTTGGTATTGTTTTCCAATTTATCGCGCAGGGCGGTATTTTGCGAGAGTCGGGTTAAGATATCCAGCGCTGTGCCGGCAATCGTCGGCGCTACGGAATTTGAAAAGAGATAGGGCCGGCTTTTTTGCCGCAACATGGCGATCAGCTCTTTGTGGGCGCTGGTACAGCCGCCGGAGGCGCCGCCGAGCGCTTTGCCGAAGGTCGTGGTGATAATATCCACGCGCTGCATGACGCCAAAATGTTCCGCTGTGCCGCGTCCGGTTTTGCCGATAAATCCTGTCGCATGGCTATCATCGACCATCAGCAATGCTTCATATCGATCCGCGAGATCGGTAATTTCATCGAGTTTGGCCATATCACCGTCCATGGAAAAAACGCCATCGGTGACGATGACTTTATAGCGCAGATTTTTTGCCTCAGCGGCCTGTAACTGTCTCTCGAGATCGGCCATATCGCTATGCTGATAGCGGAAGCGCTGCGCCTTGCTCAAACGCACACCGTCGATGATCGAGGCATGGTTGAGCGCATCGCTGATGATCGCATCTTCGGCGCCGAAAAGGGTTTCGAAGACACCACCGTTGGCATCGAAACAGGAGCTGTAGAGAATGCTGTCATCCTTGCTGAGAAATTCCGCTATTTTCAATTCTAGCTCGCGATGTATGTCCTGGGTGCCGCAGATAAACCGCACCGAACTGAGGCCGAAACCATGTGAATCGAGCATTTTTTTCGCCACTTCTATCACCCGTTCATGATTTGAAAAACCGAGGTAATTATTGGCGCAAAAATTCAGCGCCGTTTTTCCATCACTCAGCCGAATTTCCACCCCTTGCGCACCGGTGATGATGCGTTCATTTTTGTACAATCCATCATTCTCAATTTGCTGCAATACTTTTTGGAAATCGTCTTTTATTTTCCCGTACATGGCGTTCCCTTGTTTGATAAAATTTCTTTTCCGGCGACCAACCAATTCGCCTGTTCTGCAATTTTGCCGATAAATCGCAGAGTAATTTACATTGTTTAAAATGGATTTAAAAACTGATACAGGTTCAAAAAACAAACGCGACAATGTAAGATTATCAGCATTGCCAAGCAATAAATTCTTTCAACGGCTGCGTATCCCCTGTTTCATCATTTATCATCGGTTAAATCCGTATTTTTATTTCATGCAAAGAACCAAAATGCGTACAGCCACGGGTCTCAGTTCTTTCGTGACTTTGTATGAGAAGTGATCACGGTTTTTCCCAGGCTATCGTTATATCATGGATTATTTCGATGAAGTGTACTGTTGAAATTTAAAACAAATAATAACATTAACCGGACTTGTAAAAATGATAAAATCAATCCTGCAATTGCTCCTGCTTGCAGTCATGAGTGCCGCTCCACTTTGTGGACAAACGGAAATATTGCAGCAGGTTCTGCATTCAAATTCAGTTAAAATCGATATCGAAAGAGGCCGCTTATACCTGCCGGCAACTTTCCACCCGAATGCTTATGACGGCTGGTTTACACACACTAAAAATTATCATGCAGTCGTTTGGCAAGGCGGCGGCGCCAGCGGCACCAGCCCTTTTACAACACCTGTTGATGATGCCACATTATATCGTACGCTGGTGAAATTGGGTGCAGTGCCGGGCAATAATTTAAAAGACGAAGCCTGGGCGGAACGTAAAAATCGCAGCCACCCGGCGCCGGATCAACGAGTTCAGGGCAGCCCGGTCAAGCTATTGGTCTGGTGGCCTGCATTGCAGTACATACTGCCCATCGACAGTTTGTTCACAGACCCGGGCGGGCAGGGCATCGAGCTGCGTTTCGGCGGCAATCTGGCGCTCATCGAAAAATGGCACAGCGGCTGTATCGTCTGCTTGTATAGTTGTCCCGGCGGCAAAGTGAGCAACCGCGCCTATAGCATTCGTGATTATGTCGAAAAAAAAACGAACTTTGAGATTAATAAAAAAACAGCGCCACACAGTGAGACCTCTGTCGTGCTCATTTTTAGTCTGCAGGGAAACTAAATGCACCTGAACCGACGCGAATTTCTTGCGATGAACAACCCTTTGCGGCGGCTGCATTTGCGCTTCGTCGAATTTTCTATCTTCAAACAATTCATGCACCGGTATCAAATCAATTTGCAGGATAAAACACTGCTCGATGCCGCATGCGGCTCAGGTTACAGCCTGAAATTGCACACGCAAGCCTTGCAACCGAAAATGCAGCTCGGTTTCGATATCATGCCGGAACAAGCGAAACTGGCCCGGCGCCAGGGTGGCGATTTCCACTATTGCCTCGCGGATATCACGCGCCTACCGCTTGCATCACAGTCGTTTGATGCTGCTTTTGCATACGGCATTTTGCACCACGTCGAAAATTGGCGAGCAGGTATCGCCGAATTACAGCGGGTAATTAAACCCGCTGGGTTTTTATTCATCGAAGAACCCAATGGTGCAGCAGTCAAATTTTTCGGCAAATACGCCGGTTTCGCTTTTCCAAAAACCGAACGCTTCGACTGGCCGGAATTTGAGGTTGAAATGCGGCAGGCAGGATTTGTAAAATTGGCGTCGCACCAAATTTATTGCGACGCCTTGCAGGCTTACCTGTTTACAAAATGAGATGGTCAGGCTTGTATCAGATGTTCTGCCTCACACGAAATGGTACATTCATAACTTAGCACCTTGACATGTATTCCTTCGATTTATTAGTTTAATGCACCTTCGGAGGATAGGGCAATCCGGGGACGGAACCCGAGCGCCGAAGGTGCGATGTACGA
>JAJRYV010000013.1 GCA_024275575.1 bacterium
CCTTCGCCTGGCTACGAGATGTGCTCACCCGCATCGCCGATCATCCCTTCAAAAAAACTCGATGAGCTCTTGCCGAATGTTTGGCAGACACTGCCCGGTTCCAACAAGCTATAATGCGGTGAAAAACAAGGTGTGCTCGGCCGAATGCTTACAAAGAACTAAAACTACCGCGAAGCGGTTTCGTTCAACTTGATAGCTGTGCGTAAAATCGGTGGATAAAACTGGTTCCCCAGGAGCCCTTTCTTTTTAATCGAACTATCATCGAAAATATGCGGTTTGCAGCACCCGGTGCTACGGAGGCCAAGTAATACGCGCAGTAAAATCGGCGCATGCTTATCCATTTATTAGCAGACTCCCGCAGGGCATTCATACGAATATCGGGGAAAAAGGTGCATTAATTTCAGGAGGTGAAAAGCAACGATTAGCAATAGCAAGAGCCTTGCTTGCAGAACCACAAATATTACTTTTTGATGAACCAACCGCATTTCTTGATTCGAGGTCAGAACAGGTCATCCAGGAAGCAATACAATCTTTTATCAAAATTGCGAATCATTCCTGTATTGTCATAACCCATCGATTGAAAACTGTTTTAAACGCAAATAACATTATTGTTCTAAACAATGGAAGAATCGTTGATCAAGGTAAGTACGATGAATTGAAAATCAGGTGCGAATTATTTAACACACTTTTTAGAAGGCAGATACAGGTAGCGGGACACTGAAGATGCCAAATAGTTAACATCTGGCAATATACTTCGCCCGGCGGATTCACTTAAAATTTGATCTGTTCCGCACAGCGGACTGAAGACGATAAAATATCTATTGCAGTTTTTCAGATATTTTTTCTGCCAAAATTTCCGCCATCAACTTATGTCCTTTTTCATTAAAATGGTGGTCGGTGAGAAAATGAAAGCGTTCACCCTGTTGTGCCCGCCGGGCAAATTCGGCGGAGGTTGAAATATAACCGATTTTTTTCGACACGGCAAAAGCGCGCAGTTTTTTATCCGGCAGTTCGAAATCAAGCTCATCGCTTGCGACGGCAAAACTGCGGGTGAATATCTCGCGGTCGCGCGGGTAAACCTGCTCTTTTAAGGGAAAACTCCACAAGAGAAAAGCAATGTTGCGGGCTGCGCAAGTCTGGTGTATTTTTTCAATCAGCGCCAGGGTTATTCGCCAGCGGGCTGCCCAGGTTTTATCTACGAAAAAACGATAAAAATCAACTTGTTCTTTAGGCAGCGGATTGTGCAAAATACCGTATTTTTTAAACCATCCGATCAGCGCCGGTGAGGCTGATTTTAAGCGCCGTGCGACAAAACCGTAGGTGTATAAATTTTTGCTGAAAAAAACTTTCCACGCTTTTTGATGTCCACTTTTTTCTGCGACTTCAGTGTGGTGAAGCTGTGGCAACTCCCTGCTGTAAATTTGTTTTTTCTGCAAATATTGCGGCACCGGCACACCGCGAAGAACCGGCACACCCTTATCATCAAATTCAAAATACGGCTTGCTGAAAACTCGGCCGGCGCTATGCACCGTAACATTGTTTTCCAAATCATTGGCGGGAACGAACCCCAGCACCACGATATCCGGCTGCAGCGCCAAGCCCCGTGACTGCAAATAGAGCAGTTCCTGATCGGTGCCGTATCCCCGAACACCAGCGTTGATCACTTCGATTTTTTTCTCCGGGAACGCCATCTGCAACATCTTTTGCAGGTGATATTCGAGGGTATTTTCACGGGCGACTTCAAAACCGGCGACGACCGAATCTCCGAGAAGCAGGATGCGAATTTCATTTTCACTTTTTGTCGCCGTCAGTTCGTCATCACGCAAGCCCAGAGCATTGGTTTGAATCTGAGCTGAAAACTCGGGGCGGCTGAAAGTGGCTTTGCTGTTTGGCTGCATCGACCAACCGAGTTCGGCGTTGTATAGCCAGATAAGACTTTCATCCGCTGCGTTTGCCCCATAGTCAAAGTGTGTTCCGGGGAAAAAACGCAGACCGGTTTCAAATAGCAAAAAGCAGAAAAAAAATGTAACGATGAGCAGGGTGATATTCTGGAAAAATCTTTTCACTGTTTTAACCTTTATTATTCACAAATTCTTTAAAAAGGCTTGATAACTAATTGATTTCAATGTAGTTCTTCCAGTCCACAGGTATTTATTCAGCGCACCAGACGGACGCTGAGCTTGCCAAAGCGGGATATTTTTTAATCGTCCGAAACGTGCTTCCTTCGATAAACTCAGGACATCGCTTCGGCAAGCTCAGGGAGCGCTTCTCGCGCGCACGCTGAACAGATACGCTCGCTGAGACGCAGAATTTTGTTTTTAAATATTTAATGCAATACTACGCCGGGCCCGAGACTTTGCCGGCTGAAACCTGCAACGCTTTGTCCGCCACTGTTTTTACCCAGAGCGTCAGGTCATCAAGAAAGACATAAACGACGGGGATGATAAACAATGTCAATGGTGTGCTGGTGAGCAAGCCGCCGACGATGGCGATGCCAACGGGGCTGTACATAGCAGCACGGCCTTCCTGCGGACCGAAGATTTGCGGGAACATCGCCGGAACGACCAGCGGCGCCAGTCCAAGAATCGTCGTCAGTGTGGTCATCAAAATGGGACGGACGCGGTTTTTACCGCCGATTTTTATCGCTTCCGTACGCTTCAATCCGGCCCGCCGCCGTTTATTTATCGCATCGATGAGAATGATGCCGTTGTTGACGACCAGGCCACAAACGACGAGAATGCCGAGCCAGCCCATGGTCGTGAGATTCGTATTCGTCAGCCAGAACATGAGAAAAACGCCGCTAAGGGCAAAGGGGACTGAAAATAAAATCGTAAACGGATGCACATAGGATTCGAACAAAGATGCCATCACGATGTAAATCAGCACGATTGCCAGCGAGATGGCGAACATGGAATCTTGCTCACCCTGGCGCATAGCGCGAAAATTTTTACCCAGCGCCCAGCTATAGCCGGGCGGCAATTTGAGATCAGCGAGCCGTTTATTGATTTCACGACTGGCGGTAAACATGCCGCGTTTATCGGTATTGGCAAAGACCGTTACGGTGGAACGCCGGTCTTCACGCACGATGGATTCGGGGCCTTTGCGCATTTTCATATCGGCGACGCTGGAGACGAGTACCATATTTTGCTCGCTGTTTTGCAGCGCCATGTTCTCCAATTGCTGGCGGCTGGTGCGATCTTCTTCAGCGAGCTGCATGAGAATATCAACTTCCCGGTCCTGCGTTTTGAATTTGGCAGTGGAACGGCCGCCGAGCGCCGAGGAAATAGTGCGCGCCACATCCTGAGCGGAAAGACCGATATTCTGCGAGCGAACACGGTCAACACTGATCTGCAACTCTTCGTCCCCGCGCTCGAGAGAGGTGTCGATATCTTTCACTCCTTCGATGCCCTGCAGGCGTTCGCGGATTTCTTCGGCAAAGGTTTTCAGAATGGAAAGACTTTCTCCTTTGAGCTCGATCGATACCCCTTCCTCATTGCCGCCACGGCCATGGCGGCGCGCGACTTTGAAAACAACGCCGGCAAATTCCGGTAAATTTGCACGGATATCATCATATAGTTCACTGGTATTTTTTTGCCCTTCTTCATCAGGAATGAAGTAAATTGTAATTCGCCCGCCACGCTTGCGGTAATCCGTCATCACGTTATCAATTTCAAAGCGGTCTTTATTGCCAAGCAGCAGCGTCTCCACCGAATCAAAAATTGTGTGCACCTGTTGCAGGGAAAAATTGCGGTCAACCTCGGCGTTCAAATCCATACGGCGTTCCGGTGTACGCGGCATCCAGTCGCGGTCGATTAAATCTTTCAGATACCAGGTTCCCCACAGCAGTCCGACGCCCAGGAGCAGGACAAACAGTGAAACCGGGAAATGGACCAACCTGCCGATTATTTTGCCATAGCCCGAACTCAAATTGGCAATGAGGCGATTTTTCTTTTTTTCCTCACCGGTGAAAAGGCGAGAGGAAAGCAGTGGAATAAGCGTCAGGCTTATCAACAAACTGGCGACGGAAGCAACGCAAATGGCAATGCCGAAATCACTCATCCAGCGGCCGAAACCACCGGAATTCATGAACAGCATAGGCACGAAGACGATCACCGTTGTCAGCACGGCAGCGGTAACAGCTACAGCCACTTCTTTGGCACCGATGATTGCGGCGTCGCGAGCGTTGAGCGCCTCCTCCTGTTTATGGCGATAAATATTTTCCAGGACCACGACAGCCGGATCGACCAGCATGCCCACAGCGAACATCAGCCCGGAAAGAGAGACGATATTGATCGTCACTGCGGAGTTAAACGGCGCCATGCGCAATAAATACATCAGCAGAAAAGTTGCGATGATTGAAATCGGAATAGCCAGGGCGATGATGATGGTACTGCGGACCTTGCGCAAGAAAAAATAGAGAATAAAAATTGCCAGCACGGCACCGAACAAACCTGCCCCGGTCAAATTTAGCAGGCTGCTTTTTATTTCTTTCGACTGATCGCGGTAAACCTGCAATTCAACCCCACGATACTCGGGCTGCTGCATTAATTCCTGTAAAAACCGGCCGCTTTTTTCAGCAACCTCGATGACATTGGCAGTGGAAGCTTTGTAAACGCGCAAAACCACGGCACTATTTTTATTCAGACGGCCAAAGCGCGTTTTTTCGGGAAAATCGAATCTCACCGAGGCCACATCACGCAAGACAAGCCCACTGCCGCGAATGGGTGTATTGGCGATTTCTTCCACCGACCGGTATTCACCGATGGTGCGTACGGAAAATTTGCGGCCGCCGTGTTTCACCGTGCCGCCGGCAACATTAAGATTGTTTTGCCGCAAGCTGGAAGCCAGTTGGAAAAAATCAAGTCGATGCGCCCGCATGCGCTCAAGATCGAGTTCGACGAGCACTTTGCGCTCATCCATCCCCCGAATCTCCACATTGGCGACACCTTCGATGCGTTGAAGCTGCGGTACCAATATTTTATTGATTAAATCATATAATGCATCGTTTCCTTTTTGCCAGGCGACGCTGAACTGAAAAACCGGCAAATCACTGCTTTGCCAGCGCCGGATGCGAATGCGTTCAACATCTGCCGGCAGATTTGGACGCACCCGATCGAGCCGATCGCGCACTTCGACGGAAGCGAGATCCATGTCGGTGCCTGCGAGAAATGAAAGCCTGACATTGCTGCCAGTGCTCGCCGAGGTACTGGTCATTTTTTCGAGATTGGAAAGTGTGCCCATCATATCTTCAATCGGTTTTGAAATGAGGCGCTCAACTTCCTGCGGCGATGACGAGGGATAGGGCACATCGATGCGCAGGGTTGAGGAAGATATTTCCGGCAAAAATGTCAGCGGCAGGCGGTTCAGGCTGAGAATGCCGATGACGATGATGCTGAGAATAATCATCAGCATGGTAATAGGGCGTTTGACGGCAAATTCTGAAATATTCATATTTTTTTCGTTTGAGTAAGTATGTATTGTTTAGCGCCGATCGCCGCGCATTTTACGGAAATTTTCCTGCAGGAATTGATATTGCTTCAACAGATTGGTCTCCATATCCGGATCTTTGGCGATTTCCTTTTTAAAAGCCTGAGCGACTTCCGGAGCCCGGTTGGAGATACGGGCCAGCATGCCTTCGATAAATTCGGAAAACCAAGCCATCTTTTTCGCCGGGTCGTTTGCCATTTCCGGTTCTTCTTGCAGCCACATTTCAAATATGCGCTTGCCCATGCGCGAATCCAAAATCTCCTTTTCCAGTTGCGCCAACAATTCGAGATCAACTTTTTCCTCCGCTCTGCTTTTCTGCTCACTTGTCAGCATCGGGCGGCGGTGATTGAGCTCAATGCCTTTGCCGGATTCTACGCCTTTTTCATTCTGCGAACGGATGCTTTTTACCAAGCCGGCCGCAGTCACATCTTTGATGGGCAACCCTTCCCGCAGCCCGTCCTGCCCGATAGTGACAACCCTCTGCCCTTCTTCGAGTCCCTGTAAAACTTCGACGATATCACTGGAGGAGAAACCCACCTGCAGGGCAACTTTGTGCGCCCGGCCTTCCTGCATGAGGTAAACCTGCTCATTTTCGCTTTCCAGCAAAATCGCTTTCTTAGGAATAAGCAGCGTGTTTTCATGCTTTTCCGTTGTAATATAGATCGAGGCAAACATACCCGGCTTCAGCCAGTTTTGCGCGCCGTCGATATCGATCGTTACTTTCACAGTGCCGTTTGCCGGATCGACGACCGGGCTGATCATCGTGACTTTACCGGCAAATTCTTTGCCCGGTACGGCGTCGGCTGTAATACGCGCCGCCTGCCCGACAAATACGCGCATGATATTTTTTTCTGGCACGTGAATACGCGCGCGCAATGGCTCAAAATCGGCGATGGTGAACAACGCTTGGTTGGCGGCAATGCGCTGGCCGAGCTCGATTTGCCGACTGGTGACGATGCCCGAAATCGGCGCACGGACCTCCGTGTATTCCACCTTTAATTTCGCCGCTGCATAGGCCGCTTTGGAACTTTCGTACTGCATCTGTGCAGTATCAAAATTTTCTTTGGCAAGCAGATTTTTTTCCAGCATATTTTTCGACCGTTCAAGTGCCTTGCGGTCTGTCTCCATTTTGACTTTTGCCTGTATTAAATCAATTTTCAACTCGGCTTCATTGAGCTGCGCCAGCAATTGACCTTTTTTTACAGATTTGCCTTCCTCTGTTTGCAGTTTAACAACGTGTCCAGCTACTTTGGTAACGACATCGACCACTTTCGCCGCTTCGATCGTCGTCGTATGCAGTAAAAATATTGAGATATCACCGCGCTCAACCAGCGCAGTCTGCACCGGGATTGCCGCTTTCCCGACATTTCCACCACCGGATGCATGCGTACTTTCCCCATTTTTATCAGAGCTGCAGGAAGATGAGCTCAGAATCATGACCACCAATGCCGGAATAATGAACACCCTCCAGTCGCTGTGATTTTTACGCTGATTTTTTGAAACCGTTAAATTCATTGTTAATCATTCCTTTAATTCGCTTATATGCAAGTGCTTATAAAAAGTGTACCCTACTCAATTCATAAACTTAGTTGTTTGCCTTCGGAATACATTGCCTTTATGCTATGCGAGTTGCAACCCATAAAGGGGCTGCACTCCGGCATTAACAAATTGTTTATTAAATGAATGCAGATTTAATTATTTTAAAATTCATCAATAATGCAGGTTCAATGTCATTAAGTTAGTGGATGTTGACCCTTACGAAGTTAGAAAAATCAACAATTTAATCTCAAAGCGTATTACTACATCATAACTCCCATATTCCCAGTAACCTTCGCAAGGGTGCCCACGGCTTAACTTAATGATATTGTCCACTTGGCAGTCTGAACAGGTTCCATTTGGGTACCTTATTTTATCAGTATCGATAGCGCCGAAAAAATGCCAGCCAAATTCCTGTCATAGCCAGTAAAGGCCCGGCTATGCCGATGCCCCAGGCAAAATAGGACAAATTATTTTGCCGTTTCACCGCAAACAGGTTTGCCGCAATTTCTTTTAGCTCACTTTGCGGCAATTCACCCATCAGGCGGTAACTTACGCCATGCATCTGCCCTCGCAATAGACGAAGGTGGGACCAGGATGGCTTTTTACCGCGCTTACGAAGTTTGCCGCCAGGTTCTTCAAACAGGGAAATTGTACTGAGTCCGTCGGTATATAAAAAATGCAGGATCTCATGTTTGTGGTGCTGCAATTTCCGGATGAGGTGCAACTTGAATCCCGCCGGCACTTTTTCAGGCAATAAAAAGTTATCCTTAAATTCGGACAGGAAACCGGTGAGATCATGAAATTGCATTGATTCCGGATTGTGCATTTTCAGCAGTGCTGTTCCTTTTTTGGCCTGCAGAAACAAGGCAGGATCAGGAACACCGTAATCGATACTCTCCCAGTATTGCTGTCGTGAAAATACAGCGCCTGAATCAGCGGGCACTTTTATTTCGGTACGCAATATTAAATCAGACCCGGCATCGAACAGGATAGCGACTGAGGGTCGCTTTGCCCACAGTGATGAAATAATTATGCTTTTTGTCGATTTGCCGAGAAAACTGGGACCGGAATCGAGCTCGATCTGATAATTTTCACACAATAGATCGATATCGATAAAGAAACGCTGTTTGCGATAGCGAGCATGCAGTTTCCGCCACATTATCCATTTATTGCCGCTCTCACTGCTGCTGAAATAGAGTGAATCACCATCGCGGATAAGCATTTGCGCCGTACTGTCATCTTTTTGCGGCAGTAATTTATAGACCGCACGATTATCCGGCCAGACATGAATTTGCCATCGTACATTTTTATTGACGCCGGTAAACTTTTCTTCAATGGCATAGAGACCTGATAATGTCGTCTTTTCGGTTGCGGCCTGCAATCGATATAAAATTTGTTTCGCTGCATGTTTATCCAGTTTTTGAGCGGCTTTTACAGGATGAACGCAGCCGGGCAACTGGCCGATAACAAGGCAAGCGATAAAGATAAACAAGAGGTTTTTAATAATTTTGCTTCCAAGCATTTGTTATCAATCTCATTACATAATGAATAACGCACCTCGTTCAGCATGCACCAGAGAAACGTTCCCTGAGCTTGCCTGCCCCTCGGCGGATGGTTATGTCCCGCTTCGGCAAGCTCAGCGTCTGCTTGGTGCGCTAAAAAGATACTGACTAACTGAGAATAGGGTGCCCGCCGGGATTTATTCGTCATGCCCGAAATCGGAGGCCAGCATATCGCCGGAGACAATTTTATGCTGTTCAAAATAAAATTCGTAATCCTGTTCCTGCACCGGTGTCGTCAAGCGTGGCCATAACCAGATGAGAACAAAAATACCCGCAGCAAAAGCGGTCGTCAGGGAGACGGCGCGTTGCCGGTCGAAAAATGTGCGCCCGTGTGAGTGCCAATCTTGTGAACGTTTTGGCGATTCGAGTTCCTGCCAAACATTTGTTTTAATCGCATGGGCTGCGGGGGCATCAAGCTCGAACATGTTCATTTTTTGTGCGGCGTTTCTGATCGCCAGCAAGTCGGTATAAAGCCGGGCAGCTTTTTCATTTCGGTGGCGAAATTCCTGGGCTACTGTGGAAAGTTCTGCCCGGTAGCCATCCAGCCAGTCCTGCAATTCCTGCTCAAAAGATTGTAAATTCATTAGTTTTTCCTCGAACTTCACCCGGAAAAAGTGCGACGCACTTCCTATCTTTCATTTTTTCATACAAATTTTGACACTATCTTTCAACCGGTAAAATATGCTTTCAATTGCGTGCGAAGTCGCATTCGGGCAGCATGCAAACGCGAGGTTATCGTGCCTTCGGGAAGGCGTAAAATTTTAGCGATTTCACGAATTTTTATCTGCTCGATTTCGAAGAGAATAAAAACAGCACGCAATTTCTGCGGCAATTTCTGCACAGCGGCATTGATCTGCTGTTGCAATTCATTATTTTCCAGATTCTCGGCAGGTGTGGAGACGTGCATTTTTGCACGCACGTGTTCATCCGGGGAGACTTCGCCTGCCGGTTGAAAATAGCGCCGCGCACGCCGCAACGCCCGCTGTCTGTTGGAAACACGATTGAGTAAAATCGTCAATATCCAGGTTGAAAATTTATAGCGGGCGTTGTAGCGAGGCAAAGCTTTGTAAGCCGCAACAAATGTATCCTGTAATACATCTGCAGCATCTTCCGCATTCAGACCATACTTGCGGGCAAAGCGGTAGCACAGCGCAAAGTATTTTTCCATCAATTGGTCAAATGCCGGTTTTTCACCTGAAGCAGCCCGCTTCACCAGCTCACAATCATCGACTTTTTGGGATTTCGCTAATCGCAATATCATTCATTATTCCATTTTATCAAGAGCCGGTTTCCCGCGGCTCACCGGTTTGCTGATTTACAACCCGCTGTCTGGCGCCGATCTGTTGCCGATACCTTGGCGCCTTTCCGGCAAGACCACTATTTTAGTCCTACACCGGAAAAATGAAAATCATCATTTTTTTCTGATCTGAAGATAACGACTGTAAACAAGCAGCACAAGTAAATTACACCGGCATGGGGCAGTGGAAACAATTTCACCCATTTTAATCTGGCAACAACATAATTGAGCATGGCTTGTGGCAAGCATCATCGGAGATGATCTTGTCGACAAAGCGACAATTTAATGCATAGCCACAGGTTTTCGTATTAAACCATTTGTTCATTTCAGTAAAATTACTTTATTCTCTATACGAATTTTCACTTTTGCCAAACAATGATTAGGATCAGGTATTCACGATGCGGCTCATCCGCCTCTTAAAAAAAGATCTGGCACAGGAAACCACGACGTGGGTCAGCAAAGGCATCATTTCCGAAGAGCAGGCGCATGCGATCTGTTCGCATTATGGCATCGACATTCGGGATCAAAGCAGTCCTTTTTATGGGTACAGCGTACTCATGAGCTTGGCCTATTTGTTCATCGGGCTGGCCGTAATCACTTTGATCGGCGCCAACTGGGAGAACATTCCCCGGGCGCTACGCATGCTCGGGCTCATCGGTTTGACATTATCCGTCAACTGGTATGGTTTAAACAAGATGCGTGCAGGTGCAAAAAAGGCCGCGATCAACTGGTTCTTTCTCGGCAGCCTGTTTTACGGTGCATCAATCATGCTTATCGCACAGATTTACCATATCGGTGAGCATTATCCCGATGGCATTTTTTGGTGGGCGTTGGGCGTATTTCCAATCGCAATTTTACTCGACAGCATTCTTCTGATGATTCTTGCCGGCAGCCTGGCTTTTATCTGGTTTTTTATGGAAGCCTCGCTTAATTATTACCCGGCATTTTTCCCGGTCTTTTTGCTTATTCTGGCCTGGCAGGTTCTGCGCGGCAAAGAAAGCTTCATCCTTTTTCTCGGTTTGATCATGGGACTGGTTTTCTGGGCTGAATATACACTGGGCTGGTTCCTCAATACTCAGCCGGGTTTTTATTTCGGCAACGAGAATATCATCTTCGGCACCGGTTTTTTCCTGGCACTGCATGGCTTTGCGAAATGGCTGCTGCAGCGCAACAAAAATGAGTTCATCGATTATGGAACGCTGCTGGGTATCTGGAGCCTGCGCTTCGGGATTATTCTTTTTTTCGTGCTCAGTTTCGATGAACCGTGGCGTGACCTGTTGCGCACACAATGGAAAATGCCCTGGTTGAATTTCGGCCTGGCAGCCGGCCTTGCGGCAATCGCAATTATATTTGCCTATCGGGCTAACAAACAATTGATATCAACGATATTTTTCTCAGCGCTCTATCTCCTCGGCCTGGCTGCTTTAATCAAGACAAAAAATGAAGACATGGCGCCGGTTTTTCAATTCATCGATAATTTTATCCTGCTTTCCATTGGCATCTGGCTGATCGTTCAGGGAATCAAACACAATATTTCCCACTATTTTTTCCTCGGTGTTTTCACAATCCTGCTGACGGGGTTATTGCGCTATATCGATTTTATCGGTGATTACCTCGGCGCGACGATTTTGTTCATTCTTTTTGCCGCCATTTTACTGGCTGCTGCAAAATACTGGAAATCCCAACACGACACGGCAGGAGCGAAAGATGACAAATAAATACATGCTCCCGGGGCTCACGCTCATCATTTTTTTTCAGATAGCAGTGCTTACAGGTGAATACCTGACAGCGGTATACCCGCTGTGGAGCGGTCGTGAAATAAAATTAAAAACAATCCCGGTAGACCCACGCAGCTATTTTCGCGGTAACTATGCCCGCTTGCGCTACCAGATCAGCACTATTCCACGGACTGAACTTGGAACCGCAGCCCTGCCGCGGCAAAACGAAATCATCTATATCCACTTGCGGGAAACGGCGGGCGGATTATTCGAATATGCCGGTATCAGTTTGCAAAAACCGCGCGATGGCCTGTTTATTCGCGGGCGGGTGCACTATCCCCACTGGCAGCAGGGTGCACAAAATCTTGAAATTCTCTATGGAATCGAAGCCTGGTTCAGACCGATGGCCGAGGCGGCAACTCTGGAAAAAGCATTACGTTCAGGTGGTTTTGCTAGTATAAAAATCGCTGCCAACGGCAAAGCTGCATTGCTTGACGTACAGCCTGTAAACTATTGAAATATATTCTTTTATATTGACTGCCAACTGAATAACGAGATGATTATTGTAGCGATTCAGCCTCACTCCCGATAAATTCCATTTACTTTTAGATAAAGCCCGCAATGGCGGCTGGGTTGCTGAACAGTTAGTTACGCATTGTCTGCGCTCTTCGTGCATGATCAGTGATATTCCCTGTATAAACGGTAAACATTTTGGCCCATCCCAAAATGATTTTTTTATCATGGCACCTGTCAAATGCTAAAAAATAGTAATCAACCAATAACTAAATGAGGGCTGGCCTGTGAATTTGCGCAAAAAAAAGAAAAAGCAAGACCGACCTGTAGAATCATTATTTACCCGATTTTTAACCACAGTTGAACGGGCAGGCAACGCGCTGCCGCATCCGGCGGTGATTTTCGCAATCTTTGCGCTCATCGTAATTTTCATGTCCGGCCTCGCCGAAATGCTCCACTGGCAGGCAAAACATCCGACGACCAGCGAAGTAATCAAACCTTTTAATTTAATCAGCAAAAGCGGCTTGCACCGCATCCTGCTGGATATGGTGAAAAACTTTACTGATTTTGCTCCCCTGGGAATCGTGCTGGTGGCCATGCTCGGTATCGGCATTGCGGAAAAAAGCGGCCTGATCACTGCCGCTATCCGGCTGCTGGTGATGTCGGCGCCGAAACGATTACTCACCATGATTCTCGTTTTCTCCGGCGTCATGTCCAACGTCGGCAGCGACGTGGGTTACGTTTTATTGATTCCCCTTGCCGGCGTCATATTCATCGCTGTCGGCCGCCATCCCATCGCCGGTATGGCGGCAGCGTTTGCCGGCGTATCAGGTGGGTTCAGCGCCAATTTATTGTTGGGCACGGTGGACCCGCTGCTTTCCGGTTTGTCGCAGGAAGCAGCGCATATCGTCGATTCTGCTGTCATCGTTCATCCAACGGCAAATTATTATTTCATGTTCGTCTCGACATTTATCGTTACGGCGGCGGGCACCTGGGTCACGGAAAAAATCGTCGTACCGCGTCTCGGCGAGTGGAAATCGGACAGCCCGGCGGAAGCGATCAAAAAACTCACTCCGGAGGAAAAGAAAGGCTTGCTCTGGGCTGCGATCGTCGCGACCCTGCTCACGATCATTATCATGATTGGTATCGTGCCGGAACATGGTTTTCTGCGTGCGGAAAACGGCAGCATCTTAACCTCACCGCTGATCAAAGGCGTCGTTGCCTTTTTGCTGATTTTCGCCGGTTTGACCGGACTCGCTTATGGTTTTGCCGCCGGTACTTTCAAGAATGATGACGATGTCGTCCGCGGCATGGGGGAAGCGATGAAATCGCTGGGCCTGTACCTCGTGCTGGTTTTTTTCGCAGCACAATTTGTGGCCTATTTTAAATGGAGCAACCTCGGGGTGATTATGGCCATCAACGGGGCAAATTTTCTCTCGCACCTCGGACTTGGCGTCATTCCGCTGATGATTATGTTCATCATTCTCTCCGCCTCCATCAACATGCTGATGGGCAGCGCTTCGGCAAAATGGGCGCTTATCGCTCCGATTTTCGTGCCCATGTTCATGCTGTTGGGCTATTCGCCGGAATTGACGCAGGTCGTCTATCGCATCGGCGACAGCATCACCAATGTCATCTCGCCGATGATGAGCTTTTTTGCGCTAATCATCGCCTTTTTTCAAAAATATGATGCCAAAGCCGGGCTTGGTACCGTAATGGCGACGATGTTGCCCTATACCCTGGTCTTTTTCATCATATGGGCGCTGTTGCTGGTGATCTGGATTACCTTCGGCCTGCCGCTGGGGCCGGGCGCAGGTTTGTACTATGAAGCACAACCGCAGTAAAAAACTCAACTTAAAAATGAGACCAATTGCGGGGGTGTTGTGTTGGTGGTGGATAGTTCGTGAAGAAGGGAATATATAGCTAATATTCAATATCCAATTTTCAATAACCAAATGGGGGGAATTTGGACATTCGATATTTGACATTGTTTTTTTTAAACCGGAGGCAGGATGAACAAAAAAATCTATTCTCAACTCAGCATCATGATGTTTCTGCAATTCTTTGTCTGGGGCGCCTGGGCGGTGACGCTGGGTACATTTCTCAACAGTATCGATTTTTCCGGTGATGATATCGGCAATGCTTATTTGATGACATGGGTCGCTGCGATTTTTTCGCCGTTTTTTATCGGTATCGTGGCCGACCGTTTTTTTGCTTCGGAAAAAGTGATGGGGACTTTGCATCTGCTGGGCGCTGTTTTGATGTACTTCGCCTCCAATACAACCGAGCTGTGGCCACTTATTTTTATTATGCTTTTATTCAATCTGTGCTACATGCCGACGTTGGCGCTGGTCAATGCCATTTCATTTAATCAGATGGAACGTCCGGACAAGGAATTTCCCAAAGTACGCTTATGGGGCACCATTGGCTGGATCGTTGCCGGGTTGATTATCAGCTTTGTTCTTGGTGGTCTTTTCGAAAACGTCGAATCCACAGCCATTCCGATGAAGATGGCTGCGCTTGCCTCGCTCATCATGGGATTGTATTCTTTCACTCTACCCCACACACCGCCAAAAGACGCCGGGAAAAAATTTGCCGTCGCCGATATTCTCGGTTTAAAAGCCCTCAGCCTGATGAAGGAACGCTCTTTTCTCATTTTTACCGTGTCTTCTCTACTTATATGCATTCCACTGGCTTTTTATTACAGCTTTGCCAACCTGTTTTTGAATAACATCGGCATGCAATACGCCGCAGCAAAACAATCGCTCGGACAAATGTCGGAAGTGCTTTTCATGCTGGTGATGCCGTTTTTTTTCGTGCGTCTCGGTGTGAAAAAGATGCTGCTCGTCGGTATGATCGCCTGGGTTGTGCGTTATGCCATGTTCGCCATGGGTGATCTCGGCGCCAATGTCTGGATGCTTTACGGCGGTATTTTGCTGCACGGCATCTGCTACGATTTCTTTTTCGTCACCGGGCAAATATATGTGGATAAAGTTGCCGGTGTTGAAATTCGTGCCAGTGCGCAGGGATTTATCGCATTGATTACCTATGGTATCGGCATGAGTCTGGGGACCAAACTGGCCGGAAAACTGGTGGATATCAACACCAGCGCCGGGGTGATGGACTGGCCGGCCATCTGGTGGATTCCCTGTGTTTTTGCCGCTGCAATTTCACTGTTATTCTTTATTACTTTTAAGGATGATCGATGAAACGACGAAATTTCCTCAAAACTGCCGCCGGCATCACAGCCGCTTTTACCATTATTCCGCGTCATGTTTTGGGCGGCACAGGGTTCACCGCACCCAGCGATGAACTCACCCGCGCCGTCATCGGTGTTGGCGGTATGGGACGCTGGCATGCCCGGCTGCAAAATTCACGTCTGCTCGCCCTCTGCGATGTCGATGCTAATCATCTGAAAAGAGCACTGGAAATGGTCGGTCCGGCTGTGCAGGGTTATCATGATTTCCGCGAAGTTTTACAGCGCGATGATGTGGATATCATTCACATCGCAACGCCGCCACACTGGCACGCTTTGATGGCCGTGATGGCCGCTGATGCGGGTAAAGATATCTGGTGCGAAAAACCCATGACCCGCACCATCGGTGAAGGGCAAAAAGTCATCGCAGCGATGCAACGCAATAACACCATTTTTCGCATCAATACATGGTTTCGTTTCCGTGGTAATTTTTATCGTTTTCATTCCACGGTAGCGCCGGTTAAAAAAGCGGCAGAAAACGGTTTGCTCGGCTGGCCGTTAAAAATCACGATCGGCAAACATCAGGGGTTTGAATGGAAATTTTTCTGGAGCGGCCATCCTGTCGCCGCGCCCGAGTGGATTCCCGATGAACTGGATTATGATATGTGGCTTGGCCCGGCGCCTTACAAACCCTATCACAAACACCGAACTCACCAGACTTTTCGCGGTTATTGGGATTATGACGGCGGCGGCCTCGGCGATATGGGGCAGCACTATCTCGATCCGGCACAATATATTCTCGGCAAGGATGATACCAGCCCGGTGGAAATCGAGGCCGATGCACCGCAGGCTCATCCCGACGCTGTCGGCTCCTGGCGACGCATTTATATGAAATATGCCGATGGCTGCGAAATCATTCTCGATGGTGATGCCCGCGATAAAAACGCGCCGTTTATCGAAGGTCCGGCAGGCAAAATTTTTCCACGGTTAAAATCCGATATTCCTGATTTGCAAAAAAAACTGGCTTCATTACCCGATCCGCAGCCGCAGGTTACCGATTTTATCGAAGCGGTGAAAAAACGGCAGCGATTTGCCTTAAATGAGCAAAATGGTCATCGTTCCACGACACTGGTGAATCTCGGGAAAATTGCCCTCCAGCTCGGCCGAAAATTGTATTTTGATCCGAAATCACAGCGTTTTATCGACGATGAAGCAGCGAACCGTTTGATTGACCAGCCCATACGTCGGCCCTGGGTTCTGCGGTAGAATTTTCAATCAACAATATTCAACACTCTATGCCCAGTTTTCAACTTGCACCAATTTGAAGATTACTCCCGGGCGTCGGGAGAGAATGTACGAATGGTCAGGATAGAAAAGGTAGGGTATTTGTTACTTTCATTAACATCATTTGGATGAATACAATCACAGGTGATGCAAAGAAGCAAGGGTGGTTCTGGGCATTATCATCTTTTTAAACCAGGCATAATAATCATGATCAAAAAATTATTCCAAACAATTTTTTTTGCATTGCTGTTTGTCATTTCTTTTCTCGCAGCACAAACATCCGCTCAACTTCCAGGTAATTTGACTGCATTGCTCGATGTATTGCCTACAGAAAATTCTGTTATTGCTGAATTACTGCTTGAGCGGATTATCGCGCAGGATGACGGCGTCGAAATTCTTTGCGAGGCGCTGCAAAAGCAACCGCGGGATTCGGTGCTGCAATACGCTATCAACGGCCTGGCAAAATATGTATCGCAAAAGAAAAAAAGCAAACGCCGCGATTTTAATAAAGCGCTTTGCACCGGCCTGACCGCCCACGCCGATGGGAACGTTGTTGCCAATGCTTTTGTGCTGGAGCAACTCAAAATAAGCGCATCCGCTGCTGAACTGAAAAAAATAAAATCTTTTTTGTTTGATGATAAACTTATCGATCCGGCCATTGCTGTTTTTATTGCTGTGGCCTCGCCGCAGGGAGGGAAGATCATTTTAAATGCATTGAAACAGGCTTCCGATGCTCAGAAACTTAAACTCCTGCAAGCCCTTGGGGATTTAAAATACCAACCGGCGGAAAAAAAGTTGACCGCGTTTGTGCGCAATGAAAACGAGCGCTTGAGCACGGCGGCACTGCAGGCTATGGTGGCGCTTGCCTCACCAAAAATGATTGGCGAGGCCATTGCTTTTCATCAAAAAAAAGAAAAGAAAACTGCAACGGATTACAATGCTTTGCGCCTGCAGGCAGCGCGGCGCTTGATTGCGCAAGGGGATAAAAACTCCGCGCTGCAAATCATCAAACCCATTGATGCGCACGTTCTGACACCGCATCTGTTTACTCAGCTTCTGCAGCTATCCTGCGATCTTGCCCCAGCCGCCGGATTGGCAAAATGTCTCACTGCCGCAAAAAATACCGATCCTAAAATCGCTGTCGCTGCTGTAAAAATCGCCGCTGCAAACAGGAGCAGTGAATCGGCGACAAAGTGGATATCCCATTTTGATCAAATAAATGCTGTCGCACAGCCGCATACCGTTGACTTGATCGCACATGCAGCCATTGCAGCGGCTTACCCGTTTCTCGAAAAAGTCTTGCAAAGCGATAATCAAGCAAACCGCCTTGCTGCCCTGCGCAATTTACCCTCGGTTGCAGGAAAAAATGCAGTGCCCCGGTTGCTGGCCCATTTGCAGGGAAAGCCGGCAAAAAAAGAAATCGTCACCGTCATGGCGGTATTATCCGGCCTGCCCTTGGCTGACAGTGCAACACCGCTGATTGCGAAATTCCCCACCCTGCCCGATGCTGCACTGGTCGCGGCTTTGCAATTTCTCCAACAAAAAAAATACAGCGGCAGCGTGGATGATATTATTGCCTTGCTCGGGCATAAAAACAGGCGTATTCGATTTGCTGCGTTGCAAGTTTTGCAGATATCTGCTCCTGCAAAACGCATCCCCGACCTTCTCAACTACGCAAGAAATGCAACGAGTGCACGGGAACAAGCCGAGTATTTCAACACGATCAAAACGATTGCGCAATATCGGCAGGTATTACCCGTGCAAGTGCTTGCAAGTCTTGCCCGCTTGCAGGCGGCTGAGGACCTTGCGGCCAAAACTTTTGAATTGCCTCTGCTCGCCGGATTCGGCGCCAGCGAAGCGCTTGTTTCTATTTTTCAATTAACAAAATCTCCTGATAGCAAACTCGCCGATGCGGCTCATCGAGCGCTGTTCGCCTGGCCGCAAACCAACGCTTTGGAAACACTCCTGCAAATTGCGAGCGATTCTGATGAGCAAACCTGGCATGTGCTCGCGGTGCGCGCCATCAAGCGGCTTATCGATTCGTCTGATTTTATTGCGGCTGCAAAAGTACATTATATCAGCCGGGGCCTTGCCGTCTGCCGTTCGGATGATGAAACCCGCCTGTTGCTGGGATCGCTATCGCAGGTACAATCAGCTGATGCGTTGCGATTGGCATTAAAATATCTTGAAAATGATTCCTTAAAAATGGCGGCAGGGGCGGCAGTTGTGCAGATCGCCGCAGCGCAGGGATATGATGAAATGGATGAATTGACTGCAGGGCTTTTGCAAGCAGTGTTGAAAAATGCGGTTAATTCACCAGCATTTGACCGCATCGAAAGTGGATTTATAACACAGAACGAAGCGCCGGATAGTTTTGTGACATTGTTTAACGGCAAAGACCTCAGCAGCTGGCGCGGTTTGGCGGCCGATCCGCTGCAACGCCAAAAAATGACGGCAGAAGAATATGCACAGGCTCAGGTCCGGGCAGATTCGAGCATGCACCGGCATTGGCGCGTCGAAGACGGGATGATCATTTTCGATGGCCTGGGGCAGAGCTTATGTACGAAAAAAGATTATCAAAATTATGAATTACGCCTCGAGTGGAAAATAGAGAAAGACGGGGACAGCGGCATTTATCTACGCGGTGTGCCGCAGGTGCAGATTTGGGACCCGGCTTTTAACAAGGGCGTCGGCTCCGGTGGTTTGTTCAACAACAAGATCGGTGCAGACAAACCGCTGCACCTCGCGGATCGTCCCATCGGTGAGTGGAACTCCTTCCGTATAACGCTGATCGACGACCGCTGCACGGTGTACTTGAATGATGTGCTGGTAGTCGATAATGTGGTGCTGGAAAATTATTGGCAGCGCGATAAAAAACTCTATCCTGCCGGCTCCATCGAATTGCAGGCGCACCACAGCCCGCTGGCCTTTCGCAATATTTTCATTCGTGAGCTGCCGCCGACAGTGGATACGACTGTTGTCGATTTATTCAACGGCGTTGATTTATCCGGCTGGCAAATTATCGGCAACAGCGACGATTCGTGGTTTGCCGAAAACGGTATACTGACGACAAGTGGAAAAGGCGGCGGTTGGATTTCCACTGAAAGAGAATACGCTGATTTCACCCTGGAATTGGAGTTTCGTGTGCCTTCAGGCGGCAATAGCGGTGTTTTTCTGCGGGCGCCACATGCGGGTGATCCGGCTTACACGGGCATGGAAATTCAGATTTTGGATGATTATGCAAAAAAATACGCTGAACTAAAACCGTGGCAGTACAGCGGCAGTATTTATGCCGTACAAGCGCCGGCCAAACGGGTTTCGAAAGCGGCGGGGCAATGGCAGAAAATGAAAATAACCTGCAAAGGGCCGTCGGTGAAAGTCGATTTAAACGAAGAAAGAATTATTGATACGAACTTGATCGAGAACATGGCCAAAACAGCGCATCATCCTGGATTGAAGCGGCGCAAGGGATTTATCGGTTTTCAAAATCACGGTGCGCGGGTTACGTATCGGAATGTGAGAATTCGGGAGTTTTGAGTGCGATTCCGGTCGACAATACTTTCAAATATGCCATCAAATTCATTATACTTTTATTTCATAATCCAAAAGTGATTTTTCAATATTATATTTGGAAGACTGGCAGATGAATACAAAGTTTTTTGGGGAAAATACATTTTTATTAATTGCTGTTTTCAGTTCTCTGGTTTTCTGCCAAAGCATCCGGGGACAAGCCTATTTTTTAGAAAAAGATGAAGGACGCATGATCAGCTCTGTAAGTGGGAGTTTGGATCAAAATTCTTACGGGATCGGAGCATCAGCAGGAATCATTCCCGGTGAGTTCATTGATATTCGGTTTACAGCAGGTAAAAAAATAATACGACAGCATTTGGAGCTACTGTGTACTCTCAGTATCTTTTTAGTCAAAAAATTAAAATGATCCCAGAGATTGGTTTCATTAAGAATTGGTTAAAAGTTGGAGCTGGAAAATATAGAGAAATTGAAACTGAACATTTTTTACCCAATTTGAACATATTTCCAGGGATAGACGAGAAAATTATACAGAACTATTTACTAGCCTGAACTTATGCTACAAATTATCGCTTCAACATCGATTGATCTGGCAACTTATTGGGAAATTCGACAACGAAAATTTCTACTTACAGTTTAATATGGGACTAATGTTGTAGAAAAGCATAGCAACGTTACTTGACATTTAGTGACAATTAAAATACAATTTCAGTCAGTTGGATTTTGTATTTTTATATCCGTGTCACAGCGCGTGCAGGTTTCTTGCCGGGTGCGATGCGTATAGCCCATCGTAGCATCTGTTTTTAAAATATCTCTGTGATTAGAGAATAAATATCAAATTGTTTTAAAGGAAACAAGTAATGAGCGCAAAAGAGCCTCCATCAAAAAAGCAAATGCCGCGTCGTGATTTTCTCAAATCTACAGCCGCCACCGGTGCGGGATTTATCATCACACCACCGTTTATCCGGGCGCAATCCCGCGGTCGCGCCAAAAAAGTATGGGGGCCGGAAACCCTGAATATCGGTTTGATCGGCTGCGGCGCCGAAGGCCAGGTGTTGAGGAACGCCGCCCGGAACATCCCCAATGTCCGCTTTAAAGCCGTCTGCGATATCTGGGAGGAATACAACCAGAAACTGGTCTATCGCCGCCTGAAAGCATACGGTCACGCCCCCAATAAATACGTCGATTACCGCGAACTTCTCGACAAGGAAAAAGACCTGCACGGCGTCATCATCGCGACGCCGGATTTTCACCATGCCGAACAAACCATCACAGCGCTGGAATCCGGGTTGCATGTCTATTGTGAAAAAGAGATGTCCAACACGCTGGCAAATGCCAGGAAAATGGTGCGGGCACAAAAACGCACCGGCAAATTGCTGCAGATCGGGCACCAGCGGCGCAGCAATCCGCGTTATATCCATTGTTATGAAAAGCTGATTAAAGAAGCCAATTTGCTCGGCCGCATCACCACCATCAACGGCCAGTGGAACCGCGCGGTGCAGCCCGATAACGGCTGGCCGGAAAAAGCGACGATTTCACCGGCGCGTTTGAGGAAATACGGTTTTAAAAATATGCACCAGTTCCGTAACTGGCGCTGGTATAAAGGTCTGGGCGGCGGCCCAATCGTCGACCTCGGTTCGCACCAGCTCGATATTTACGCCTGGTTCCTCGGTGCCCCGCCGGTTTCGGTGATGGCCAGCGGCGGCACGGATTATTATGAACCGGCAACGCACGAATGGTATGACACCGTGCAAACCATGTTAGAATTCACCTCTCCCACCGGTAAAGTTCGCGCCACCTACCAAACGATCACCACCAATAATAATGAAGGTTATTTCGAAGCTTTCATGGGCGACCAGGGCGCGTTGATCATTTCCGAATCAGCGGCGCGCGGCGGCGTTTACCGGCAACAAACAGCACCGCTGTGGGATGAATGGGTTGAAAAAGGATATATTAAAGCGCCGGAAGAGAAAAAACCGCAAAACACCGGCGCTGTGCTCGATGTGCGCGAGACCCTGGCGCCGCCGGTACACGAAATTCCGGTGGAGTTTAACGACCCCTACCACAAACCGCATCTCGAAAATTTTTTCAATGCGATTCGTGGTGATGAAGAACTCAATTGCCCGGCGGAAATTGGCTATGAAACAGCCGTGATGGTGCTGAAAGTGAACGAAGCTGTGGAAGCACAGAAACGTTTATTTTTCAAACCGGAAGAATTTCATGTCTGAAAATGGGATATGAAATTTACAAAAGATGTTTTAATCCGTTTCATCCGTCAAATCGATGTTCCGGTTTTAAAAACATGGAGCTAAGCGAATAAATTTGTAACTGTTTAGCCATCGCTGTTTATGCTCAAAAGGTATATTGTAAAGCTTTAACGCATGCTGACATCAAAGCGGACGCCGAACTTGCCGAAGCGGGAGCGGCGCCACGGAACACTCGGGGAGCTCGAAACACTCCCTTCAAGTTCAGGGAGCATTTCGCTCTATTGATCGCGAATGAGGCTAAACGAGATACATAAATTTGAATGAGGAATAGTAGAAGAATGCAAATGATAAAATGGCTGTTTTTTTTACTCATCAGCAGTGCGCAGGGTCTGTTCGCTCAAACAGAAAAACTCGGTGATCAATCCGATGGTAATCGTTCGTTGCCGGTGCATCGCATCAAACTTTTCGATGAAAACGGCGATGTTGTCAAACCCTACCACGAGCGCCGGTTACCGTTTTCCACACGAGAGACCTGTGGCGGCGATTGCCACAGCTACGAGACTATCGCACAAGGCTGGCATTTTGAATCGGGATTTGGCGAAAATCCGGCCGGGCGGCCGGGGCAGCCGTGGATTCTGAGCGATCAATTCAGCGCTACGCAAATTCCCCTTTCCTGGCGCGGCTGGCAGGGAACACTGCACCCGGATTCCCTCGGTTTCACTGCTTTTGAGTTTGTTAAAAAATTCGGCGGTTTTTATGCCGGAGGCGCAGCCGGTGAAATCGATTCATTGCATGCCATCGATTTTCTCGCCCGCTGGGACGTCTCCGGCAAGCAGGAAATCAATTGTTTGGCCTGCCATGAATCAAACCGCGGCTACGACCCGGCAGAATATGCGGCACAAATCAAAAAAGAGAACTTTCGCTGGGCCGCCACTGCCGCGAGCGGCATCGGGCAGGTCGAGGGCTCGGCGGCTAAAATGCCTGATCATTATAACCTCTACGATAATTTCGACCCTCCGGCCCCCAACAGCCCTCTGCCGATGGTTTTTTATGAAAAGACAGCCTTCAATCGCAAAGGCGAAGTGTTGTTTTCTATCCAGCGCCGCGTGTCTAACGAAAAATGCTACGCCTGCCACAGTACCGTAGTCTTCAGCAGCGATGGCGAACGCCGGCAGAGCGATGAAGATGTACATATTTCCGCCGGCTTAAATTGTATTGATTGCCACCACAACGGGCTGGACCACAAAATGAACCGTGGATTTGCAGAGGAAAAAAACGGCGCGCCCTCGCTCACCTGTGCCGGTTGTCATCTTGGAGATAATGCTGCAGCGCTTGCCGGGCGATTGGGGGCTCCAAAACCGCAGCATGCCGGTCTGCCGCCATTGCATTTTGAAAAACTGAGTTGCGCAACCTGCCATTCGGGGCCATTGCCGCAAACCGAACCGGTTGATATTAAAACCTCGGTTTCACACCGGCTGGGAACCCGTGGCGTCAACAAATCGCCGGCAACTGTTCCGCATATTCAGGCACCGGTTTTTCTGCCCGGGCATGACGGCAAAATCGCACCGCACAAAATGATCTGGCCTGCTTTCTGGATTGCCCGGCAAAATGAGAAAGAGAAAATTTTATCCTCAGAAATCGTACGGCCTGTGGTTCTGGAACTGACAGCCTACCGCGATACACTCAGAACAGGTGATTGGCCGCAGTTTTCCGATTCTCTGCTGGTCGCGATTTTAAACATGCTGGCAGCACAGGATACGACGCTGAAATCGGTAGGATATATCAGCGGTGGCCGCTTGTACGCAGTGGCAAACGACAGCGAACTCGTGGCTGAGAAAACTGAACTTGGCAGACCCTACGCCTGGCCGCTGGCCCACGATGTGCGTCCGGCGCGGCAATCTCTCGGCGTCAACGGCTGCGGCGATTGTCACGCTCCCGGAGCCCCCTTTGATTTTGCCAAAGTGAGCGCGAAAACCGCAGTGCTGTCAGCCGATTCCGAAGAGCAATCGATGATTGCCTTTCGTGGTGGTAACGAAATTTCAGCACAAATCTTCGCATTCACCTTCTATTCTCGCCCCCTGCTGAAAGTTCTCGTTTTGATTTCCAGCCTTGTTTTGGCTGCAATTTTAGCGTTATATGCGTTAAAAGCACTTTCCGCATCGATGCAGAAACATACCGACGAAGAGCTCATTTGATCGAGGATAAATTTATGGTATTTAATATCTTTTCTCTCATAACCGTCATCATCACAGTGGTGTGGTTTTTTGTGAGGTTGCGTATTGCCAATCATCAAACCGGGGCGGTGATCAAATGGTGGCGTCAAAGCGTAAAAATGGCATGGAGAGAGGTACAAAACAAAGGCTGGTTCAGGCAAACCGGCATGCGTCGTTTAAGCTATTTCCTCGTGCTGGATTTGATGCTTGTTCTCAGCCTGAGCGCTCTGATTCAACCCTGGTTTTTTCAGCAAAACATGTCCGGCCTGCTACTACTTATGCATATGATCACCGCACCTTTTTTTGCCGTCTTTCTGGTTTTATTCGCCTTTTACTGGTCACATACGATGCGTTTTAATGACAAAAAAAACAAGCAATCACGGAATCTGAAACTGTGTTACTGGAGTGGACTGACCACTGCTTTGATCGTCATCGCTGCGAGCACGATAGCTATGTTTCCGCTTGCCGGCAACAGCGTTCAAATCACCCTCGCTACAATTCATAAATATGCGGCAGTGGTACTGGTCGTTCTGTTCTTCCTGCATGCCTATCTCATCATGACAATGAGATTTGAACCAGCGAAAGCGAAACAAAAAGACAGCAAGAAAAAGGCAGTTTGAGCGTGTCGGTTCAGCCTCACTCGCGCGCATTAGCGCGAAGCGATGTCCTGAGCATGAAGGGCACGCTTCGAGCCCTCCGTAGTGCCGCTTCCGCTTCGGTAAGCTCTGCGTCTGCCTGATGTGCTAAACAGATACTTCTTTTGCGTGAGAATTATTCAGGATAAATTCGATTTCACATTTGCAGCGCCACCGCAGGAAAACTCCTTTTTCCTGCAAAAAACAGATTGGAGAACCTGATGCGATGCTTGACCTTTTTATGGCTCATTCTTCTGAATTTAAACCTTACTCTTGCCAGTGAACCTGTAAAAGTTGGAAAATATCCGCAGGAAGTCCGCATTTTTTATAAAGTTGCAGACGGCTTAGCGTCGGATGAAGTGAATGCGGTCGTCGTTACCCGCTCAGGTATTGCCTATGCCGGCACTGCACAAGGCCTGGCTTATCTCGATGCTCCGGCATTTGGGCAATCAGGCAAAACATGGGAAAATGTGGCAAAACTCGATGGGCTCTCTATTCTTAAATTAGCTGTGGATGGGGATGATGTCATCGCTCTCACCGAAAAAAAATCAACAGCTTTTCTCTATCTGCTAAATGAGCAAAAAGTTAAAAAAGAAATCAAATTGCCACAGGATTTCCTGAAAGCTGCCCTACTGCTTTCAGGAAAGAAATTGTTTATCGGTAACGCATCGGGACTTTATGCCATCGATTTAAAGGGCAAAGGAAAAACTAAATTGATCGGCTTGAAAAACCATGCTGTTCGCCAATTAACGCTCACGCACGACGGAAAAATCATCGCTGCCACCGATCGCGGCCTGATGAAATTTGATCGCAAAAAGAAAACAAGCGAAGCCATTTATCCACGCTCAGGCGATCAAAGCTGGGCGCCGATTGATGTGCGCGCGGTTTTCCACGACAGCAAAAGCCGCCTGTGGTTTGCCAGCCCCCAGGGCGTGGGTTGCTTCGATGGAAAATGGACACTCTTTACCGGTGCCGAGGGTTTGCCCTATAATGATTTTACCTGTGCTGCACCAGGCCAGAACGGCGTTGTCTGGTTTGGCACAGGCAAAGGCGCCATTCGCTACGACGGCTCCCACTGGGCTTACCGCCAGGGACGACGCTGGCTCGACGATGACGCTGTTCGTGACATTGCCGTAAACGCCAAAGGTTTTGCCTGCATTGCGACAGCAAAGGGTTTGAGCGTGATTTACCACACTCCGATGACACTGGCCGAAAAAGCAAAATTTTATGAGGATGAAATCGATCGCTACCACCGCCGCACACCATACGAATTCGTGCTGGAAGTCGGCTTGCCCGAAGCCGGCGTGAAAAAAAATGTGCGCAAGCACGATAGCGATAACGACGGCTTGTGGACCAGCATGTACGGCGCCGGGGAATGTTTTGCCTACGCCGCAACAAAAGACCCGCTGGCAAAAAAACGGGCGGATAAAGCCTTCAAAGCGATGGAGTTTTTACGCAAGATCACCGAGAATGCCGAACATTCACCGCCTATGGGTTTTGTCGCACGCACGGTTTTGCCGACCGATGGCCCCGATCCCAACGTGGGGCGTGTCGAACGGGATCGGGAGAATAAAAAGAACAACGATAAATTATGGAAAGTCTACGAGCCGCGCTGGCCGCGCAGCGCTAACGGCAAATGGTATTGGAAGACCGATACCAGTTCCGACGAACTCGACGGGCATTACTTTCTCTATGCGCTGTATTTTGATCTCGTCGCAGAAACGGAAGCGGAAAAAACCGCGGTTCGCTACCAGGTTAAAGCGCTCACCGACCATTTGATCGACCATGATTTTCAGCTCATCGACCACGACGGCAAACCGACACGCTGGTCGCGTTTCAGCCCGAAAGAACTGAATTTCAGCAAAGACTGGTTTGTCGAGCGCGGCTTAAATTCTCTGAGTATGTTGTCCTATCTCGCCGTTGCCGAGCATGTCACCGGCGATTCGAAATACGGCGAAATCAAAAAAGACCTGATCGAAAACCACAGCTACATGCAAAACCTCATGCGGCAGAAGTTTCATCACGGCATCGGCACCGGCAACCAGTCCGACGATGAAATGGCGTTTATGGCCTATTACCATCTGCTGAATTATGAAAAAAAACCTGAATGGCGTTCGCGTATCGCCATGTCGTTATGGGATAGCTGGAAAATCGAAGAACCGGAGATGAATCCTTTTTTCAATTTTGTTATCGCCGCAGTTGCCACCGATTTGAGCTATACCGACGCTTATGGCACATACTCGACGGCGCCAACCGGCGACTGGCTTAAGGACGCCATCAACACCTTGAAACGCATTCCCCTCGACCGCGTCAACTGGCATCACGACAACAGCCGGCGTATCGATATTTTGCGCCTGCATCCATCAAACGAGGCTTTCGATGAAAAACCATTTGCGGGCAAAGGCTACCGCACAAACGGCAAAGTTATCCCGGCGGATGAAAGCTATTTCAACCACTGGAATCACGATGTCTGGCGCCTGAAATCCGGCGGTAACGGCCACGGTCTCGGCGACGGCACAATTTTCCTGCTGCCGTATTACATGGGTTTGTATCACGGATTTATTCAGTGAAAAAATTGGTGAGCAATTTACATAGTTTCTCTTCGTGACTTTCGTGCACTTAATGGCTAAAAGCCGGAGGACTGAAAAATGAGCACTGAAGCAAATCAGAATAAAATCGATGAAGCGACGCTTATCGATATGCTGCGCAAGGAGGCGCAAAACGTCAAAGATTGCTTCACGAGATTTTCATTTCAAGGACTGGCATTTTCGACTGCAATTTTGAGCGCAATTGCCCGCTATCAATTCGATCATCCATTCATCGGGCTCTCGAGTTTTGGGGTGATTGTGCTTTTGCTAGTCATCACGCGTATCGGTACCTACAAATATGCGACTGCCAACCGGCATTTCGGCTATGAACTGCATTTGCAACGCTCACTCCACATGACTGACCGCCCCGGGGGCTGGCAGCAGCGCATGCGGGAAATCGGCTGGGAAGAAGCAGTGCGTGCTTGGCGGGTGGTGCAGGCAACACAATTTCGTTATCTGTATCATACCATGCCAATGTGGCCAAACAATCGGAAAAAAAAACCAAAACCAGATTTGAAGATAGGTGAATACGAGTGGTTTGTGCCTGCAAAACTCGTTGGCGAAGGTAAATATCACGCCGGTAGTTATCTCAAATCCATGCTTGCCGTCTTTTATCTGATGATAATACTCGCTTGCAGTTCCAGTATTGCCATGATTTTTCAACTGTGGTTTAAATATCCCGAGAACCATGGTATTTTACTATTGACTATTCTATTTGAACTCATAATACTCGTGATTATAGTTCTGCGCATTATCGGTAACAATCGCCGCCGTAAAATCCTTGAGGAAGAAATCCTGTCCATCCATTCCTGTGGAATAATGTGGCAGGCCGTAGTTATTGCCCATTTCCGCGCCATCGCTGCTTTGGCACTAAGCAACAGTGATGGCAACGGCAATCTCAAAAATTATACCCATGAACTTGCGAAACAGGCAGTGGACCTGCGCGAAAATATTTTTCGTATCCACGCCTGGATTGACGGAACATGTGGTATGAACCCAAAAAAAAATAGCGAGGATTAAATGGCAGCACGCAAAAAAGTCACCGAAATCGAGGGGATTTTCTTCAAATGCAAAGAGGTGAATAAAATGAAGGATTGGTACCAGAGACATTTGGGATTGAAAACCAACGAATACGGCGCCTTGTTCGAATTCCGCAGCACGGATGACCCGCAGCAAAAAGGCTATCTGCAATGGAGTCCGTTTCCGGAAAATAACAAATCTTTTAAGCCTTCAAATCGAGAATTTATGATCAACTACAACGTCGAAAATCTCGAAACGCTCATCAAAGAGCTGAAAGCCGAAGGGGTGAAAATCGTCGCTGAAATGGAAGTTTATGAATACGGCAAATTCGTCCGCATCCTCGATGCTGAGGGCAACAAGGTCGAACTCTGGGAGCCGGTGGATCAGGTCTTTACCGATTTATACGAAAACAAAACGACACACTAAAAAAACAAACGACCATCAAAAAACTTGAAAATTGGATATTCGATATTGAATATTGAAAAACCTCCCCGGGTAGCTTGTGCTTAAATACACTCTTCTGTTTTTAATTTTGATTGCGAGTTTGCTCTGGCTATTCTGGCTCTGGCCTTTCTGGGGCATGCCATTCAATGCGCAACGCCACGGCAAGCCGCCGTTGACGCCGGCCTGGGCGCTGGAATGCTGGATGTGGGAAGATGATGCCAACACCGCAGCTCGCGTCGATGAATTGCTGCGCGGTTATGCCGGGCATGATATTCCAGTGCGCAGCATCATTCTCGATAGCCCGTGGAGCACGCGCTACAACGATTTTATCATTGACACATTGCGCTATCCGCAACCGGAAGAATGGTTCCACAGGCTCCAAAATGACGGCTACCGTGTCGTTTTGTGGATGACCAGCATGGTCAACAGCGATAACAAAGACACCAAAATCAAGAATGCACGCGCCTGGTTTGACGTTGTGAAAAAACAGGGTTTTCTCACAGGAATTGGCAATCAGGTTAACTGGTGGAAAGGCCGCGGCGGTTTTATCGATTACAGCAACCCTGCTGCGTTGCAATGGTGGCGCGCCCGTCAGGAAAAAATATTCGATTACGGCATCGACGGCTGGAAGCTGGACGGTACAGCGACATTTTTTTCCAGCAAATATTCGGGTGTGTCTTTGCCCTATGGCAAAACATTTTCCGGACGCATAACGACACGGCAATATATGGACTTGTACTACCGCGAGGAATTCCGCCACGGTGTGCAGCGAAATCCCGAATTCGTTACCCTCGCCCGCGCTCTCGATGGAGACTATATCCACCCGGAAGGGTTTGCTCCCATCGATGCGGCGCCGGTAACCTGGGTTGGTGATCAGGAGCATATCTGGCAGGCAGCCGATTGCGAAACCGTTTTTGCCGATAAAATCTTCGGCGGCAGCGAAGGGCTGGAGACTGCGATTCGCGATGTTTTAAACAGCGCGAAGTTGGGCTACAACATCATCGGTTCCGATATTGCCGGCTTTTCCGGGCGGGAGATTCCGCCACGGCTCTATATCCGCTGGGCACAATTTTCCACCTTCTGCGGTCTCTTTCTCAATGGCGGCCATGGTGAACGCGCCCTGTGGAAACGTAGCCCGCAGGAACTGGAGATCATTCGCAAATTTTCCTGGCTGCATACAGAACTGGTGCCGTACATGTATAGCTACGTGGTCTCTGCACACGAAGGCCGACAGGTGCTGCAACGCCCCACGGGACAGGGTTACCACTATCTTTTCGGTGATGATTTTCTGGTCGCGCCCATCTTTCGGGATTCGCTGGAAAAAACGGTCTATCTGCCGCCCGGGAAGTGGCACTATCTTTTTGATGACCGGGAAGTGATCGCTGGTGGCAGCATATTGCAGCGCTCCTTTCCACTCGATGAATTCCCGGTTTTTGTGCGCGACGGCGCTATCGTGCCGCTGGCTATTGAAAGGCCATACAGCGGTTTCGGGGATCAAAGTTCAATCGGTTTTACGACTTGGCTGATTTACCCGGAGGGGAAAAATCAGTTTACTCGAAACTATCCTGGCGACTCCGCAGCAACCACGGTTATCGTCGAAAAAAAGGAGCATGAATTATCTATCCGATTTAGCGGCAGACAAACACCACATATCTTACTGATTTCAGCAGAAGAAATACCGGAATCTGTTGCGCTTGACGGCAGGATCCTCACACCTGGCAGTGATTGGTTTTTTAATACAGCAAAACAGCGAATACGAATTAAAACAGAATTTTATAAAAATTGCAACTACCGCATCGTTTTTTAAAACAATGCACATCCAGCTGAATGATGATCAAATTTATTGGAACACGGATACAGGACTCTTGACTTAAAGCTCCGTTGTTCAATTTGATAAAGATATCCGCTGCATATTAAAACATGCGGCTACGCGAACACAACCTCGCTGAAGCGAGCTTGATAATTGAGCCGCCTCCAGGTGGGTTTTTTAAAATAGTTGCGGGATTCATTCCGCAGCGGACGTTGCATCACCGCTGTTTTCAAATGGTTTACGCTCTCAACTTGACAGCTTCGCCTCGGACCGATGGCATATTTATCGCTTTCCGAGTTAAATGGATAACCAGTGCGCTTATGCGTAAATTTATAGATAATTGACTGAGGGAAAAAAATGAAATTTAAACTGATCGCTGGTCTGATTTTTAGTGTATTCATGCTGACAACCGGATGTAAAAAGGAAGCGACTATTGTGAAAAATGACACCTTGCAGGGTGATACTTGGGCGCAAAAACTGGGTTTTCCCAAAGACCGGGTCGTGCTCATTTTACATGCCGACGACATCGGCATGTGCGCCGAGGCTAACGAGGCGGTAATCACAATGCTCGCCGATGACCAAATTCAATCCGCTGCGATGATGGCGCCCTGCGCCTATGCCGATGACTTTGCCGAATGGTACAAACAACACCCGGGAAAAGATGTGGGTATGCATTTGACCCTCACCAGCGAATGGCAAACTTGGCGCTGGGGACCGGTTACAGATGCAGAAAAAGTGCCTGGCCTGATCGATCCCGAAAAGAAAATGTGGCGCGATGTGAGGTCCGTGGTGCAACATGCCTCAGCAGCGGAAGTGGAGGCTGAAATCCGCGCACAAATTGATAAAGCCCTGGCACTGGGCGTTCGCCCAAGCCACATGGACACCCATATGGGCACACTTTACGGTACCTATGATTTTACTGCAGCTTACCTGAAAGTCGCAGAAGAATACGGCATTCCCGCCATGGCCATCGATATGCGCCCCGAGGTTGCAGAGAAGTTTCGCGCCCAGGGTTATCCCATCACCGACGAGCTGCTCGCTCTGCTGGATGCTTATCAACTGCCGAAACTCGATGATTTCCATTCGGTCGGCGGCGGCGCAACTTATGAAGACAAACTACAAAAATTCTTTGATCAGGTGAAAAATATGCAGCCCGGGCTCAATGAGATCATTTTCCATCCCTCGGTCGAAACCGACAATCTCAAAACAATCACCAACTCATGGCAACAACGCGTCTGGGAATCGCAAATGTTCGCCGATCCTGTTGTGCAGCAATTTTTCAAGGACCAGGGCATCATTTTCACCAACTGGAAAGAAATTATGCAGCGGTTTAAAGAACGAACCGGGTCTTGATTTTAGCCTGAAAAATTTGTTTGTTGCTAAGGTTGTGGGGAGATAAGACAAAAAATTTGTCTTATCTCCCCACCTGATTACAAACTGAAAAGACAGAAAGAATGAGTAGAGAGCTTAAAGGAAAAACCACTGTTACTTGGTTTTCTTCTTTTGAAGATAAAAATAAACATGAATATGATCGCTTTTGCCGATCTGCTCAAAGCGAAAAATTTTTCGAAACGTCTGCGTGATCAAGCTGATGCGGAAGAACTTGAAAAAAGTAGTGGAGATAGTTGACCGGTTAAATTTAAGCCGGTTTTTTCAGGTGAAATTCGTTCTCCCTCGCAGAATTTAGAAATTCCGAAGACTTATATTTTACCAGTTGAATATTTGAGGAGGGAAGTTGGAAAAAAAATATACGCTGGGTTTCGATTTCGGTACCGAAAGCGAGCGCACGCTGTTGGTCGAAACAAGCAGTGGAAGAATTGTCGCCGGGGCAGTCGCGCGCTATAGAGATGGTGTCATCGACCAAAAATTACCCGGTTCAAATGAAAGATTGCCCGCTGAATGGGCGCTGCAAAATCCACAGGATTGGCTCCATTGCCTGCAAATAACCGTGCCCGAAGTTCTCCAAAAAAGTGGCGGCCGGCCGGAACAAATCATCGGTATCGGCATCGATTTTACCGCCTGCACGATTCTGCCCACCCGGCACGACGGCACACCGTTGTGCTTCCTGCCGGAATTTCAAAAACGGCCACACGCGTGGACGAAACTGTGGAAACACCACGCTGCGCAGCCTTATGCCGACCGGGTCAACAAACTGGCCGAAGAACGGGATGAAGCTTTTCTTGCACGCTACGGTGGCATCATCTCCTCCGAATGGTCACTGCCCAAAACCTGGCAAGTGCTACAGGAAGACCCGGAGATTTATCAGACTGCTGATTATTTCGTCGAAGGCGCTGATTGGGTAGCCTGGCAGCTCAGCGGTTCGCTTTTTCGCAATACCTGCGGCGCCGGTTACAAAGGTTTGTGGCACAAAAGTGATGGTTTTCCTTCGCAGGATTTCCTGGCAGCGTGCACGCTGGAGCTCAGCACACTTTTTACTGAAAAATTCGCCGGCCCCATGGCTGCCCCCGGTGAAAAAATCGGTGAACTCAACCAAGAATGGGCAGAAAAACTTGGTTTGAAAGCTGGAATTGCCATCGGCGGCGCCATCATCGACGCGCATTCGGCGGCCATCGGCGGTGGCGTCACCGGGCCGGGCACATTATTCATGATCATGGGTACCTCTACTTGCCATATGCTGATGGCCGAAAAAGAAGTGCCAGTTGCCGGTATTTCCGGGGTGGTCGAAGACGGCATCGTACCCGGGTATTTCGGCTACGAAGCCGGGCAGGCTGGGGTCGGAGATATTTTTGCCTGGCTGGTGAAAAACGGGGTGCCGCCGGCCTACCATGAAGAGGCCGAAGAAAAAGGAAAGTCGTTGCACGAAACTTTATCTGAAAAAGCGGCAACGTTCAAACCCGGCCAGTCCGGCCTGCTGGCTCTCGATTGGTGGAACGGCTGCCGCACGCCACTGGTAGACGCTGATTTAACCGGTGTGATGGTGGGCTACTCCCTGCAAACCAGCGCGGAAGAAATCTACCGCGCGCTCATCGAAGCCACGGCTTTCGGCACCCGCAAAATCGTCGAACTTTTTCGCACCTCCGGGGTGAAGGTGAATTCGGTTTGCGCTGGCGGCGGCCTGACGAATAATAAACTATTGCTGCAAATTTACGCCGATATTCTCGGTGTACCAATCGAAGTGGCGGCCTCGCCGCAATCCAGCGCCCTGGGTGCAGCCATTCTCGGCGCTGTTGCCGGCGGAGCGCACCCGACCATTGCTGACGCGGCCGATAAAATGGCGCCGCCGCCGGAGCGGGTGATCCGGCCGATCGGCGAGAATCAAATTGTATACTCTCGGCTCTACCAAGAGTATGAGCGACTGGCTGTGTTTTTCGGCGAAAACCATAATTCAGTTTTGAAGCAAGTGCGGATGTTACGGTAAAGGACGAATCTGCAAGATACCGGCGGAACAGCTACCTTTACCCGATGATAAATTAGCAAACAAGTGACATTCAATTCTATTGCATTTTTTTCTTGCAAAAATGTGAAATTCATGTTACTTTTCAGCTCTTTTTCTGACCACCATAATATGGTACAGACCCTCCATCGCCATATTTTTAAAAAACCAGACCAATTGCGGGAACAACTCGCATCAAACTGCTGTTGTGAGCAGGGAAAAAAATAACCAGAAAAATGCTGCACAAGGAACTGAACGATGACTGTACGCAAGACCGAGGAAATTACGATTGTAAAACCCAACACACGCCGCCTTGACGGTGATTGTGCAAATACTTGTTCGCAAAAAATTCAACGTATCATCAAATCAGGAATCGATCGCATTTTGCTCGATTTATCGGAAATATTATATATCGACACACGTGGCCTCGGTTTTATTATCGACACCATGCATGCGGTTGAGGAGGAAGGCGAGGTCACCATCTGTTGTCCTCAGGGCCGGGTGCGTGATTTTCTGGAACTCACACGGATGGATAATATTTTCCGCATTTTCCCAAACCAGGATGCTGCCCTCGCAACACTGCAAACCAGATAGATAATAATTTGAGCGGATTTACCAAAGCTTTCATTTGTCCCTTCAAAAAGCGTTATATTTACGGTGCAGATAACGACCTCATTCAACTATCTGCGCTTTTTGCTTTGCCGCAAGACGTCTGTAGATCGAAAAGCCTTTGTTGCATTTTCAGATTATAATCCTTATTTTAAGCATTTCTAATAATCAGCCACAGATTAAATTCAATATTAATATGATGATCTGCTGACCATTTAATTCGACTTCCGAATTCGATTTTTCTTAGTGAAATGTATAAAGCAAGCATGGAAACACAGCAAGATTCGACGACAGAAATTCGGCCCCGAAAAAAACTCACCCTCAAATCAGCCATCTCCACACTTGAGAAACAGATCAGCCGGCACAGCCGTGCAGGCGATAGCGAATCAATTCGACGATTTAAAATACCCATCAAAACAATCGACCCGCTCAAATGGCTTGAAGCTCAGGAAACAACAAACAGAATATACTGGGCTGATCGTGATACACATTTTGCCATGGCCGGACTGGGTTCAATCCATACGATCGCTGCTGAAGCAGATATCGATTTCACCAACCTGTTTAAGCGTTTGCACAATTTTCTCACAAAAAATCAAGCTGGTTTACGGTTTTATGGCGGGTTACGCTTTTACGAATGTTTTGAAAATGATGCGACCTGGCAGCATTTCGGCGCTTACCGCTTTATCATTCCGGCTATCGAGCTCTGCCAGAGCGAGGCAGGTACATTTCTGGTCTGCAATTTCCACGATCCGGCAAAAGCGAAATCTCTGCTGCAAAACATCGTTATTCCCAACGATTCCGCACAGCCTTCTGTGACGACGAACGACATATTGAATTCGACACTGATTAAAAGAACAGACATCCCCCATGAAGAGGCTTGGGACAAAAACATTTCCGCTGCTTTGCACGCTTTCAAGGCGCGACAATTAGATAAGGTTGTGCTCGCACGAAAATCAGTTTTCGAGTTCGAAAAAAAAATCAATCCTGTTAAACTAATCCAAAAGTTACGGCAGGCGAACAGCAAATTGTTTTATTTTCTGTTTCAATTTTGCCCGCAATCCGCTTTTCTCGGCGGTTCGCCGGAATTGCTTTACAGACGAAACGGGCGGTATATAAAAAGTGAGGCCATCGCGGGAACGCGCCCCTGCGGAAAAACGCCGCAGGAGACTGCAAAATACGGGCAGGACTTGCTGCAATGCGAAAAAGACCGACGGGAGCACCGTTTTGTTCAGGACAGTATCGAGAAAAATTTACGTGGAATCTGCGAAAACATCGACATCGACGATCACGTTAGTTTGTTGCAGCTATCGCGGGTGCAGCACCTGCATTGCAGGTTGCAAGGTGTGCTTTCACAGGGCGTCACCGACGACCACATCATTCAACTGATGCACCCGACGCCGGCTGTCGGAGGTATCCCGAAGGAGAAAGCCATCGCCGCCATTCGTCAACTGGAACATTTCGACCGCGGCTGGTATGCCGCACCGATCGGTTACATCAGCCAGGATGAAGCGGAGTTTGTCGTCGCTATTCGTTCGGGATTAATTCGCCAAAACACCTTGTCACTCTTCAGCGGCGCCGGCATCGTTGAGGGCTCAAATTCTACCAGCGAATGGGAAGAGATCGAAAATAAAATATCGAATTTTATGAAGGTCATCTCCACAAGATGATACGCCAATCGTGCAATATCAATTCTCTCTGGGCTGCGCTGATCGTCGAGGAGCTGGTGCGTAACGGCGTCGGGCAGTTTTGTATTTCTCCGGGATCACGATCAACCCCTCTAACGATAGCGGCGGCCGATAATCCCTTTGCCACAACATCCGTTTTTTATGATGAGCGTGCAGCGGCTTATTTCGCTGCCGGATATGCCCGCGCCACCAACACGGCGGCTGTTTTGATCTGCACCTCCGGCACGGCAGTTGCCAATTATTTCCCGGCTGTCATCGAAGCAGCGAATGAGAACCTGCCTTTGTTGATTTTATCTGCCGACCGCCCCTCTGAATTACGGGATACGGGCGCAAATCAAACCATTGATCAACCCGGTATTTTTGGGAAGTATGTGCGCCGGCAGTTTGATTTCCCCTGCCCCACCCCGGAAATTCCACTAAAATATGTGCTCACAACAATCGACAGTGCCATTCATCATACCCAGCAATCGCCGGCCGGTCCTGTGCATATCAATTGCATGTTTCGCGAACCCCTGGCACCGCCCGCTAACGGCGTGACCGATGGCCTGAATTTCAATGAAATTAACCGCTGGCTTGAAACTTCGAAGCCGTGTACGGTTTATTTTTCGGCAAAAAAAAACATGCCGGATGAGGAAATAAAAAAGGCAGCTTCGACTATTAATTCATCTGCTTCCGGATTGATTGTTTTGGGTGAATTGCCTCAGGATTGCGATCGTCGGGCGGTGCTGCGTTTTTGTTGCGAACTCAATTGGCCGGTATTTGCGGATATCCAATCGGGGTTGCGTTTAAAAAAAACCGGCGCTCCGTTTTTGCCGTATTTTGATCAATTACTGCTCAGCGAAAAATTCAAAACAGCTTTCAACCCCGATACCATCGTTCAATTGGGTGATCGCATCGTTTCAAAACGATTGCTGCAATTTATTGAAAACACGGTGCCTGATAATTATATTCTCGTTGCCGATCACCCTTACCGCCGCGATGAGTTGCATCAGGTTTCCATGCGTTTTGATTTGCCGATCGCTTCATTTTGTCAATCATTGCACAATCATTTGATCCTCGCACAATCGTCGACCAACATCATCGGGGCTAATGCTGCAGCCGGAGAACAGATAGCCAAATTTTGTCAACAATCGCATACTTTGAATGAAATCGTTATCGCCCACAGCATTGCTGCGATCATTCCACCGGGGCGTGGTCTTTTTCTCGGCAACAGCATGCCCATCCGCGACATGGATATGTATGGCGGTTTGAGCGAGAACGACATCGAAATTGCGGCAAACCGCGGCGCCAGCGGCATCGATGGCAACCTGGCGACGGCTTGTGGTTTCGCTGCCGGCCTGCAGAAGCCAGTGACGGTTTTACTCGGTGACTTGGCAGCCTTGCATGATCTCAATTCTTTGCATCTCATTTCGCAATCATCGCAGCAAATGATCATCATTCTGATCAATAACCACGGCGGCGGCATTTTCGATTTTTTGCCGGTAGCGCAAGTGACGCCTCATTTCGAAAAATTTTTCAGCACGCCGCATGAATTTAATTTTAAAAATGCCGCAAAGATGTTCTCGATTCGATATCGATCGCCTGCGAACATAATAGAATTCAAACAAAGTTATCAAAAACTTGTCGATACAGGTCAACCGGCGATCATTGAAATCTTCACAGATCGCGGGCAAAACCGGCAACTGCACCGGCAGTTGCAAACACGGTTAGCGAATAATATAAACAGGTATTTAGCAGACTGATGGATTACGGCGAAACTCCCACTCAAAAATTCATAACTGTTCAGCCGGCGCGGCGAACGCTGAGCTTGAAGCGAGGACGCCCCTTAGGCAAGCTCAGGGAATGTTTCTCTGATGCAGCCTGAACAGATACAAAAAATCTCCCACAACGGATTGGCTTACTTCACACAGGGTAAAAAACAAAATCCGCCAATCCTTTTCCTGCATGGATTTATGGGGTCCAGTCGCGACTGGCTTTCCATTGCCGGGCACTTTGCCGAAAGCTGTTTTTGCCTCCTGCCCGATTTGCCGGGACACGGTGCGAGTACGGATATTGCGGAAAACCACTACACAATGCCGGCCTGTGGAAAACTTATTATCGCTTTGATGGATGATTTACAAATTCGTACAGCCCATTTGGTCGGCTATTCGATGGGGGCGCGACTGGCCTTTTATCTTGCTGCATTTTTCCCGTCGCGCTTTCGCTGCATCGTGCTGGAATCGGCTTCGCCGGGTTTGCACAGCGCAGAAGAACAAAAGCAGCGCATTCTGCAGGATGAATCACTGGCACAAAAACTCGAATCAGACAAGATGGAAGAATTTCTCGATTTCTGGTATGAATTGCCCTTGTTTGCAACGCTGCAAAAACATAAATTGCTGCACATGCTGAAAAAATCCCGCATGCAAAATCAGCCGGCGAAACTCGCGCTTTCACTGCGCAAAATGGGCACCGGATCGATGCCGGATTTATGGCCGCATCTGGCGTCGATCGACAAACCGGTTTTGCTGATGACCGGAGAGAAAGACCGGAAGTTTTGTGCAATAAACAAAGCGATCGCAAAACAATTACCCGACTGCCGGCATGAAATCATGACCGCTTGCGGGCATAATATGCACTTTGAAAACCGTGAAATGTTTATCGATTTAATCACTTCATTTTTTCGTGAGAACCGCCGTTAAGATTGCAATTATGGCAACTAATAAATTGAGATGGCACTGTGCAAATCGATCATCACAATCCATACAGATTACAAAAAAACAGCTTCAATTTGGAGGAAAAGATGGGTCAAATGAATTGGGTTTCAGCCGGAGAATACAGCGATATTAAATATCACAAAAGCGAGGGCATCGCCAGGATAACCATCAACCGGCCGCAGGTGCGCAATGCCTTTCGCCCGCTGACGGTCAGAGAAATGATCGACGCCCTCGACAACGCCCGCGATGACGCAAAAATCGGTGTGATCATTTTGACGGGAGAGGGCGAAAAAGCTTTCTGCTCCGGCGGCGACCAGAGCATTCGCGGCGATGCGGGATACGTTGACAATCAGGGGGTGCATCGGCTGAACGTGCTCGATTTTCAGCGTGATATTCGCACTTGCCCCAAACCGGTGATCGCCATGGTTGCGGGATATGCGGTCGGCGGCGGTCATGTTTTGCACATGATTTGCGATCTCACCATCGCAGCGGATAATGCCATTTTTCAGCAGACCGGGCCAAAAGTCGGATCATTCGACGGCGGCTGGGGCGCCAGCTATATGGCGCGCATCATCGGCCAGAAAAAAGCGCGGGAAATCTGGTTTCTCTGCCGGCAATACAATGCGCAGCAAGCGCTGGAAATGGGGTTGGTGAATACCGTTGTACCCTTCGAAAAACTCGAAGAGGAAACCGTACAATGGTGCCGGGAGATTCTCGCCAATTCGCCGCTGGCCATTCGTTGCCTCAAAGCCGGGCTCAATGCCGATTGTGACGGCCAGGCCGGATTGCAGGAGCTCGCCGGCAATGCGACGCTGCTTTTTTACATTACCGAAGAGGGGCAGGAAGGGCGCAATGCATTTAACGAAAAACGCAAACCGGATTTCAGTAAATTTCCAAAGCGACCGTAATTAAGCCGGCAATGTGAGAGATGAAAAATGAATTTACCACAACAGAATCTCAGCGTATCTCGTTTAGCCTCACTCCCGATAAATAATAAATAGCAGCGAAAGCGCCCTCGCTGAGCGTAATGCTCGTACCGCTCGGCGAGGACGCCTTCGCTCGAATATTCAAAAACTCTGCCGGCTAAACAGATACCTCTCAACTCGAGTAAGCCACAAATTTTAATAAACTTGTATTTGTTCAAACAGAAAAAATTGATAGTGCTGTCCACTTGTTAGCGATCCTTTATTTGAGCCGCTGATATGCACGGATAAACACTGTTTTAAAAATATCCGTGTTCAATCGGCGTAAATCCGTAGCTGACATACGAACGTGGTTAGATTTTCATAATACGAGTTATCGTTTTTTATCCGAATTTGGTCTTTTCTGTGCTCCCAGCGGCTCTGCTGCCGTATTTATAAATGAAGCAGATCAGGGAGCGCCGAGATTTTTGATTTATTATAGTTCACCTTTAATCGCTTTGCCACCCTGATTTACATAAATGATTCACAAATTTTATCAAAAAATACGCTGCAACGTATCCCGGAAAACACCCTGCGTGCCATAACCTTCCTTAAAGCGGGACAATCCCCAGTTGACTTCCATATTGTTGGTGAAGGTGCCGAAATCGAAATATTCGAAACCTTTGGCAGCGTAATACTGAAAAGCCTCGTAGAAAAGAATATTCAGCGGGCGGAATTTTTGATAATCCGGATTGTGGCTGATATAAAATGCCAGCGTCGTGCGCGGACAGGCATCAAAAAAAACGACGCCGGCGCACATCCGGCCCTCTGCAAAAGAGGCGAGCAAGTGGACTTTTTCGGGGAAATGATCGGCGAGCCATAATAATTCCTGCAAACTGTGGGTCGGCGTAACGCCGTGGCGCAGTTGCAGGTTGCTGGCCAGAATTTTGTAAAACGCTGCATAATCTTCCGACCATTTGACTTCCACAGCCAGCTTGGTGGCCCGGCGTACCGCCCGGCGCGACTCTGCAGTGAACTGGCTGAGCGCACATTCGGCGTCGTGATGCAATTTGCAAACAGCAGTGAGTTCGCGTTTGCGATAGCGAAAGCCATGCTGATACAGCAAAAATTCATAATAATTGCTCGGCCGCTGCAGATAAACCAGCGGCGGTACGGTCATTTCAATACCGGCAATTGCGGATTTCCCGGCATATTCGAGCAGTGTTTTGATGATACGTTCGGTATCGCGCAGGCTGGTGTCCGGTTTAACGATGATGCCACCATAGCTCGCGCCGGCGTGGGAACGTAAAATCTTCTGTTCATCCGCAGGGCGAAATGCTGCCGGTAAAACAGCCAGCAAACGACCTGCTTTGTAAAACATCAGCGAATGATCGACGAAGCGTTCGGCCGGGTGATAGTTGAGAAATGTGCGCAAGCTGAACATCGTGCCGTTGTTGCTTTTTTCAACAAATACATCCCATTCGTCAGCCTGTGCGGGAGAGAAACAGGTTATTTCGATTTTATCCATAATTGATTGTAACCCGAGCATTGCCCTTCTGCCGGTTTTGCAACCCGGGACAATTTCATTTTAGCCAAAATTTGACTTCTCCGTGCCGCTTGCCCACCGTCGAAAGATGTTCGGATAAACTATACCTGGCTTTTAGTTATCGACAACATCAAGTCGAGGTCATTAAGTCAAACCGTGGGCACCCTTGCGAAAATTACTGGAAATACAGGAGTTATGATATAGTAACATGCTTTGAGATTAAATTGTTGATTTTTCAAACTTCGCAAGGGTCAACATCCACTAACTTAATGATATTAAATATCAAGTATCCATAACGTCGTTCCCGATGAAACATCAGGTGAATCTGGTGAAGATTCAAAAACTATTTGCCTGCCATCCGGGGAGATTGACGGTGCGCCATCATAACCATCATAGTCTGTCATGCGAACTGGTACTCCGCCGTCGACTGGAATTTTATAGATATTCGCTAATTTGACTTGATCATTTTCTGAACTGTAGATTATCCAAACCCCGTCATTTGAGAAAACGGCGTCTGTTTGATCTCCCTCGCCGTTCGTAATCATTGTCTTGTTTGAGCCATCAATATCGATACCCCAAATATTCCACTTCCCATCATCTTTTTTTTGAAAAAGTATTCGGTCTCCGGTGGCTGACCAGTTCGGTTGTTGACAATTATCAGCAGCAGGTGTCAGGTCAATATATGCTGAGGTCCCATCAATCCTATACTTTGTTATTATGCCATCATTTTCTACGTCGACCGTATGGGATTCAAACACAATCCATTGTCCATCCGGGCAAAAGGACGGCTCAAATGATTGCTTACTTGCCCTGCTCGTTATTTGTATTTCGCTGCCGGTTGTTCCGGCTTTTGAAATAAGAAATATCTCATCATGCGGCTCTCTTGCTGAAGAAAAAATGATTGAATCTAATTCTTCATTCCATACTGAACCAGGAAGATTGACATTGCCGTTACCATCAGAAATCAATTCAGACAGTTCTTCTGTATTGAAGTTGTAAATGAACAAGTCCGATACGCCTTTGTTATATCCACCCCGAAATCGGGTAAAAACAATAGATTTCCCATCTGGCGAAAATGCTGGATTCTGCAGACTTCCCGCAAGTGGAATCTCTATACGATAGGCTGCATCCTGCCTTACAGGAGGTTTTAAAGGGAAATTTGTGCCCTCATCGCCGGAACAACTCACAAGCAAAACAACGACCATGATGGTGAGTAAGTTCAAATGCAGAAGACTTTTCACTGTTCTATACATTTTATTCTGAGACCTGATAAATCATTAACCGGGGAAATCGACTTCGCTGCGTTTGCACCTCCGGCGATACCGCCTGTGCCGGAAGCGACAGAAATCGCTCCCGAGACAAACAAAGCTATTATCCCATCAATCTGGCCAGCAAGGCTTTTTCGAGATGCATGCGGTTTTCCGCCTGATCGAAAACCACTGATCGCGCTCCATCCATGACTTCGGCGCTGACTTCTTCACTGCGGTGCGCCGGCAGACAATGCAGGAAAATGGCTTCATCATTGGCGTGCGAAAACAGCGCTTCATTGATCTGAAATCCCTCGAAAAGTTTCAGCCGGGCGGCAGCTTCCGCTTCCTGGCCCATACTGGCCCAGACATCGCCATAGAGCACGTCGGCGCCGGTTGCAGCCTCTTCCACTGAATTCGTCACGATGATTTCACTGACACCGGC
>JAJRYV010000014.1 GCA_024275575.1 bacterium
CAGCCATCAAACAAGTTCAGGAATTGCAGGATTTGCAGGATGCCGATCCGGTCATCAAGCAGTTGATGGATTACTCGCAAGTTTTGGAAGGACTGGCCCGCCATGCTTCCACCCATGCAGCCGGTGTGGTTATTACGCCCAAAGCACTGACTAATTATGCGCCGCTATACAAAGCCCCGGGTTCCGACGACATCACCACCCAATTCGATATGAAATGTCTGGAATCCACCGGTGTCCTCAAGATGGATTTTCTTGGTCTGCGCACGCTCACGGTCATTCAGCATACGCTCAACGCCCTGAAAGAGCGGGGTATCGAAATCGATATTGATAATATTCCTCTCGATGACAAGGATACTTATCGAATTTTTGGGGATGGCCAAACGACAGCAATTTTTCAGTTTGAAAGCAATGGTATGCGCGAATATCTGCGGAAATTAAAGCCACAAACGATTCCTGATATCGTTGCGATGAACGCCCTGTATCGCCCCGGCCCTATGGATTTTATCGATGATTTTATCGACCGCAAAAACGGCCGCAAGAAGATTGAATATCAGCACCCAAAACTTGAACCCATCCTAAAAGAAACATACGGCATCATCGTCTATCAGGAACAGGTGATGAAAATCGCCAGTGAGCTCGCCGGTTTTAGTCTGGCAAAAGCGGATTTATTACGCCGTGCTATGGGCAAGAAAAAAGCTGATCTCATGGCGAAAATGGGGCAAGAATTAATTGCCGGAGCACAACAAAACGGCATTTCGAAAAAGGTGGCGCAGGATATTTTTACCACGATGGAGCAATTCGCAAAATATGGTTTTAATAAAAGCCACGCTGTCTGTTACTCCTATGTCGCTTACCAGACAGCTTATCTAAAAAGTCATTATCCTGCAGAATTTATGGCTGCAACCATGACCTCGGAAATGGGGAACAGCGACCGCATTGTCTTCTTTATTAATGAATGCCGGAATATGGGAATCGATGTGCTGCCGCCCGACATTAACGTGAGTGGGGCAATATTTTCTGTCGTCGACGGTAAAATACGCTTTGGTTTGGGCGCAATTAAAAATGTCGGCCGAGGGGCTATCGAATCGATCATCACCGCACGCAATACCAATGGGCCGTTCAAAACTATTTTTGAGTTCACACAGCGTATCGACTTGCGTGCTGCAAACAAAAAAGTATTGGAAAGTCTGGTCAAATCAGGCGCCGCCGATTCGTTGGAGGGCAATCGCAACCAGCTCTTTGAGGCTATTGAAAATGCTACGGCTTACGCCGGCAGCCTCGCCAAAGATAGAGCGAAAAACCAGGTTAGCCTGTTTGAAAGCAACGAAATGCAGGAAGCGATCGCGCCGACATTGCAGAATTTACCGGATTGGGAAGCTGCTGAAAAACTGGCTCAGGAAAAAGAGCTGCTCGGTTTTTATATTTCCGGTCATCCGCTCGACCCGTATCGCATTGAAATACAGACGTTCAGTACGATGATGATTAATGAGATCGAAGAATCCCGGAAAGATGGCGTGCTCGTTTCAATTTGTGGTATGCTGACCGGTGATAAACTCATCTATGATCGTCGAAACCGCCCGATGTCATTTCTCACACTTGAAAACTTCAGCGGATCAATCGAATGCCTGGCCTTTGCCGATGCCTATGCTCAATATCGGGACCTGATCAGGCCGGAAAATGTACTCGTCGTACAAGGGAAAATTTCAGCGAGAGAAGAAGAGCAACCGAAAATCATCGTCGACAAAATCCTCGAATTGCAGGATGCCTGGCAGGAAATGGCGCGCGGTTTTTATATCAATTTTCCAATTGATCAATTACGCAGTGAATTCTGCACGAAATTAAACCAGCTTTTCCGCGCCAATCCCGGGAAATGCAGACTCTATTTTCAACTGCAGCTCAATGGTGAGAAGAAACAAATGTATCGTTCAAAAAAATTCAGCATCCGGCCAAATCAAGAGCTTCTGAGCAGGGTAGAGGCACTCGTCGGCAATGAAAATGTGTGGGTTGATGCAGCCCTGGATTTTCAGAGAAAATAAAACTGGAGAACTATGGACCTCAATTATATCATCAACCATGCGATGGGCATCCTGACGGATACGCAGGCCACCTGGCAGTTAATTTATCGGGATAAAGCGGGTATAGCTCAAATCTATACAAAATACCTCATGCCCATTTTGTTGATCCCTATCATCGGTAAATTTATCGGTTTTTCGTTGATCGGGTACACGCTGCCATATACCAATAGCATCATCCGTACGGAAATTCCTAACGGATTGCGTGAAATGGCGCTGTCGTATCTATTTATTCTTGGATTTCTATATCTGTTCACTCTCATTCTCATTCAAATTATGAAAAAATTTGAAATAAACGCAGAACGTGTTCAGGTATTCAAATTGCTCAGTTTCAGTGCAACACCCATTTGCCTCGCCGGCGTTCTTTTTGTCTTTCCGGGGTTCAGTCAGCTGGTCATATTTGGTGCGGCATACGCAATTTATATCTTCTATCAGGGAGTGATTGAATTTGTTGAGGAAGCAGGCAATCAAGCTATTACCATGACTGTGGTGGCGAGTGGTGTTGTTGTTTTATTCTGGATTAGCCTTGAAATTATGCTAAACGCTTTCATTCGCTCAACTCCCATCTGAAGAAATCATTATTCCATTATCAGGGTGGATGTTGCGGTATTTCAGGTGCACCACCTCCGGAAGAAACAACGACAGAAAGCCAAGCAACTGTTGATCTTCCCATTTATTCTCCACGAATAGCTCACAGTCTTTTTCGACGATTTGCGAGCAAACGATGGGTTCGATTAAAATTTTCAGTTGATCATCCATGCATCCACCTTTGTTAGTTAAAAAATTTATTCAGCCAGCATCCCTGCTACTGACGGGCCGGGAGTTATTCCTTCCCGGATGACTTCCACAATCCATTTCCCTGCGTCGTTTTTTAATGCAGTTACGGTAACATAGGTATTTCGCCAAACATTGACATCGGATTTTTGCAATTTTAATCCTATTCGAATGGTGAATTCATCCAAATGGAAAAATTGCCCCGCAACCTGCACGCCGGTATTTCCGGTTTTTTTAATTTTCCCACTGAAAGTTTTATAATTCCCGGACCCGACCAAATCCAGCAGTTTGATTTTATCGACAATTCTCAATTTACCTATTTTGTAATAAGAAATATCGACCAGGCTGTTGATGGTAATTTTTCTCAAGGAAAGTCTGTGATGTGCCTGGCTATATATTTTTGATTTCGAACGGATATAAAAACTTCTCCCGTCCACTTTTAACATATTGCCGGAAAACCCATCGACTTTCCCGGTAAATTGTAACGTTTCCACCATCGACTGAGCACTTAATTCAACCCCAGCTTGCATTAACATTAGATATAAGACTATTAATGCAATTTTTTTCGCGCGCACAAAAAAAATCGCTAACATGATGAGTTCCTCTACTTTCTCCCTGCGTAACTGTTTATTTATCGGCTGATTTCGTTCAAAGAACATGCCAGTATTTTAAATTTTACAAAACGACAATGCCCCAGACAGTACAGACTGAATTTAATTTAACAACTGACAATACTTTTTCAGATAAATACAATATCACCGCAATACAGTCACCATAATGTAATTGAAAAAGGGGGTTCTATTTACATAATAGTAATTGCGGGAAATGATTGAACAGTATTTATAATCATTTTTCACTTCAAGTAAACGCACATAATTTCGGGCGCCTGTTTTTGTGCTTTAACTCTTAAAAAAATCTTGACTTTCAATAGACTTCATAGTATATTTAGCGATCTTATTTTGCAAGTGAACATCACGTTTTATACTTGTTTTATAAGGGATTAGGGCGGTTAGCTCAGTTGGTTAGAGTGCTTGCTTGACATGCAAGAGGTCGCTGGTTCAAATCCAGTACCGCCCACAACTTAACTCAATGAGAATATTTTAATTATAACATAATTTAGCTTTTTTCTCGTGAATATAAATATTACCTTCCCCGATGGTAAAACCCATTCTTATCCTATTGGTATTTCCTCCGGTGAAATCGCAAAACAAATCAGCCCGGCCCTTTTTAAAAAGTCTGTTGCCGCTCGCTTTAATGATGCTTTAGTCGATTTGAATGCACAACTTCAACAAGACGGGGTACTGGAAATCATCACAGTGGATACAGATTCGGGGATTAAGATACTCTGGCACAGCACTGCGCACATCATGGCGCACGCGATAAAAAATTTGTATCCTGAAGCCCAGTTCGGCGTTGGCCCGGCGATTGAAGATGGTTTCTATTATGATATTGATATCGACAGCAAGCTCAACCAGGATGCACTGGAAAATATTGAAAAAGAAATGCAGAGAATAATTAGCAGCAACACCTCATTCAGCAGGAAGGAACTGTCGAAAGATGAGGCGATCCGGTTTTTTAGAGAAAATACTGATCGATACAAGCTCGAGCTGCTTGCTGATCTGGAAGATGACCGGCCATCTCTTTACCGTGAAGGTGAATTTACGGATCTTTGTCTCGGGCCGCATATCCCATCGAGCAAATTGATCAAAGCATTTAAATTGCTAAGCATCGCCGGCGCTTATTGGCGCGGCAATGAAAAAAATAAAATGCTGCAACGAATCTATGGCATTTCTTTTCCCCGGAAGAGTTTGCTCGATGATCATCTTTTTTATCTTGAAGAAGCGAAAAAACGCGATCACCGAAAACTGGGCAAGGAACTGGAATTATTCAGTTTTCACCCGGAAGGCCCGGGGTTTGTCTTCTGGCACCCAAAGGGAATGAAACTATATCGGGAGATCGAGAATTATCTCATTGAAAAACTCGATGCTTACGGTTACGGTGAAGTGAAAACACCAATAATTCTTAATGATGCCTTGTGGAAAAAGAGTGGTCATTGGGATAACTATAAAGAAAACATGTATTTTGTCGATATAGATGAGACTAACTATGCTATTAAACCGATGAATTGCCCCGGTTCCTGTCTTATCTATAACAGTACATTGCACAGTTACCGCGATCTGCCATTGAGACTGGCGGAGTTCGGCAACGTACATCGTCATGAACGTTCCGGTGTCTTGAACGGACTTTTTCGTGTTCGGCAGTTTACCCAGGATGACGCGCATATTTATTGTACTGCTGAGCAGATACAGGACGAAGTCATCGCCTGTATTCGTTTTGTTGAAGAAGTTTATCGAGATTTTCATTTTACCGACTACCACATCGAGTTGTCGACACGCCCGGAGAAATCCATTGGCAGCGATGAAATCTGGGAAAAAGCCGAGAATGCGTTGCAAGCCGCATTAAATGCGTGTGAAATTGAATACATCCTGAACCAGGGAGACGGCGCTTTCTATGGCCCGAAGATCGATTTCCATGTGCGTGACAGCCTGAAGCGCTCGTGGCAACTCGGTACGATTCAACTCGATTTCTCGATGCCGGAAAAATTTGATCTTGAATATGTTGGCAGCGATGGTGAGCGGCACCGACCGGTCATGATTCACCGTGCGATATTTGGTTCTATTGAGCGCTTTATCGGCCAATTGATCGAACACCATGGTGGCCGGTTGCCAATTTGGCTGGCGCCGGTACAGATCATCGTATTACCGTTGTCGGACGAGCAGGAGAACTTCGCAAAAGATGTGCTGGCCGAATTGCGCGAAAACGGTATTCGAGCTGAACTGGACCCCCGCAGTGAAAAAATCGGTTATAAAATTCGCGAAGCTGAGCTGCGAAAGATTCCTTACATGCTCATCGCCGGGAAAAAAGAAGTTGAGAATAATCAAATTTCTGTGCGCACCAATGCTGAAGGTGATCTGGGACAAATGCAGATTTCACAATTAATGGTAAAACTGAATTCCGAAATTCAACGAAAAGCGTAATAGAAAGAAGGTATCGTAATATAAAAACAGGAGTTTACAATTAGCAAAAGAAAACCTGAAACACGTTATAACCAGAGTATCCGCGCAGAAAATGTTCGTTTGATCAGTGAAAGCGGAGAACAAGTTGGCATTGTACCCACTAAAAAAGCCATTGACATGGCGCGGGATGCCGGGTTAGATGTTGTGGAAGTCGCTGCTAATGCGAATCCTCCAGTTTGTCGTATCATGGATTTCGGGAAATACAAGTACGAACTGAGCAAGAAAGAGAAGCAAGCGAAGAAAAAACAGACGATTATTACAGTCAAAGAGATACGATTGCGACCTAAAATAGAGGCGCATGATTATGAATTCAAAATGAAAAATGCCCGTAAATTTCTTGAAGCAGGCAACAAAGTTAAAGCGACCGTGATGTTCCGCGGACGTGAAATGATGCACAAGGAATTTGGCCGGAAAGTTCTCGAAAGGATGATTGAAGACCTTTCCGATATTTCAAAAATTGCCAGCAGCCCGACAATGGAAGGCCGGTTCATGACGATGTATTTAGTTAAAAAATAGAAAGTGGAGTATTTATGCCAAAAATGAAAAGTAACCGCGGCGCGGCAAAACGATTCCGCATGACTGCTTCGGGATTGATTAAACGCAGCAAAGCTAACAAAAGTCATATTTTGACCAAGAAAAAACCAAAAAGAAAAAGAAATTTGCGCCAGGGAACACTCATCAGTGAGGGTGACCACAAACGAATGAAAAAACTGATCATACCTTCACTTTAGAAAATCGGGAGTTATCATGCCAAGAAGTAAAAATGCTGTCCCATCACAACGGCGGCGGCGGAAAATATTAAACCAGGCAAAAGGATTCTTTGGCAAGCGAAACAGTGCATTGCGTACCGCCAAAGAAGCTGTCGATCGTGCGATGCTATACGCCTATCGTGACCGTAGAAATAAAAAACGGCAAATCCGCCGTCTGTGGATTACACGCATCAATGCTGCTGCCAGGCTCACGGGTACGACTTATTCTGTTTTGATGAACGGATTGAAAAAACATAATATCGAGTTAAACCGGAAAATTCTCGCCGAACTTGCAGTTAAAGACCAAAGTGCTTTCAAAAAACTTGTTGAATTAGCAAAATCATAAAAGAGGTTGCGAACTCGCGTGATATCAGAAATCATTCAAGAATTGGATCATATCAAGGCGAATTTCGAGACCGATAGCAAGGGCGTTGATAACGATAAAGATTTAGAAAATTTGCGCATCAAATACATGGGTAGGAAAGGATCAGTCACTGATGCTTTCAAGTATATGGGAAAACTACCCAATGAGCAAAAGCCGATCCTGGGACAAAAATTAAATGTTTTGAAAACTGAAATCCAGGATCGGCTTGCGTGTATTAAGCAGGAGCTGGAAGGGCAAACTCGGCAGAAAATCAATATCGATGTCACACTTCCCGGTCAATTTTTTTTCCTTGGAAAAATTCATCCAATCATGCAAATCCTTGATGAAATCAAGGCATTTTTTATGGGATTGGGTTTTACAGTCGAGCTTGGGCAGGAAGCAGAAAATGATTTTTATAATTTTGAAGCCCTGAACATTCCACCTGACCATCCCAGCAGGGATATGCAGGATACATTTTACCTGCCAAACGACTTGTTGTTGCGCACCCACACATCCCCGGTACAGATCCGAACTATGGAAAAACAACAGCCCCCAATTCGTATGCTGGCGCCGGGGCGCTGTTTCCGCAAAGATACGCCCGATGCAACCCATTCACCGATGTTCCACCAGGTTGAAGGGCTGGTCGTTGATCGCAATACATCTTTTGCGGAATTAAAAGGAATCCTGCTTGCATTCTCGCGGAAAATATTTGGCCCGGAGACAAAAATTCGTTTCCGACCAAGCTTTTTTCCGTTCACCGAACCATCCGCTGAAGTTGACATCTGGTGGGAAGATGAAAAACAGGGCCGTGGTAAATGGCTTGAAATTCTCGGCTGCGGCATGGTCGATCCAGCCGTTTTTGAAGCGGTTAATTACGATCCTGAAGTCTACAGTGGATATGCCTTCGGCATGGGGATTGAACGTATCGCTATGCTGAAATATAAAATTAGCGATATCCGCACCTTTTACAATAACGATATTCGCTTTCTCAACCAATTTTAGAAATATACTACCGTGAAAATAACACGAAACTGGATCAATGAGTTGTCGGGCCTCGACCTGACTGACGAACAAATCAACGAAAAGCTGACGATGCTTGGGCTGGAAGTCGAGGAGATCATTCCGACAGTTCCGGACTTGACGGGTGTTGTTATCGGAAAAGTTTTGCACATTGAAAAAGTTGCAGACAGCGATCATTTAATCTGCTGCCAGGTTGATCTGGGCAGCGAACAAGTGCAAATTATTTGTGGTGCTCCAAACGTTGCCGCCGGCCAGAAAGTTCCCGTCGCCACGGTCGGAACCATTTTGCCGGGCGGATTTAAGATCGGTAAAGCTAAGCTGCGCGGGATCGAATCCAAAGGCATGATTTGTTCGGAGAAAGAACTGAACATTTCCACTGCAGCCGACGGCATCATGGTTTTGCCCGAATCAGCAGAAACCGGCCGGCCTTTTCATGATTTATTAAACACACCTGACAGTATTTTTGATGTTTTCATCACGCCCAATCGGCCGGATTGTCTTGGCGCTGTTGGTATAGCCCGCGAACTTTGCATCAGCGAGAATATATTTTTCAAAACACCGCTGGCAGAGATCCCGGCTGGGGTTCAGGCGACAGAAATGCCACTCGCCATTGAAATTGAAAATACAAAAGCATGCCCGCGGTATAGCGGTATCGTTATTCGCGACGTGACCATCGGGCCATCACCACAGTGGCTTGCAGACCGCTTGGAAAATCTTGGCCTGCGCAGCATATCAAACATTGTCGATATTACAAATTTTGTTATGCTGGAAAGTGGTCAGCCTATTCACGCCTTTGATTATGATAAAATTACAGGTGGGAAAATCATCGTACGAAATGCTCGTGCAGATGAAAAATTTATAACACTCGATGATCAGGAACGCAAGCTGATCGAAGATGATTTGCTCATTTGTGATGCCGAACGGGCTGTTGCCATCGCCGGTATCATGGGCGGGCTCGATTCTGAAGTCACTCGCCAAACAAAAAACATCTTGTTGGAGGTCGCTTATTTTAACCCGGCCACCATTCGCAGCACTTCCAGCCGCCTCGATCTTTCAACCGATGCTTCAAAAAGGTTTGAACGTGGGGTTGATCCCAACAATACGGCCAAAGTCAGTCGACGCGCAATTGAGCTGATTTTGCAATTGGCAGGCGGACAAATCAACTCGCCGTTTATCGATGTTTATCCCGAACCAATTCAAGCGGTGACCATTAAACTCCGCAACACACAGATTCAAAGAATCATCGGTAAACAAATCGACCTGCAGCAATCACAACAATTCCTCGAACTGTTGGAATGTCAAGTCTCGCGGGACGGGGAAAACCTAATCGTAAAACCACCGACCTTCCGGCCTGATCTGGTGCGTGAAATAGATCTCATTGAAGAGATCGCCCGGCTTTATGGTTACAATGCCATCGATGACAAGCTGGAAAATACCATCAATGTACTCGACCGAAGAAATAGTTATGCTGATTTTATCGATCAAATCAAAAAAATATTGAATTCGCTGGGCGTCTCCGAGGCGATAACCGTGAGCATGGCAGCTCCAAAACAATGCCATCCGTTTCTGGAAAGCGCCTCTGTTTCAGCCCCAATTATCAATCCGTTGAGTGAAGAAACGGCTGTTCTGCGCCCCACGATCGCTTCGACACTTTTGAGCAGCATCGCTTATAATTTAAATAGAAAAAACAGTGACGTCCGTCTGTTTGAAATTGGCAGCACCTTCAGGCAATCGGAGAAATACATCGATGAAAAGGTTTGCATTGGCGGACTCTTGACCGGTAGCGTCCAGCCAAAATCATGGCTGAACCAGTCCCCTGACCCACTATCGATTTTTTCCATTAAAGGTTTATTACAACAACTTCTCGGTGAATTGCAAATATCTGGTTTGAAATATTCCGCAGATTCACCAGCATATTACGCCTATGGCGTAACTGTTAAACATAAAAAAGAAACCGTTGGGCATTTTGGTCTGCTGGCTTCAAAGATTTTGCAAGTGTTCGATATCAGCGCTGAAGTATTTGCATTTGAATTGGATTTAAAATACCTATTTTCTCTCTTTAACCGGAAGAAAATTTTCACTGAAATTTCCAAATTCCCGGCAATCGATCGCGATATTGCACTGTTGGTCGATACAAAAGTCACTGCCGGCGAGATATTGACCACAATCAAAAATAGCGCTGGAAAATTATTGAAAAATGTCCTACTTTTCGACGTTTATTCCGGAGATAAAATCGATCATAATAAAAAGAGCTTGGCTTATTCCCTGATCTTTCAATCACCGGTGCGTACCCTGGAAGAAAGCGAGGTCTCTCAGGCAATGGAAAAAATCCTGAGCATACTTCAAAAACGATTTGGTGCACAATTACGAGACTGATCGTAGTGTAGCGGAGAATTTACAAATGGATTTTAAACAGTTTAATTTACTTGAAAATAAAATCTTACAGGCCCTGGAGAACATCAAGACACTGAAGGCCGAAAATGCACAACTTCGCGCCCAGATCAGTCAGTTGCAGCAAAACGGTTCAAACGAGAAGCCGGAAATTTTGACGTCACAGAATGATTCACCGGCAGCGCTTACCGATCGTGAGCTTTACATTAGTAAAAAAATCTCCGAAATGCTAAAAAAAATTGAAGCGCTGGAAACGCAGATTTAGAAGCATTGGGCATATTTGATGACAGAACGGCAGGCAAATAATATCATCGTACAAATTTTCGGAACCGAATATTCGATAAAAGGAGAGAGCGACGTCGAGTATATGCAAGCTATCGCCAACTATATCGATCAAAAAATGCGCGATGTGCAAAAAAACACTTCGATTAAATCAGCGTTAAAGGTGTCGATTCTGGCAGCGTTAAATATCGTCGACGAATTGTTCCGCGAGCGCGAAAAATACGAGCAGGTTATAAGTGAACTCGAGCAAAGGATTCAAAAATTAGCTGAATTAGTGAATACATTTGAACAAAATGATTGAATATAAATTGATAAATAGATTTTCCCCGCCGGTTCGAAAGCCTTAGGGGAATTTTATTTTGGAGGCAAGATGAATCTCTTTGTAGGTCTGTTAATTCTTCTTTTGCCAATTGGAATTTACATAGGATGGATTTTACGAGAGAAGTTAGGGCATGACAAGATTGCAAAAGCCGAACAATATTGTGATGATTTGCTTTTAGATACAAAACAAGAAGCAGAAAATTTAAAAAAAGAGAAAATCCTCGAAGCAGAAGAAGAGATTTTTCAACAGCGGAAGAAACTCGAAAATCTGGAAAAACAAAAGCTAAAACACTACAAACAGCTCGAACTAAAACTCAGTGAACGGGAAATAAATCTCGACAGAAAAGTCGACATTCTCACAAAAAAAGACAAAGAACTAAAAAAACTCGACCAGCATTGCAGAATCAGAGAAAAAAACCTGCTTGCCAAAGAAAATGAGCTTGACAAACTCATGGCCGAGCAAAATACCCGTTTGGAAATGATCTCCGGTTTGACCAATGAAGAAGCACAAAAAATTCAAATGGAAAACATCATGGAATCGGTGCGCCAGGAAGCAGCCGCCATGATAAAAGACATTAAAGATAAAGCACGGTTAACAGCCAATCAGAAGGCCAAAGAAATCGTTATTCAGGCAATTCAGCGATCTGCAATATCCCATGTCGTTGAGACGACTGTCAGCGTGGTGAAATTGCCCAGTGATGATATGAAAGGCCGGATAATCGGCAGAGAAGGGCGCAATATTCGCACTTTTGAAACCGCAACCGGAATCGAGGTGCTCATCGATGACACCCCGGAAGTCGTCATGCTTTCCGGTTTTGATCCCATCCGTCGGGAAATTGCAAAAGTTGCTCTGGAAAAACTGATATTCGACGGGCGAATTCACCCTGGCCGCATCGAAGAAGTTATTGAAAAATCACGGGAGGAGTTTGAAGAAGCGTTCATCGATGAAGGCCATCAGGCGATGGCTGATGCGGAAGTTCATGGCTTAAGCCATGAACAGTTAAAACTTCTTGGCAAACTGAAGTATTTCGCCTACCAGGGTTCCAATGTACTGCAGCATTCCCTCGAAGTGGCCATTCTCGCCGGATTGATGGCTGCCGAACTTGAACTGGATGTTTTCTCGGCGAGAAAAGCCGGGTTGCTGCACGAATTGGGAATGGCCATGGAAAACTACTCGATCGGCACCATCGCTGATATCTCTGCCGACCTGGCGAAAAAACATAACGAATCTCAGGAAATTCAAAACGCCATTCTCTTTGCCAATACACTCGATGCTGAAGAAGCGAATTCACCATTGAGCATCATCGTTTCTGCAGCCAATGAAATCAGCAATGCCCGCCTGGGCGCTAAAAAAGAGATGCTGCAAAACTACTTTAAGCGATTGTCAAGTCTGGAAGATATTGCCAACTCTTTTATGGGCGTGTCCAATTCTTATGCCATTCAGGCAGGGCGGGAAATTCGTATAATGGTCGAATGTTCAGAAATCGACGACGCTCATGCGGAACAGTTAGCTTCAACCATTTCGACAAAGATTCAAAACTCGCTGACCTATCCGGGACAAATTAAAGTTACTGTCATTCGCGAATACCGCTCGGTTGATTATGCAAAATAATATTTTAAAGGTACTTTTTGTCGCCGATGTTGTCGGAAAGCCGGGATATGATATTCTCACGGAAATTTTACCGGGGTTCATCGATAAATATAAGATCGATTTTGTCATCGCCAACGGGGAAAACACCAACAACGGCAAAGGCATAACAGATAAGCAGGCAGAACGATTTTTCAAGCTTGGTGTTGATGTGATAACAGGGGGGAACCACACCTGGGAAAACTGGAAGCTCAAGGAACTCTTGCAAAATTATGACAAAATTTTGCGACCGGCGAATTACCCGGAAGGTAATTTGGGCTCTGGAGTGGTAATAGTTGAAGCTGGAGAAAAATCGAAAATCGCCATTATAAATCTGCAGGGACGCACTTTTATGTATCCCATCGATTGTCCATTCCGGGCCGCAGATAAAATTATTGATGAGGTTAAAAAAGAAACCTCGATTATATTGGTTGATTTTCACGCAGAAGCCACCGCTGAAAAAATAGCGATGGGATGGTATCTTGATGGCCGTGTGAGTGCAATTATTGGTACTCACACACATGTGCAGACTGCAGATGAGCGCATTCTGCCGAAAGGTTCTGCATTCATTACCGATGCCGGCATGACCGGTCCGCATGATTCAGTTATCGGAATGGATGTCGGGATAGCCTTGCACAGATTTATAAAACAAACCCCGCGCAAGTTCGAACTGGCCACCGAAAACAGTCGTTTTAATGCAGTCCTGATCGATATTGACACCAAAAGCGGGCAAAGTCAATCCATTCAACGGATTTCATTACCTGCAGGATAAAGAATGGCTGCAAAAATAATCGATGGACGCAAAATTGCGGATAAAATTTACGATGAATTATATGGGCGAATCGAATTCCTGAAGATAAAAGGGATTCTGCCCAAACTGACAGTTGTGCTTATAGGGGATGATCCGGCATCGGCTGTTTATGTTCGCATGAAAGCGAAAGCCTGCGAAAAACTGGGCATCGAATCGGAAACGCTTACTTATCCTGCAGACATTACACAAGATGAGATCATCGCAATTTGTGATAGATTGAACGCCGATAACAGAGTACATGGCATTCTTGTACAAATGCCTTTGCCTATACACCTTGATGAAAATGCTGTAATCGAGCGTATTTTACCCGAAAAAGATGTAGATGGATTTCATCCGGTCAATAAGGGGAAACTGCAATCTGGGCTCGATACATTTTTACCTTGTACACCTTTTGGTGTACAAAAAATGCTTCAGTACAGTCAAATAGAAACCAGTGGAAAAAATGTCGTCATTGTAGGAAGAAGTCAAATTGTCGGCATGCCTTTGGCTTTAATGCTGGCACAAAAAACCGAGGGTGCCAACGCAACGGTCACTGTTTGTCATTCACGCACAAAGAATATTGATTTTTACACAAAAAATGCAGATATTATAGTTGCTGCTCTTGGTCAGCCTGAGTTCATCACAGCAAAGATGGTTTCAAATCATGTCATAGTCATCGATGTTGGCGTCAACAGGGTCGATGCACCGGGAACCGAGAAGGGCTACAAACTCGTTGGCGACGTAAAATTTGATGAGGTCGCTGAAAAAGTCCGGGCCATCACTCCAGTACCCGGCGGTGTTGGCCCGATGACTATAGCGATGCTCATGTATAATACGGTTAAAGCTGCAAAATCATGAATTAAACCAAAAAATGCGCCAGTAGCTCAATTGGATAGAGCGTTGGCCTCCGGAGCCAAAGGCTAGGGGTTCGATTCCCTTCTGGCGTACGAAAAAAGCCCTCAAGCGAGGGCTTTTCTATTTCTTCATCATAAAATTAGTATCCGCAGCGGTATATAAATCATGGTATCTTTCTTTCTAACTGCTAAGAAAATACTTTACATCTTTAAATACTTTAAATAATTGAATTAAAAACTGTGTTCATTCCAGAATTCCAGTCGAGAGAATAAATCAGGGAAGATTGATTTTGGCAAAAGCAAAAAAACTGGTCAGCGCGGTATTGGATATGGATAGTGCTGTCGAATTTTCTGGTGCGGCAAAAGCCAATTTGCAGGCATCCAGTAATCCCGAGCAAATTCATGCTTATTTAAACGAGAAATACAAAAGTGAAAAAGCCGGCGAGCTTACGATTGAAATCGCGAACCGTCAAGCTCAGTTTAAATGGATATTGCCGGTTGTCGTCGATGAAGCTGAAAAACTGCATAAAGAAGCACTGAAGCTTGCAAAATCCAGAGATTTTTCCAGCGCCATCACATTATGGATTAAAGCCATTTCGCTAAATGCGATCGATCCGGATTATTATTTCAATACCGGAATAGCCTTTTTTGAAAAAAAAGAATACCGCGAAGCGATAGAAAACCTTGAATATGCTTTCCAATTATGCCCGATTTATTATAAGGCCCGCCTGATTTTGGGTACGGTTTATCTCAAAATGCGCAAGTTTGAAAAAGCAGAAAACCACCTGCGTGAAAGTATATCTTTTAATCATACTAATACATTAGCTTTATTAAACTTAGCAACAGCTACAAGCGTTTTAAAAAAATATGCTGACGGCATTGCCATATTTAATAAAATAGCAGAACTTAACCCCAAAGAAGTACGTGCTTTTTTTGGTCTCGCAAAAATATACAGCCTGCAAAACAATATTCATCAAGCCAATATATGCTATCAGAAAGTATTGAAAATTGATCCGAAAGGGCCGTTGGCGCCACATGCAAAACGCCTGATAATCCCGGAGAATACTGCGACAAAAGAACTCAAGACGAACAGCGCGATCAATGTTTCTGATTATGCCAATCTCGATGAGATGTTTTCTGAAGCATACAGCGCCTATTTATTCAGTGATTACAAGTTATCGGCGAATCTCTATAAAAAATATGTGAGTTCGAAGCCGGATGATGAACAGGCCTGGTATTCACTAGGGGAAGCGAGTTTACGTTGTGGATTTGTTGAGACTGCATTAAATGCATTTCAGAAAGCATCTCAGCTAAATCCTGCGAAAGGCTTGTACAATAAGCAAGTTGCGCTCTGCCTTGATTATCTGGACCGCCATGTGGAATGCCTCGAAAGGATTGAAAAGGCCTGCAATCAGGGCAAAGCGGACAGTATGGCTTTAACTTTGTATGGCAAAGCATTGATTGATAACAATAAAGCAGAAGAAGCTGTTGAACAACTCAACAAAGCTTTGAAACGTAATAAACAGAATATCGCTGCAGAATTTCATCTTGCGCAGGCCTATTCATTGCTGGGAAAAACGGATGAGGCTGCAGAGCATTTATATTGGATTTTAAACAGCAAAATAAAAACGCCGTTAAAAGCAAAAGCTGAACGGCTTTTATCCAGCATTAAAAATAAAACATAATACATGTTATGTAAACCCGATGAAGTCATTATAAAAAAGCAACTCCAGGAGTTGCTTTTTTCGGTTAAGTCGGGGCGCCCGGATTTGAACCGGGGACCTCATGCTCCCGAAGCATGCGCGCTAACCGAGCTGCGCTACGCCCCGTTATTTTCACAGAAACAATTTAATGATAATGAAGCCGCCAATCAAGAAAAAAGTAAATATAACCGCAAGTAAATTAAAATATTTATCGATGAGCTTTTTTATCGGTTCCCCAAATTTCCACAACAGCCCTGCAACCAGCAGAAATCTTGCCCCCCGGCTTACGATGGAAGCCACAACGAACATAATAAAATTGATATTAAAGGCGCCGGCAGAGACTGTGAATACTTTATATGGGATCGGCGTAAAGCCTGCTGTGAAAACGATCCAAAAATTCCAGGTTTCGTATAAATCCCTTATCCTGAGAAACAAGACTTCAGTAAATCCGGGAATATGATTGAAAAACAACAGGGCAAATGTTGAGAACTCCCCTTCCCCTGTCCACCAGACAAAATATCCGATTACATAACCTGTCATCGCGCCAAGGACAGAACTCACTGCACTGATTCCTGCAAAATAAAAGGCACGACTGCGTGCGCCCAAGACTAAAGCGATTAACAAGATATCCGGCGGTATTGGAAAAAAAGATGACTCCGCGAAAGCGATTAGGGCAAGCGCGACTGCACCGTATTTTGAATCGGCCCAGCTCAAGACCCAGTCATAACTTCGGCGAACTATATTTTTTTTTGCTAATGGGCTTTTTAAAATCTGCTCGGTGGGCTGCAAATAAAACTCCTGTAGTTTAATATTTTAAAAAAGCTTTAATAAAAGCAATCGTATCACGAAATCCTTTGATATTGCTTATTTCACCGCCATAAATTGTCGGGATGTCCACATGATGAAATCTGCAGCCGGCGCGGGCGGATTTAAGCAGAATTTCTGTTTCAAACGCATAATTGAGGCTGCTAAATGGGCGGCATTTTTGAATAAGCCCTGCTTCAATTAATCGGTAGCCGCATTGCGAATCGTAAACTTTGCTGCCAACTTTTAACGAGAGCAAAATCGAAGTTATAAAATTGCTAACGATACGCGCTAATGGCATTTGTTGCAGACCAAAAGCACGTTTGCCAATGATAAAATCACCTCTCCCCTGCTCAAAAGCTGCAATAAATTGTGGGATTTTTTCCGGTAGATGCTGCAGATCAGAATCGATAAAAATCACTGCGGCATAATTGTGATTTTGTGAAAAAACATTTTGTAGTCCACGTTTTAGTGCTGTGCCCTTGCCGCTATTTTTCCTGCTTTTTGTGAGAAAAATATCTGTACGGTGCACCAATACTTCAGCCGTTTTGTCGGTCGAACCATCGTCAACCACAAAAATGTGACAATTATAACCGACTTTCTGAATTCGTTCGAGCAGCTCTGTGATGGTTTCTTGTGAATTGTAAGCAGGAATTAAAACAGCGTAAGAATTATTCAATATTTCATCATTTCCGTTTATTTTAAAAGAAGAAAGTATAATAAAAAAGGCTGCAATTCTGGGGAATTACAGCCTTTAAGATTAAATCGGGGCGACTGGATTTGAACCAGCGACCCCTTGACCCCCAGTCAAGTGCGCTAACCGAGCTGCGCTACGCCCCGATTTGAGAGTTGCACTTTACAGAAAAAAAAGGACTTTTGCAACAGAATATTCTGTCCGTATTATTTTTTGTCATGATTATTGTGAATATATTCCTGCAACTCAATAAGCTGCCTTTTGATCTCCATGAGTGTATCTTCCCGGCGCATATCTTCGAAGGATAAGTTGAGTTGAGTATCTGCTGCCTTTAGGGCTTTGAGTTTGTTTTTTGCCCCTTCGATAGTATATTTTTCCTGGTAGAGCAATTTTTTCAATTGAAAAATGGTTTTGATTTCTTCAAGCGTATAAATACGGTTGCCTGCTCGATTTTTCCCCGGTTTGAGCTCTTTAAATTCAGATTCCCAGTAGCGCAGCACGTATTTTTTCAATGAAGTGATTTCGCTAACTTCACTAATCGAATAGTAGAGTTTTTTAATTTTCTGTGGCTGCATTCACCCAACATGTTTTAACATGATTAAAAACAATGGAACCGTAGGAAAATTTACTAATAATTTGTTGTATTTGAAAATAAAAATCGGAACCTGCACAGGTTTGTTCAATTTTTCGGGCAAACAAAAAAATATTGTCAAAAAGATAAATGCCTATGCGCGGCAGATTCATCAAATCATGAGGCTGCTGTCTCGGCATCCCCAGGCTTACAGCAATTTTAAACCCGCATTTTTTGGCCATTTCACAGATGGTTTTATTACATTTTCCGTAGGGATAGGAGAGCGAAGAAACCGGTACTCCCAAATTGTTTTCCAAATCAACTTTACTCTGCTGTAAATTTTCAAATACAGTAGGGTGTGGAATCGTCGGTAAAAATGCATGGCATTTGGTGTGAGACCCAACCTCCCACCCCTCCGAGACCAATTGTCGGAGTAATCGATAATCGGCATGCTGCAGTTTACGGTTTAAAAACTGGTAATCCCAACTGTTGGATTTACCGACAAAATCACTGATCGCAAAGCAACAGCCCCGGAAACCAAATTCAGCCATAATTTCCGCTGCATCCTCAAGGCAAACATAAGCGTCATCGAAGGTAATAACAACTTTGTTCGCAGGTATTTTTATTGCTCCATACAGATATTGCCAATATTCCTGTAAAGTCGAGGTTGAAAAACCATTCCGATACAGCCAGTTCATCTGTTTCCTAAACTGGGAAATCGTCGTGCGCGTAATCCCAGGTTCAAATTTATTGGAAACGGTGTGATATGCAAGTATGGGAACGGCCATTTTGGTTTTATGAAAGAACCTCGTTCAGATCATGGTATGGCAGATCGAAAGCCTCTGCGACGCCTTTATAGGTCACTTTTCCGGCGACCATGTTCACACCTTTGATCAGTTCCGTATTTTTCTCCAAACAGCCGGGAAAGCCATGATTGGCGATGTCAACAGCATAGCGCAGCGTTGCATTGGTCAATGCGATAGTGGAAGTTTTGGGTACTGCACCCGGCATATTGGCGACACCATAATGGATGACGCCATCAATTTCGTATGTTGGATTATCGTGCGTCGTCGCGTGTATTGTTTCCACACAGCCACCCTGATCGACCGCAACATCAACGATGACCGAACCTTTTTTCATTGTAGATAACATGTTTTGCTTTACCAGGTGTGGCGCTTTGGCGCCGTGGATCAAAACAGCGCCGACAACGAGATCAGCATTTTGAATTGCCGTGCGAATAGACCCGGGATTGGACATAATGGTTTGCACGTTTTTCGGCATCACGTCATCGAGATAGCGCAGCCGCTGTAAATTGATATCGAGCAGAAAAACCTGAGCGCCCATACCGGCAGCCATTTTTGCAGCATTAACACCGACAATTCCGCCGCCAAGAATAGCGACATTTGCAGGTTCTGTTCCCGGAACACCGCCGAGAAGTACACCCATACCGCCATGAATTTTTTCCAGGCAGCGTGCACCTTCCTGTATCGACATTCTGCCGGCCACTTCACTCATGGGAATCAGGAGAGGCAATGATCCGTCGGGTGCTTCAACTGTTTCGTAGGCGATGGCAACAGCTTTTGATTTAAGAATGCCATCGGTAAGTTCACGCGAGGCCGCAAAATGAAAATATGTAAACACGATATGATCTTCACGAATCAGCCCGTATTCCTGCGGCAGCGGTTCTTTAACTTTGACGATCATTTTCGCTTTGGCAAAAACTTCTTCCGGTGTATCAAGAATCGTTGCGCCAGCGGTAATATAATCATCATCGGTAAATCCGCTTCCAAGTCCTGCATTTTTTTCGATATAAACCTGGTGACTGTTTTGTGTTAATAATTCGACTCCAGCAGGAACTAATGCAACTCTGTTTTCCAGGGTTTTGATCTCTTTTGGCACACCAATGATCATCCCAACCTCCATGCGTTGAAAATAATTATTTTTCCGGTAACAAAATAGATTGTACTAACCGTTCGTCGGCAAACAGCTCTTTAGCCCTGAGCTGTATATCATGAACGGTCACATTATTAATCCCCTGTGAAATATCATCAAGTGATACATTGTTTTTCAGATATATTTCCATTTTCGCCAAACGATTCATGCGGTTTGATGTGCTCTCAAGGGAGAGCAATAAATTGCCTTTTAACTGCGATTTTGTTCTGTCCAATTCTTCTTCTAATATGGGCTTTTCTTTCAGATTATCAAGTTCTTTAATGATCAACTCTAAACTTTTCGCTACTTTTCCCTGCTCAGTCCCGTTATAAATACAGAACACACCGGAATCCATGAAAAACTCCAGATATGAATAAATATTATAACACAGCCCGTGCTTTTCACGCACTGATTGAAACAGGCGGGATGACATTCCCCCGCCAAGCAGTGTGTTCAAAACCAGAAGCGGATATTTCATTTTACTACGGTAAGAAAAAGTTGTTGAGCCGAGACAAATATGTGCCTGCAAGGAATCTTCGCAGTATTTTTGTGTTTTCTGGTGTGAATCCAGTGGTTTCGCCATACCGGGTGATGGCGCTTTAACAATTGCATTAAATGATGTCTCAATCAATTCGCACACCTGCCGGTGGTCGAGATTACCGGCGGCAGCAATCACGATATGATTACCGGTGTAGTGTTTTTGCATAAAATCGAGCACCATGGCCCGATCAAAGCTGTGCACAGTGTCTGCCGTGCCGAGTGTTGGAAAGCCGAGTGGATGCGGTTTATATAAATCAGCAAAAAAATAATCATGAATTCGCTCTTCCGGTACATCATCAGCAGAATGAATTTCTTCAATGACGACTTCCTGCTCTTTTTTGATATCATTGCTGTCAAAGATGGAGTTCTGTAAAATATCGGCGAGAACGGTTATTACCAGAGGCAAATTCTCGTCGAGGATATGCGCGTAGTAGCAAGTGAGGTCTTTGCTGGTAAATGCATTGAGATGTCCCCCGACGTTTTCAATGCATTCAGCAATTTGAAAGGCGGTTCGGTTCGTTGTCCCCTTAAAAAGCATGTGCTCGATGAAATGTGCAACTCCACGATTATGCTCAGTTTCGTTGCGACTTCCCACTTCGAGCCATACGCCAAACGAAACCGAACGCACATGAGGAATTTTCTCGGTGACAATTCGAATTCCGTTTGACAGGATCGATTTTTTAATAGAGCTCTGCTTCTGTTCCACACTTATTCTTGGTAATAATCACCATTGATTACGATTCGGGCTGAAGCAAAGCCTTGCGGCTCAAGTTCATTTTGCCGGAATCATCGACACGCATGAGTTTCACTTCAATTTCCTGGCCAACCGAGAGAATGTCTTCTACTTTATTTACTCGCTGGGTATCGATTTCTGAAATGTGAAGCAATCCTTCCTTGCCGGGTAAAATCTCAACAAAAGCGCCGAAATTGGTAATTTTCTTCACCTTGCCTTTGTAGATTGTTCCTGCTTCCGGGGTTGCAGTCAGGCCTTCAATTATGGCAACAGCCATTTTCGCAGCTTGAGGCTCAGTAGATGCGATTTTTACAGTGCCATCATCTTCAATATCGATTTTGGCGCCGGTGCGGTCGACAATGTCGCGAATAACTTTACCACCCGGCCCGATTACACTGCCAATCTGATCCGGTTTGATATTTATCGTCACGATACGCGGTGCATATTTCGACATCGTTTCCCGGGATTCAGGCAACGATGTGTTCATCACCTCGAGGATGGCAAAGCGTGCTATTTTCGCTTTTTCCAGGGCAACTTCCATGATTTCACGCGAAATGCCCCGAACTTTGATATCCATCTGGAATGCGGTGATTCCGTCTTTTGTCCCCGCCACTTTGAAATCCATATCACCAAGATGATCTTCATCACCGAGAATGTCAGTCAGGATTTTATAATCATCTTCATCTTTGATCAAACCCATTGCAATGCCTGCGACTGGTGCTTTTACCGGCACGCCGGCATCCATTAGAGCCAGAGAACCTGCGCACACGGATGCCATGGAAGAAGAACCATTAGACTCCAGCACTTCCGACACGATTCGGATTGTATAAGGGAAAAGACCTTCCGAAGGAATGATCGGTTTTAATGCCCGTTCAGCAAGATTGCCGTGACCGATTTCCCTGCGGCTAACGCCACGCAACGGTCTGGCCTCACCAACACAAAATGGCGGAAAATTATAATGTAACATGTAGGATTTAAAAAACTCTCCCTCAAGCGCATCGACACGCTGTTCATCTACTTTCGTGCCCAGAGTGACGATTCCGAGCGCTTGTGTCTGCCCACGGGTAAACAAGCTGGAGCCATGCGTTCTGGGGAGAATACCTGTTTTGCATTCAATGCTTCGAATATCATCCATATCCCGGCCGTCAAGACGGCGGGATTCTTTGAGAATCATCGCACGCGTATGTTCTTTTTGGATATCGTGAATAATAGCACTAATCGTGCTTTCCGATTCAGGGAAATCTTCTTCGAGACTGGCGATGTATTCTGTTTTAAATTCATTAAACGCCTTTTTACGTTCTTCTTTACCGGTGATTTTTAGGTGTTCAATGATTTTTTCTGTGGCTTCCGAGCGAACACGTTCGACAAGCTCGGCATTCATCGGTTCAGCTTCAAATTCTCTTTTTTGTTTGCCGGCCAGCTCAACGAGTTCTTCGATGGTTTTGACGATCTCCTTGGTGACATTGTGGCCGAACTCCAGAGCTGCGAGCATATCCGACTCGGAGACTTCCAAAGCTTCACCTTCGACCATCATGATCGAATCAGCACTTGCTCCGATAATCAAATCGATATCACTTTCTTCGCGCTGGTCATACGATGGATTGGCGATAAATTCACCATCGACACGGCCAACACGCAAACCTGCGATGGGGCCGGCCCAGGGGATATCGGAAATTGCCAGTGCTGCCGAGGCCGCACACAGGCCCAAAACGTCGGCATCATATTCGTTATCAACCGAGAGCACCTGAATGAATATCTGAACCTCATTCATATAGCCATCCGGAAACAATGGGCGCAGGGATCGATCAGTGATGCGCGCGCTGAGCACTTCTTTCTCACTGGGACGGGCTTCTCGTTTAATATAACCACCGGGGATTTTACCGGCAGCATAAGTTTTCTCGCGATACTCAACAGTGAGCGGGAAAAAACCTAAATTTGAGGCATTCTCCGAGCCTACAGCGGTGACCAGCAGGCTGGTATCTCCCATTTTTAACAGAATTGAACCATGTGCCTGTTTCGCTAATTCGCCCGTTTCAAAAATGATAGTCTGATCATTGATTGTTATTTCTTTACTTATAGTCATTCTACTGACACTCCTTAAAGGAAAATCCTTTAAATCGCCACATCCTGGAAAACAACACTGTGTTTTAGCGACGAATATTTAGTTTTTTGATGATAGCTCTGTAGCGTTCAATATCTGTTTTGATGAGGTAATTTAACAGACGGCGACGTTTTCCGACCATTTTCAACAAACCCAGGCGTGAGTGGTGGTCTTTTTTATTCTTTTGAAAATGATCTTTCAAATCAGTGATTCGTCGCGTGAGCATTGCAATTTGTACTTCTGCACTACCGGAATCATGTGAATCTTTGCCGAATCCGTCGATGATTTCTTGATTGATTTCTTTGCTAAGAGGCATGTGAATTCTCCGCTTTCTTAGAATCCTTTAGTTTATACAGTATATTGTGATTTTAAAAAAAATAATGCTTCTACTTTATCTGCTTGCAATTGGTTGGCCAATGCATCTGCAGTGGCAAATTTAATCTCATCACGTATTTTTTTTAAAAAAAATACGCGAATATTTTTGCCGTAAATATTTTTTTCAAAGTCAAAGAGATTGATCTCCAGACTCTTCTGGCTATTTAAAAATGTCGGCCGCACACCGAGATTGGCCATGCCGTAATAATCCGTGCTATCGATATCGATTTTCACAGCATAAACACCATTGTGCGGTAAAATTTTGTTCGAATTGCCGATATCGAGATTTGCGGTTGGAAAACCCAGCTCCCGCCCCCTTTTGTCGCCGACGATAACTTTGCCGGAAAGATTATAAGCATATCCCAAAAACGCATTGGCGGCAGCAATTTCCCCACCGCTAATATACCTGCGGATCACCGATGAACTGATTTTCTGTCCATTGAACGTGAAACGATCGAGATGTTCAACCCGGATTCCTTCGTCTCGAAATGCAGTAGACAAAGTGTTCGCATTACCGGCACGGGCATTTCCAAAGCCATGGTCGTAACCAACGATAACGGCTTTCAAACCAATTTTCTTTTTCAGATAGATATCGATAAACTGGGTTGAAGAAAGCCCGGCAAATTCATCGTCAAACTGAATGACGTAAATATGTCGTATCCCGGCTTTACCGAGCAAAGCAATCTTTTCATCCAGTGTTGTCAGTGTTTTAATGGGATTACGGCGTCCATTATTGACAATCAGTTGCGGATGAGGTTCAAAGGTAACCACTGTTGGAATGCCGGCAAGTTTTTTAGAAAGAGCGATAACCTGTTCGAGCAAATAGCCATGCCCGAGGTGAACGCCATCAAATGTACCGATTGTCAGAATGTTGTTAGAATTGGGCTGAAAAGTATCAATTCTGTGGTAAACATTCATTTGATGGTTTATTTTCCTTTAATTCAGATAGAAAATCTTCTATTTTCATCGCCGAATCGACGTGATAATCTCCGATTCGCGTTCGACGCAATTCTGAAAGGTATGCGCCGCATTGCAAATCCCTGCCGATATCCCTGGCTAAAGCGCGAACATAAGTGCCTTTGGAACAGCCGATTTTCAAGACACACTCATCCTTCGTCAATTCGAGGATTTCCAGCATATGGATTGAAACGCGACGGGCTTCACGGGAAATCGTTTTACCGGCGCGCGCCAGTTTGTAAAGCCTTTTCCCCCCGACTTTCAACGCTGAAAACATGGGTGGAATTTGTTCGATTTCGCCGCGATAGTTTTGCAGCACGCTTTCCAGATCATCACGGGAAAAATCAAACGATTCGACTTGTTTGATGACTTTGCCCGTCACATCATGGCTGTCGGTTTCAACGCCGAATTTGAAACGGCTGATATATTCTTTGGGTAAACCCACGAGCGACTCAACACGCTTTGTTGCTTTTGCAAAGCAGATCAGCAACAATCCGGTAGCAAAAGGATCGAGCGTGCCGGCATGGCCGACCTTGCGTATTTTTGTTGCATAGCGCAACTTGTTGACAACATCGAAGGATGTCCAGTCTGCCGGTTTATCAATTGGCACGATTTGACCAAGTTCGAGTTTCTGGTGACTGATTTCCATAAATTATCGTTTATTTGATGGAATTGAGTAATGCATTGATTCTATCGGCCTGATCCAGTGTGTCGTCGTAAATAAACTTGAGTTCGGGCATGAACTGCAGTTTTGTTTGCTGACTGATGGCGTTTTTAAAAAAACCCGTCGCATCGGTCAAGCTCTGCAGTACTTCGCTTTTAAGTTTTTCATCACCACGAATTCCGACGTATATTTTGGCGCTGCGAATATTCTCAGTCACTTTGACTCGCTGTACCGTGACGCGGTCTGCATAAGCATATTTCCACTGAAAAGTTATCGCCTCCGAAATAATCTGACGCAGAAGCTGCGATACGCGATCAGCTCTTTTTTTCATTTATCTATCCAAACTCGAGTAATTGCTTTATAATTTCTACACGCTCATCGCTCGAAATCAGGTTGATGACTTTTGTAAAGACCTGCTCCAAATGACGCCTGTCGTTCGAAACGATGGCCACACCCAAAAAACCCATCTGGTAGTTTTCATGCTCTGTAATTTCAGCAATCGAAACGTTGAATTTCTGCCTGATTCTCTCTTTCAGGCTGCAAACGACCGATCTTTTGTCTTTTAGAGAATGACAATCAAAAATTAAAAATTGTATTTGACAAATAGCAACTTGCATCAAGCGAGTGTGCGTTTAACTTCGACGTAGTTAATGGCTTCAATAATATCATTTATGTGGATATCATCATATCCTTCAATACCAATACCGCACTCGAATCCTGTCGCTACTTCTTTTACGTCATCTTTAAATCGTCTCAAAGACCCGATTTTGCCTTCGTAAACCAAACGATTATCGCGATAGAGGCGCACCGGATCGTTGCGATGTATTTTTCCCGAAGTGACGTAACAACCGGCGATAGTGCCGATTTTTGGAACTTTAAAGGTCTCACGTACTTCAATCGTGCCACTGGTTTCTTCCCGAATCTCCGGCGCAAGCATACCTTCGAGGGCTGCTTTCACATCATTTACGGCGTCATAAATAACCTGATAAATGCGGATATCGATTTCTTCTTTCGTCGCCAGGTCTCTTGCCTGTAAGTCCACTCTTACATGAAATCCGATAATAATCGCGCTTGAAGCCACCGCAAGATTCACATCGGTTTCTGATATACCACCGACTGCTTTGTGGATGATATTAACTGCGACTTCGTTTGTGGCGAGTTTCATCAGGCTGTCGGTGATCGCTTCAACTGACCCGTCGACATCTGCCTTGACGATAATATTAAGTTCGCGTACACGGCCTTCCTGTATCTGTTTGGATATCTGATCCAGAGTCAGATGTTTAACCTGTCTGATTTCCTGCTCGCGCCGCAGTTGTTGCCGTTTCATGCTGATTTCACGCGCTTCCTTTTCAGTTTTCATAACGACCAAACGATCGCCGGACTGCGGTGTTGCAGAAAAGCCGATGACCCGAATAGGTGTTGAAGGTGGCGCTTCTTTAACTCGTTTTCCGCGCTCATCCAAAAGTGCGCGCACTCGCCCGTAGGTTAATCCTGCGACAAAAACATCTCCTGTCCGTAGTGTCCCGGTCTGAATCAAAACGGTAGCGATAGGCCCCTTGCCTTTATCAAGCTCTGCTTCGACGACTAAACCGCGCGATAGCCGGTTCGGGTTTGCTTTCAGCTCGAGCATTTCAGATTCGAGCAAAATACCATCGAGAAGTTTATCGATACCCTCCCCTGTTTTAGCAGATATCTCAGTATCCTGATAGCTCCCACCCCAACTTTCTACAAGCACATTATGCGTCGAAAGTTGTTGTTTGACATGATCAGGATTTGCATTCGCTTTATCAATTTTATTAATCGCAATGATGATTGGCACACCTGCTGCTTTTGCATGATTTAAAGCTTCAAGTGTTTGCTCCTGCACGCCGTCATCTGCTGAAACGATGAGAATGACGATATCAGTCGCCTGCGCGCCACGAGCGCGCATCGCGGTAAATGCCTCATGTCCGGGGGTGTCGAGAAATGTTATATGCTTATTCTCTTTGACGGTCACTTCGTAAGCGCCGATATGCTGTGTTATGCCTCCGGCCTCACCTGCGATGACATTGCTCTCTCGAATAAAATCCAATAAAGAAGTTTTCCCGTGGTCGACATGCCCCATAATCGTCACAACCGGAGGCCGGGGTTGCAAGTCTTTATCGTCATCGGGATCAGAATCTTCCTCTTCAACAAGCGAGGCGAATTCCTTTTCCTGTTCAACATCAAAACCAAACTCATCCGCCAACATGATAATGGTATCCATATCGAGGCGCTGATTGATCGAAATCATCATGCCCAGTTCGAGGCATTTTTTGATAATCGATGCTGCATCGATTTCCATTAATTTTGCCAGATCAGCAGCCGAAATGAATTCGGAGACTTTTATTGTTGCAGTTGCCGAATCATCGCTTTCATCTTCATCTGCCGTTTTTAACTTTTTATGTTTCCGTCGACCCTTGCTTTCATCCATCGCGGCCAGTGTTTGTTTGATGGAAGCTGAAATTTCTTCATCGCTGATTTGTCGTTTTTTCTTACGCCGCTTTTTCTTCGATTTTTTGCCCGCCCCATCGCCTGCTGTTTGTTGAGGAGTTTTAGCGGTTTTATCAGATTTTGCTGATTCCTCTTTATTTTTCTTCGCCGACGCAGCTGTTTTTTCTTTGCTTACGGGTTTGTTTTTATCTTTGGCTGCAACCGCTCCAGTGTCCTTTTTTACTTCGCTAATTTTCGTTGCCACCTTATCGGTTTTGCCGGCATGTTTCGCATCGCTGCTTGATTCCGGTCGGCTTGTGGCAGTTTCTCCCTCAGCTTCAACCACATCTCTCGTGGTAATATCCATATCCTTTGCCGGCTCAGCAGGTTTTTCGGTTTTCTTAAACCCATCTTCCTTTATCAACTCAAGGGCTTCTGCTTTTGCCGAGTCAACCGCGATTTTAAGCACTTCTTCTTTTGACGGGACTTTCCGCTTAACTTTCTTAACGACGACTTCACGAGCAAATTTCAATCGTTGGTCCAGTTCTTCCTGCGCCCGTTCCTTCTTTTTCTGCTCGATAGCTTTTTTTTCTTTTAACTTTTTGCGAAAATCATATTCAGTATCGCCAGAGGTATCCCGCGTCGCTTTGCCCAGGTATTTCTTCGAAACCAGCTCGTACATTTCTTCCGTGACCAGGCTCATATGGTTTTTCACTGCAAAGTCCTGCTTTGTCAAAAAACCAAGTAAGGTTTCATTGGATACGTTGCACTCTTTCGCGACTTGAAATATTCTTCGTTTTGCAGCCAAGTTAAACTCACCCTGTTTAATAATTATTCTTCAATTTGTTCGAAAATTTTCTCTACGGTTTTCTTGCCGATCCCGTCGATATTCATCAAACCGTCTCGCCCCTGCTCGATAATATCATGAACTGAAAAGATTTGTGCAGCATGCAACTTTTCGATGATCGATGGTCGGATGCCTTCTAAATCATCAAGGCTGACTTCTTTTTCTTTTTCGGTCTGTATCATAGCCGTATATTCGGATTCTTTGAGAATCTCGACATTATAGCTGGTCAAACGGCTTGTCAGTCTGCGGTTTAAACCACCTTTGCCGATCGATATGGAAACTTGTTCATCGGAGATAACGGCAACGGCAGATTTATTCTCTTCATCGATGATCACTTTTAGAGGTTTTGCCGGACTCAGCGCCCGTGAAATATAAGTCGAAGGATCATTGCTATATGGAATGATGTCAATTTTCTCGTTGTTCAATTCTTTGCTGATCGCCTGAATACGTATGCCTTTCATGCCCACGCAGGCACCTACCGGGTCGATACGTTTGTCATTGGAAAACACGGCTATCTTAGAGCGTTCTCCCGGTTGCCGGGCAACGTTTTTTATTTCGATAATACCGTCATATATTTCCGGCACTTCGAGTTCAAAAAGACGAATTAAAAATTTTGGATCGGCACGGGATACGATCACTTCCGGCCCACGGGCACTTTTCCGCACCTCTTTGACCAAAACCCGCACGCTTTCTCCGCGGTGGTATCGTTCGCTATCGATTTGTTCACTCCGAGGTAAAAGAGCCTCCGTCCGGTCGATCAGCAAAAAGATATCACTGCGATTGATTTGCCGAACATCACCTAAAATAATTTCACCAATACGATTATTAAATTCGCTGTAAATTATCTCTTTTTCAACGTCTTTAATGCGCTGGTTTAAATTCTGTTTTGCGCTTGTAATGAGCCGCCGGCCAAACATGGTTGGATTCAATATTTCGATAAAATCGTCACCCACTTCAAGGGATGATTCGACTTTTCTGGCCGATTCGAGATCAATTTCATGAACAGGGTCGACAACCTCTTCAACGATAACCTTGTTTTGATAGATCTCAATTTCACCCTTATCCAAATTGACAAAAATCTCAAAATTATCAGCTGAGCCGTATTTTTTCGTTATCATCGAGATGACGATGCCTTCGATGATCTAGCTCAATTGATCCTTCTCGATATTTTTTTCTTTGACAATCTGGCTAAAAGCGTTGGCTATTTCAGTATTCATTTTGAACTTTTTCCTCCAAACGAAGGTCGACTACTCATTTTTTGTGAATCTGTTAATTATTTCCATTTTATTTGAATTAAAGCGCTGTCAATTTGATCATACGGAATTTCAAACAATGAATGATCATATTCGATAACGACCTGTTCACTTTCTGCATGACTGATTTCGCCAGAGATTTCCCTGTCTTCCTCATCATATCGATAGGCAATTTTCACCAGACGTCCAACGTTACGCGCAAAATCACGGGCAGTTTTTAAAGGCCTGTCCAGCCCCGGCGAGGAAACATCGATACGGTATGGCGTTTTGATGATGTCTTCCGCTTCGATGAGATGATTGAGCTCACGGCTGATAGCGGCACATTTTTCAATCGCAATCCCTCCGGCTTCATCCACAAACACACGGATCACCGGATTTCTCGAACTACCTTTAATTTCCAGGTCGACAAACTCCGTGTTTTTATTCTCAATAGACTGCTTGAATTTTGCAGCTAACTCTTCTTTTAATCTTTCCATATTTTCTTTCGGGCAATAAAAAAGTGGGCCTTAGGGGCCCACTTAACGTAAAATATAATAAACAATTAATTTAATTGCAAGTTTTTTTGTTCAGCCCCCAGCTTTTATTGTTATTCAATTTTTTCGGCTAAAATTCGTTTCGCTTCAGGCAAAACCGGACTTTTTTCATAATCGTTAATAATCTCTTCAAGACAGGTTTTGGCTTTGGCTGTTTCACCCGCTAAAATATAACATCTTGCTGCATCAAGAAGGAAAAGCGGCGCGTTATACCCGTCGTGAAACCTGGCAGCACCTTTTTCATAAATCCCTGCAGCTTTTAGATATTCACCCCGCTCATCAAAACTCGCAGCGACGCCTCGGGTCGCAGCAACAGAAAGCAGATCGTCATCATCATAATCATCGAGATAAATTTGAAAGTATTGTTCCTGGTTTGCATAGTCTTTTTTTGCTCGGTATGCTTTGCCGAGATAAATCACGCCGACACCGGCACTTTTTGTGCCGTCAAAATTCTGTGTGAGCGCTGTCAGAATATCGATAGCTTCATCATAATTTTGCGTTTCATAGGCCATTTTCCCCCGGGAAAACTCAATAGCGGCGTTCTGCTCAGACGCTACTTTATCCTGAGCAATCCAATAACCAATTAAAACGACGGCTATGACGGCAATGACCGCATAGAGAATCTCTCTCTGATAACGGATGGCGAGATCATAGAATTCGAATATTTTTGTAATAAACTGATCTTCTTTCAACTGGCGTTTAGTCACTCTTGGACCGAATCCTTTTTTTGCTTTTAACATCCCGACCTCATCATTATACTGAACTAAAATATTGTTAATCTTTTTCGATCAAAAATACGAACGACAAATATCATAAATCGTATACTTGAAAACAAGTATTATTTTATAATCTGTTGGATTATTTTGTCAAAAAACACCTGTTCAGGCAATTATTGAAAATGTTAGTGAAGACTGTTATCAGTTGCCGCTTAAAACGGTTCGGGAAAATATGGATTATCATCTTTTGCAATACCAGGATGATGTCCTATTTTTTTTCCGAAAAAAAAGCAATAGAAACAGATAGTTAGATCGATATAAAATAATGACAATTAATTTTGCTATGAGACAAAATCAATCACTAAAGAAGTTAGCTGATCGAAAATCGTGCAATAATCAGGGCTTTTGTACGCGCAGCAATCGTTGATAGATTGTGGATAACCGATATTTCAACTTAATCACGCAGAGCATGCTTTTTTCTAAAAATTCGAAGCAGTTCATCGGTAATTGAATTAAAATCAACCAGCAAAAAGGAAATATTGAGGCCGAGGCGACTGTGGATAAGTCGTGGATAACGAAATAAATAGATGAATTACAAACAAAAGCATTTAAGGATAACAGGTCGGGGTTTTCGGACAGACGCTTATTCGTGAACAGCTCCGTTCTCCGAAGGCGCTGTTCACGAAGTTTAAAAGCGGTATCGGACGCCAAAATTCAGGTTGTAAGCGTAAAGTGTTTTTAGTCGGCTATGCCAGTCGGGGGAATCGGTTTCGCGGCGGTACCAGTTTAAAGTAAACTGGTATTTCAGACTCTCAATTGCGGGAATCCAGTTTTTATAGGAAAAATGAGGAAAAGACAGTTTAACTTGCGCATCGACGGCGAAGGCACCATTGAGCTTGGGGTCGACGGTCATATATTTTTCCGGGCGCGCATAAGATTCCTGGAAAAACCACGCTTTCGACTGGCTGTGCACCCGCAATCCGAGGCCGAGAATGCTTTCATCTGCTATATATGTTTGAAAAAGTGTCGAGATTGTGTGCCCTTTTATCCGCCAGTCATCCCAATAATAGCGATATCCGAGTTGCATTGATGATTTTTGCAGCAAGTGATAATTCAAACGTATCGCTGCTGCGCGACGAATCCGGGAATTCGGATGAACCGGCTCCATATAGACGACGTCGGTGGCAGTCGGCACCGTCACAACCTGATAATTATCAGAAAGATGGCCGGTTGTCTCGGTATAGGAGTAAATAGTTTGTACGACCATTTTCGGAGAGATATTCTGTGTGGCCTGTAATGAAACGGTGTTCACATCAAGATCACGTTTCCAGTTGCGTGTCTGGGGGAAAACTTTATCGATGCTGCGCAGATAGCCGATCTGAATAGTGGTGTTTTTTTGTGCCAGCGGCTGAATATAATTGCCGGCGATGGTCGTTGAAGTATAATCATGCTCCGTACTATAAAGCAAGTTTAAAAGAACGGTACTGGAGCCGATATTATGCGTTATGCCGCTGCCGAATTGAAAGCGAAGTTCGTCAGGCGTATTGTCGCTGCCCCCCTTTGTCCGGTTCGTTGCCGAGGTCACGCCATCAACATCGAAACGGCTTTTTATCGAGGCGGCGCTGACAGCATCGACGAGAACGCGTCCTTTGAGCGTTGTCTCTTCTGAAATTTGCCGTGTGAGTGAAAAGTTGGGGTAAACGACATAGACACCGAAATTATCGACATAACTACTCAAATTGAACTGCAATTCGTTCGGAGTTCCACTTTGGGCAAAAGCCGCAGAGCAGGTGAACATTAATACGAAAGCAATGAATTTAAATCGATCAACCACAGCCACAACCTCCGCTTTGTGCTCCGGTTGCTCCGGTTGCTCCCTCACGGTGTTCGATAAAATGTTGTTGAATTCCCTCATCAATTGGATTTTCGTTAAAAATCATAATCGGATCGGCCAGGGACTCGCGCTGCCAGGGTTGAACTGTGGCGCATCCGGAAAACGATAAAAGCAAAAATACAATAGCAAATATTTTGAACATGGTTGGCCTTCATTTACTTTTTGATTAATTTTTCTATTTCAGCGATAAATAAGCTCGTATCCTTTTCGCGAAAACCTTTATGACGGTAGCGAATAACACCTTCCGGATCGATAAATATCGTCGTCGGCATGGCTTCCGGTTTATATAGCTTGGGCAAGGCTTTTTCCTTGTCGAAAATGATTGGGAACGGCACATTTTTTCCGATCTTTTTAATGAATTTTAAAACATTTTTTCTGTCATTATCAATATTGACGGCGATAATGGCAAGATTCTTATCCTTGTATTTTTCCTGCATTTCAATCAGGAACGGCATCTCTTTAAGGCAGGGTGCGCACCAGCTTGCCCAGAAATCCAGAATAACGGCTTTGCCTTTATAACTTTGCAAATCAAGTTTTTCACCGTTCAGGGTTGTCGCCACAAATCCCGGCGCTTTTTCTCCAACTTTTTGCCCCATGACAGATGAACCCGCCATCCACAGTAAAACCGCTAAGGTGATAAAGAATTTATTCATTTCAACCTCATATATTTTTCGTTTACCTTGTTGCGATATTGTTTGTGATGAGCTGACGGAACGCCCTAATCGTCGTCCTCATCTTCCCACTTTTCACCGTGACACTGATAACAGGAAGGTGTGCGTACAAGCCCACGATCTGTTGTAGCAACATCGCCCCGTAGATCAGGCCCGTGGCATTCGGCATCGCTGCATTTCCCCTCTGTAAACGGGTCTTCGAGCCCGCCCTTGTGCATCGCATTGCCTTGTTTGTTTTTGTGATCAGATGGAGGGCCGATTTTTTTCGTACTCATAAACGGTGGATCGCATGACAGCAAAACCATTGCACTCAATAGCATAAAAATCATGGCATATTTCACAATTCAAACCCTTTTTCGAAGAAAAAAAGTTATATCAATAAAATAAATTAATTATCGGCAGGTTGATAACGCAAAATAAATTAGAAACTACAAACATTGCCGGATTGTTCCGGATTTTTTTATTTCCGGGAATGATTGATAAATAAAAAGAGCAAACCGCTGAGAACGCCCAGCGTGCCGACGAGACCATAAGCACCACCCGTTGGAGCCGCTCGTAACCAATCGACGCCAAAGCCTAAAAGCGGTGCGAGAACAACCGGCGCCAGCCGTTTTGCCTGGCTCTCGATCGACAACACTGTAGCACCGGATTCCTCTTTGGAACACGAATCAAAACGGCTGATCAAAAAAGGGCGCCACAGGTTTTGCAGCATAAAAAACAGAACAAAGGCAACGGTGACAATTGACAACAACTCATAAATTCCTGCAACTGTTATAACGAGTGAGATGAGTACAAAAAGTTGCCAGCATTTTCTCGCTGCGGTAAATTCATCACCGAGAATGCTGATGATCTTCTGTGCATTTCTGCTGACGATTGCTGAAAAAATATAAAGAACGGTGTAGGTAGGCACGACAAACAGTACCGACTTTTGTGCTTCAGACCAGTTTTCGCTGAAAATATATTTTGTTAGAAAAACGACGGCCATCCCCTGTAAAATGGGCTGCAAATAATCCTTCATCGTGTTAAAAACACCTTCAAACCCCATTGATTCAAAGAGAAGATGCCGCAGCGCTTTTGATTTAAAAGAAGAACGAATCGTGTTCCAGGTATGTAAAAAGAGCTGCTTGACAGAAAGATTGCGATTTGTTTCACCATCAAGTTCTGCCGGGTAGCTCGCCAGGTTCAGGATGCTGACTATATAAGGAATGCAGGAAAAATAGAAAATCGAAGTGTATTCTTTGAAAAGAAATACAAAAATCCCGGAGATGATCGCCGAAACAGCGGAGCCGATTTTACTCCAGGATCGCGTCAATCCATAATATGTCAGACGCTGATCTTCCTTTCCCTGCAAACGGAGCCAGGAAAAGATCATCGCTTTGTGAGTGCCGGTGCGAAAGGCATCACCGATGGCATAGAAAAACATGGCGATAAAAAATGAAATGTACTGATCGCTGATTGCGAAGAGCAGAAAACTGATGATATAGGCCACGAATGAGAGCAGCATGGAACGGCGACGGCCGTACATATCGGCAATACTGCCGGAAGGAATTTCGGCAACATTGATCATCATTTCGCGGAATGCGAAAAGTGTGCCGATTTGAAAAAAAGTCAGGTCTTTTTCGAGAAGGGCGAGAATGAAAAAAGGCTCAAAATAGCGCTGATTTTTAAGAAAACCATAAGCACAGAAACGTGTCAGCATCGGAATCTGTATATTCAGTTTCAACTCGAAAACTCATCAATTTAATTTGATAATGACGTTGAATTTTTAAGAATAAAGCATTACGCTTGTCAGTACTATAAATTAATGTACTTCGATTTGAACATAAATAAAAGGCAAAACATGAAAAGAGCGACGGCAAAACTCATCGGGCCTTTCGCTGAAATGCTAAGCATGCTAAACGTCCCGGCAAAAGGGGCAGTCAAAGACGATCTGCTCGAGATCAAACACGACTGCGGTATCGTTGTGCTGGAAGGAATAATTCGCGCTATTGGTGATTTTACCGCACTTTGCAAAAACTTTAACCTCTCGGAAATTGAAGAAATCTCATCCCCTCAAGTTTGTCTGCCGGGATTTATTGATGTGCATACGCATATGTGCTGGGCCGGATCGCGTGCTCGTGATTATTCGCTTCGAACCGCTGGTGTACCCTATCTCGAAATTGCCAAGTCAGGCGGCGGAATTATGGATACGGTGAGAAAAACACGGCAAGCATCTGAAACTGAATTACTGAAAAACCTGCTGCAACGCTGCACACGCCAGCTCAAAGACGGTGTGACGACCTGCGAAGTCAAAAGTGGTTACGGTCTCACTGTTCAGGATGAGCTGAAAATGCTGCGCACGATCGATGCCGCGTCGAAACGGCATGCGATTGATCTCGTGCCGACATGCCTCGCTGCACACATGCCGCCGCCGGAATTCAAAAATACACCCGAAGTCTATCTGCAACTCATTCTGGATGAAATTTTGCCTGTTGTACAGAAAGAAAACCTCGCTCGTCGCATCGATATTTTTATCGAAGAAAGCGCATTTTCTTTGCAACAGGCAGAACCTTTTTTACAGGTAGCGCAGGAAAGGGGCTTTTCACTCGCCGTGCATGTCGATCAATTCAGCCCTGGCGGCAGTTTGCTTGCTTGCAAACTGAATGCTTCTAGCGCCGATCATCTCGAAGCCGGCGGTGAGCGTGAAATTAAAGCGTTAGCAAATTCAAACACAGTTGCCGTCATTTTGCCCGGTTGCTCGCTGGGGCTCGGCATCAACTTCGCTCCTGCCCGAAAATTGCTGGATGGTGGCGCCGGACTTGCCATCTCAACAGACTGGAATCCCGGCTCGGCGCCCATGGGCGATTTGCTCATGCAAGCTGCCGTGCTTGGCGCTGCTGAAAAACTCTCATCGGCCGAAACCTTTGCCGGTATCACCTGCCGGGCGGCGGCGGCGCTGGGAATGCACGATCGCGGCGTTTTAGCCGCCGGCATGCTGGCCGATTTCCAGGCATTCCCTTGCCATGATTTTCGCGAAATTCTTTATCACCAGGGGAAGCTGAAAGCAGATAAAGTATGGAAAAGGGGTGTGCGAATCGCCCCTTAAATACGATCAATTCGTGCAACTGGTATAAATAAATTTGCAGTTTCTTTCTTTTTCGATCAAACATCCCTGCTCGATCTATATCAATCGCCTGAGGGTCCTGTATCCGAGAAAATCCGTTCAACCCGCTAAATCCGTGTCCAGAGCTTTTCAAAAACAGGACACAGATTGCACGGATCAGGCAGATGGGCACGGATTTAATAAATGGGCCACCTGATTGAATACAAACCAGTGTATCCAATTGCCATCAATTTATAAGATAGAACAGGCTAAATAAAAATGCAAAACCGCAACGTTGACATTTTTCAAATTTTTCTTTATTTTGGTGAATAAATATCCACTTCTGTTTTTATTTTAAGCGATCATATTTATGAATCTGCCACAAACACTTGAACAACTGCGCAATGATCACAATTTCATGCACAATGTCACTGCCTGGAAGTGCCGGCACGCGATCGATGCACGATATGAGAATTTCCCCGCAAGCATCGACCTGCGGCTCGTTCAGAGCCTGCAAAAAAACGGTATTAAAAAACTTTACACGCATCAGGCGCAGGCCATCGCTAAAGTACTGACCGGGGAAAACGTCGTCGTGGTGACGCCGACGGCTTCCGGCAAAACGATGTGTTACAATATCCCGGTTATCAATTCTTTATTACACAACCCGGAAGCACGCGCCATTTATCTTTTCCCGACAAAAGCATTATCGCAGGATCAGATGCATGAAATCCATGGGATTGTGACCGACATGCAAGTCGATTTGAAGGTTTACACTTTTGACGGCGACACGCCGCAATCGGCGCGCAAAGCCATTCGTTCGGCCGGCCATATCGTGGTTTCAAATCCCGACATGTTGCATCAGGGCATATTGCCGCACCACACTTTGTGGATCAAACTATTTGAGAATCTACAATACATCGTGCTCGATGAAATCCATCACTACCGCGGTGTTTTCGGCAGTCATCTCGCCAATGTTATCCGCCGGCTACGCCGCATTTGTGAGTTTTATGGCAGCAACCCACAATTCATCTGCAGCAGCGCAACCATTGCCAACCCGAAAGAACACGCTGAAAAAATCATCGAAGCACCGGTTACGCTCATCGATGACAATGGTGCACCGCGTGGTGAAAAGCATTTTATCCTCTATAACCCACCGATTGTCAATGCCGAGCTCGGCATCCGTGCCAGTTCAGTGAAAGAAAGCCGAAAAATAGCGCGCTATTTTCTTGCCGCAAATATCCAGACGATCATCTTCGCCCGCTCGCGCATCCGGGTGGAAATTCTGACAAAATATCTGCAGGAAATGATGCGCAACTTCAACAATCTCAAAAATCGTATCAAAGGTTACCGCGGTGGCTATCTGCCCAATGAACGCCGGGCGATCGAAAAAGGACTGCGCAGCGGTGAAATTCTCTGCGTTGTCAGCACCAACGCGCTGGAGCTCGGTATCGATATCGGCGAATTGCATGCATGCATCATGAGCGGCTATGCGGGAACCATCGCCAGCTCATGGCAGCAAGCCGGGCGCGCCGGACGCAAAACAGAGACCAGTGTGGCCGTACTCGTCGCCTCCAGCCTACCGATGGATCAATATATCATTTCAAACCCTGATTTCTTCTTTGGCCGCGCCGTTGAAGAAGCGATCATCGACCCCAATAATTTACTCATCATGATGAGCCATATCAAATGTGCTGCTTTTGAGCTGCCTTTCCGTGATGATGAAAAATTCGGCCATGGTGACTATGCCATCGATGCGACGCGGGACATGCTGGAATTTCTCGAAGAAAACGAGGTTTTGCACCACGCCGGGGGCAAGTTTCACTGGATGGCGGAAACCTACCCTGCAGAAGCGGTTTCCCTGCGCAGCGCGGAAAATGAAAACGTGGTCATCATCGACCGCACAGGGGAAGAACGCGTACTCGGCGAAATCGACTACGTCACCGCGCCTCTGTATGTGCATCAGGATGCCATCTATATGCATGGTACGGAAACCTACCATGTCGATCGCTTTGACCGGGATCGCAAAAAAGCCTATGTACACGCCGTCGATTCGGATTATTACACCGATTCTCAAGTCAAATCCGATCTCAAAGTGCTCGATATTTTACAGCATGAGCACTTTAAAAACGGTGGCAAAGCCGTGGGTGAAGTCGCCGTGACCAGTGTGCCGACGATGTATAAAAAAATCCGCTTTCGTACCCACGAGAATGTCGGCTGGGGGCCCATTGAAGTGCCGGAGATCGAGTTGCAAACAACAGCTTTCTGGCTGGAATTTTCCTCCGGAATTCGGGAAAAACTGGCTCTCTCACAGGAAGAACTCGGTGATGGTTTGAAAGGCCTGGCCAATATTTTAAGCCATGTGGCGCCGGTTTTCGTCATGGCTGATCCCAGTGATTTCATCGCTTTGCCGAAAGTGCGCAGCCCTTTTACTGAATTGTCGACGATTTACATTTACGAACGCTATCCCGGTGGCGTTGGGCTGTCGCAGAAGCTGTTTAATTCACTCGGGCAATTGCTCGAAACCGCACGCGTGCTAATCAGTCAATGCGGTTGCGTGAATGGCTGTCCGAGCTGCGTCGGGCCGGTTCTCGAAATCGGCGATAAAGGCAAAAAAACAGCGTTGCGGCTTTTAGAACTGGCAAAATAGAGTTTGTCTCACATTCACTTTAAGGACGGAAAATGAAAATCAATCGCTCGGGTATGGTTTTATCTCTTCTTTTGCTGACGATCATCTTTAATGTACAATCTGCTGCAAGAGCGCAGAAGATTCGTCTCGCATCGTTCAACATCAAAGAGATGTCGAGCGAAAAACTGCAAGATGTTGACGAGAACGGTGTTGGGCGGAATGCCCAGTTGCGCGCGGCAGCGGAAATCATCCGGCGCATCGATGCTGATATTCTCGTATTAAATGAAATTGACCACGATTACAGCGTAAGTGACGCACAAAACAAATATACCGTCAATTGCGAACGTTTCCTGCAAGCCTATTTAGCGCAAGCAGATTATCAATTTATTTTTGCCGCACCCTGCAATACCGGCCATTTGTCCGGGTTCGATTTTAATAATGACGGGCTCGTTGCAACAGAGAAAAATCGCGGCACGCGGGAACATGGCGATGATTGTTACGGCTGGGGAACCTATCCCGGACAGTATTCGATGGCAGTGCTGTCGAAATATCCCATCAGACAACAGGCTGTTCGGACTTTTCAGAAATTTCTGTGGCAGGATTTACCGGGGCACCACATGCCGCCGGGTTACTATTCGGCAGAAGAACAGGCGATTTTCCGTCTTTCCAGCAAGTCCCACTGGGATGTTCCGGTACAAATCGGAGAACAGACATTACATTTATTGCTGTCTCATCCGACTCCCCCGGTGTTTGATGGTCCTGAAGATAAAAACGGCCGCAGGAATTTTGATGAGATTAAATTCTGGAAACTGTATCTCGACAATTCTCCGGCGATTTACGATGATTCCGGCGTAAAAGGCGGCTTCAAAAAGGACGAGGCTTTTGCGATTATGGGAGATTTAAATGCAGCGCTGCAATCGAATTCACGATATGACGGGCAGATAGCGATCATGCAACTTTTGCAACACTGGCGGGTGCAGGACAGTGGCCCGGCGATGACTTCCGATGGGGCGAAAGACGGCATCATACCCGGTGCACCAGATTATTTCGAGCAGGCAACGACTGAGTTCAGAAAAGGCAGGAAACGACGCATCGATTATATTTTGCCGTCTCGGAAATTGCATATCATCAAAGGCGGGGTTTACTGGCCTGCTCCCGAAAAAGAACCACAGCTCAATTCAATGGCGCTCAAAGCTTCTGATCATCGGGCGGTATGGTTGGACATAACATGGGCAATGTGATCATTTTTAACCTTTGGGAATTATCTCATCCACACGGCATAACGCATCGAAAGCATCCTTGAATATTGCCGCTTTCTCATCGATTGCCACACATTTGGCCAGTTGATTGCTGATAAATTTTGCCCGGGGAAAAGAAAAATGATTTTGCACAAAAACAGTCTCAAAAAAATGATTTACACCAATTTCAGCATCGAGGATGAGCGCGCAGGCATCTTCGAAATCGTACTTGCTTTCTATTTTTCCCCGTCCGAGAAATAATTTAAAAAACAGCAGTTGCGCCGGGTCGATATGAGCAAAACCTGGCGCCTGCCGGCGAGAATAAAAATGGGACAGGTTTTCATAGGTAAGTTCGCAAGAGATGGTTCCACCTTCGATCGGGCGTTGCATTCGCAAATCAGCTAACAAATCGATTTCAATTTCACCCATCCCGGTTTTGCCGACACGGCCGGTAAATTCGCTGTTTTTTTCATTCGCAAACCGAATGCCCAGGACCTTCTGCCAACCGCAAAGATCAGCAGCGGGAATGATGTAATCGATATCGCCGGAAAGTTTTTCACATCCCGGGCGGAAGTTATGTGGTTTACAGCAAAGGACCACCGCCATGCCGGCAAAAATGAGTGGGGTGTTCAAATCGCCGGCAGCAGCGATTTCTAAAATCGTTTGATGAACCAAAAAAACAGCATCAAGCTGTGAATTTATTGCCGAATTTGCTGCATTCATATTTTTATTCTCTGATTACAAATACCCGCTGAATAATTCCCATATACGGGATTTTAGGTTTTAATTCAATGATTTTATTCTTACTATTACATATACCTGATCGGGTAAAAAGTTGAAATCATTCAGGGTTTAAAGCTGTTTCATTTCAAAGCACACATTCGAAACAAATCAGGAAACAAGTGGGGGTGCCTGACCATCCGCTGTACGCTGGTTTGAGAAAATAAATCGCATGAATATAAAAAACAACCGCTCAGGAGCTTAATTCCAGGAAAGGAATCGTTTTGGACAAAAACAGCAGCGATAATCTGGAAAAACTAATAAATTCGCCGTCATACAAACTCGCATATGAAGATACGGATTTTCTCAGAAAAGAAGACTTACGCCCATTGCGGCTGCAACTTGAATTGCTCAAACCTGAAATGGTCATGGATGTACACAATATCAGCTCGACGGTCGTTGTTTTCGGTAGTGCACGTATTCGCCATGAAAACAGGGTGACGAATTCAGATATGTCGGAATCTAACAAACTCGGCCGTTATTATGATGAAGCGAGAAAATTCACCCGGCTTCTCGGCGAAAAACCCGTCACTGTCGATGGCGAGAAACTGATTGTCGTCACAGGTGGTGGCCCGGGTATCATGGAAGCAGCCAATCGCGGTGCATTTGAGGCTGATACACCATCGATCGGGCTCAATATCACTTTGGAACATGAACAGGAACCCAACCCCTATATTTCGCCGGAGCTCTGTTTTCAGTTCCAATATTTCGCCATTCGAAAAATGCCCTTTTTATTACGGGCGAAAGTACTGGTAGCGTTCCCCGGCGGCTTCGGCACCTTCGACGAATTATTCGAGGCGCTGACACTGCTGCAAACAAAACGCATGCCGCCCATGCCCGTCTATCTTTTCGGCCGCGAATTCTGGTCCAAGGTTATCGATTTTAATGCCCTCGTCGATGCCGGGGTCATTTCACAGAGCGACCTCGATTTATTCGTTTATGTGGAAACTGCAGAAGAACTCTGGCGGCAAATCCACGCGTATTACAAGTGACTGTTTAGCCAGCCGCCAAACCCGTATTATCAAGGCTGAAAGTATATAAATTAATCCGCCTTAAATAAAATCGTAGGGTCTTGGGCATACAATTCATTGCTGATCGCTCAAACCCGGAAATGATTTTTTCGCAGGAGATTTTATGCGTACACATAGTGTCAAAAATTTCGTGCTTCCCCCTGTTTTGGCTGTTGCTTTTCTCATTTTAGGCATACTTATCATGCCGAAAATCAATTTACAGTATACCGGCATTAGCCAGATCAGCCGGGCAGATGCACGCTCCATCGTCGATACTTTTATCGAAAAACGTAGGATCGATGTCTCGGATTTTTATCTTGATCAGTTTTTTATTCATGATAACACCGGCATCGATTTTCTCACCCGCACTTACGGTGCTGGAAAAACTATAGCTCTCGCCCAAAGCGAAGAGCTGCCCCTCGCCTACTGGCAATTCCGTTTCTATAAAAACGTGCCGCGTGACAATCAAATCGAACTTTATGACTTGCGCGTTTCTCCAACCGGCAAACTGATAAAATATCTGCATCATCTGCCGGATTCTGCTGCCGGCGCCAACTTGACCCATGAACAGGCGCGCAGGCTTGCCGAAGGATTAGCCGTGAACTGGCCGGCGATTAACTTTGCCGACTTTGAACTGGAAAATGCCTCCAGCGTTGAAAAAACCAACCGTACCGACCACACCTTCAAATACCATCATAAAACACAGAAATATAACGGCGGCACCTATTCTTTCGCTGTACAGATTTGCGGTGATGAAATTGCACAGGTCACCTCATTTTTTCAGGAGCCCGGCAATTTCACCAGTGCTTCCGGCCTTGTTGGCGGAGCGAATTTGCTTTTTAATTCAATCTCTGTCCTGGCTTACGTTTTTCTGCTTTTTCTTTCGATTATTGTTTTTCTGCAAAAATACCACGCCGGACTCGTCGGTGTGCGAAACGGTCTGCGCATCGGGGCGATTATTTACATCGCTTTCATCGTGCAGGCCATTTTCTCCTGGGATATTTTCGGACTGGGCACACAGTTTGGCGCCATCGGCCTGTTCCATAAAAAATTCGTCATTCTCGGTTTAACTCTGGCCACCTCGACACTTTTCATTTTCCTGCATGTCGCCACTTCCTGGACTGCCGCGGATCACATCATCCGAACAGAAAAATTACCGCTGTTGCACGGTATGGACAGTATCATTAACAATCGCTGGATCACCAAAAACCTCGGCCGTGAAATTCCCATTGGCATCGCTGCGGGTATAACAGTTTTCGGCCTGATTCAGGTCGTTTCCTGGGTTCTGATCCAGCTCACCAACGCGGCGCCCCGCCTCAGTGCCCAGGGCGGCAGTTTTTTTTCTTACAAAATTTGTTTATCGGAGCGATGGCCTCAATCGCTTTTAATGTGGTTTTCACAGAAGTCGTCGCCCGAAAATTCCTCATTACTTATCTATTTCAAAAATACCGCAATGCTGTCCTGGCAATTGTTGTTGCAGCGGCCATCACTGCGGTTATGAACATATTTTTCAGCAACAGTCATATTTTCTGGCCAAGTTACTGGTCGCTTCTACCCTATTTCTTCATCGCTTTGCTGCAGGGCTTCATTTTTTGGCGCTATGGCCTGATCGCTGCAGTCTGCTCAAATATCGTTATGCAAATCATGCCGGTGATGATTCCGTTATTCTCCAGTGCAGCATTTGAGTATCAGATGACAGCTTACCTGTTTGGCGTTTTTATTTTAGGGATGCTTGTTCTCGGTTTTACAGGTTTGAAAAAGGGCAAATTCATCATTTTTGCCCGCAATGAAGAGCCGGCGCATATTCGCCGTATCAAAGAGCAGACACGCATGCAAAAAGAGCTGGAGATCGCCAAAAAAGTCCAGCTCGGCTTGCTGCCGAAGGAAAAACCACAACGCAAAGGATTCGATATCGCCGGAGTCAGTTATCCGGCGCTGGAAGTTGGCGGTGATTATTTTGATTTTATCGGTCTTGACAATGGCAATCTCGGTATTGCGATCGGCGATGTTTCTGGGAAAGGTGTGCCTGCAGCGATTTACATGACGCTGACGAAAGGCATTCTGCAATCACACGCTGAACACGACCTGTCGCCAAAACATGTTTTGAGCAAAGTCAACAGTCTGATGTACCGGACAATCGAAAAATCCTGGTATGTAAGCATGTTTTATGCCGTGCTTGAAGTTGAAACAAAAAAGCTGCGTTTTTCCCGGGCAGGCCATAACCCGGCCATCGTTTTTCATACTGACGGCAGCGAACCGCAAATGCTGCAACCAGCAGGCATCGGGCTTGGGTTGGAATACGGCGATATCTTCACACAAACTCTTGTCGAAAGCGAAATTCAGCTTACTCCCGGAACTACCCTCGTTTTTTATACCGACGGTTTTACAGAAGCTATGAATGCTGATGGCGAAGAATTCGGTGAAGACCGGTTTCTTGAAATCCTGTCGACTTATAAAAATGGTTCAGCCGAAGGCTTATTGCAACATGCATTAACCGAAATCAATAAATTCGTCGATGGGTTCCCCCAACATGATGATATGACGATGGTCGTTTTGAAGGTCCAGTAATAATTGGTGAATATTAAAAGTTTATAACTCATTTTAAACTCTGAAGCGAAACGCTGTTTTGCACTCGAATTTCCCGTCACAACAGCGCCTTGTGCTGTATAAAGCTAAACCACAAAGGAGAAGATACGATGAAGGACAAAAAGAAGAAGTTGACGACCAATGCAGGCGTTCCCGTGCCTGATAACCAGAATGTACAAACTGCCGGGCCGCGCGGCCCACAGTTATTGCAAGATGTTTGGTTTCTGGAAAAACTGGCCCACTTTGACCGTGAGGTTATCCCTGAAAGACGTATGCATGCCAAGGGTTCCGGGGCATATGGCACCTTTACTGTGACTCACGACATTACCCGTTACACTAAAGCAAAGATTTTTTCTGAAATAGGCAAGAAGACCGAACTTTTTGTCCGCTTCTCAACCGTAGCGGGTGAGCGTGGCGCTGCGGATGCAGAACGTGATATTCGCGGCTTTGCTGTAAAATTCTATACGGAAGAGGGCAACTGGGACCTGGTTGGCAACAATACACCTGTTTTCTTTCTGCGCGACCCGCTCAAGTTCCCCGATCTAAATCATGCCGTAAAGCGGGATCCCAGAACAAACTTGCGCAGCGCCCTTAACAACTGGGACTTTTGGACTTCTTTACCTGAAGCGCTGCACCAGGTCACCATCACCATGAGTGACCGCGGCATTCCATTCTCATACCGTCATATGCACGGTTTCGGAAGCCATACTTTCAGCTTTATCAATGCCCAAAATGAACGGTTCTGGGTGAAGTTCCATTTTGTAACCCGGCAAGGAATCAAGAATCTCTCTGATGCTGAGGCTGAAGCCATTATCGGAAAGGATCGGGAAAGCCATCAACACGACCTTTATGAAAGCATAGAAAAAAAGGATTTTCCAAAGTGGACTCTTTTCATTCAGGTTATGACGGAGCAAGAAGCCAATAAATGCCCGTACAACCCGTTTGATCTGACAAAGGTATGGCTCAAAAAGGATTATCCATTCATTGAAGTCGGCAGCTTGGAACTGAATCGCAATCCGGAAAACTATTTTGCTGAGGTTGAGCAGTCCGCTTTTAATCCCGCCAATATTGTACCCGGTATTGGTTTTTCACCCGATAAAATGTTACAGGGACGTCTGTTCTCTTACGGAGATGCACAGCGTTATCGGCTGGGTGTGAATCATCACCTCATTCCGGTTAACGCACCGCGGTGCCCTGTTCATAGCTACCATCGGGATGGCGCCATGCGTGTTGACGGCAACCATGGCAGTACGATTGGCTATGAACCCAATAGCTACACCGAATGGCAACAACAGCCGGAATTTTCAGAGCCGTCTCTCAGTTTGCAGGGTACCGCCGATCGTTGGGATCATCGGGAAGATGACGATTACTACAGCCAGCCCGGCTTGCTTTTCCGCCTGATGGGTCCGGAACAGCAGGAAATCCTCTTCGCCAATACAGCCCGGGGCATGGGTGATATCCCGAATGAGATCAAAATTCGCCATATCGGCAACTGCATGAAAGCTGACCCGGATTACGGCAGAGGTATGGCCTCCGCCTTGGGCATTTCCCTTGAACAGGCAGGCCTGGGGAAATAGCACACCGGCATTTCCTTATCATGAGTTCAAGGTTTCAGCAATCTGAAGCAAATTCCTGGTAATTTCCTGTACGCCTGTATTGGCATCGACCCGGTGCAAAAGGCCGCTCCGGTGGTAGAACTCGATCAATGGCTCGGTTTGCTGATAAAAAGTATGCAGCCGTTTGCGCACCGTTTCCGGTGTGTCGTCTAACCGTTGATAGAGGTATTCACCGTTACACTCATTCTGCGGGCAGGTTTGGAAGGGATTGAAAAGATTGTGGAAAGGCGTTTGGCATTTTTTGCAACTGATGCGTCCCGCAATACGCGGGACCACCGCCTCATCATCGACTTCAAAATAAAGCACGCCGGAAATTTTTTTTCCCATTTCGGCCATCATCTCGGTGAGTGCCGTGGCCTGTACCAAGGTTCGCGGGAAACCATCGAGCACGATACCGTTCAGCGTATCATTCTTTTGCAGCCTGCTTTTCACCATCTGTTCCGTAATGTTGTTGGGCACGAGCTCTCCACGATCGATATAAAATTTCGCCAGTTTGCCCAAATCGGTTTTCTGCCGGATATGCAGCCGAAACAAATCTCCGGTTGAGACTTGCACAATGTTCAGCGCTTCACAGAGCATTTTGGCCTGCGTACCCTTTCCAGAACCGGGCGCGCCGAGAAAAACAAGATTTAATCCGGTTTGTATTGTCGGGATTGCTTTATTCGCGACACTGCGCCCGCCTGTCTGGGCAGTGAGCAGTTTTTTCGCATCAGCAGAATCCGCAGTGACGAAGTGTGCAGCCATAATGTTGGCGATTTTATTTTCCATCGCTTGTGTCACAACATCGACAGGACGTTCGGCATCGATGATGACGAGTTTGCCATGGGATTGAAAATACTCGATGAGCGGTGCGGTCTCACGATGGTAGATACTGAGGCGTGCCGCCGGGATATCACCGACATCATCATCGCGACGAAAAAGCTCTCCCCCGCAGCCGGGTTGTGAGCAGATATTAAAATCGGTGAAATCGACGTGGTGAGGAAGCTGACACCGGCGGCAAATGAGGCGGCCGGCCAACCGGCGCTGGATTTCATCATCTCTCACTTTCAGATAAATGACGGCGTCGAGCTGTCTGCCGGATTTGGTAAAATCTTTTTCCAAAAAATTTGCCTGATAACCGGTTCGTGGAAAACCGTCGAACAAAATACCCTGATCAGGATTCATTTTCAGCAGACATTCCTCGATTATTGCGTCGATAACTTCATCGGGCACAAACTCACCGGCGCGCATATATTTTTTTGCCAGCAAGCCAAGTGCACTACCGTTTTCCCGACTCTGACGCAGAAAATCACCTGTGGAAACGTGCTGTAAGTTAAACTTTGGCGCCAAAACATGAGCATATGTCCCTTTGCCCGCGCCGGACGGACCGATCAATGCAATATTCATTTGTTTCCCTGCAATTTATAAAAGGGATTGGCTCTATTAAAGGAACAAGTTGATTTTTGGCTCCCAAATTAAACTGCCGAGTGCGTGGCTCCAGCTACCAGTCAAACATGCATACTGCAGGCAGAGCCTGCGCACAGGGCATTACAAGGCAGAGCCTTGTAACGAGG
>JAJRYV010000015.1 GCA_024275575.1 bacterium
ATTGGTGGTGATCTCATCTCCCGGGAAAGTATATTCCACACGAACGCTCAAGCTGTCTGTAAATTCAGCTTCAGCGAGATCGAGAACGGCACGGCCATTGATATTTGTTTTTGCCCGCCCATATTCGCTTCCGTCCTTACTGCTGACGCTGACGCTGACATCCTGTAGCAATGAATCGGCGCCCGCCAGCGGGTCTCTAACGAGGATATCCAGTGTTACGAATTGCGAATCGGATGGTTGGAGAATGAAATTAAAAGCTGTTGCGGTTCCCGAGTGAAAAACTTTCTGCTCTTTCGGCCGATATCCCGGGAGACGCACGGCAAGCTCAAAAAAGTCTGGTGCATCCAGCCAATAGGGTGGCTCTGAAGCAAGATCATCAGTTCGCACACGAGATTTTGCCAGTGGATTTTCCTCCACCGGTAGAAAAGAACCAGCCGCTCTGATCTGGGAGATTGCTACCGCATGCGCCGATCGTCGGGCACCATGCCGCAATACCAGCAGCCGGCCGGCCTGTGCACCATGGTCGGACTCAAACTGATAAAAATAGATGCCATTTGCAACACTCGAAAGATCGAATTCGGTCTGATAACTGCCCGGCCGCACAAGTTGTTCGCTATGTGTTGCGAGCCGCTGTCCGGCTATATTATAAATCGACAGGCGCACAAAAGCTGATTTATAAAGATTAAACTGCAATGCGCTGCGACCGTCAGATGCCGGATTTGGAAAAGGGTGAAAAAGCTTGAACGCCGATTTCTCTTGCAGCAGTTCATCAAGATCACTCACAGTTAACGGATTGATACGTGAGATGATCGTTCCAGAATAATTGCCGTTAAAATTGGTGAACAGGGTATCGGCGAGCACATAGCGGTAATCACCGCCCCAATAGGCAACCACAGGTACGTTTTGCAGCAGATCACTCGTCTGAGCAACACCGATGACGCCTTTCACTTCCTTGCTAATCGTCGTTTTCCCTGGGTCTATGTGTGTGCTGTCCGGCTGTGAGAAGGTAAATTTATGAACTGCAGTGCTACTCGCTGCTTGCAGTTTTAACTTTACAGCATTATATCTACCAGGCGGAACAGCGCCCAGGCTGAGTATCAAAAACGCGACAAATCCAGCAACCAGTCCTATTTTTCTTTTCACTTGCTTCCGGGGCCGGGAAAAATCCTGCTTCATTTTCAACTCAAATCCTTTACTGTGTAAATTTATCTCCACCACATATTTAGCTCGTCATGTCGGAATACGGGAAAAATTATACGCATAATCAAAGATAACTTGCGCCAGGCACATTCCTTAGCATCGCACAATTTCAATTTTCATACCCGCTAAGGGCATCACTATTTTTATCGACAATATGCTGCCGGCAGTTCAGCGACAGGCTGATTATTAACCTCTATTTATTATTTTTAATCGGATAGAATAAAAATGGTACAGACAAATAGCGGTTTGTGCGCATATGCAAGAAGCAAGCCAGAGCAATAATTTTTAGAGTGAGAATTTTTACCGACTGCGGGGCAATCGTGCCTGAATATTCGGCAAACTCAATAGTGAGAAAAAAGCACTTTAGCATCTAAAATCATCTCGCAAGAGCATTGCACGATTTGGGCGGGTGCTGAGCATAAAACGGATGCTGAGCCTGTAAGCGAGAATGCGCTTAGACAGATTCTTCCCTTCGCAAGCTCAGGGAACGCACAAACGAACGCTGAGCCTGTCAACTTGCTACTCCTTTAAGCTAATCCCTTGAAAACCGATTACCGCCGGGTTTGCAATAATAAGAACTCAGCTTAACAAAAATGCACCACAGTGATCAGATTGTTTCAACATGGTGCATTGGGATCGATGTTGAAACGACGCGACTCAGGCTGATTTTTCGGGGGTGTTTATCCGTGCTTTGACGACGACGATCGTCTGGTCATCACGGCATTCATAATCGCTGATCGTACTCATCAGCAAATGGCAAATTCCCGATGCTGATTTTTCATAGTTTTGTTGCAGCAGCACAGCCAAGCGCTGTTCTCCGAACTCTTTACCATTGGTATCGATAGCTTCGGTGATGCCGTCGGTGACAAAAAGAAAGATATCCCCCTCCTGGTAATTAATTATTTGTTCCTGCAGTTTCTTATCGAAGATGCCGTTGCCGTTGAGTCCGAGGCCAATGCCTGCCGGCGTCATGAGCTCGACTTTTTCTTTTAACGAATTAAAATAAAAAAGCGGCAAATGGCCGGCACGTGCGAGCAGCATCGTTTTTGCCCGGTAATCAAAATGACCGCCAAGCACCGTCATAAAAAATTGTTTTTCAAGATTTTGTTTCAACAGCACATTAGCGCGGATCAACAATTCCCGCGGCTGCAGGTTAAAAGTCGCGAGAGATCGCATGATCCCTTGCATGCGCGACATGTACAGCGCCGCTGAAGTCCCCTTGCCGCTGACATCGCCAACGATGACGGTCAGCCGGCCATCCTGTCCATCGAGATAATCGAAATAATCACCACCAACTTCCATTGCCGGGACGGATGTGCCGCATATATCCAGGCCGGGCAATTCGGGCGCTTTGAGCGGCAAGGATGATGTTTGAATGCGCCGCGCTATTTCGAGCTCGTGTTTATATCGTTCCTGTTCGGTGATCATCTCATGCAGGAATGCATTTTCGATAGCAACGCCGGCTTGGTGGGACACATAACTCAGAAAATCGAAATCATCCCGGTGGAAGGCCGATTCCGAACGTTTTTCCCCGACGAAAATGGCACCCAGTAGTTTATCCTGCGAGGTGATTTTCAAGACATGAAAAATGCCCAGGCGAGCGAAGTCCTGCTGTAACTTTTCCGAAAATGTATTCGTGCTATAGCGTGAATCACTTGAGGACTCCCGAAAAATCCTATTGACTTCAGGCACCGCCCGGTCACAAAAATGCCCCCATTGTTCCTGCTCAAACCCGATATTTCCCTGCCAGCAACATTCGCTTTCCTGTCGGAAAAGTACGATAGCAGTCCGTTTTAAATTCATCTGATCAGTAAGCATTTTAATAATGCTGGTGCCGAGGTCTGTCTGTGACAGTTGCCTGGTTAAAACTCGCGCCATCTGGCTTGTCGTCATCTGATAATCATATTTATTGCGGTAAAATTTACGATCGATAAACGCCTGTCCGAGTCGGCCAAGGCGCAGGCCAATATAGGCTGTCGCGACAGCGCTGAGCATGACGAATATCGAACGGGTCATTTGCAATGCACCTGTGTCGGATTCGCCGCGGGAGATTTCCAGCAAGGTGCTGGAGAAACGAATCACCGGCAAATTATCGGTCAGACTGGGAATGAGAACCAAAATATTGAGAAAACAAATAAAGAGAAATATCGACCACAGCCCCGTGATGATGATGTATTGAATATTTTTTCGCATCCGCAAGTCCAGCTCCAGCAAGCGGTAACGCCCGATGACATACAAATAGGAAAACGGCAAAAGCAGCCAGGGAAGTGCAGTGTAACCAGCGAGATTTTCGGCATGAAAATATTTGATCAGTTGAAAGATGATGAAATGAAGCACACCGGCGGTCAGGATGAGATAATTGATAGGTCGAACAAGTCTTCTGTTTTCCGCATTTTGTCTTTTCATATCCAGAAAAAATAAAAAAACAGCCAGAATCAGATTGAGAATAAAAAACCATGCAAACCAGGTGGCGCCGGCCAGGTAACTCACTGCCAGCAGTGCGGAAAGCATGTAGGATATTCGAACATATCGCATTTTGCGGTATAGCGCCAGGTCAAACGCAGGGAAATAAACTCGGCTGTGGAGAAATATTGACAGTGAAAATGTGGCGCAGGTCACGATGATGAAGATATGAAATGGATTGGATAAGCGCCCCTGCAAAACGCCGAGAATGGCAAAAAAGGAACCTGTGAGAAACATTGCCCAGCCAACCAGCCGCGCCGCGATAAATTGCGCTTTGTGCAGGCCGATAAACAAACCCGTGCCCAGAATGATCAGGCCGCAGATGCTAAATGCAATAAACGACATATTAAAATCGAATTGGGCTAAAGTGACCTGTAGTGTTTTCCATTCGTTTGCGCGCAAGATGACGTATTGCACCGTCGAACCGCTGCGCCCCCGGGCCATGATCGCGTCGGCTTCCATCATGTCTTTAAAATCTTTGCCGTTGATACTGACGATCAAATCACCTGCTTCCATGCCGGCGCGGTCTGAAGCACCGCCCGGCAAAACGCTGAGCACATAAACAGCGGGCCCCAGGTCGCGCAATACCTTGAGAGAAAAATCAGAACGGCGCATTCTATAATCGAAGCGCCGGTTCAAGGCCGGATGGAGCACGCGCAATGTCATCGCTGAATCCGCAGAAATTCTGCTGATAAGCCGCTTCACTGCTTTTTTGCTGCGCACTTTCGTGCCGTTAATGGAAATGAGAAGGTCACCGCTGGAAATAGTTTCCGGATTCTCCTCCGGCGAGAGTGGTTTGTTGGTATCGGTGGCGATCAATTGCGAGGCCAAACCCGTCTTGATATATAGTGGCGAGGGGATATCGAAAAAGCGATTTTCGTCCGTCGCCCGCCTGGCGGTGTTGTATAAACCGGCAGCCCAAATCCACAGAATGATGAAAGCTGCAGAAGCGAATAAAACGCGAAAAAATAGCGGATGACGATCGAAATAAAATTGTTTTTTCATCATATTTTATAGTATTCAACAATCGGTAATTGAACGAGCAGATTAAAAATACAAACCCCTGATGCTACGGAGATCGTCTGGGATTGTTCTTGAGAAATTCAATACCAGCAACATAACTATTTAATTGTGAAAAATCAAGCCGTTGCAATTGCAGCGAGGACTCTGTTCATCTCTGTCTGCCCGGCGGAATTTTTCCCTGCTCGTCATTCTTAACATCCTGCCATTCTTTTGATCGACGAAAGATAATTCCGTTGCCATTCTTTAGCTTTCTTGCTATTTTAAGCCAGCTTTCAAAACAGATTTCAAGCAAAGAACATCGTCCTGTTTGCGTCTTTTATGAAATGTCCAGGCATAAATTAAAAAAATTCGCTGCCGTCGCTGCTGCGCCAAACGTACTTTATAAACCAGAGAATATACAAAACAACTGGCATAAAGTCTGGTTTCAAAACCACAATCCCATCACGCTGGAACTGGGTTGTGGACGCGGTGAATATACCATCGCCCTGGCGCGCATATTTCCGGAAAAAAACTTTATCGGTATCGACCGCAAGGGAGACCGCTTATGGGCCGGTGCACGTGTAGCCCTGCACGACCAATTAAAAAACGTCGTGTTTCTGCGCATCGACATCCAAAACCTGCTCACGTATTTTGGTAATAATGAGGTTGCTGAAATCTGGATCACTTTTCCCGATCCACTAGCACGCGGCACAAAAGGCCGTTTGCGCCTGACTTCCGAACGTTTTTTACCACTGTACCAAAAAATTCTGGTAAAAAATGGTGTCGTACATTTAAAAACCGACCATGAAAATCTTTACCGGTTCACGAAAAATGTGCTGCTACAGTATGACGTCAAACGACTCTATGATACTGCTGATCTCTACAATGAACCGATCGACGACATCGCGCTGACCATTCAGACAGCTTTCGAGAAAAAGCATGTAGAGCTCGCCGATACGATCAAATATCTGAGATTCAAGTTTTGTTAACTTGAAATTTTTACCGGGCAGCAGTTGTTCCCAATATCCAGGCTGTTCATATCTACCCCTGCAAACCCAAACTTGAATACAAAACACAAAGGAGGTTTATGCAAGACCTCGTTATTCTTGTTGACCCAAAAGATCAGCAGATTGGTGTTGCGGAAAAACTGCAGGCGCATCAATCGGGAAAATTGCATCGCGCTTTCTCAATTCTCCTGTTTAATAAAGCCGGCGAATTATTATTGCAACGGCGTGCGATGGACAAATATCACTCTCCCGGATTGTGGACCAACACCTGTTGCAGCCATCCGCGCCCCGGTGAAAATATCCTGCAGGCGGCGACACGACGATTGCAGGAGGAAATGGGGATCGATTGTTCATTCAGGAAAATATTCGATTTTATCTACAAGGCACGCTTCGATCACGGCCTGATTGAACATGAGCTCGATCATGTGCTCGTGGGTGAATATGAGGGCGCCATTTTGCCTGATCCGACGGAGGTGATGGAATTTCGCTGGCAGCCGATTACCGAGCTCTACCATGAAACCAAAAACAGCCCGGAACACTTCACCGTCTGGTTTCGCATCATGATCGACAAAATCGCCGCATATGAAAAATCACTGTTCCCCGCCCACCGGCAATTATTGAAATCGATTTAAACAAGCTCTTTAATTTTAGGGTGTTATGCCCTTAACCTGGTATCTATCCAGCCAAGCGGACGCTGAGCCTGAACCTGCCGAAGCGGGAGCATCCTCTCATCTTGTCAGAAACACGCCTCCCCCCATCGGCAAGCTCAGGGAGCGTTTCTCTGGCGCCCACTGAACAGAGACAAACCTATATATTATAAATTGATATCTTTAATAAAATTTATAGCAATGATTCGATACTTTCTAATGCAGGGAAATATCGCAAATTCAACGCCCGGCTCAATATCGTGATTAAAAACAGGAGGTTTTATGTTGAAAAAATCGATACTGTTTTCCATGACCGCACCGTTCATATTTATTCCGGCGATGATCGCCCAGACATTTGACTGGGCCAATTATACGAATGGTGACATCGTCGCCGCCATTGCCGCTGAAAATGATACACTCTGGCTTTGCACAAACGGCGGGCTCGTCAAATTAATCAAACCCTCCGGTATAACAGCATTCTACAACCGGGCGAATTCAGCTTTACCTGATAATAACCTGAACACTATCACGATCGATGCCGCGGGCGCGAAATGGATCGGCACCAACGGCATGGGGCTGGTGAAATTCGACGGTGCAACCTGGCAGACCTTTAACACGGCAAATTCCGGCCTGGCACATAACAATATCAGTGCGGTGGCTATCGATAGCGCGGGCGTAAAGTGGATCGGCAGTAATCAGGGCGGGGTCGTCACCTTTGATGATACAACATGGGTTTCGAAAACTGCCATGTTACCTTCGCCGTATATCACCAGCATCGCTATCGACGCACAAAACCGCATCTGGATAGGCACCCGGCGCGATGGGCTGGTTTCTTTTGACGGTGCGATATGGCTCAATTATAAAATCGCCGACGGGCTTGTTTCCGACAACATTCGCTGCATCACCCATGATTCCGCGGGCATTAGCTGGGTGGGTACCGACAGCGGCCTTTCGGTTTATGATGGCGCCTCGTGGACGACGTACGACTCCTCAAATTCCGGATTGCCGGACAATGTGATCAACGCCGTGATGATCGATGACAATAGTACGATATGGATCGCGACGGAATCCGTCGGCCTCGTTCGCCGTGACGGTTCATTTTGGGCGGTTTACGATACCGCCGGTTCCGGGCTGCCAAACAATTCGGTCAAGTCCATTGCACTTGATAATACCGGTTTAAAATGGATCGGCACCGCTGATGGACTGGGGCAGTTTAACAATCTCGACTGGACAGGGTACGTCACTTCGAATTCCAATTTGCCCGACAACACAATCAATGTCATCGCAATCGCCGCAGATGGAACAAAGTGGTTCGGTACCGGCGAGGGACTGGCCAAATTTGATGGTATGAGCTGGGCACTTTTCGACACCTCAAATTCCGGCCTGACTGATAATTCAATTGAAACTCTAACGCTCGATAACCTTAACAGTTTATTAGTCGGCACGTTAGCAGGGATATCGATCTTCGACGGCAGTACCTGGATAAATTATAATATGAATAATTCAGGTTTGCCATCCAATTTTATTTTAAACATCGCTAGCGAGAGCAACGGTGTGAAATGGATCGGGACCTACGCCGGCCTGACAAAATTTGATAATACGAATTGGACGGTTTATAACACGACAAATTCAAGCCTGCCGAACGATATCGTCACCCATATCGAAATCGACGATCTCGGTCATAAATGGATTGCAACCTACGGCGGTCTGGCGAAATTCGATGGCAGCAACTGGACAGTTTACGATACGAGTAACTCGGGATTGCCTTCCAATGCGATCAATGTGCTCGGCTATGGTTCTGCCGGCACGATGTGGATCGGCACCAACGATGCCGGATTGGCCCGGTTCGATGGTGCGGCCTGGACTGTTTACCACAGCAACAATTCTGCTTTACCCGGCAATGACATAACCGCGATTAAATTTGTGAATGGATTGCCGTGGGTGGCGACAGCGGAGGCCGGCCTGGCCAAATTTGACGGGCAAGTCTGGAACGTAATAGATGTCAGCAATTCCGGTTTGCCGTCGAACGAACTCTTTTCGTTAAGCATTGAAACTGATGGCGATATGTGGGTCGGCACAGCGAACGATGGTGTGGGTTCGTATTACAACAGCTCAACCGTTGTTAAGGAAAGGGAAGGGACGTTGCCTGCTGGTATTAAATTATATCAAAATTATCCCAATCCATTCAACCCCGCAACGATGATTGCATTTCATCTACAGGAAGCACAAAATGTGTGTCTTGAAATCTTCAATATCCGCGGCGAATTGTTGCAAACATTGATCAATGGCCCCCTGCCAGCCGGTGATCACAACATATTGTTCGACGCATTGGCAGGTTCATCGCAGGTCATTGCTTCAGGCACCTATTTTTATCGTTTGAAAACAAAAAAGTTTGCTCTCACCAAAAAAGCAACATTTTTGAAATAAGGAGTCAACCGCCGGCCATTCCGTCATTATCCATTTGCGATTGTTAAAAATACTTGTTATTGTAAATAGTATTGCTCCAGGCCGGGGTTCATCATTCCAACATCCATCATTTTTTCTTCGGGGACTTCCAATGCGCAATACCGGTTAAATCACACTTTCAGTTAACACTCAAAATACTGTATTTAACAAGAGACCGGCGCATGAACTGGACTTATAAAATCAAAAAAAGATGGTTCAGCTTTTTACAAAAATACAAGCTCAAAGCGCAACTGCGAAATGTGCGCAAACTTTTTATTTTTTTATTTGTCGTCTGGTTTTCCGGTTCCTTTCTCACCATTGCCAGCCAGTGGTTTTTCGCCGGAGAGCACCATGAAAACCTGCGAGCTTATCTAAAATATTTCTGGATCGTGATCATCGAACTGGTCAGCGGGTTTGATATCCCCGGTGATGTCCAGTTGCATCTGGCAAGTCAGTTTATTTCAATTCTCATGTTAATCATGGGTCTGGTTGTGGTGGGTTTATTCACCGGACAAATAATTTCGATGTTTGTACATGTTTTACAGAAAACAGAACTTTTCCCGGAAAAGCCGGAAAATTTTCAATTTGACAAACCGGTCATCATCTGTGGCTGCAATGACCGAATTTACAACATTATCGATAATGTTCGCCGCAACAGCCTTTCTGAAAATCGGGAAATCATTCTTGTCGATATAAACGCGAACCAGTTCAACAGAAAAAGCTACACGCAGGCTGATGATATCTGGTATTTGAGTGGTGATCCGGCCGACCGGCAAGTCCTGAAAAAAGCGATCGGTCACGGGGATTGCCGGGTGATCATTCTTTCCAAAGATTTACGTGATAAAAGGTGGTCCAACGCCGTTTCCATTAATACGGCTCTCGCCATCGAAGCATTTGATGAAAGTGTGCATACAGTTGTCGAAATTGTGGACAAACAAATCATGGGGCATTTCCGCCGCACAAAAATAAATGACTGGGTGTGTGTCTCCGAATTCAGTCTCAAATTGATGGCACAGTCCGCCTTGCAACCCGGTATGACGAATGTTTATTCCGCCATGCTCGGCAATGAAAACAAGGATAATCAGTCATCGAATATTTGGTATAGTTGCACTCCTTTGGCCGGTTTTTTTGCCGGGAAGACATATGCACAAATTTCCGCAATTTTCCGAGAAAAATTATCCGACCGGGATGTGACTTTAATTGGATTTGCCAAATATTTACACCCCGGGGAAAAGCAAAAATACAACCTAACAATGCGCAACTCCAACTATTTCATCCAGATCAACCCGCCGCGCAGAAAAAATCAACTGCAAGAGCTGCAAAAATCCGGAAAACTGTTTTTTTTCAAAGAAACGGTACTGACCCCAAAAGATAAATTGATATATCTCGGCGGGCAGGAGTTAAATTTAAACAAACTCTCTTACATCCTGCAAAATGAGAAAGGCAATTAAAATGGAAAACGACAAACCAATTTATTCCGGTGATTTTGGCATCAATGGTCACGTCATCTTATGCAACTGGTCGAGCAAAGCAGATGTCATCGTGCATCAACTGCATGATGCCAGTGTGCACGATAAAAGCCCAATTATCGTCATCACCGAGCAGCCGGAAAAAGTACCCAAAACTACCGATCCGGCCTATCGCGGCCTGCTTATCGTCGGTGGCGACCCTGCCGATAAAGAGATTCTCGAGCGTGCGGACGTGAAAAGAGCCAAAACCGTAATCATTCTCGCGGATGAGGAAAACCTGGAAAAATCCGACTCTAAAGCGATATTGATCGTGCTCGCCATCGATGCCATCAATCCCAATGTGCATGTAATCGTCGAACTTTTGAGTTCAAACAGCGAAATGTATTTCCAATACACGCATGCAAACGAGATCGTCTGTCTCGAACAGCTTTCGGAAAAATTGCTGGCACAATCGGCGCTGACGCCGGGACTTTCGCAGGTCTATATGGATTTACTGACACAATCAGCGGATACAAATGAAATTTATCAGGAACCTGTACCCGAATCATTCATCGGGCGAAAATATCGTGAAGTTGAAGCCGAAATTATCGCCATCGACGACAAGGATATCATCCTCATCGGTTTTGCAACCACGGATGCAAAGAGGCAAAACGACCGGAAAGTGCTCAACCACACCGGAAACACCATCGAGGAAAAAAAAGTGATCATCAACCCCAGAAGCTCATCAAATGGATACTACTCAAAAAACCACAAATTTAAACCGGGAGATTCGATTTTTATGATTTCCTACGAAAAGCCGGAAATTGCCACTTATTTAAACAAAAATGGGGCGAATAAAGCAGAGAATTGATCACGGATATCAAAAAAAACAGAATATAAAAACCGATCTTTCTTTATGTGAGAAGAAATCGCAGGTTCAAACTTACTCCTGCACCCCCAAAATAACATTCATCTGATCCAGTTCCCGGTCTTCCCGGGCGACGAAGGGGATAAAACCATTTACCAGCGTTTTGCTGCGAAAATCATCGATGCGTTTCTTGTTGGCGCCGGTATAGCCTGAAGCATCATCTACATAATCCACGACCAGCACTATTTTTCCGGCGGCAGACAATTGTTGCAATAGCGCCTGCCGCTGCTGAGTTTCCCCGGTAGCCACGGCTTTTGTGCCGTCGTAGTACAAATCTTCGATACCGAAACCGCTAAGAGTTTGCAGAAAATCACCCGAAATATCATGTTTGAGAATACGTACGCCGTTTTGTGGAAAAATATAAAACTTCGCCAAACCCCGCGTCAGGCGTGCATGGGCTGCGATGCGTCTGACAAACTGCATCATGCGTTGTGCTGCGACGTTTTCTTCAATCACCAGTCCCGCCTCATTCTCATCGTCAGACCAATATTCATATGCATCGATGATATCGAGATAAACACCGTCAAAGCCGGCGGCGATGATTTTATCAAGATAACCGATGACGATCGTCTGCCATGCTTCCGCCCAATACTGTACTTTGTAATTTCCCGGCCACTCGGGATTGTTTTTTCCCAACCAACACGGGGGATTGCTGCGCCAGTTTTCGGAAAAATAATAACGGTAATCTTCCGCCTCCCCGATGCTCAAATAGGCCAGCACTGTTTTGCCGCGGATGTGCAAAGAATCCATATCGGTTACGGTATAACGTGTCGAATCATAGCCATCGGCTGCATAATCGATGGTCAAAATATCGAAACCGCTTTGCGAAATTTTAACGATATCGGCATTTTGCAATTGATACAGCCATTTTGAGACGGCGGGAGCAGTGCCGCCGGTCTGATCCGTTTGAATTGTGGTTGCAGGGCATTCGTCGATATTCAGCACATCCGGGCCGCTGCTTTCGCGGTTGCACGCCAGGAGAAATAATAAAAGCGCTACAGCCATTTTTTTCATAATTTTGTACATCACAAACCCCGGATAACAAAATTTCATTCTTATTGTGTCCTGACTTTCTCTCTCACGACAACATCATAAACTGTCGGAATGACCACCAGCGTCAGGATCGTGCCGATGAGCAGCCCGCCGATCACCGTCACCGCCAGCGGTGTGCGCAGTTCGGCGCCTTCACCGATTCCCAGCGCCATGGGCAGCAGGCCGAGCACGGTCGTCATCGTCGTCATCAAAATCGGACGTAGACGCACCTGCCCGGCCAGCTTGATTGCCTCGCGTTTCGATTTGCCCTCATGGCGCAACTGATTGATATAATCCACCAGCACGATAGCGTTATTGACCACGATTCCGGACAACATAATGATGCCAATTAAAACGACGACGCTGATAGGCGTCTGCGTCACCAGCAGCGTCAAGACGACACCGATCAAAGCGAAAGGGATGGTGAACATAATGATGAGCGGCTGCACGACGGATTCAAACTGCGAGGCCATCACGAGATAGACGAGAAAGATCGCCAGGCCGATCGCCAGTTTCATGCTGTCGAATGAGGTCGCCATCTCCCTTTGCTGGCCGCTGATTTTAACGCGAAAATCCGGCGGCAGGTGTAATTGATCGATCTTGCCTTGAATATCTTTGGCAATACTGCCCAGGTCGCGGCCGCTGATATTTGCGGTAATCAGCGCCACCCGTTCCTGATCGACGCGGCGAATTTCACTGGGGCCGCGCTCGAGCAAAATATCTGCGACCGAGGACAATTGAATCGGCACAGTCCCTTGCGGATTGACCGCCATGCGGCGCAAGTCTTCCACATTGCGGCGGGAGTTTTCCTGGTTGCGCACGCGAATATCCACCTTGCGGTCCTGCCGGGTAAATTCCGTCGCTACTTCGCCCTGGACTTTGCGGCGCACGATCGAGCCGATTGTGGAAACGTCGAGCCCCATTTGCGCTACACGTTTACGGTTAAAAACGATCTGCACCTCAGGATTACCGCCCTCGGTGCTGGCCTTAACATCACGCAAACCGGTTATTTTTCGCATATCCTGAGTTAATTGCAAACTGAGGCGTTCCAGTTCCTGCAAATTATAGCCACGCACTTCAACTTCAACCGGGGTGCTGAAGCTGAACAATGTGGGGCGGGAAAATTTGTATTCCATTCCGGGGAAATTCGCCAGCCTTGCCCTGATTTTTTCCATCACCTGCGTCTCCGTATCACCAACTATACCGGGGGTTAATTGCACATGGATTTGACCGAGGTTTTCCCGCTCTTCAGTGGAACTGAAACCCATCTGCGCGGCGGTCCCGGCAACCGCATAGACGCTGGCAATATGTTCCAGCGATTGAATTTGCGTGGCGATGGTATTGACGGTACGGTCCGTTTCCTCAACCGGCGTGCCGATCTGCATTTTGATGTCGATAAAAAATTCGCCCTGGCTAATTTCCGGGATGAGCTCCGTTCCCACCAGGCCAAAACCACCGAGACTCAAAACGAACAATAAAACAGTTGCCGAAATAAACAGGGCACGTTTTCTCAAAATGTATTCAAGGAACTCAGGATAGCTGTCAATCAAAGCAGCGAGGAGGCGGTCGAAAAAATCTAAAACCGGAGCGAACGCTTTTTTCAAAATATCGCTAAAGAAAGTGAAAGTTTTCAACAGAATAATGAGTACAAAAGCCGGCCCGTCAATAAAGATACGACGGAGAAAATTGCTCGTCTTTGAGTTTATTTCTGCCGTATTCGCAGCGGTTGTCACAGTATATTGTTTTGATGCCAGCATGGGAATGAGGGTGAGCGCGACAAACAGCGAAGCGCCGAGAGAAAATGTTACTGTCAGCGCCTGATCGTTGAACAATTGCCCGGCGATGCCTTCAACAAATATGATGGGTACAAAAACGCAAATCGTCGTCAGGGTGGAAGCGATCACCGCTTTGCCGACTTCGCCGGCGCCTTTGCGGGCGGCTTCGGCAACGGGCAGCCCCTGCGCCCGGTAGCGGTCGATGGCCTCGAGCACAACGATGGCGTTATCCACCAGCATGCCGACGCCGAGCGCCAATCCGCCAAGTGACATGATATTCAGCGAAACATCGGCGACGAACATACAGAAAAATGTGACGATGATCGAAATGGGAATGGCCAGGCTGATGATGCTGGTGCTTTTCAGGCTGCGCAGAAAAAGCATGAGCACAATGACGGCGAAAATGCCGCCCCAGATTGCCGTGTTCATCACCTCATCCACCGAACTTTGGATAAACTGCGACTGGTCGTTGATGATGGTCATTTCGATGGGCACATCATAAGCTTTGAATTCATCAATAATCGCATCGAGCTTTTCTTTTACCCCGGCTGCAACCAGAACGGTATTTTTATCCGCTTCTTTGTAAACGGCAATCTCGACCGCTTCCGCCCCGTTGAGATGAGTGATCACCTTGCGTTCTTTATGGCTCTTGCGAATTTCCGCGATGTCTTTGAGCAAAATCGGCGCACCGCCCTGCATCGTCACGACGATATCATCCATTTCCTCAATCGCACGGAATTCATTGAGCGTGCGTACGAGAAATTCGGCTTCCCCATCCTTTAACGTCCCACCGGTGAGGTTGACATTTTCCTGTGCCAGGCGATTGATAACCGTATTGATGGAAATACCGAGAGCGGCCAGTTTACCTTCGTTGACGTTGACCTGAATTTCCTCTTCCAAACCACCGGCAACCTGAACCGAGGCGACGCCTTCCAGCGACTCCAGATCCTGTTTGATGCGCTCTTCCGCCAGCAAGCGCAGCGAAATGAGCGATTCTTCTCCGGCGAGGGCGATGCGCATAATCGGGTCTAACGAGGGATCGAAGCGCAGCAAAATCGGCTTTTCAGCGTCCTGCGGCAGGTTGAGCAAATCCATTTTTTCCCGCACATCCAGCGAGGCAAAATCCATGTTAGTACCCCATTCAAATTCCAGTATGACATCGGACATGCCCGGCCGGGAAACCGAACTCGTGCGTACGACGCCGGAAACGATACCCACAACCTCTTCCACCGGTTTGGAAATGAGAAACTCCACCTCCCCGGGTGCGGTGCCGGAATATTCCGTGCGCACGGTCAGCGACGGGTAGGAGATGTCGGGCAGCAAATTGATCGGCAGACGGTCAAAAGCGACGATGCCGAAAATGACGGCAGCGACGGTAAACATGGTGACCGTTACCGGCCGGGAAATGGAGAAATTGACTATTTTCATATCTCTGGGTTTCTTGTTTTGAGGTGAAAGGATACTCTTTAAAATAGGAGACAGGCCGATAGCTTAACCTGTTCATAGAACATCTGAAATATTGTACAATTTTATTTTATTAAAAAGCGTTTTACGACTTATTTTTAAAAAACCTGCTGCACTTGTTCTATTGCCATTGCTTTTTTCCAGAGCTTTAACAATGAGTTCTTTCTCAATTTTCATACTGACTCGCTTAACCTGTTCTTCGAGACTGTTATCTTTTATTTCGCTGACGTTAATTTCAGCATAACCATGTAATCGCAAGGGCAAGCCTTCCATTTTAATAACATTATCTGCTGCTGTAATTATGGCGGATTTCATTGCATTTTCCAAATCACGAATATTGCCGGGCCAATGATATTTTGTCAACATACTTAAAGCCTTTTTAGAAATGCTGCTAATTTTCCGATCGAATCGTTGATTGTATTTTTGGATGAAGTTCTCAACTAATATAGGAATATCTTCCTTGCGCCGTCTGAGTAGCAGGATTTCGATGTAAAAACATTCAGGCGATAGAAAAGGTCCAGACGAAATAGTCCTTTAGCTACTTCTTTTTCCAGGTTTTTATTTGTCGCAGCGATAATCCGGACATCGACCTTTATCGGTTCCTGTCCACCAATACGATGAACAGTATTCTCCTCCAGCACACGAAATAATTTTACTTGTGCTTCTGGCGGCAGCTCTCCAACTTCATCGAGGAAAAGAGTGCCACCCCGGGTTTGCTCAAATTTCCCCTGTTTTTTTCCCGTGCATCTGTAAAAGCGCCCTTTTCATGCCCAAAAAACTCGCTTTCGAAAAGATTCATTGGAATGGCGCCACAGTTCACAGTAACCAAAGGTTTATCTTTCCTTTTGCTATTATAATAAATGGCTTTAGCGATGAGTTCTTTGCCGGTACCGCTTTCAGCGGTAATAAGAGTGGTCACATTGATATCGCATATTCTCCGGTTATTTAGTTAGCTCCGCAAAGTTCTTGCATTTTAGGTGAACATGTGTATGTCAAGTGTATTCATATTTACCAAAACAGGAGTAATGCAATGCTAACTTTTATTAGTTTTCAAAAAACATTTTCTACCGAAAAGGATTGTTTTAACTATCTTTACGATTTGAAGTGGCCTGATGGTTTTGAATGTCCCAAATGTCACCACCATGAAGCATGCTTTATAAAAACTGTATTGCTTCACAAGCTTTGGTCCTTTTTTGACTAATTTTACTTAACACATTGCGCAGCATCTTCTCATGTATTACCTTTTTACGTTTCGCAAGACAAGAGGGTAAGTCCATGAGCAAAAAATCTCACAAGAAATTCACA
>JAJRYV010000016.1 GCA_024275575.1 bacterium
CGATGTAGCGGCTGAATGCATCAAGAACACCGACAAAGAAGTACCAGCGGTTTTTCACCCAAAGGTACATGATATCTGTATGCCACTGTTGGTGCGCAGCAGTGGGCTTGAAATCGTATCGGCCTGGGCTGCGGCTGCTTCCGAAAGGTTATCATTGCACCAGTTCAGAAAAATGGTTTCGATTTGCATCTTTTCCATTTTATGCTCCACATTTTTGGCGATCTGCCGTTTTAATCCGTAAAACGAAAACAGACGCCAATACCCCCATTTTTAAAAATAAGTTTTAAACAAAAACGATCTTTTAACCACGGCCTATGCAATCCCGCTTCCATAATTTAACACCGGTGGGATAATCGGTGATTACAAAAAGTCGACTTTATATAGTTCACGCCGCAAGCGTTTCAAAGCCCCGCTGATGTGCTTTTCTACGCTTTTTTTTGTGATTCCCATGACTGACGCTATCTCTTTATAAGTCAAATTTGCCGTGCGGTGCAGCAGAAACGCCTGCTGCATCGCAGGCGGTAAGGCTTTGATATTTTTAACGATAATGGCCGTCAATTCGTCAAATTCAGTTTCGCATTCCGTCATCAGAGATGGCTGTTCATTGATAACAGCCTTTTGCAATATGCGTTTGTGGACTTGGTTTTTACGCGCCCAATCGATGACGAGATGGTAGGCGATTTGAAAAATATAGGCCGGGAAATTGTGGCTGCCGGGCACTTGTTGCCGTTTTTGCCACAGCCGGAGAAAAGTTTCCTGCACCAGGTCTTCAGCGATCTCAATATTTTGCACACGCAGCCATATAAAACGATAAACTCGCGGTTGCTAGGCGAAAAACAGCTTTTAAATGCCTGCTGATCACCCTCACCGATGCGCTGTAGTAATTTGAGCTCATCGTATTTGTGCTGCTGGGGTTGTGTCATTTTTTTGTGTACAGTATTGCTTTTGGGATTTTTATTCGGTTGTCGGAGATATCCGGACGGTGAATTTAGCGCTTCATAAGGAAAGTCCGAATTTTATTTTAATAATGGAAAAGAATGAGGAAAATGCAAGTGTGATTTTCACACGGACAGCACGCAGACCATCGTCGTTGTGGGGTGCGAGCGTTGCGGGATGCCGGACGATGAGAAACTTGCAGAATTAATAGTCAAAACGGCAGGTCTGTCACCGATTGAACTTTTTAGTCAAAAATCATTTGGCCAATTGCCGGGAATTTGTTATCTCATAGCGACTGTGAATATTATCTATAAAATATCCAAATGATCAAATGGAGAGACTGATGAAACACCTGTTTTTTGTGTTGCTCCTGCTTTTTTTCTTTGCCTGTGGAGAACAGTCCGATCTGGCCACGGTTTCCGGTTATATTTCCGTTCCGGCTGATGTCCGGTCAGAAGAGGTTTATATTGGTTTGTACGCCCTGCGCACAAGTGAAAATCTCGGTGATCCGAAAATCTTTACAACTTCTACTGATGGTGCTTTTACTTTGCAAACCAAACCGGGGAAATATATTCTTGGGATTTGGGCCAAAGGGCTGGAAGATGTGCGTACACGAATTCTGCTGGCAAAAAAGGGAGAACAGGCGGAAGTGAAAATTACTCTGCAAAAGCAGAGCATCCCGGCGGAAGTTAATACGGTCAGTGTCATCGGCGCTTTTTGTGACTGGAAGCCGCAGAAAGCGGTGGCGATGGTCAAGAAAGATGACCAATGGATTCTTGATGATACTGAAATTCTGGTGGATAAACAGGAATATGCTTTTCTAATCAATCATCAGCGACACCTGGTTTATGCAACAAAGAATACAGAAATAGCGGTCGATAAAAAGCGCACGAGTTTTCATAACATCTACAGCGGTGGTGAGGTCGTTTTGATCCGGCGGAATTTTCTCCGGCCGGGGAAAGAGGCAGAATTTCCATCAATAGCGCATGGTCGGATTTTGCTGATTTTATGGTTGCGATGGATGAGTTTAGCAAGATATATCGTGAGATGCGACAGAAAAACCGCAGTGCTTCCATCGTGGAAGCAGGGGAGAATTACGCTGCCCTGAACAGAAAACTCGATGAACTCGACCGTCATTTTTCCGGCAAATATGCCCAGCTCGTGCTCGCAACCCGCCTCGCTCATACGACATTTTTGCATCCGTTCATCAAAGAAATCGAACCGGTATGGGCCGGAGGCAAGACGGATACGACTGTATTCGAAGAGGTATTTTCAGGTGATAATTTCACTGATTTTCAGGCGACGACGGATGATTTATTACAGCAAATCGAGGTCAATTCAGCGATGCTCGATGACGGCTGGGTAAGCACTGTTGCGAGAATTGATGATTATCTTGCAGACGTACCGTCAGTCGTTGAAAAAATCGGCATACCAACCGATTATTACAGCCAAAAACTGTTAGCACTGGAAGCAGAAACGAACAATGCAGACATCGGCGGCAGCATCCTGTATTATATCGGTTGGTCTCTCGCTTATAATCAAAAGAATGAGAAAGCAGAAGTTTTACTGAATAAATTGAAGCTTAAATACCCTGAGCATCGTTCGGTAAAACGCGGTTCGGTAGATCGGGCGTTGATTTCGCTGAAGATGAAACAGGGCGAGGAAGCACCGCTTTTTTCAGTGGAAACGATTGCCGGAGAAAAATTTGAACTGGCAGCGATGAAAGGGAAATTCGTCTTCATCGATTTTTGGGGCACATGGTGTGGCCCCTGCCGCCGTGAAATTCCCCATGTTGTCGAAGTCGCGAAATATTTCCCGGCAGATGAACTACAGGTTTTTGGCATGACTTCCTACGACACACTCGAGAAGGTCAAAGATTATGTTGCTAAAAATAAAATCCCCTACCCCAATGCACTGGGACCGGAAGAGGTGACCCGGTCCTATGGCATCACTGCATTCCCAACGACATTTTTAATCGATCCCGAGGGATGGATTCTGGCAAAAAATTTGCGTGGTGCGGATTTAATTCAAAAAATTGAGAGGCAAATCGGCGCATGGAAAATGAAAAAAAAGATGTCGGAAAAAGGATAGAACAAAAAAGCCCGGGCGGTTTGCGAAAGCCTGCCCGGTAACCTTCTCTGAACGCCCACAATTCCGTTTAACGCCTCCCAAGCTCCACCACATCCGCTCGGCGGGATTTTCTTCTTGCTTGTCAATCGATATTATCCCGCCATCGATTCCGTCTGGGACTTTATGATGGGGCGGCAGGTGGGTTAAAATCCCCGACGAGCATGCCGGACTTATCATCACTCAAAGTGCGGGCTTGTTACATTTTCGCTCTTTTATATTAAAGCTTTGTCATTCAATCGACGATAACGTTACTGATTTTAGTGAAAAAAAACATTGTCTTTCGGTTTTCAAGGGCTTTAGAGAACGGAAGTTCCAGAATGCGACAGCTGGAATTTCCATAACATGATACATGTAATCATGGAGGATCAACATGGCCCTGCGAATTCAAAACAATATCACGGCTCTAACGGCGAACAAAAATCTTTCAGCCACAACCAACAGGTTAAGTTTGTCGCTGGAACGGCTTTCTTCCGGATTCCGTATAAACCGCGCATCCGATGATGCTGCCGGTCTCTCTATTTCTCAGAAATTTCGTGCCCAAATTGCTTCTCTTCAATCGGCGAGCCGTAACGCCACGGAGGCATCTTCGGTTTTGCAAGTTGCTGAAGGCGGTATGGAGCAAATTCATAACATGTTAACCCGGCTAAAAGAGTTGGCCACCCAATCGGCTTCTTCGAACTCGGACGGCAGCCGAACAGAAATTGACGCTGAGGCTCAGAAGCTGGTCTCTGAAATTGATCGAATTGCAACTTCAACGGAGTACAACGGCGTTTCTTTGCTCAATGGCTACGGTACACGCACATCTGATACCGATGCTGAAGCGACGATCAGCAATGTCTATGACTTTAATGTTGACAGCGCGGCAACCGGATCATACGAGTTTGGCTACTCTGCGAGTACGGACACACTCACGTTGACCTTTGGCTCGGTGAGCGAGACCGCGGTTTTGACGACGAACTCGACGATCAGTTTCGGAACGATCGGTGTATCGTTTAAAATTTCCGGCGGAGCAACGATTGATACCGTTGGGGCGGCATTGGCGACGATGAACGGTTCCGGCGGCAAAGATTTTGGGGTAACCGGAACTGTCGCCGAATTTCAGCTTGGCGATAGTAATTCAGCAGATAATAAACTCGGTTTTACGCTTTCGAGTGTCACAAAAACCTCACTGTCGATCAGTACTTTGTCATTGACGACGCAAAGCGGGGCGCAATCAGCTTTGGCGACCATCGATACGGCGATTGACTCCGTTAATACGGCCCGGGGAACAATTGGTGCTAACATGAACAGGTTGAGTTATGCTCAGGCAAATTTGACCTCGGCGGTTGAAAATTTGACGGCTTCGGAATCGGCTATCCGGGATGTGGACATGGCTTTGGAAATGTCCGAATTTACAAAAAATCAAATCCTGCAGCAAGCCGGCGTTTCGATGTTAGCCCAGGCTAATGCACTGCCTCAGGCAGCGCTTTCACTGTTAGGTTAGAACAAAATTGACGCGCCGGGGTGAGAACCCAGGCGCGTCAATTTATTCTGTGCTTTTGTTAAATGGGTTGCGTTTCGAAGAGTAAGGCAGACGCTCACCGCAGCAACAAAACTTTCCCCGTTGCGACAAAATTCCCTGCCTGTAATTTAACTACATAAAGCCCACTCGGTAATACTCGACCCAATTCGTCGTCACCATTCCATTTGATTCGATGCTCGCCAGCAGTGAATTGTTTTTGCACCAACGTTTTGACTTCCCTGCCCAGGAGATCATAGATTTTAATGCGCACCTTCTCCGCCCGCGGCAGGGCAAAGGGAATAACCGTGCTTGCGTTAAAAGGATTGGGGTGGTTTTGGTGCAGCTTAAAACGCATGGGTTGCCCCAGCGGCTGATCTACCGGTTCTTTCACAGCGGTTGGCTGCCAGCCGCTGCCCACGACAAACGCCGGTTGCAAAACCCACTCGGCGCTGTTGCCACTCTGGTCTTCGATGTAGAATTTCAGATCGATAGCGGATGAATCCCGGCCGGTGGCGTGGGAGAGATCAGCGCTGTAGACCATGCCGGGAACCCTGCCTGTCCAGGCAAAAGACGTGTCCTCTCGCAGGGTGGTTACATGTAACGCTTGCCACTCCAACGATCCGTTCTGTTTAAAAAACAACCGTGTAGAATCTAGTGCGATGCGCTGGTATTGCCAGTGAGAGAATTCATGCTCGATATCTTTGATAAAAATATAATTGGATGCAGAAAACTCCACCCGCGCCGACTCACCCGGTTGAATCGATTCCCTGGAGTGGTCTAATGAGTTGAACACTTTCAGTGAAGTAAAGATGGGTGAATTGGGGTCTTCTTTTTCCAGATCAAAAGCGGAGGCATATTTTGCTTTGCCTTTGAAACCCTTGATCCAGTAATTGCCATTGGTTACTTCCGTGTGATATTTACCGGGGTCTACATCCATTGGTCGAAAAACCGGCGCCATATCATGAAAGATGGACTCACTATTTGCGTTGAATATCTCGATGGTTGTAAAAATTTGTCTTTGTCGCGTAATTCATATAGAGCGCCATAGAAGTGAATAAGTGCCCCGATGTTTGATCTGCCTGAAAAGTTGTTAACAAACCAGACTTACGCATGAATAGGGGCTTTACCGAAGATCATGGTTTCGCCACTTGGAGAAAACCAGGAAATACTTGTTGGCCAAACCCCGGTAATACAGCCAATGCTATCCTTGATTGGAAAAAATGTGGGCGTATCAATCCAATCATAGAAATCGTTTTTATTTTGGGCATGTCCACCAACTGAGAATCGGTATTTCTCGCTGACATTGGGCGTCATGAATAATTTTCCTCGCCAGCTAAGTGAATTCACTGGATAATATTGATCCCAGGTTCCTTCAAAGTTGTAGATTGACGTGCCAATTGAAATGCCTGTCACACTGTTGGGGAAACTAATTACTCTGTTCTTAGAAACAGGTGAAAAATCTAATCCAATATTTTGGGCTATAAAATCTGAAGCAGAATTAACCAGGGTTTTGTCATTAACAATACCATTCAGTGGCATGTGTTGGATAATCCTGACAGTTGCCTCGTTTTCTACGCTATCATGGAATTCACCCGTTCCAATAAGATAGCGATCAGAAACGTCTGAGACATAAACAGGTTTATCAGAAAAGCGATAAAATCCCCAGATATACATATTAAGAGAATCGGGAAAGAGAAAGATATAGTTTTTTTGCGCACCTTCCATTGATGAAAACGGTTCTCCATTTTCATTCACTCCTTTTAATAATAGTCTATGCTGTGCATCTTGCGCACTCACAGCAATGTTCATTAAGCCGTCAATTGAAATATTTTCCTTTATTACTATTTTTAAGGAATCGCCGCGGAATTGCGAGAACAAGTCGTATGTTCCACTGGGTGTAATAAACTCAACAGTATAAGGATCAATTCTGGTAGAATTCAAACCATCGAGAATAGTTTTATTCTTGTTAGTAACTGCAAAACTATTTTGTGGCAAGTCCAATGTTAAGGTAACTTTGGCCGCCTTGACAAAGGCCCAGGGGATGTGACCGCGTTGTGTTTCGCTTGCAAAGTCCATGAAACCACCATACGATAAAGACCTTTCGGATGGAGAAGGTACAAGAGCATTGGTAACGCTCAAATCAACAACTACATTTAGACTGTCCCCGGGTTCCAGTGTAAATCTGCCCGGCGAAGAGTTTAACGCAATACCACTTTGCAATCCGGTAAAATTTAAATCAATTTCCTGTTGTTGCGACGATGTGTTTTTAAACAACAACGTGTCTGCAACTTGTACCTGCTCCAACGATACATCAATCATACCGAAGCTCAAGTGAGCCGGTTCGACTATTACTCCTGTTTCCGCCGCAGCAAAGGCGTCGATGCGGCCGCTGCCTTGCGCCATGACGTCTTCGCCCAAATCAACGGCAGAAGTCATCAGCGCCGATTTAATCTGCGTCGGTTGCCAGCCTGGGTGCAACGACTTGAGCAGGGCAGCGACGCCGGAAATAAAAGCAGTGGCCGGTGATGTGCCGTCAGCAGAACGATAGCCGCCGTGCAAAAACAGGGAGTGAATATCGACGCCCGGCGCCACAACTTCCGGCTTAATAGTCGCAATGCTGATATTGGGCCCTTTCATACTGAAATCAGCCACTTTGCCTTGTTTGTGACTTGCTCCGACAGTTATGGCAAGGCGTGCTGTGCCCGGACTGCTGATGGCGTTATATCCTTGAAACTGTGGAATTCCATTTCCCGAGGCGATACAAAATGTAACCCCGGCACGCACCGCATTATCGACAGCGATAGACATGGCGTCATCGGGGTTGCCGAATCCTCCCAAGCTCATATTGACGATATCAAGCCGGTCGGAGAAATCACCATCCTGATTCGGGTCTAAAGTTCGTCCAATGGCTGTGATAATATTTGAATTCCAGCCTGAACCATTGTGGGTGAGCACTTTATAGGCATACAATTGCGCTTTCGGCGCCACGCCGCGCAGACTGTCGCCATCCGCTGCTGCGATGCCGGCGATGTAGGTGCCGTGGCCGTGGTCATCCATGGGGTCTTCATCGCCATTGACATAATCATAACCACCGACAACTTTGAAACCCTCGCCCAGATCGGAGTGGTTGTAGTCGATGCCGGTATCAAGGATGCCGATGCGTATATCTTCTCCTTGCGTTCCGTACTTCTTCCAGACCGAATCCGCCCGGATAATACCGATGCTTTCATTGACAAAGGCTTTGACTTCGTTGTCGTAATGGATGCGTTTGACATAGTCTAACTTTTGGATTTTATTGAGTAGCGCTCGTGGCACATTCAGACTGGCGCCGAGAAAAGCGATAGTGAATTGCCGCTCGACTTGAGCTGTTGCCTGAATCGAAGGATATTTGTTGGAAGCAGCTTGTTGCATGATTTGCAAGTCGTTTTCAAATCGTGAAAAAAGAGTTTGATAAGAAGCGCGTTTCGCCAGGCGTTGCTGCCTGTCCGCACCGATGATTTTAACCAATGGTTGGCCCTTGAATTCAACGATGATGCGCAGCTTTTCCGTCAGGTCGGTTTCGATGATGTGGGGCTGACCGTCGCGAGTGAGTAGGAAATTGGATTCAACACCCTTTTTGAGCTTGATGTTGTGGGTTGTGATATGGTTGTTTTTTTTCTTGTGTATTTTGTCGGATTGTGGTGTATTTCCCGTTTCTTGCCGGCTTAGTAATGTAACATTGAACCCATAGAAAAAATAAACGAAACAAAACCAATAGATTAATTTTCGAGCCATATTGATGTATCTCCAAATTAAAATAATTAAATTGAGTGAGCGGTTCTGTTTAGCCCTATTTAAAAAATTTCCTTCGAGCCGATTAATATACCTTTTAAATATTCGACCTGGACTACATAACTAATAGTTGAAATCATTCTGGCTCGCAGATAATATATATCACCATCCCAGAACTTGTAATTGAACCTGGTTGATTGTGTTTGGTATAAACCAGGTGGATGAGGTGGGTTATTCCATGATCCAGAAGACAATGAAGAAAGAGTTCATTCATCGACTAAATCGTCTGCGTTAAAAGATGCACCTGTTGTCGCTGATAGGTTAATCCAGGCAAAATGATCCCACACATCATACTGATTGGACACTGGATAATTCCATATTTCAAAAGCAACGAAGCCGGCAAACATAAAATTTTCTGCATAGTCAACCGTATAAAACACCTGATCCCCTGGCCCCGATTCCGGATTAGCAGGATTAGAAATCGTTGCCCAAAGCCGCTCCGGTAAAGCAAATTCTTTCTTCGTCGCCGACTCAAACATGGTGCCATCAGCAAACGTTATTTCCCCTTGCAATATAATTTTTGTCGGGATTTTTCTGCTTGTGGCTTTCGCTAATGCCGGGCTATCCAACAATTGCGCGCTACCCTCCGGTACATCAGAGGCAACCGGGGTGGCCGGGTTTTTGTCGCACCCGGTCGTGGTTAATAAAAATGCCAGTGCTAATAAAATGAAAGTTCGTTTCATCCTTTAACTCCTTTTCATGAAAATAAATGTAACATTTTGAATTTATAATTCAACCGCTCGCTTGTTTTTTTCATTTTCAGGGCGCTGACCCTTGCGAAGGTTTCTGGGAATTACGATTGTGAGATGTAATTTGGGGTATTATATCATCCCAATCTCACATCAACCTTGCAAGGGTGGCTATTGATTTCTCTCCCCCCCACGCCCGCATCCATACCGCAGCCCAGTGCTCTTCTTTGGTTGCTTCTTTTAAATCACTGTAACATATTCCAATCAAACGCTGCAAGGTGCGGCGGTAATCTTTTGTGGTGTGCGGCAACGACGATCGGCTGGCCGGATTATTCTCAAACTCTCTTTCCAGGCGTTTGCATTCGGCGGTCACGGAAAATGTGTGACACACACGCAGCAGGCGCCCCGGTGTTTCGCCGAACAAAACTTTGCAGCGTTTTATAAGCTTGTCGGTGAGACCGGTGGATGAATAGTGTAATTTATTCGCAAGTTCCGAGATCGTCATGCGGTGTTGTTTTAGCGATGAGCCTGAAAGTGGTAAATCCCCCGGAAACATAGAAGCGAAGGCATCCTCGCCGAGCAGCACGAGCGCTACGCTCAGCGAGGATGCTTTCGCGCTATTGATCGCGAGTGAAGCTGAACCGGTTAAAAGAAACAAGGCGATTTTGCATGTTTTGTTTTATGCAAGAGTCCCTGCCTGCCGAATATTGTTGTTCTGTGTTTTTTTTGTTAAGGTGTTTAAACAGTATGTCGATATTTAATTCAGAACCGGAAATTTCAATTTGATAACAGCCATGGCTGGTTGTTTAGTCAAAGCGAAAAGCCTAACAATTCACAATTACTTAAGCCATTAACATCATGGAGGATCACAATGGCACTACGTATCCAAAACAACATTGCGTCGCTTACCGCGAATCGCAATCTTGGTCGGACGAGCAACAATCTTGCAAGATCACTTGAGAGATTGTCGTCCGGCTTCCGTATTAACCGTGCAGCTGATGACGCTGCTGGCCTGTCGATTTCTCAGAAGTTCAGAGCACAAATCGCTTCTCTGAAAGCTGCCACGCGCAATGCATCCGAAGCAGGATCCGTTCTGCAGGTGGCTGAGGGTGGCATGGAGCAAATCCACAACATGCTGACCCGCTTAAAGGAGCTGGCAACCCAGTCCGCCTCATCCAACTCGGATGGCAACCGGACGGAAATCGATGCTGAAGCGCAGAAGCTTATCTCGGAAATTGACCGGATCGCAACTTCAACCGAATACAACGGAGTTTCGTTGCTTAATGGTTATGGCACTCGATCGGCAGATACTGATGCTGAGGCAACAATAAGTAATGTTTACGATTTTAATGTTGACAGTGCAGCGACCGGTTCTTACGAGTTTGGTTATTCCGCTTCCACGGACACGTTGACCCTAACATTTGGTTCAGTCAGTGAAACCGCTGTATTGACGACAAATTCAACCATTTCTTTTGGAACGATCGGTGTATCATTCAAAATCTCCGGTGGCGCAACAATCGATACTGTCGGTGCTGCATTGGCGACGATGAATGGTTCCGGTGGTAATGATTTCGGTGTTACCGGGACCGCTGCCCAGTTCCAGATTGGCGATAAAAATGATGCAGATAAAAAGCTGGGATTTACGATTTCCAGTGTAACAAAAACTTCACTTTCAATTGATACGCTGTCGCTTACGACTCAGAGTGGTTCTCAGACCGCCCTGGGTACGATTGATACTGCTATTGGTTCTGTTAACACGGCTCGTGGTGCCATCGGTGCGAATATGAATCGCCTGAGTTATGCTTCCGCGAACCTGCAGACTGCCGTTGAAAACCTGACCTCATCCGAATCTGTCGTACGTGATGTGGATATGGCAATGGAGATGTCTACTTTCACTAAAAATCAAATATTGCAACAGGCTGGTGTTTCGATGTTAGCCCAGGCTAACTCCTTGCCACAAGCCGTCCTTTCATTATTGGGTTAAGGTAAGATTATTTAAATAATCTTAACCAGAAAATTTTAGCCGGGTGAGGGCAACCTCACCCCGACTGAAATGAATAAGAACGGAGCGGTAAGATGAATCAAATCGAAATTGGCAACAGCAGCAGGATGCTATCTCTGCCTTCAGCGGCTGAATTGGCGCCGCAGGAAGTGAAAGGGCAAGCTTTTAAAGCCCCTACGCCTGACAAAATTGAGAAAAAGCAACAAACTTCAGGCGGTTTTGAAGTTCCCGAAAAAGATATGCAGGGAAGTATTTCTCCCGAGGAGCTTCAGAAGGAAATAGAAAAAGCGAATAATGTGCTGAAAGAATCCAATGCAAAACATTTAAGCTTTTTCGTGGATGATGCGACGGGAAAACAGGGTGTGAAAATTGTTGACACCAAAACCGATGAAGTCATCCGCCAGTTTCCACCTGAAGAAACGCTGAACATTGCGGCGAGAATCCGTGAACAACTCGGAGCCCTTGTCGATCAAGTTGCTTAATCTTTATTGGCGCAGACGCTTGAGGTAAATCCATGACTGATGCTCTTGCATCTGTGAGTGGTCTCATCTCTGGTCTCAATTGGCGTGAGATCATCGACCAGATCATTGAGATTGACAGGGGACGTGTGTCTCTTTTGGAAGGCAGACGTGATTTCTTTAACGGACAACTCGCAGAATGGAAAAATATTAATTCTAAACTCTTGGATCTGCAGAGCGTGGCCCAGGAGCTGACGCTTGAAAAAACATATAAGTTGTTCAGCTCAAACCTTGCAAGCTCAAGCTCAACGGATCCGGAAGATATTATCAATATTTCGACGACGAATTCTGCAGCACGGGGAACGTACAATATTCGCGTGCTGCAGAAGGCGCAATCACAAAAGCTGGGTTCGGCGATTTTTTCAACCCGGGATACCGCGCTGAATTTGTCGGGAGAGTTCCTGGTCAACGGACAGGCGATTGCTGTTTCGACGACTGATTCGCTGGAAGACGTCCGCGATGCTGTGAATTTGCTAAACAATGGTGCTAATGCTACAGACGTTACGGCGACGATTATTGCCAACGCCAGTGACGAGTATCAGCTCATTTTAACAAGTGATGACTCCGGGAGTACCGGTTTTTCGCTTCTCGATGCCAGCACATCCGATATTTTGCAAAGCTTTGGCTTTATCAGTTCGACTACCTCTTTGAAAAATCGGACGAGTGATGGCGCAAAAAGCGATGCATTTACTTCATCCGCCACAGCGGTCGGCTCGTTGCGCGGGCTCAGCACGATCCCTGGTGCAACTTCGGTAACCATTGCCGGCCAGGCTGTGAGCATCAATCTGCAATCAGAATCTCTGACTGATATCGCCGCAAATATCAATGCGTTAACAGGCATTTCGGCTTCCGTTGTGACGGAAACCGATTCAGACAATAATACGCTTTATCGGCTCGATATCAGCGGTACGACGTCGTTTAGTGATACGAGCAATGTGTTGCAGATTATGGGATTTCTTCACGGGGACCAGACCGCAATTAATGAAGTACATACCTCTGCAAATGCGATGACGAAAACGACAGCGGCCGGTGGCGGTGTCGTGACCGATTCGACATTGTGGTCAGAAATTAATACCGGCAGCGATGCTAATAACATTGTGAACGGTGATACCATCACAATAACCGGACAACAAAATGACGGCACAGCCGTGAGCACCTCTTTTACCATCTCCAGTACCAGCCAGGCGCTCAATGCAGTTGGTGGATTTTTGGATACGATCGAGACGGCATTCGGTGGCAGTTCGGCGGTCAATGCATATTTCAGTGATGGTACCGACGGCAATACGGCCGGCATGCTGGTGGTCAAAGACCTGACTGCCGGCGGCTCTTTGCTGCAAGTGAATATTTTTTCTGGAAACGAAGGCGGCGGCACGCTGGATTTCGGTGAAGTCACCGAAACGACTGCAGGTCGTGATATGGAGCTCGTCTCTGGTTTGGATTCATTGGTCGAGGTAGACGGGGCGACTTTTACACGCGAATCCAATAATATTACCGACTTGATTGCCGGTGTTTCGTTGAACCTGGTTTCAGCCAATACATCGACGACAGTGACGCTTGCTGTCGATCGCGATGTCGAGGCCGTCAAAGCCAAGGTGCAGGAGTTCGTCGATAGCTATAACAGTATCATCAATATTGTTGCCGAACAATTGAGCTATGACAGCGAAAATGAAGAAACCGGGGGGATTCTGTTCGGCGACGGCACATTACGTTCCGTGAAAACCGATCTTGTGAGTGAAGTATTGGGCAGCGTTGCCGGCATCAGTTCGTCTTATACTACCCTCGGGCTGATCGGAATTCGCCTGCAAAATGACGGCACTTTAAAAATCGATGATGACGAATTGACTGATTTACTTAATAATAACTTTTCCGATGTCCTTGATTTGCTTGCGGTCCGTGGCGAGGGAAGCACGAGTACGATTAAATTTGTCTCCAGCGGTCTTGATACGGTTGGCGGGACCTATGACGTCAATATAACGCAGGCAGCCTCGAAGGGAAATGTAACCGGCAGTACGGATTTGTCCGGCGGCATCTCTGGCAGTGAAACGGTAACGATCACCGACACTTTAACCAGCCGGATAGCGACAATTTCCCTCACTGCCGGTGATGATATCGATGAAGTGGTCTCCAAATTTAACACTGAATTTCAAACCGAGTATGCTCAACAGCTCACGGCGTCGAAAAACAATACGCTGATCGCCGGAGGGGCAATCACGGCTTCATCTGTGTGGAATGCGATCGATACCACCGGCACAGGATCAAACGATATTTCAAATGGTGCGGTGATCAGTTTTACCGGTACCCGCCGCAACGGCTATTCGGTTGATGGTTCCTACACGATCAGCGATACCTCAACGGACACGGTGCAGGGGTTGCTGTCGGCGATTGAGTCAGCTTATAATAGTGAGGTTTATGCGACCATAGATTCGAATGGCGCACTCGTCATCACTGACAGAGAAACCGGAACAAGCCAGCTTGACCTGAGCATTAGTGGCATCACCAATGGTGGCAGTTTAACCTTCGGTACCACCTCAACGACAACAACAGGGCGCTACAGGATAGAAATGACTGCCGGCAAAAACGGCAGCAATCAACTGACGCTGACGCATAACAGTTATGGCAGCGGTTATGGATTTACAATTTCACAAACAGCAAACAATCTGGGAATTACCGATCAGGCCTATAACGGGACAGATGTAGCAGGAACGATTAATGGAGAAGCGGCCACAGGAAGTGGCCAGGTTTTAACCGGTGATGACGGCGAAACGAATATCGATGGGCTGGTTATTCAATATACCGGAACCGGAACCGGCGCCGTTGGCACGCTTTCGCTGACTCTTGGGGTGATGGAAAGTTTTTATCGTACGGTTTATGGCTTGACCGATGATTTCGATGGCTATGTCGAGTTTAAAATGGATTCGCTGTCTGATACGATCACCAGAGTTGGAAAGCGGATCGAATCGATGGAAAATACGCTTGAAATGAAACGACAGCGATTGATTTCTCAGTTTTTAATCATGGAAGAAACCATCGCCAAATTGAACGCACAAGGTTCATGGCTAACCTCTCAATTGGGTGGCGGGTAAAACGAAGATACAGAGATCGGAGATTCTGTTAATAAGTATAGGATACGAGTATCGAACCTTTGGACATGAAAAGGGATGTTTATGTACCAGAAAAATTTAAACAATTACAAAACCACGCAAATCCTCACTGCTGACCCCGGGAAAATTATTTTAATGTTGCTGGAAGGGGGAATGTCATTTTTGCTGCAGGCTGCTGATCATGCCGAGAAAAAGGCATATGCAGAAAAGGCGGGGCTAATTCTGCGGACAAAGAATATTATTTTGGAACTTCTCGCAGCGCTGGATTATGAAAAAGGCGCGGATCTCGCCCGCAATCTGCGCGATATCTACATATTTTTGCTCGGTGAACTGGACCGGGCCGATCACCAGAATGATATTGAAAAGATCATGAAATGTCGCAAAGTCCTGGGCAATTTGCGTGACGGCTGGGCCGATATGCTGGAACAGCGGGAAAGCACCTCTTCAGCGCAGCCGAAACGACAAATTGAAGCCCTCACTTTTTCAAGTGTCGCTTGAGATGTATTCCAGTAAACAAACAGATTGTAATTATAATGAAAACAATACAGGAGTATTCACCCGGATACTCCATTTACTTCGTTTATTGCATAGAGAGTTGAGCGAAGAACGAAAGGCTTTGAAGCATTCAAATGTTTCTCTTTTGAGATCTTCCCAGCACAGACAAGCTCATTTGCAAATGGAGATTGAGGAAGAATTACAACTCTTGCAGCAACCCGATGATGATGACAAAACTGCCGGCACCGATGCTTTCAACAAGGAAAAATTTTCCGTTTTGAAATCGGTGCAACGGCAAATCGATGCACAAATCAAGGCCAATTTGCATCTGACAACAAAGAAAAAACAGCAAATTAAGGATGAACTTGGGCGTGTAGGGCGAAGCCGACAGGGACATAGGAAAAATTTTCCTAAATTTTCACATTTATCTTCTCCAGAAATTCTCGACATCCGACGATAAAATTATTGAGCCATCATATTCGTTATTTTCTATTTTGAATTATGAACGAAAAGTGGTTTTATAATTATAGCCAAAAACGACATTTTGATTGTATGATTTAATTTGAGAATTACGGCTCAATTAATATCAGGCTGATATTCTAATTTCTCTTCTCCAGGAGTTAAGGATGAAAATTGACAAAACAGGATTGGGATTACCACACGACCGTATCTCGGCTTATAAGGTGAATTCACGCGAGACTGAGGAAAATCAGCTAACTCCGGATAAAACCAGAGATAAGAAGAGTTCTGACACTGTTGAATTATCTGCCAAAGCGAAAAAGCTGTTCGAAGCACAAAAAACAGCGCAATTCGCCGAAGGAGATAGTACGCTGAAACAAGCCCTGATACAAAGCAAGGTCGCTGATTCTCCGGAACAGGCGGAACGCATCAGCGGGAAGGTTGATGAAAAAATGGAAGCCAACGCGTTAGAAAAGGAAAAGCAGTTGGAACTTATCAAGCAAAGAATTTCAGAGAATTTTTATAGTTCACCGGAGGTCATCGATAAAATTGCCACCGGATTGATGCGGGATATGCAGCTTAAAGAATGATGAGCTGCTAACCGGGTTTTTTGCTTCTGTGTAATTTTGCAACATAAAACCAGCGTCTGCCAAAGTTTGCTCTTATTCCCCAAGGGAATCATATTTTTATGATTCCCTTTTTTTATTATTAATAATAGATTTATTCTGATTTATCGAAATGTTGTCAGGATACTGGCATGGCCGTTGCCATAAGCAGCAACAAACTTAAGGAGGTTCGTCATGTTCAAAAAAATTGCAGTTCTTGCTTTCCTTGTTATAAGCGGTATGCTCAGCGGCTGTGAAGAAAATGTTTATGTGGAAGAAGATTTTGAAGCCCCGGCCGTTCCTCGCGGCGTCGAATCGATTACCGGCGACGGGCAGGTTTTCCTCTCGTGGTATCCAAACAATGAAAGCGATCTCTCGGGTTACAATGTCTATCGCAGCTTTTATGAAAATGACGGTTATGAGTTGATCGCCACGACGAATAGCCCGTATTTTACCGATGCCGCTGTCGCCAACGGGCAAACGTATTTTTATGCTGTTGCAGCATTCGATTTTTCGGATAATGAAAGTGATTTGAGCTATGATGTCGTTTTTGATACACCACGCCCGGAAGGGGCTGGCGCCCGAATGTACGACCAGAATCGCTTCCCCGATATTTCGGCCTATGATTTTTCGACTTATACGATCCAGGATTTTCGCGCTGCTGATTCCGATATCTCATTTGAATTCCATCAGGCCAGCGGTGGATTGTATATCAATACTTTGAACAGCGAAACACAGATTCAGGATTATGGCTATACGGAATCGTTCGACGATGTGAGCTATGCACCGGAAATCGGCTGGTCGCAACTTGGCTTCGTCGAGGCGATTACCGGTCACACCTATCTCATCTGGACCGCAGATAACCATTTCGCAAAAATTCGGATCACCGATTTAAATGCTGATCTCGTTCAGTTCGACTGGGGTTATCAGATCGATCCCGGCAATCCGGAGGTTGAACCTGAGAAATATGACCGGCCCCGATTAGCCGTGCAGTAAACTATGAAAGGAGACTTTTGATGAAACGCCTGATTTTAGTTTTTGCCGCCATCGTTTTCTCGTTCAATGCCGCTACGCTGCCGGCATCTCAAAAGCTAATACAGATTGATGTCTGGCGCACTTCCGACTATGAAGATTATGTCGATTATGAAAATGTCGATTTTTTTCTGCGACCTCGGCGGGATTGTTATATCGCAGTCCTGCTGGTCGATCCCGATGGTTATGCGAATGTCATTTATCCCGGAAATAGTACACGACAATTTAAATTACGTCGGGGCCGGGTTTATCGCCTGTCGGAGCTGCTCGATGATGATCCGGTTTATTTTGTCGGCATGAATGGTGACGCCTTCATTTCCGTTGTAACATCGCGGCGTCCCATTCGCGCAGATCGCTGGTTGCTCGATGAATTTGTTTCATTTATCGGTTATGAATATGCGCCTGCGTTTTCATTTGAGATCGCTTTGGGCCGCGGTTTTCGCCTTGCCTGGCACAATCATTTGCGGCATCGTCGTTTTGGCGTTTTTTCCGTGCCGTTCATCGTTCGTGATTATTATCACCCGCGACGCTCGGTTCATTATGTCAACCGCGGACATTACAAACGATGGCAACAACGCTGGCGCTACCGCACGCACGAACCTGTGGTTTACCGTAAACAACAGATATGGAACCGGGATAATTATTTCGTGCGCGGCAGAGTGAAACAACACGAAAATCGCTCCCCCCGAAATTACCGGAAAGTGCGGCATGATCGGCGTTACGACCGCAACGACAAACCTCGCCGGCGTAATGAAGCTGAGCATGAGGAAAAATATAAGCAAAAAAAACGTGATGAAGAGAAATTTGCCCGGCGGAATGAAAATCGCAAGCCGAAGATCAGGAAAAACTCCGGCCGTAGCCGGAAGAATGAGGTTAAATCACCTTATAAATTAAAAGGCAAAAGTGCAAAACGCAAGTCTGTAAAAAGTAATATCTGAGAAAATTTATCACCTTAGTGAAGTTATCAGGCTTTCAGGAGAAACGGGTATTCGCTCAACGCCGGAAACCCGTTTCGTTTTCCTAAAAATATTGTTGTGGAAAACATTCCATTATTGCTCACTTAATTCTGCAAGAAAATCCAGCAAAATATCATTTTCCGACAAGAGCTCCCAGTGATATAATGACATGGCTGCAAACCCGCTCAGTCGTATGTCTTCGATAAGTTCGCCGACCTGCATGTTTTCTTCTGCTTCGACCGCATAGAACGGCACGTCGAGTTCAGGAATAATTTGTGCCTGCGAAACTGCCTGCGTTTCGTTGAGAAATATTTGTGCCCACTCGTTTTTACCACTTAACTGATGTGTATAAAGATGCGGGCTGAGAATATCGACGATATTGTGCCACTGCTCGATATCGATGCCGGTGACTTGCTGCAGATTGTTGACGCTGCCGGGTGCGTCAATTGCCGGTAGCTGAACCATCAATTTTGTTTGCCGACCGAGACGTTCGATTTCTTCGGCAATGAGAACCAGAACGTAGGTTATCGTTGCCTGGCGAAATTGAAACCAGTAATCAGGGAATTTCTCCACCTCCATCTGGCCGGAAAATTCCTGAAATTTTGTCCGGCAAAAATCACAATAACAAAACTCAGGCAGTGATTTTGTCGCCGGCTGAAATGCAGTGTGTCCTGCAAGGTAGGGGTAATGTATAAAATCGAGACTGATTATCGCAGGATCAAAACAGGCAATCGCTTGAAACAGGGATGCCAGGCGATACTGCAAATAGGATGTGTTCGATGGACAAATGGGGCGATACCACTCGCCGGCCTGCACATGATCGCCAGCAGCGTTCACCGGGCGATATTGTTCGATGTTGTCGAATGTATCCGGATCGTGGAATAAAGGGAACTCCGGAATGAAAGCGATTCCGGTTTCGCGGCATTTCCCCTGCAACAGAAGCAGATTCCACTGGGGATCGATACCGTTTTTCTCATCAGGAAAAAAAAGACGGCTGCCCTGAAATACCGGCGTGATCACGGTGTTGATCCCTGCTGCAGCGATTTCTGCGAGCAATCGCTCAAAATTACCCTGATATTTTTCCCCAAAAATCGTTTGAGGGTAGAGTTTGGTTGCTAAATTCATTTGTATTACCGACTCTTGCTATACTAATTGATAAATACTGTTGCGGTTTGCAGGAAAAATGGAATCCTTTCCAGAATCATTGTGGTTCAAACAGCTTGATTCTGCCAAATTTCTCTTCCAGTTTTTCGTAAACGAAAAGGACTGATTTTGCGCACAAAACACCCAGTATCGCGCCAAAAAATACATCCCAGGGGAAGTGGACGCCAACATAAACCCGGGTGAAACAAATGATCGCCGCTAAGGTCATAAACCAGAATTTATTTGCCGGGTAAAAATAGGCAAAAAGTGTTGCCGCAGCAAAGGCGTTCGTCGCGTGCGATGATGGAAACGAGAAAGACGTTTTGATGCCGATCAGTGCATTGACATTTTCTAATGCGACACAGGGGCGGATGCGGCCGACAAGCGGTTTCAAAAGCGAGGCTGATATCTGATCACTGAGCAGAATGACGGGAATGGTCAGCAGTAATACAAGGCGGCCGCGATAACCGCCTTTCCACACAAGCCCAATGATCAAAATAATAAATACCGGCGTCCAGTTATGTTTGGCGGTGATGAGCGGCATCAAAAAATCAAATAACGGATTTTGCATATCGTTGTTGACCAACCGGAATAATTGGATATCAATCTCGAGTAACCAGGCATTCATTTGCTTTTCCATCAAGTAAATTTAACTTCCGACATAATAGCGTTTTCAAATTTAAATGTAAATATTTATTTGGTTTGAGCAGCATCGTGCAGGCCTGCTTCCGGAATGTAATTTTGAAACTGTTCTCAAAAATCTGAACAAAAATTTATCCACCGGCTATTCACAGGCAGGTAATTTTAAAACTTGGAATTGGCATGTGGGTTGCACATGCTGAATACAGATTATTAAGCGATGAAAAAACACAGGAATATACTAATGGAGGAATTGATGCGACATCATTCGAAACCCACTTTGCTGCTTGTATTTTTGTCCGGGCTGCTGCTGAGCACTTCGCTGGCCGGCGGGCAAAAACAACAATCGGTTTTCCCTGCCCTGCAACGGGCGGTAAAACTTGCGCACGCAGCCGATAATAACCGGCTTGCACCAGCTTTTATCGTCGCAGATCTTCAGGACCCGGCGCATATCAGCGGACAATTAACCGGCATTGTCGATGATGATCCGGCGGGCGCCGAAGTTTTTGCCTGGCAGGTTTCCAACTCTGATCATGGAAATTTTATCATGCCGGGCATCGTCAACGATGATCATTCCTACGAAATTGACAATCTGCCGCCGGGCGAATATGTCGTCATTGCGTATGTGCCTGGTTATGTGCCAGAGTTTTACGGCAACACCATCGACCGCGACAGTGCAAGGGTCATCATGCTGGCCTCCGGCGAATGGGTTGCAGATATCGATATTGTGTTGGAAAAATTTCCGCAAACACCGTCGTTTATTGCCAGCCGCATCGTTGAAGACCAGAACGGCGCAGCCATCGACAGCGCCGTGGTGACCGCTTTTGCGCAAAACAATCCTTTTTTGTTTTTGCAGGCTTTTTCAGATATTAACGGAAAATTTGTGCTGAAAAATATTTTGCCCGGAAAATATACCTTGCAGGCAGAAAGTGGAAATTACCTCACGGAGTTTTATCAAAATGCGGCAGATTTCCAGTCCGCAACAGCGCTGATTATTTCCGACAGCACGCAAATCACCGATATAATAATTTCACTCGAACCCGCAGGCAGCATTAGCGGCAGCGTTACTTATACCGATGGACATCCGCTTGCCGGGGCCATGCTCTTCGCGATTTCCACTGAAAATACCGACATGTCGGCGAGTGGTACAGCCGCGGTTTCCGCTCCCGATGGCCGCTATGTGCTCGGCAATTTAAAGCCGGGATCATATTTTGTTAAAGCAGTGTTTATGGAAGGAATGGGCTATCGGGAACAGTGGTGGAGAGGCGATAGCAGCGCCGGACCCCGGACGCCCCTTAAAGTTGAACGTGGTGCAACCATCGCAGGAATCGATTTTGTTTTTTCCATGCAAAAAATGGATGGGCGGATCGAGGGTTTCGTCTATGATTCACAGGGCGCACCGCTTGAAGCGGCTCAGGTTTATCTTGAATCAGACTACCGGCGCAACGATGACCCCAACGGCGGATTTGATCTTCTGCGCCCGGTGTTTGGCTTTTTTGCAGAGACAGATGCCGATGGTTTTTTTCAGTTTTTGAATTTGCCCGCAGGCGATTTCGTGGCATCCGCAACTTATTCACAAGCCGGCCAATATACTACGATTTGGTGGAATTCTGCCCGAACCCGCGAAGAAGCTGATATCATCACCATCGATGATTCGAGTTCGGCGCCTGTGGAGGTTTCTTTTTCCCTGCCGGTCAAATCACATAATTCAGCCATCTCCGGCTATATTTTTGATGAAAACGATCGGCCGCTGCAAAATGCCTGGATCAACGTGCAGGCGGTGGAAATTCACCGTTGCGACGGCCGGATAGACCCTGACGGCCATTGCAATGATCAAACCCGGGGTTGGGCGCAGACGGACAGCAGCGGATTTTACCGGGTTGACCGGCTTGCACCGGATGATTATTTCGTGCACGCGCAGTACTGGGAAGGTTTTTCATTCGCCGAAATGTGGTTTGAAAATGCTGCAACCCGTGCGGCTGCAACCCCCGTCACTATCGCTCAGAATAGCGAGTATGTGAACACGAACTTTTATTTAAAACTACGCCCGTTTTATGGTAGTGTCACCGGGCTTGTGCGAGAAAAATCAATCGGTTTACCCATCACCCGTGCACTCGTTGAGCTCACCCCGGTCTGGCATGACAAAATTATGGCGCCGATCTGGTTTTGGAATTACACAACCACAGTGGATGACAGCGGCCGCTTTGAATTTAACTGGCTGCCGCAAGGTGATTATCTCGTTTCGATTTATGCTGATGGCGCTTTTGCCTATTATGAAAATGTTCCGGTTCCCCAGCTTGCAGACTCAGTGCATGTGAGCGCCGGCGAAATTCGCGAAATAGCCTTTGACTTGCAACCTCGAAATGACGGCGCCGGGTCGATCTCCGGGCGTTTGGTTTCTGAAGATGCCGGAATGCCGATCGATGTTGGCGTGGTCATCGCGCGCCCGGCAATCACCATCCTTTTGTGGCCAGATTCCGAATTGTTTTATACCGCTGTTACGCAAACGAATGGCCGTTATGAACTGGCCGGCCTGCCCGATGGTGAGTTTTTGCTGCTGGCTTTCGCCGACAATTTCATCCCTGAATATTACGATAATTCCTTCGATCCCGCAGCTGTAAAAATGATCACGATCAAAGATGGCGTAGCTGTCGGTGGTATCGATTTTGAGCTGACGCCGATGGTTTTTTTGCGTAACGATGAAGCTGGAAATCCAACATTTGGCGGTATGGCACAGATCAGCGGAGTCGTGAGTAATGAAAGCGGTTCGCCACTGACCAATGCGCAGGTTTATCTCTATAATGAGTCTGGCAGTGTCGTCGCTGCGGCGCGCACCAATTCGGCCGGGCAATATGTTTTTTCCGGCATCCCGAGCGGGAATTACCGCGTATCAGCGTCGTATTTCGGTAGCCGCAGCCAGTACAACGGCATTAGCGAAAACCTCGAAAATGCACCCGTCGTTGTCGTCGCCGGCGATGTCGGCGGTATTGATTTCCGGCTGGCAAGCGGCATGACGACTTCGGTTGAAGCGCCGGCAAATGAACCACTGCAGCAGGGCTTGCAACTGCTCGGTAATTTTCCCAATCCTTTCAATCCGCAGACACGAATTAAATTTACTCTTGCTGAGAGCAGACATGTTAAATTGATGGTTTATACCCTGCTGGGCAGAGAAGTCGCCACTGTGCTCGATGAAAAACTGGAGCGTGGTGAATATGCCATCACCTGGGACGCCCGCGATACGCAGGGGAAACAGCTCGGCAGCGGTTTGTATTTCTACCAGATTTCAGCCGAAAACTGGCTGAAAACCGGCAAAATGATTTTGCAAAAATAAGGAAACCGGAGGGACTTGTGCGCAATAAAACGCTTTATCTGCTTTTTGTGTTATTTTTGTTCTCTTGTGAAAGTAATGCTATCCTTGACCCCAAAAATCAAGCGGCAACTTATTTTCCGCTGGCGCCCGGCAATTCCTGGACTTACAGCGGCTGGAACGGTACAGAACAAACCATAACTTATCGAATTATTGAGCAGAAACTGATTGGCAGCCAGGTGTATTTTTCCTTTGGCGTCTCAGCAGAGCATACCGAATGGATTCGCATTGCCGGCGGCAGTGTTTATAAATTGATCAACGGGCGTGAAGTTTTATGGCTCGATTTTACCAAAAATGATGGGGCAAATTATTATTACAATCCCACGCCATATAGCGGTCGCTGGAAGGTGCATGTGCAGCGCGATCGCACCGTGGAATATGATATCGGGCAGAAATATAAGTATCTCGATTGCGTCGATTTTTTCTTCGACTTGCCGCATGCTGTCGATGAGGAACAAGGTTTTGCTTTCGCACCGGGCGTCGGCATTGTCAACTTCTACGGCACCTGGGTCAATCTCTTTCTCAAGTCCTATTCGATCAGCCCGGATTAACCACCTTTTCCGGCCAACAGTCTGAGGCCTCACGACATGTCAGGCACGATATAAAAACAACTCATCACGATTTATTGGGTGGGTACCCTTGCGAAGGATAAAAAAACACCGATACAGATTAGAGTTTTGATGCAGAATGATCTTGTCTTTGAAGGGGAATCTTGCCCTCCGAAAAAGTCTAAAAAATCCTTCGCAAGAGTGACTTGCTTTTATCAAAGCTGTGAATTAACAAAATCCCAGTTGATGAGTTTATCGGTAAAAATGCCGAGATAATCGGGTCGGCGATTCTGGTAATCGAGGTAATAGGCATGCTCCCAGACATCGACGGTGAGCAGGGGTTTTTGCCCGTGTACCAGCGGCGTGTCGGCGTTGGCGGTTTTGCTGATTTCCAGTTTGTCGCCATTGAGTACCAACCATGCCCAGCCGCTGCCAAATTGGGTGGCACCGGCAGTCTTGAAGGCTTCAATGAATTTTTCATAACTGCCAAAATCCGCATCGATGCGTTTGGCGATCTCACCGTGAGGCCGGCCGCCGCCGTTACCTTCGAGACAATTCCAGTAGAACGAATGGTTCCAAACCTGTGCGGCATTGTTAAACAGCCCGCCAAGTGATGAATCGGCAGCCGCTTTTTGCATGATTTCTTCCAGTGAAGTATTTTCGAGATCGGTGCCTGCGATGAGTTTGTTGGTATTGGCAACGTAGGCATTGTGGTGTTTTTCATAATGAAAAGACAGCGTTTTGGCGCTTATATGGGGTTCCAAAGCATCTTTGGCAAATGGTAAGTCCGATAATACGATCGACATAAAATTCTCCTGAATTTTAAATAATATTTATACTGAATACAGGTCATTGGGGATGGGCTGACACTCGTCATATTTCCCCGTGAAATGACATGCAGTGAATTTATTTCGGCTAACCTTGGCAACGGCTTCAAGCCATTACCGGGAAAGTACTGTTATGCAAAATGTACAAACTAATAAATGCTGCGATTAATTCCAAAAAATCTTGCAGAATTTTTATTTTAAAGCGGAATGAGGTATAACATTACCAAATAGTGTCTTTTCGGGGCTACTCGGGATGCTTGGGCCAGCCCTATACAAAACCGGCCGGCTTTGGAAAAATCTTTTTTGAAAGGACGATAAAATTGATGGCGTTTTATTTGAACGGATTTTGTAACTTATTTAGTGCCTGAACAAGGACGCCATTTTTTCTGGCGCGGGGCGTCTCATCTAAGGGGAACCATACTCAAATTCGGATACAATTCCGTTCGACGGGCCACCTTCGCGCTGATTTTCGTTCAGGCCTGTTTAAATACTCCATTGCCCCGTCTTTATTCGGAATTCATAAATTAGTTGGAAGGAAGAAAAGATGCCGAAACGATTTGCCGTAATAATTCTCCTGGTTATTTTAAGCCTTTCTCTTTTTATGTGTGCCGAGAAAAAAATGAAAGAGGGCCCGCTTACCATTTCAGTCATTCCAAAAGGTACAACGCACGCGTTCTGGCAATCCATCCATGCCGGTGCTGTTAAAGCAGGCAAAGAACTGGGCGTCAACGTTTTGTGGGTGGGGCCGGAAAGAGAAGATAACCGGCAGCAACAAATCATGCTCGTCGATAATCAGGTCGTCAATCAGGTGGATGCAATCGTGCTTGCGCCTTCAGACGCGGTAGCGTTGCGGCGGCCGGTGAAAAATGCGGTGCGTCGGGGTGTGCCTGTGGTCATCATCGATTCCGGCCTGGAAAACAGTGCTGAAGTTTATGCCAGTTTCGTCGCTACCGACAATTTGAAAGGCGGGGAAATCGCCGCCGATCAGTTGGCGAAAATGCTCCACGGCAGGGGGCGTATCATCATGCTGCGTTTGCTGGAGGGGCATGCGAGTACCGGCAAACGTGAAAAAGGATTTCTCTCAGCTTTGCAAAGATACCCGGAGATCGAAATAACCAGCGCAGAGCAATATGGCGGTGCCACCAAAGCAAGCGCACAAACCGCAGCCGAAAACTTGCTGCTGCGTTTTCGTGACGGGCAGGGGAATTTTACCGTCGACGGCATCTTTTGTGTGAATGAGAGCACCACCTATGGCATGCTGCAGGCATTGCGTCGCCATCGCCTCGCCGGTCAGGTGAAATTCGTCGGATTTGACGCTGCAGCATCTCTGCTCGACGCGATGAAAAAAGATGAGATCGACGGGCTCGTAGTGCAGGATCCCTTTAAAATGGGTTTTCTCGGTGTCAAAACTGCAGTCGATTTTTTAAACGGAAAACAAGTGCAAAAACGCATCGATACCGGTGTCGTTTTTATCACCAAAGCAGATATCGATAAACCTGAAATGCAGGATTTTTTATTCCCGGATATTGAAAAATGGTTGCAGTAAAAAGGCAGGATGAAAACCCGCCGCCGCGCCTGGAAATGCGTGGCATCCACAAAAGATTCGGCGCGACGATCGCACTCGACGAGGTGACGTTTTCCATTCTGCAGGGCGAAGTGCACGCGCTCGTGGGCGAAAATGGCGCGGGCAAATCGACACTGATGAAAATTCTCTCCGGCGCTCACACTGCCGATGCAGGAGAAATGAAGCTCGACGGCCGGCCCTATTTGCCCCAAAGCCCTCTTGACGGCCGTTTGCAAGGTGTGGCGATGATCTATCAGGAACTTTCACTGGCGCCGCATTTGACCGTGGAAGAAAATATAATGCTCGGGGTGGAGCCGGTGCTGCATGGTTTTATTCTGCACAAAGAAATGCGCGAGACGGCCATGCGCGCCATCGAAAAATTTGATCACCCGGAATTAAAACCACAGGTGCGGGTGCGCGAACTCACAGTCGGCGCTCAGCAATTGGTGGAAATCGGCCGTTCCCTGGCCATCGGCTGTCGTGTACTGGTTTTTGACGAGCCTACAAGTAGTCTTTCGCAGAAAGACATTCAGCGGCTTTTTGAGATTATTCGCAGCCTGAAAAAACAAGGCATTTCCATTATCTATATTTCCCATTTCCTCGAGGAAGTACAGGAAATTGCCGACCGGGTCACAGTCCTGCGTGACAGCACGGTTGTCGGCAGTAAGCGTACGGCTGAAATTTCCACCGATGAAATTGTGCACATGATGGTGGGGCGTGAGGTGGCGGATTTATATCCACGGTCAAAAAGAAAAGCCGGGGAGACTGTGCTGGAAATTAAAAACCTGTCGGGTGTGAAGAAACCAGCCAATGCCAACCTGGCCCTGCACCGGGGTGAAGTTTTGGGCATCTGCGGACTCGTCGGTGCCGGGCGTACGGAGTTACTACGGATCATTTTCGGCCTTGATGAGGTGAAGGGCGGAGAGATAAAAATCGGCATTTATACCGGTGCCGGCTCACCACTGCAGCGCTGGCAAAACGGTACCGGCATGTTGAGTGAAAATCGCAAAGAGGAGGGCTTGGCGCTGAATATGAGCGTGGCCGATAATGTCACGCTGTCGCGACTGCAAAATTTTGGCCCTGCGGGAATAGTTTTGCCGAAAAAACAGGAAGAAGCAACGCAAGACTGGATTGATCGGCTGGATATTCGCTGCCGGAACGCGGCGCAACCGGTCGGTGATCTATCCGGCGGTAATCAGCAAAAAGTGGCTTTTGCCCGGCTGTTGCAGCATGATGTCGATGTTTTTCTGCTCGATGAACCGACCCGCGGTATCGATGTTGCCGCCAAGGCCAAATTGTATGCCGTGATCGATGAACTGGCTTCGGGCAGCGGAAATTTTAGCAGCAGCCCGAGGGCGGTGTTGGTTGTCAGCAGTTATTTACCGGAGCTCCTCGGCATCTGCGATCGTATCGCAGTGATGGCACGAGGCAATTTGAGCGAAGCCAAACCCGTCGCTGAAGTCGATTAACATAAATTAATGCTCGCCGCGACCGGGCAGGATGGGCGTTGAAAGGCGCTTATATTAAGTCATGCAGCTACTTAAACCTAACCTCGCTGAAGCGAGCTTGATGGTTGAGCCGCCTTCAGGCGGTTTTTTTAAAATAGCTGCGGGATTCATTCCGCAGCGGACGTTATACCACCATTGTTTTCAAGTGCTTTACTTTTATCTTGAACCTGCAACCTGTAACTTCTATCCAAAATGAAAAACTGGAACTGGCTTAACAAATTCGGACCGCTGCTGGCGTTGTTGCTAGTCTATCTTTTTTTTGCCGCATTTAATTCGAAAATGACCACACTTCCTGCAATGGAAGCGATGATTTTACAAACGGTTATCGTGGCTATCTCGGCTATCGGTATGACGCTGGTGATCATTTCCGGCGGCATTGATCTCTCCGCCGGATCGATCATTGCGTTCGGCTCGGTGGTTGTTGCGTTGTGCATCGTGACTTTCAACTTGCCGCCGGTTGTCGCAGCATTTTGTGGTGTTTTCGCCGGAATGCTTTGCGGATTTCTCAATGGCTTTTTAATCACACGGATCAAACTGGTGCCGTTTATCGTCACCCTCGGTTCTCTGTTACTGGTGCGTGGGCTTGCCAAGGGTTTTGCCGGCAGCATGCCTGTCAATGCAGGGGAAACATGGCTTAGCGAATTACTGGCCACCTTGCCCGCCGGTCAAAAATGGCAGCTCATCCCGCCGGGCGCCTGGTTAATGATTTTTTTGGCTGTGCTGGTTGCTGGGTTATTGCGTTATACCAAAATCGGCCGCCATATTTTTGCCATCGGCTCAAACGAGCAGACAGCCCGCTTGTGCGGCGTTGCTGTCGAGCGTGCAAAGCTGATCGTTTATTCCGTCGCCGGAGCGTTTTCCGGTCTCGCAGGATTGATGCTGATGTCCTATCAGGAACAGGGTGATCCGACTGGCGCTGTGGGGCTGGAATTGGATGTCATTGCTGCAGTGGTCATCGGCGGCGGCAGTTTGAGCGGCGGTGAAGGTTCGATTTTCGGCTCGCTCATCGGCGCGATGATCATGACGGTGATCCGTACCGGCTGCCAGCTCAACGGCTGGGCACCGTGGGTGACACAAATCGTCACCGGTATCGTCATCGTCATGGCTGTCACTGTCGATCGCCTGCGTCACCGAAATAACCATCAATAAGCAACTGCAACCCCCAATTGTTTCAGCGCAATGAACTTTATACAAAAAGGAGTTGCAGTTGGATCATTCCCTTTATTTCAGCAGGCTGAGTTTTTTCATCGCATGCCATTGGCCGGCGTTGATGCGCACGTAATAAATGCCGCTGGGCACACTTGCACCCATGCTGTTGGTGGCATCCCAGCGCATGCTGTGGGTGCCTGCA
>JAJRYV010000017.1 GCA_024275575.1 bacterium
TGGATAACTGGAAAAAGATATCTCATGTTTGATAACAAGCTTGAATAATTACTTTTTCAATCAAACTCTTCCCTGCTTACATGAGCTTGATTGAAAAAATAATTATTAGGATGGAATTTACACATAATTCTGGACTTGACTAGACCTGAATCTTATTGAATACAAAATCATCTGGTAAAGTTTTTTTAGACAGAATGCTATCGTGAAAATAAAAAACAGGGAGTAAAGTAATGGCATCAAAATTTCCATGGAACAAGTTTTTTGTAATAGCCGGTATTTTATTTAGCGTTGCCGCTATACTGCTACACCCGGCTATTAAACCGTGGGTTGCCGACTCTTATCATTATTATTCCTATAAAACAGACACGATCAACAACGACTCAAATGTTATCACACTACAAATTATCGGGATGACGTGCATTGGCTGTGCAAATAAAATTAAAAAAAATTTCTCCGGTTTGACCGGGATTCAAAAAATGCATATAAATCCTGTGACCGGTGGAGGAATTCTGCTGGCATCCCAAAAGACGGATCAAGATAAATTAGTCAAAGTTATTGCCAATTCAGGTTATTCTGTGACGATTAAATAAAGGCCGGATCATCAAAAATCTATGTGCTCGTTCCCAGTCTCCAGACTGGGAACGCAGGCAGGGTGGCTCTGCCACCCGTAGCGCTTTCCGGCAAATACCACAGCGATGCAGAGCAACCACATCGGAATTTACAGCACCAAAAAAACAAAACATGCATTAACCGCAGATTTTAAACAAAAAAGACGGCAACCCAAATCGGGCTGCCGTCTTAAGAAAGGAGCACCAAAAAAACTATTCGTCAAGAACCAGAGCTTTGAAATATTCCCGCTTCATGCGTGCGATGTGAGTGATGGAAATTTGTTTCGGGCACACCGCCTCGCATTCGGCGTGGTTGGAGCAATCACCGAAGCCTTCTTTGTCCATCTGAGCGACCATGGCTGCAGCGCGGCGTTTTCGCTCAACTTGTCCCTGCGGCAACAGGGCGAATTGCGAAATTTTTGCTGCGGTAAACAACGAGGCCGAAGCATTGGGACAGGCCGCCACGCAAGCACCGCAACCGATACAAGATGCCGCATCCATGGCCTCATCTGCAGCCGCTTTCGGAATTGGAATGGCATTGGCGTCCGGTGCGCCACCGGCATTGATCGAGGTGTAACCACCCGCTTCGATGATGCGGTCAAACGCCGAGCGGTCGACGCTCAAATCTTTCAAAACCGGAAAAGCGGCTGCACGCCACGGTTCAATGACGATAATATCGCCGTCGTTGAATTTGCGCATGTGCAACTGGCAGGTGGCGGTCCCATGTTCCTGCCCGTGCGGCCGCCCGTTGATTACCCGGCTGCACATGCCGCAAATGCCCTCGCGGCAATCGTTATCATATTCATCCACATCCTCACCCTTTTTGATGAGCTGCTCATTGAGCACATCCATCATCTCCAGAAAAGACATGTGTTCACTCACATTTTCAACGGTATAAGCAACAAACTGACCCGGCGACTTTCGATCCTTTTGCCGCCAGATTTTCAATGTTAATGTCATATCTGCCATCAGGATCGACTCCTATTTATAACTTCGTTGGGTTAGTTTTACATTTTCAAAAGTGAGTTCTTCTTTATGCATTGCCGGCTTTTTATCATCGCCTTTGAACTCCCATGCAGAAACATAGGCGTATTCATCGTCTTTGCGCCGGGCTTCGCCTTCTTCGGTCTGTGATTCGATGCGGAAATGGCCACCACAGGATTCGTTACGTTCCAACGCATCTCTGGCCATCAATTCTCCAATTTCGAGAAAATCGGCGATGCGGCCGGCGAATTCCAGGTCTTTATTCATCAGGTTTTTATCGCTGCTCACCATCACATTTTGCCAGAATTCTTCTCGCAATTTGGGAATCTCTTCTAGTGCTTTTTTCAGGCCTTTTTCTTCCCGTGCCATGCCCACATATTCCCACATAATTTTGCCTAAGGAACGATGGAATTCGGTGGAGGTCTTTTCACCTTTAATGGTTAACAGTTTATCCATTTTTTCCTGCACCAAAGCGATTGACTCCCGACAGGCATCATGTGATGAATCGATTTTCTCAAATTTATTTGAAGTGAGATAATCACCGATGGTGTAGGGAATCACAAAATAGCCGTCAGCCAGCCCTTGCATGAGCGCACTGGCGCCGAGACGGTTGGCGCCGTGGTCGGAGAAATTGGCTTCGCCGAGCACAAACAGACCGGGGACGTTGCTCATCAGATTGTAATCGACCCACAAACCGCCCATGGTGTAGTGCACCGCCGGGTAAATTCGCATCGGTACTTTGTAGGGATTTTCATCGGTGATGCGCTCATACATGTCGAACAGGTTGCCGTATTTCTCCTTGATGACGTTTTCACCGAGCCGTTTGATGGAATCGGCAAAATCGAGGTAGACGGCAACGCCGGCTTCACCGACACCGCGGCCGTCGTCGCACACTTCTTTGGCGTTGCGTGAGGCGACATCGCGTGGCACGAGATTGCCGAAGCTGGGGTATTTTTCTTCGAGGTAATAATCGCGTTCATCTTCAGGAATGTCGTTGGGCGTTCGGTTATCGCCTTGTTTTTTTGGCACCCAGACACGGCCGTCGTTGCGCAGGCTTTCGCTCATCAGGGTTAATTTCGACTGGTACTCACCCGAAAACGGGATACATGTGGGATGAATTTGGGTAAAACAGGGATTGGCGAATAAAGCGCCCCGTTTGTAGCAACGCCAGGCTGCTGTGGCATTGGAATTTTTCGCATTTGTCGACAGATAATAAGTATTGCCATAACCGCCGGTTGCGATCACTACGGCGTCGGCGAGATGGGTTTCGATTTCCCCGGTAATCAGGTTGCGTGTTGTGATACCGCGGGCATTACCATCGATCACAATGAGATCGAGCATTTCAGTGCGCACGATGAGTTCAACCTGTTTTCTGGCGACTTGCCGCATCAGTGAGCTGTAGGCGCCGAGCAACAGTTGTTGCCCGGTTTGGCCGCGGGCATAAAACGTGCGGGAAACCTGGGCTCCACCGAAGGAGCGGTTATCAAGCAAACCGCCATATTCACGTGCAAAAGGAATGCCCTGTGCCACACCCTGATCGATGATATTGTTGCTCACCTGGGCCAGGCGATAGACATTGGCTTCGCGGGAGCGATAGTCGCCGCCCTTGATCGTATCGTAAAAAAGACGCCAGATGCTGTCGCCGTCGTTAGGATAATTTTTTGCGGCGTTGATGCCGCCCTGTGCCGCAATGCTGTGCGCGCGGCGTGGGGAATCCTGAATACAAATATTTTTGACATTGTAACCAAGTTCGGCCAGCGATGAAGCCGCCGAAGCGCCGGCAAGACCTGTGCCGACAACAATTATGCTGTATTTACGTTTGTTTGCGGGATTGACAAGCTTGAGATTAAATCTGTGCTTGTCCCACTTTTCGGCAAGTGGACCCTCTGGAATTTTGGAATCCAGCTTCATATTTTTGCTCCCTTAAGCATTCAAGAAGATCCAAATTGGAATGATGATAAATCCAATTGCGAATAAAATTGCGATTAAGACGCCGATGGCATAAATCAGGCCACTGAACCGCGGCTGCAGCGCACCGAGAGACTGGAAAGCACTCCAGAAACCATGACGTAAATGAAATCCCAGCAAAAGCATAGTGATCACATATCCGCCCACGATATACGGCTGCTGAAAGTTCTCGATGACCAGTTTATGCAGGTCGCGAACTTTTTCCCCGGCGATTGTGACATCGTAATGCGCCCCATATTTAAGCGAAACGATGTGGAAAACGAGAAAGACAAACAGAATGGTTCCGGTGTAAATCATAGAAACGGAAGAAACCGACTTGCGGCTGGGGCCGCCGGCATTTGCTACTTTTTTATAGGCAATTGGGCGCGCTTTCATTTTGCCAATTGCGACTGTAATTCCTGAGATGATATGGATCAGGAAAAAAGCAACCAGTCCGGCTTCGATGACATAGAGAAGACTCCCCATGCTGGCGTAGATGTTGGAGTACAGGTTGAAAGCATCTGCATCTCCGCTGAGCAAGATCAAGTTACCGAGCAAATGTACGATCAAAAAGCCGATCAGGGCGAGGCCGGTGAGGGCCATGAACGCCTTGCGTGCGACTGACGACCATAGACTTGTTGGAAGAGCTGGCATAAACAACTCCATTTTTTTGAACCGTGCCATTAAAAATAATTAAGGAAATTAATTCTGCAGCATTTTAAAACAAGCCCCAATATAGAAAAGAATTTACGAAATACAAATTTAATTTTATAACTAGTTATTTCTAAGTTGTTTAATTTTAAACAAAGACTTTTTAATAAATTAGCCGGTATTATAAAATCTGAATTAGTAATTTTTGCTGATTTCAGTAACATAATTTAACAAATTCCTGCGGATGTATTATTATTGCATTTTTTTCTTCAAATTAAGAAAAAAATCTGCTTAATACTGCTGGGAGGAAAAGAACTACAATGCTTTTGTGGTTCATGCCTAAAGGAAAATTGTATTGCTTCACAAGCTTTGGTCCTTTTTTGACTAATTTTACTTAACACATTGCGCAGCATCTTCTCATGTATTACCTTTTTACGTTTCGCAAGACAAGAGGGTAAGTCCATGAGCAAAAAATCTCACAAGAAATTCACA
>JAJRYV010000018.1 GCA_024275575.1 bacterium
CAGTTTCAGAAAATTGCTGTTGCAAGGCTTTCAAATCCCGCCCGCTTCCCAGAATTTTGCCCTGCTCATCGACAATACGAAAATTCATGCGCAAATGCGCACTCAACACACCTGGCTGCCACAGGTTCAAGGGTACTGATTCACCGGTTAATTTACGCAATCTGTCACTTAACCATTGAAACAGCGAACCTTTACCTTCCGGCTCAACTGCCAGACAGGCTTTAACTGTTTCCGGTACTGGCACAAAATGTTTACGCAAGTTTTTCGGTAAAGCCTTGAGTAAGGCGATCAGCTTCTCTTCCAGCATGCCTGGCACCAGCCAATCAAACGGCGCTTCGGTCAGTTGGTTGAGCTGATGCACAGGCACCACTGCCGTCACACCATCTTCAGGATGTCCGGGTTCAAACCGATAATCCAGCCGAATCGTTAAATTGCCAATTTTTTTACTGTCGGGAAAATTCCATTCATCCACATGCTCATCACCACCTCGGGTTAAATCTTCCTTGGTTAAAAACAGGATTTTAGGATTTTCCTTTTCGGCTTTTTTACGCCATTGATCCAGAGTGATGCCATTGACCACCGTTTCCGGCAGAATTCTGTCATAAAAGGTATATAACCACTCTTCATCTTCGATTAAATCAACGCGGCGACCTTTATGCTGAATATAGCCCACTTCTTCCAGCAACTTCTGGTTAGCCTTAAAAAACGGAGCATGGGTGTGATAGTCCTGCGCAACCAACCCACAGCGGATAAAGATTTCCCGCGCACCCTTCGGGTCAACCCGTTCATAGGGGATTTTACGCTTAGCCTGCAAGGTGATGCCATACAACAAGGTGCGTTCATAAACCGCGCTGCGGCCGGCCTTTTTTTCCCAATGCGGATCATAATAACTGCGTTTGATCAAATGCGGCGCCGCCTGCTCGATCCATTCCGGCTCAATTTTAGCCACCGTTCGCGCATACACTTTGGAAGTTTCCACTTGTTCGGCCGCCATAATCCATTTTGGCCGCGCTTTATGTTGTCCTGATCCTGGAAAAATATAAAACTTTAAATTACGGGCACCTAAGTATTCGTATTGTTCATGCCGAAAACCGATATTCGATAACAAACCGGGCAACAAGGCTTTATGAATTTCATCGTAACTTGCGGGCACCTGATTAGGTCTTAATTTCAACTCCCCCTTGATGACCTGCATAATTTGGCTATGAATATCATGCCATTCCCGCATCCTGACATACGATAAATAATTATCGCGGCAATATTTACGTAGTTTGTTATTGCTCAGATGTTTCTTTTTTTCCTCAAAATGCTGCCACAAATTCAAAAAGCCCAGAAAATCCGAATTTTCATCCTTGAAGCGTGCATGTTTGCTTTCAGCCTGCTGCAATTTATCTGACGGTTTTTCGCGTGGGTCCTGAATACTCAAACCAGCCACGATAATGGCTACTTCCGTCAAACAATTGAATTTTGCCGCCGCTAGTAACATCCGTGCTAAACGAGGGTCGGCCGGAACTTTGGCTAATTGCTGGCCGGTTTCGGTTAATTTCCCGCTGTTATCTAAGGCGTTGACTTCATGCAACACCTGTTTGCCATCACGAATCATCTTCGCTTCCGGTGGCTCGACAAACGGGAATTTTTCGATTTCTCCGAGTTTCAGTGCCGCCATCTGCAAAATTACCGACGACAAATTAGTTCTTAAAATTTCAGGTTCGGTAAATTGTGGCCGATTCAGAAAATCTTCTTCCGAATATAAGCGAATACAAATCCCGGGTGCCACCCGTCCGCAGCGCCCGGCTCGCTGATTGGCGCTGGCCTGGGAAATTTTTTCGATAGGCAGGCGCTGAATTTTGCTGCGCGCACTGTAGCGGCTGATGCGGGCATGGCCGGTATCGATCACACTGCGTATACCCGGCACAGTCAAAGAGGTTTCAGCAACATTAGTGGCTAATACAATACGTGCCCTGCCACTGCCCTTGAAAACCCGTTCCTGCTCGCGCACACTGAGCTTGGAATACAGCGGCAAAATATCATAGGATTTGGAAAAATGGCGGGTCAAGGTATCGGTAGCTTCCTTAATTTCACGTTCGCCGCTTAAAAAAATCAGAATATCGCCCGGCATATCGCGCTGCAATTCCTGTACCGCGTCGATAAGTCCCTGCTGCACATCGGCCGAAGTTTCATCATCTTCCTCAATCAATTCAATCGGGCGATAGCGCACTTGAACCGGATAGGTACGCCCAGAGACCTCAATAATCGGCGCCTCATCAAAATGTTTAGCAAAGCGTTCCGGATCAATCGTGGCCGAAGTAATAATCAGTTTCAAATCCGGCCGTTTGGGTAACAGCCATTTCAGATACCCCAGCAGAAAATCGATATTCAAACTGCGCTCATGCGCCTCATCGATAATCAGGGTATCGTATTGATTCAAAAAACGATCGTTTTGTGACTCGGCCAGCAAAATACCGTCC
>JAJRYV010000004.1 GCA_024275575.1 bacterium
ATAAAAAATAAAGCCTACAAACCCACCTGGTATAAAAAAGAAACCAAAGATGGAAGAACAAGGGTGCGTGCCATCCCCTTTGGCCATAAAGATCACGAAATCGGTCGCTGGTGGATGGGCATGAAAAAACTGGGTGAACCTGTGCCGGGAAGTTATGGAATTCATGGTGTCAATGTCAATAAAGTGAACGAGTTTTTTAAGAAAAATTTTGACTGGAGAAACGGCAGTGCCGGGTGCCCCAATATTCAAGATTGGTACCTCCACTTTCTCGCTAAAATGGTTCCCCTGGGTACACGGGTAAATATTGTGCAGAAAGATAAATGGAATAAAGAACAAGACTTCATCCCCCCCCTCTAACCACTAGGCGTGGGGCCGGTGTTGGCGAACTAATAGTAATAGGCTTTGCGGTATTTGTTTGCTTGATGGTAATTTTAGCTTTATGGGTATTGACCAGTAGAGTCCAGCGTCACGCTGGCTCGGAAAAGACATAAATGAAAAATAAAACAGGGGTCTCCCCCGCGAAAAAACCCTGGAGTGGCAGATTCAAACAATCGACCGATGCGTTGATGGAAACTTTTTCAGCTTCCATTTCGTTTGATAAACGCCTTTACGATTGTGACATCGAAGGCAGCATCGCGCATTGCAAAATGCTGGCGCGTTGCAAAATCATCACCACGGCGGAATCCAAAAAAATTATAAAAGGCCTGCAACGGATTTTACGCGAATGCGATGAGGGGCGGTTCGAGTTCAGCGTGAGCCTTGAAGATATTCATATGAATATAGAAAGCCGTCTTCGGGAAATGATTGGTCCCGTTGCCGGCAAGTTGCATACGGCGAGAAGCCGCAACGATCAGGTTTGCCTCGACATCCGGCTTTATCTCAGGAAGGAAGTCGAGGACATCGTTGGCGAGATCAACCACTTGTGCAAGGTTTTAGTGGCGATGGCACAAAAAAATATTGACCATGTCATCCCTGGTTACACGCATATGCAACGGGCGCAACCGGTTTTGCTATCGCATCATTTACTGGCCTATGTTGAAATGATGCTTCGTGATAAGGAACGGTTTCTCGATGCTTACAAGCGAATCAATGTCATGCCACTGGGTTCGGCGGCTTTGGCGGGGACTAATTTTCCGATAGATCGAAAGATTACGGCGAAACTTCTGCGATTCCCGGAAATTTCTCATAATAGTATGGATGCGGTTGCCGACCGCGATTTCGCGGCGGAATTTTGCAGTGCATCGGCGTTGACCATGATGCACCTGAGCCGATTTTGTGAAGAGGTCGTTATCTGGAATTCCAGCGAATTCGGGTTCCTCGAACTCTCCGATGCGTTTACAACCGGTAGCAGCATTATGCCGCAGAAAAAAAATCCGGATGCGGCGGAACTCATCCGCGGTAAGTCCGGCAGGGTCTTTGGCAATCTGGTGGCTCTGCTCACTTTGATGAAAGGTTTGCCACTTGCGTATAATAAAGATATGCAGGAGGACAAAGAACCGCTTTTCGATACCGCCGAGACGGTCAAGGTCTGTCTGAGAATTTTTACCGATATGATGAAGTCGGCGAAGTTTATACCGATTGCTAAAAAAGACCTGGAGGCAAGTGGATTCCTCACCGCAACCGATTTGGCGGACTATCTAGTGTTAAAAGGGGTGCCGTTTCGCGAGGCCCATGAAATTACCGGCAAAACTGTGG
>JAJRYV010000019.1 GCA_024275575.1 bacterium
GTATTTGAGAAATATCAATCCGAGAACGATATGCTTATATTCCGCAGCGTCGATATTTTTGCGTAATTTGTCTGCCGCTTTCCAGAGTTGTTTTTCCAGCGGTTCTTCTTTGTTGTTGTTATTCCGGGCCATTTAATTTTTTCTGTTAAACTGAAATGAATTGATGCTTTACAATAATGAAAAGAAATTAAACTTTTAATTATTTCAGTAAACGATACTATTGATTGCTTATTATTCATATTGAGTATACTTTGAATTCCTAACGCCCTAGATATCCAGAATCACCGTAGCGATCGCAAAATAGATAAAGAGTGCGATGATATCGTTTGACGTTGTAATAAACGGTCCGGTCGCCAGGGCCGGATCAATCTTTATTTTTTTTAAAATAAGTGGAATGGTCGTTCCAACAACACTGGCCACGAAAATCACCGAGAGTAAAGCAATGCCGACAACAAGGCTCAATTCCCAGGGTTGCACGGAAGCGATCATCAGGCTGGCTTTTGCATCGTCTGCCCGGATAAAAGCATAAATAAAAAGCAAGGTACCGAGGGCGAGTCCATTGATCAAAGAAATTTTGAGCTCTTTAAACAGGCGTTTGTAGATATCTTTAAAATCGATTTCACCGGTCGCCAACCCGCGCACAACAATTGCCGAACACTGCATGCCGACATTGCCGCCCATCGATAAAATCACCGGAATAAAGATGGCGAGAATGGCAAGTTTCGCAATTTGATGCTGGAAAAGTTTGATCACCTCCGCTCCCCATAAACCGCCAAAAAGCCCGAAAACAAGCCACAGAATTCGCCCGCGAACGATACGAAATGAGCTTGGTTCGCGCAATTCTTCTTCATCGGTAATCCCGGCCATCCGGTGTAAATCTTCCGCCGCCTCCTCTTCCATAACATCGATGATGTCGTCGATGGTGATGCGGCCGAGAAGATGGTATTGCTCATCGACGACAGGCACGGAAACGAGGTCGTATTTTCGTGCGTAATTGGCCACTTCTTCCTGATCCATGGTCACCGGAACAGAGGCCACATCGGTTTCCATGATCTCTGCAATCGGAGTATCACCATGAACGAGAATTAAATCTTTGATGCTGACCTGGCCGACGAGTTTGTTTTCATCATCCACCACGAAAAGGTTATAAATCTCTTCCACCTCATCCGATTTGCGACGGATTTCCTCAATCGCTTCATCGACTGAAACATCTTTATTGACAACGACGATTTCCAGCGCCATGATGCCGCCGGCCGTATCCTCGCGATGCTGCATAAGCTGTTTAACTTCGTCGGCGTCCTCCTGCTCAACATTTTTAAGGACGTCCTCTGCCATTTCATCGGAAAGCTCGGAAACAAAATCGGTCGCGTCGTCTGAATCCATTTCATCGACGAGCTCGGTTATCATTTCCTGTTCCAGTAATTCAACGAGATCTTCACGAATCGCTTCATCAATTTTCAGGATTGTATCGGAGGCGACTTCTCTGTCGAGAAGATGAAACAAATAAAGGCGATGTTCATCCTTACGGATGCGATTGAGGATGGACGCCACATCCGAAGGGTGCATACCGACGAGCAGATGCTGCAAACGGGCATCCTGTTTTTCTTTGATGAAAAACTCGAAATTACCAACCAGTTCCCGCAAGTCTTTTTCGTCAATACGCATGAATGGCTCTCTATTTTAAAGGCGCTGTGTAGGGAATAAAATCATTACATAAATCTATAATTTCCAAGACGGACAAAGCTTCCGGCCGGCGCTGCAGATCAGCAGAACTGTTGGCGCTGAAGGCCTCAACGTCACCTAGCTTCTTGAGCGTGTTGCGTAGCATCTTGCGGCGTTGATTAAAAATAGTCCGCACAAATATTCTGAAAAAATCGGGATCACCGGGTTGTCGAATCTGTTTTTCTGAAAAATCCCAATGTACGATCGCCGAGTCAATATTCGGTTTTGGTATAAAAACCGAAGCCGGCACCGTCAGAACGATCGCCGGTTGTGCATAAGTTTTGCTGATCACCGAGAGAATGCCAAAATCCTTGTTACCATGCACGGCAACAACTCTTTGTGCAACTTCTTTCTGCATCATCAACATCATGTCTTTTATTAATCGGTGTTGTTCAAACGCCGCGAATATAATCGAGCTGGTGATATGATATGGAATATTACCGATCAAACGAATAGAACCGCTCTTCTTACTTACCGTAGCCAAACTGAATTTGCGAAAATCATGGTGCAGCATATTAAAATTATCACATTTGTCAAATTTTTTTCGCAAATCCACAATCAGACGTTGGTCGATTTCAATGCCTGTATAATTGCAGCCGGAGGGTAAAAGCTCTTCGGTGAGCGCACCAAAACCGGGTCCGATTTCCACAACATTCTCATTTTGCGCCGGTGCGAAGATATCGACGATTTTTCGCGTGATATTTTTATCGAACAGAAAATTCTGTCCCAGGCTTTTGCGCGCTTTGAACGCATTCAATTTTTGAATCACGATATAATCCGGATTTTAAAACAGGGATGCAGAATAATTCCGCTTATTCCGTCGTTTGAAAACGAAAAAGCCGCCGGGCGTTCTCTGTTGTTGTACGCGCTATGCTGTCAAACGATATGCCGCGAATTTCAGCGTGTTTTTCTGCGATCAGATGCACGAAACCAGGCTCATTGCGCCGCCCGCGTTTGGGGAGCGGTGCTAAAAACGGGCTGTCTGTTTCAAGCAACAACCGCTCAATTGGGACAAATTGTGAAACTTCGGGAAGGATGGAGTTTTTATAGGTAATATTTCCGGTGAATGAAATATAAAAGCCCATATCCAAAACAGTCCGGGCAAAATCAGCGTTTTCGTCAAAGCAGTGAAAAACACCGCGCACAGGCTGATTTTGATAAGACCCGAGGATATTCAAAGTCGCTTGCCCGGCATTTCTATTATGAATCACAACCGGCAAATCGCATTCGACCGCAAGCTCGATTTGTTTGCTGAAAAATTCCTTCTGAATTTCAGCGGTCGTCTCGTCCCAGTAAAAATCCATCCCGGTTTCGCCGATTGCCACGACTTTCGGGTGTTCGCTGAGACGGTGGATTTTATCCAAATCTGCAGGCCCGGCATTTTTTACATCCGTCGGATGAATACCGACCGCAGCGAATACATTATCGAATTTTTCCGCCAGCCCGACGACTTGATAACTCGTTGTTAAATCTGTTGCCAGGCTTAAAATCGCTGACACTCCGGCGTCGGAAGCTCTTTTTATGACCTCAGCACGATCGGCATCAAATTTGTTCCATTGCAGATGCGCATGGGTATCGATCAGCGGTTCGGGCATATTATTTTACCGCGCTTCCCGGTTTGATCTTTTTATCCGGTGAAATGATACTCAACTGGCCATCAGCGTCAGTCGCGGCGAGGATCATGCCCTCAGAAATATCTCCGCGAAGTTTTGCCGGTTTTAAATTCGAAACGACGACAACCTGTTTGCCGATCAGATCTGCCGGCGCATAAAATCCGGCGATCCCGGCGATCACCTGTCGTTTTTCGTCGCCAAGTTGCACCTGCAACTTGAGCAGCTTTTTCGTTTCCTTCAGAGGCTCGGCAGCAACAATTTCGGCAACCTTGAGCTGAATTTGAGCAAATTCGTCGATAGTAATCTGGCTGTCCTGCTCACGCTCAGCTTTGCTTGTCTCTGCGTTTGTCGTCTGTTGCAAACGCTCAATTTCCGTCCTGATTTTTTCATCTTCAATTTTAGCAAAAATAATTTCCACCTGACCGAAGCGATGCCCCGCAGCGAGAGGAAACTCCGCCGCCTTCTCCCAGTCGTCCATCTGCCTTTCATCGAGTGCCAGTATTTTTCGGATTTTCCCGGCGGTAAAAGGCAGAACCGGCTGCATTAATACGCCAAGGGCATAAGTCATTTCAACACATAAATGCAGCGCTGTTGCACAGACGGAAATATTTTCCTTGCGTGATTTCCACGGGGCCTTATCGTTAAAATACTTGTTGGCAAAACGCGCCAAATCCATAAAATGACGGCTTGCTTCTTTAAATTGGAAGCTGTCGATCGCCCGGCCGATATTCTCTCCGGCAGCGCTAATGCGAGCGACCAGCTCACCGTCGAGGGCATCGAGCTGTCCTTTTGGCGGCAACGTGCCGTCAAAATATTTTTCGATAAAAGTAAAAGTACGATTGACAAAATTGCCGAGAATATCCGCCAGCTCATTATTATGCCGCGCCTGAAATTCACTCCACGAAAAATCAGCGTCTTTCGTTTCCGGCATATTGCTGCACAGGGCATAACGCAGCGAATCCGGCTCAAACTTTTCAAGATATTCATGCAGCCAGACAGCGTAGTTGCGGCTGGTGCTCAATTTTTGCCCTTCAAGGTTGAGAAATTCATTGGCCGGCACATTTTCAGGCAAAACATAGTCACCATGTTTCATCAGCATCGCCGGAAAAATCAGACAATGAAAAACGATGTTGTCCTTGCCGATAAAATGAATCAATCGTGAATCCTTATCCTGCCAATATTTTTTCCACAGTTGAGGATCACCCTGCTGCTGCGCCCATTCTTTTGTTGCGGAGATATAACCGATGGGCGCGTCGAACCAGACGTACAATACTTTTCCTGCCGCTTCGACGCCGGCAGCCTCGGCGATTTCCTCCGGCACAGAAACTCCCCAGGGCAAATCGCGGGTTACGGCGCGGTCGTGCAGCCCGGCATCAAGCCAGCTTTTGACCTGCCCTAAAACATTGGGCCGCCAGTGTGACTGCTGATTAATCCAGTTTTCCAGATCAGGCTGGATTTTTTCCAGCGGCAGATACCAGTGTGTGGTTTTTTTTAACACCGGCTTGGCGTTGGTGATCGAACTGCGCGGATTGATCAAATCGGCAGGACTGAGCGAGGAGCCGCATTTTTCGCATTGATCGCCGTAGGCTTTTTCGTAATTACAGTTGGGGCATTCGCCAAAAATGAAGCGATCAGCGAGAAAAAAACCGGCTTCAGGGTCGTAGAGCTGATCTTCTGATTTGGTGATAAATTGCTTTTTATCATTCAGCTTGCGGAAAAAACTGCGGCTGGTTTCGCGGTGTACCGCCGATGAGGTGCGGCCATAATAATCGAAACTCATACCCAACCGGGCAAAACTTTCCTCGATCATCGCATGATAGCGATCGACAATTTCCTGCGGGTTAACACCTTCAAACCGGGCGCGCAACATGATCGGCACACCATTTTCATCGGAGCCGCAGATGAAGACCACATCACGTTTTTTCAAGCGGCAATAGCGGACGTAAATATCGGCGGGTAAATAAGCGCCGGCAATGTGGCCGACATGCAGTGGGCCATTGGCATATGGCAGCGCGCTGGTAACAAGTGTCCTCTTGTAGTCAGGCAAAGCTAATCCCTCTGATTCTTGATGTAATCGTTAAAATTGCAGTCACTTGCGGCATGCTGTTCACACTTAAATCTATCTTTTATCGTTGCAAGATGCAGCGTTTCAAACTCATTTGATGCATATCGGACAAGTACCGATTCCTTTAAAATATCGATGCGTTCGACAGTGCCGGTTCCCTTCTCTGTTTTAATTTGTTTTGCCAGTCCGGGAAACTTCGCCACTGTCCAGTTGTAGAAATCGCGTTCATACATCAGACAGCATTTCAAACGGCCGCAGACGCCGGCCAGTTTATTGGGATTCAGCGGTAAATTCTGATCTTTCGCTGCCTGCGTTGTGATCGGCTGAAACATTTTAATCCACGAGCTGCAACATAATTTGCGACCGCAAACACCATATCCGCCCAAACGTTTCGATTCATCACGCACGCCGATTTGCCGTAGTTCGATGCGTGTACGGTATTCAGCGGCCAAATCTTTCACCAGTTCACGAAAGTCGACACGTTTTTCAGCAGTGAAATAAAAGGTGATTTTTTTGCAGTCAAACTGATATTCAGAATCCACTAGCTTCATATTCAATTTATGCTTGAGCACTTTCTGCCGACATGTCTCGATCGCTTTTGCCTCATTGACCTGGTTCTGCTTGTGTTTGAGAATGTCGGTCGTCAGTGCTTTACGAACTATTTTATAGATTTTGCCGTCATCTTTTTCACTGGCAGGCATTTCACCAAGTAAGTTATTGACAACTCCAATATCCTCACCTTTTTCTGCCTCAACGACTGCAAAATCTCCCAATTTAAAGGGAAACTGCAGCGGATTTGCAAATATATTCTTTCGCTCACCCTTGAATTTTATTTCGATGTAATCCGACATTTTATCTCCTGACCATAGCAAGGCTATGGTTTTACTGCAAATTTTCGCAACTTTCGCATCAGGACGATGAGAATAACAGCCGGCTGTACATATCTTTCGAGCATACGAATACTGGTCTCGACCTCTTTAAGGGCCGCGTTATATTGAAATCCCGGAAAATTTTCCGAGAATTTTTGCAATTTTTCTTTTTCATCCAGATTCGTTAAACCGACCTGTGCTTCATCCCATGCGAGATTTGATATTAAAAACGCATCCCGTAACCACAACATCAGGCTTTCGAGAATTTCTTTTAATTGTGTGCGTTCATATTTTCCTGCTATTTCATTTCCATAGATTGCCAGTTCAAAGTGTTTTTTAAATGAACTGCGCAAAATCTCCACTGCAACCTCCTTCAATTCAGAGGCGCCTGCCTCAAGCAATTGAAAAGCCCGCCGTAAATTACCGCTCGACAAACGAGCGACCAGCCGTGCAGTGGTGTCATCGATCGTTGATTGTTTATGCAGTTCCTGTTCGATTTCATCATCCGTTAAAATGCCGAGTGAAATAATCTGGCAGCGGCTGATAATCGTCAGCAAAAGTGATTCACGTTCTGCTGAGAGCAACAGAAAATGAGTTCTCTCCGGCGGTTCTTCGAGAACTTTCAATACGGCGTTTGTTGCCTCTTGCGTCATTTTGTGGGCATCGATGATGACGATAACCCGGCTTTGCCGGTCGAACGTTTTCAGACTGAGTTCGCGACGCAACTGCCGGATCGCTTCGATGGAAATTTGTGGATTATTCCACGGCAGTCGCAATTGAAATGGCGCTGTTTTAATCGTTTGCAACACCTGTTGCTTTTCATTCTCTTTGGCGCTCTTCGGGTGTGGAAAAACAAAAAACAGGTTTGGATGATTTCCGGCTTTAAAAAGCAGGCAGCTTTTGCATTGATCACACGGTTTGCCTGTCTTGCTTTCACAAAGTATTGCAGCGGCAAAAGCCGTAGCAAGCGCCAGTTTGCCGCAGCCTTCATTGCCGGAAAAAAGATAGGCGTGCGCCAGTCGCTGGTTTTCGAATATCTGCTGCAGCAGTTGCTTGACTTTGGCCTGGCCGGGAACGTCTTCAAAATGGACGCCCGGTATCAATATTTTTTCCATTACTCAAGCCACTCCTGCGGGTTGAGGTGATCAAATTTTTGCCAGACTTGAAAATGGATGAGCGGGTCTTTATCAAGACCCGCTTCACCAACGACACCCAGTGCAGTTCCCGCTGCAATGTTTTCCTGCAGTTTTACAATAATTTGATCAACGTGAGTATAGACCGTGTAAAAACCGTCGCTATGATTAACGATGATCAAATTGCCGCGCCCCCGCTGCCAGGTGATCGCCGTCACCTTACCCCCCGCAACACAGCGCACCGGTGTGCCCCGTCCGGCTTTGATATCGACGCCGATATTTTCCGTTACTGTTTTCAAAACCGGGTGTTTATAAGGCCCGTATTTGCGGATAACCTTTCCCACCACCGGCCAGGGCAATTTGCCTTTAAGCGCTTTAAAATCATAGTCCCGGGTAAAATCAGCCGGTTGTAAATCGATATCGTTATTTTCACGCCGTGCTTTTTCTTCACGTTCACGCTGTGCTTCCGATTCGGTGATAATTTTTTGAATGCGTTTAATAGAAGCGAGATAATCCGCAACTTGTTGCACATAGACTTTTTTATCCCGGCGGATTTTCTGCAGCAGTTTCTTCTTCGCTTGCCTGCTTTGTTCCAGCTTCTTCTGGTTTAATTTTTTCTCTCTCAGACTTTGGTGTTGTTTTTCCAGCAGCAATGCGACCTCTTTATCTGACGAATCGAGTTTGGCCTTGCGGGTTTTTATCGATGAAATCAGCCGCGCATCCATCTGGGCGAGACGGCGTTGATACTCTGCCCATAATAACATCTGGTTCACATTTTTTGCATTAATGAGCAGCTCCAGTGTACCAATCCGGCCGTTTTTATAAAGACTCACCATACGTTGTGCAAAAATATCCTGAACCTTGTCCAGTCGGCGGGCGAGCGTTACTCTTTGCCGCTCAAGTTTTGTTCGCCGTTTTTTCTGCCTGTTGATGTTCGCAGCCAGTTTGCCAACGATTTCTTTCTCCAGGCTAATCTTCCGATCTAGCTTTTCAACGGTATCGATGGTCTGCTTTTCACGAACCACCTGCTCGTGTAGGTTTTTCTCCAGGGTTTTGACTTCCTGTCGTAATTTCTCGAGCTCCACTTCTTCTGCAGACTGGGCGAAAACTGCACCATGCAGAACAAAAGAAGTTATCAGCAGTAGTCGAGTCATTTTATGATTTTTTGTAACACCACTTTTTAAACAAAGTTCAATATTTTCATTTGGGTACAAACGTTAATTATAACGGAAGTTCCCCTCAAATGCAATTAAAAACTCAAAGCTGCCGCTGCTCCAATAATCGATTAATCTTGACAGCAGACAACGAAATCACTATATTTCATGCCGACGTTAAAGCAAAGAATTCATTACAGATACCGTTGTTTTTAAAAAGATGTATCAATAAATTAACTGCAATGAAACGACATATTGCTGCTATAAATGCGTAAAAAGTTCTATTTTTCAAAGAAGAAATATCGCAATACGATCGATGATTAAACTGATCACCGCCTTTTAAATCGAACAGCTTTTTACTCATTTTGTTATCAATCAAGGCAAAAACATCCGTTCATGTTTCCGCAAGATTCAAATAATCGCGACGAAATTTTGGAAGTACTCCGACTCGTGCCGCTTTTTTCGCAGATGACCAAAAAGGAACTCATCGCTTTTCAGGAAATCAGCCATCACCGATTTTTCAAAGCGAACGAGCCTGTTTTCTGGGAAGGAGAACCCGGCGTAGGCATGTACATCATAAAAAACGGCAGCATCGCCGTCTGCAAAATCAGTCCGGAAAAAGGGAAAGAAGAATTGGCGATCTTGCGCCGGGGCGAGTTCTTTGGTGAGCTAGCGCTCATCGACGAAGGGCCGCGGTCGGCGACATGCCTGGCCCACGAAAACGCTGAAATCATCGGTATCTTCCGGCCGGATTTATTGAAATTATTAGAGAGAAAACCACGATTGGGCAATAAATTTTTCTTTCGTTTTACAACTTTATTGGGCAAAAGGCTGATCGCCACACAAAAAGAGAATAAAAAACTGCGTAACCAACTCGAAAAATCAAACATCATCATATAAATGACCCAGCCCCCAATGGTATCTTCATCCCCAACACCTGAATTTACATTCACCCCATGGAAGAATCCGGCAAATCACCAACTCGCTGCTGCTGCATTATGCACATTTGTTTTAATCTTTTTCCTGAGCTATTTTTCAACCATCTTTTTAATAAGCTTGCTCGCTATCGCAATTACCGCTGTTCTCAAACCAGCCGCCCAAAATCTGGAAAAACAGGGTATCAATGCCTTTGGCGCTTCAGTTCTTATTTACTTTCTCTTTTTGTTCGTCCTTTTCGCTGCCGGCCTGTTGCTGGCGCCGCAAATTTTGAGTGAAATCCGAGCGTTACAGCAGCTTGCACTTCAAACCAGCAACACTCCCGGCAATTCGTATTCTCTGGCGATCATTTCCGCTTTTGCAAAAAAAATCAATTTATTAAACTCGCTGCAATTGCAACAAAATATTGCCGGTCATTATTTTCATTACTACGCTTCGTTTCTGCAAGGCGCGGCCAGATTTAGTACGACTTTTTTTTATTCGATCCCACATCTGCTGCTGTTTTTGATCGCTGTCTTTTTTCTGCTCAAAGACAGCGACGCCTTGCACAGAAAAATCATTGCCGCTGTGCCCAATCGCTTCCTAGAATTTGCCAGTACCGGCGGCGAACGTATTCGGCACGATCTTTCTGCATATTTCCGCCGGCTGTGCACTATCGTCGTCATCAATGCGACGATTTATGGGCTTTCTTTTTATCTGCTCGGATTGCCCTTTCCGGTTTTGCTCGGCATATTCGCCGGACTGACGGCAGGCACCCCTGTTCTTGGTTCAATCATCGGTATAATTCCTGTTGCCCTAACCGGTATTGCTGTTTTTAATAACAGCGCCATTCTCTTCGTTCTCGCAGGTTTGTTTGCCGGGATAAATTTTATTCAAACCGTTTTTTTCAGATATTACGCCGCTACACTTCCGGTTAAAATTCACCCTCTGTCAATTTTGGCTGCAATTATCATCGGAGCGACTGTTTGGGGCGTCTGGGGTGTGGTTTTTGCCGTGCCTGCGGCTATTTGTTTAATTTTTGTTAGCAAACAAATTCTCTGGGGGATGCAAAATTTTCATTTTTAAGGACGATATAAAAATGACCAAAAAGGAACTTGCAGCTCAAATCAGACAAAAATGCTACCTATCCGGTTCGTTCAAATTGCGCTCCGGCCTAAGCAGCAATTTTTACTGGGATAAATACCGTTTCGAAAGCGATCCCTTGCTGATAAAACATACCGCCTCATTCATGCAGGAGCTGCTCCCTGATCATTTCGACCGTCTCGCCGGGCTCGAACTTGGCGGTGTGCCAATCGCCACGGTGTTATCACAACTCACAGGCAAGCCAACTCTATTTGTGCGGAAGGAAGCCAAAAAATACGGTACTTGTCATTTGGCTGAGGGTGGATACAAAATGGGCGAGAGTCTCGTCATCATCGAAGACGTCATCACGACGGCGGGGCAGGTTTGCACTTCCGTACGGCAGTTGCGGGAACTCGGCTTTTCCATCGAATATGTGCTCTGCGCCATCGACCGGCAGCAGGGCGGCGGGGAAAAAATCGATGAAATCGGTTGTCAGTTGTCTTCGGTTTTTACGCTTTCGGAACTGGAAGACTGATTGAAACAACATTTTTAACGCAGGAGTTTTTCCCGCTGCCGCATCCCTCGCAATGCAGCAAAAATAAAAGCCGCTCCGAGCATGATCAATCCGAGGCGATTTTGCCATGTCCAGTCATTCCACACCGCAGGATCAACACGATTATGGGGTCGGTCATAGGGGTTGAAAAATAGTGACCAGCGGGTATCGTGCAGGGCTTCATTGAAGATAAACATGAGAAAGAGCAGCACAGCCGAAACCATGCCCGCAGCAAGGCCGTTGCTGAATTTTACAGCAAAATAAAAAACCAGTCCCGAAATGAAAAACGCCGGTACATAAGCATGAAACGCAAACCCCCAGATTGGTAAATCGACGAAAAAGAAAAATCCGATTAAACTCAATAAATACGCCAGAATTAAAAAAAGAAGACATAGGCTGCCGAAACGAATAAGCCAGATTTTGATGCGAGAACCCGCTATGGTGAAAGTTATTTCGAGGGTACGATTATCTTTTTCCGAGGCGATAAGGTTCATATTTAAAAAGACGGCAAAAGCCAAAAGCGGTAATTGCAGCAGAATGTGGAATATCGTATTCGCGGACATCCGGTCGTAAATATTGCTGCGGTAATTGGCGACGTAGAGAAAGATACAATACACTGCCAGCCCGAAAAGAAACCAGGCAAATCTGTTCGAAAAAACAATGCGGGTATTCAGGCGAAAAACATCGAAGACGACCTTTATCTTGCGGGTCAATTTCAGTTCCGAAAAAGTTGTCGAATTTTTATTAATTTCTGCCAAAAGTAGCTGCAAATCACCCTGGTTCATTTCTCTCTCACTTTCTCTCCTGCAATAAATTCAAATAGGCATCTTCAAGGTTTGGTTCTACCGTGCGCGCCTGCAGCTCCTGTGCCGGTTTCTTGCGGGAGACAAACCGGATGTAGATTCCATCATCTGTTTTATTGTGTTGAATAAGCTGCAATTGATGTTGGGCTTTTTTGAATAATTTTTCCGATAGCAGCGCTTCATAAATTAAACCCCGAGTGCGATCCTGCAACTGTTCAGGCGCCCCCTGAAATATCACCCGGCCTTCATCGAGCACCGCCAAATCCCGGCAGGTGCTGGAAATATCTTCGATGATGTGGGTACTGAAAATGACGATGCGCTCTTTTGCCAGCTCCGACAGTAAATTGCGAAAGCGGATGCGTTCCCGCGGGTCGAGGCCGGCTGTCGGTTCATCAACGACGATGATTTGGGGCAGGTGCAATAAAGTTTGTGCTATGCCAACGCGCTGTTTCATACCACCGGAAAAGGTTTTGACCTTATCATTTCGCCGCTCCCATAGACCGACACTTTTCAGGATATTTTCGATTCGCTTCCCGCGGTCTTCAGCTTCATAAATACCGTTCGTCAGTGCGTAATAATTGAGATATTCCACCGGTGTCATATTCTCGTAGAGGCCAAATTCCTGTGGCAGATAACCGATCGATCCATGAAAGGTCTCACGGTGCTCATCAAGTTTGAGACTATTAATCCTGATGCTGCCGCGTGTTTGCTGCAAAACACCGACGAGAATACGCATCAAGGTTGTTTTTCCGGCGCCATTCGGCCCGAGCAGACCAAACATACCTTTTTTAATGTGCAAATTGACGCAGAGCAAGGCATCGACCTGCTTATGCGGCGGCCGGATAAACGGTATCTTTTGTACGATGATATAAATCAGGCGCTTAATCCTGCGCATACGCCCTTGCGGCAATTCCGGGTTGATTTCTCCATTGCGAATTTTCGCGGAAATTTTCCTGAAACGCCAGATGAGGAATGTAATGATCAAAGTGATGATAAAAACGGCGGCATTGCCGGTACGCCAATAAAAACAGGCTAAAAAAGCAAACACGATAAAAAAACTGCCACGTTTTTTGTAATTTGCAAAAACATATGGCTTGCGCGCCTCTTTTCCCTGAAAAACAGCGCCGGCAATCGATTTGAAGCGCGAGGGAAATGGTGGTCGCCTCAGCTCAAAGCGCCATTTGTACCAGTAATCACGCAAAATATAAAGAAACGGTAAAGTCAGCAATGTTAGAACACCAAGCCAAAATCCCGAGGTAAAAAAAGTGTGCAGATAAATGAGCATGACAGCGCCCGCAACCACCCAGATCGAGCCGGCTTGTAATGTTTCCCGTGTCCATTCAAACTCCTGACCATTACCGGACGATCTGCTTCTCCTTCGGCGCTGGTTTTTCCGCCATTCCCGCGTAAGCCGGCCAGGCGCACCGTAAATTTTTGTTAAATTCGAAATTTCGATTGTCAGATCCACTCCGGCAAGACGGACTTTTTCCTGTCGTATTTTCAGCATCGATTGAACGGTATAGATCAAGGCAAGGATGATAAACCACACCGGCAAAACGAGAAGCAGAGCATAAAGAAAGCTCGAATAGCGGTGATCGTACCAGTAGATTATTCCGGCCATGAGAAACGTTGCGATGACCACCCAGGACAGACCAATTTTTTTCAACCACACATGTGTTTGCTCGAGCCCGACGTAGAGCACCGGAATGAAAAATAATGTCGAAAATGCGGAGAACGACAATCCACCGATAACTGTGAGAGCAAACGGCGGCCAGATTTCCAGTTCCATGCCTTGCTTCAACGCCAGTGGAAAAACGCCGAGCACGGTCGTTACCGAAGTCATGATGATGGGCCGGACCCTGCTCTGACCGGCGACGATTATTGCGTGCTGCCAGGAATATCTATCGCGTGTGCGCAAAACGGTGATGCGATCGAGCAAAATAATGCCATTATTCACAACGATACCCAACAGCACGATCAGCCCGAGCAATGCCATTGGAGCGCCGGAACCCAGCGATAACGGCGTGCCCGTCAGGGTGAGCGTGAACAAAGCACCGATGATCGCCGTCGGGATGGTGCCAAGAATGACTATCGGGCCAAAAAAGGATTCAAACTGAGCGGCGAGAAACATAAAAATTAACAAAGCGCCGATACCCAGCATCCAATAATAGGGTTTTTGCGATTGATCTTCCTTTTCTTTTTCCAGCGTAAAACCCCGCGGCAAGCGCATATCACCCACGAGGCGATCGACCTGCTTTTCAACCTGCTCGAGGCGGGATTTTGCCTCTGTTGCAATTTTGCGAAAACCGTATTTAATCCGCACCTGCCGTTCCTGATTATGCCGGGAAATGCTGCCTTCCCCCTCATCCGTGCGGATGGTCGCAACCTCATGCAGGGGCACGAGCACACCTGCCTGGCTCAGGATTTTCAATTCCCGCACATCCACAATTCTCGCTTCTTCGATACTCTGAAAGCGGGTGTTGATTTGAACATCCCCATGCTCGCTGCTGAAAGGTGTTTGCGAGTTAGCACCGGTTGCCCGCGTCATCCAAATCGTTTGCATAACCTCGCGCATGCTCAAACCCCACATCGCCAGCCGCAATCGATCTCCGCGGATTTGCAATTCCGGCATACCGCCGCGCAATGTGCTTTTGACTGAGCGATCGTCGATATCCTGCAACTCTTTCAGTGTTTCGACGAGTTGCCGGCTCAAAACATCTAATTTCGCGAGATCGTGACCTCGCAAAATCAATGATTTCTTGCTGGAACCCGCCAGAGCGCCGACAAATCCACTACCGCCGCGCCCCCCGGAACGGTTTCCTTTTTGATCAAAAGTCAAATCAGTACCACGGAAACGCTTATTCCAGCGTCGAATCTTTTCTTTAATTTTGGCAAGATTGAGCGCTTCCTGACGTTCATCCGCTGGTTTGAATACGATAGAGATCGAGGCCTCTTCTTCCTGAATATTGGCACGAAATACTTCGACATCTTTTAATTCAGCGATATTTTTTTCGAGATTTTCCACCACTTCATCGGTGCGGGCAAGGGTGGAACCACGAGGCATGGAAATAAATGCTTCGATACGTTCCGGTGGTGGCGCCTCACTGCTGCTCATGATAAAAACGACACCGATCAGCAAGCTGACCAGCAACAAACCAACCACTGCACTGAGTGTGCATATTCGATGACGCAAAACCAATTTGAGAAAAATGCGATAGATTTCTGCAGCCCGGCTGTGCCGGGCTCGATATTCCGGCATTATTTTGAGACTGAATGTTGCCAACAGAGGAATGATCGACAAAGCGACGACGAGTGAGATGGCCAGCGGGAAAATGATGGATAATGCCAGCTCGCGAATGAAAAGCCGGGCGTTGCTTTCGACAAACAGCAACGGCAGAAAAACGAGAATCGTCGTGCCGGTTGCAGCGAAAATCGAACGCGCCATTTCCCGTGTTCCATCGAATGCAGCATCTTTTGCGGTTTTGCCCTTTTGAAAATGGGAAAATATATTTTCCATCACCACGATGCCGTTATCGACCAGCATGCCGATCGCCAATGCCAAACCACAAAGGGAAAGAATATTCACCGAAAGATCATAAGCGTACATCAGATTGAAAGTAATGAGCAGGGAGATGGGAATGGCCGCCATCAAAATGAGGACAAAGCGCAAATTGCGTAAAAAGAGAAAAAGCACCAGCATAGCCAGCAAAGCGCCGGTCAAAGCCAAATTTTCAACACGCTTAATGGCCCTCTGAATAATTTCCGCCTGATTAAATCCCACGGTCAACTCGTAACCCAACGGCTGCAGTTCCGCGTTGAGCTCGTCAATTTTTTCCAGGGCATCGCCGGCGACAGCCAACATATTGCTGGTATTGTCCTTCTGCACTATGATGCCAACGCTCGATTTGCCATTGACGCGGTAGATGCTGGTCTGCGTTTCACGGTTATAACCAACTTTGGCGACATCACGCAGGTAAACCGGCCCTTGCGCTCGAACGATGAGATTTTGCAGGTCGCGGATATCATCGATGCGGCCGTCGATGATCACATCCCACATGCGGCCGCTATCGGTTATTCGCCCGGTTTGCCTAGGTTGTTTGTGGAAGGCGTTTATTTTCTGCTGCACCTGTAAAATGGAAATATTAAGCGCTTCGCAGCGCTCTTTATCCACTTCGACAGCGATGTTTTTCCGCCGGCCGCCGCCGACGCGCACGTTGACGATGCCGTCGATTTGCTCCAGCGCCGGACGCACCCGACGCTCTGCGACTTCACGCAGGGCTTCGAGCGTGCTTTGCCCGCGAATGCTCAATTGCATTAAATAAGACGAGATGTCCGCCGTATCAAAATGATTGATGCGCACGAACGAACCGGCAGGCAGGCGCTTTTGCACGGCATTAATTCGCTGCTGCAATTTGAGCAGCATAAATTTCATGTCCGTGCCGTATTTAAAACTGATTTGTATCGAGGCAAAACCGGCATTGGCCGAACTGTTGATATCGACGACGTTTTCAAGCTGGCTGATCTCGCCTTCGATGGGAATAATCAAATCACGTTCGACCTGCAATGGCGAGGCGCCCTGCAGCCCCGCACCGATGAAAACCTCAGGCATGATAAATTGCGGTAATAACTGGACCGCCAGCTTGTTCCAGGAAATCAGGCCGAGCAAACACAAACCGATAGCTATCATCGACACGGTGACGGGTCTTTTTGCTGAAAAGAAAATCATTGAACCACTTTGGTTTGAATTTTTTTTACAGACGCATCTATTCGTTGCGCGCTTTCCCCGTTATATGATCGATTTCAATTTTAATCACAACGGTTCGTTTAAACTCTTTTTCGATAACGGCTGCGCCTTCAACCGTAAATTGCGGTGAAAATTTATCGACAAGCGCCTCGAGCGCCGCTTTTTTTTCCCGGTCTTCGACACGGCCGGCATGGCCAAATACGACTACACTTGCGTAATTTGTGGTAAACTGCTCCGGTATGACCTGGTTCTTTCCGACGACACAAAAACAGACCTGATTATTTGAGTCGATATTATCAAGTTTGTGGCCGCGGCTGGCAGAGTGGAAATATATCGCGTTACCGATCACCACATAATGTACAGGCGTACCATAAGGTTGGTTGTTCGGGCTAACGGTAGAAAGAATACCAAATTCTGCGGTCTGCAAGATTTTCCGGGCTTGCTGTTCACTTAAAACCCGGTCTTTTCGTCTGATTGGACGGACGTCGCTTTTATTGGACAGCATCGATTCCCTTTTTATTTAAAATAGTGAAAAAGGACCTTTCAATGAGCAAACAACTTCAACCGGTGCATCGGGGTTTTTACTCTCTTTTTCTATCGATCAAATCATATACTACGGGAATGATCAGCAGCGTTAGAATCGTCGAGGTCACGAGACCACCAATAACAGCGATGGCCATCGGTGCGCGCAGTTTTGCCCCCTCACCAAAGCCGATTGTCAGCGGTAACAATGCGAGAATCGTCGTAGCGCTGGTCATGACGATCGGTCGCAAACGATCTCTTCCGGCCTGCATGAGCGCTTCCTTGCGCTTCATACCGTCCGCCCGTAAGCGATTGACATAGTCAACCAGCACGATGGAATCGTTTGCAGCGATACCCGCCAGCATGATGATGCCGATATATGCCATCACACTCAACGGCTCGCCGAGGAGAAAAAAGGCATAAAGTACACCGACACCTGCCAAAGGTAACGTGAGCAAAATTGTAAACGGGTGCAAAAAACTCTCAAACAGAGAGGCCAGGGTCATATAAACCAGCAGCACGGAAAGGATAAGTGCAAAACGAAGCTGATCGAAAGATTCACGGCGAGCCTTTTCTTCTCCGGCAAAGCGCAATTCATAACCAGGTTTGAGCACGATTGACTGCATAATTTCGTTGACTCGCGCGATCGCCTCGCTGAGGGCGATTCCTTTTTTGAGATAGGCGGTGACATAAGCCACCCGTGATTGATTATCGCGCAAAATCTCTTTCGGTCCTTCTCCTTTTTCAAAATGTACAATGTCTTTCAGCCGTAAAATCGTGCCGCCCGGTGCTTTAATCATGAGATTCTGCAGTTCGGCCAGCGTCGATTTATCGTACAATACCCGGATATCCCGCTGAATGCCGTCGTTGTAAAAAGTCGTTGCAACTTCTCCGGCAAGGCGGTTTCGCACAACCGAGGTCACCTGCTCCAGGTCGAGATTAAAACTGGCGGCCAGCAATCGATCGAGACGTAATTTGATTTCCGGCCGGCCCAGTTGGAAGCTGCTTTCGATGCTTTGCAAAAGATCGAGATCAGCAAAAGCGTTTTCGATGCGGGCACTGGTTTCGCGCAAACCATCGAGGTTTTGCCCGCGAATCTGCACCGTGATCGGCGCGCTGTCGGTGCCGATGATCTGCTGAAAACTCGTTTCACGAATATGAAAATTTATGCTGACCTCTGGTAAATCCAATCGTGGGCGTAAGCGTTCAATCACTTGCGGCGCTGTCAAAACATCGTTTTCTGCAGACAACAGCAGTGTTATCGAAGCCCGGTGTTCACCGGATTCGGCGGTTTCGGAAATGAGACTCTGTACCGTGCGCACATTAAGCGTCGCAAAGACATGTTGCAGATTCTTTCCTAAAACCTGACGAATTCGACCTTCTGTTGCCGAAAGCACTTTTAGCGTATTTTCCAGCGAAGTGCCGGGATTTAATTCGACATCGATTTGCAGTTGATTTTCCTGGCTGCGCGGAACGAATTCCGAACCGATTTTCGGTAATAACAACAATGCCGAAAGCAATAAAAAAGCGGCGATCAGGATCACTTTTCCCCGGTTATCGAGTGCCTGCCGCAGCAATTTTTCATAGAAAGGAAAACGCAGTTCCCGCGCGGCAAATTGATGCCTCTCCTGTTTTTTAAATAAACGTGCAGCGAGAACGGGGATCAGTAAAAATGCGATGAGCAGAGAAGAGAGCAGCGAAAACGCCACCACCCAAGCCTGCTCACGAAATAACTCCGCGGCCACGCCACGCACAAAAACGATAGGCACAAAAACGATAATCGTCGTCAAAGTGCTGGCGACGATTGCCACGGCGACCTCATTTGTGCCTTTTGTCGCTGCTTCTTTTGCAGAATCTCCGAGGGACTTGCGGCGAAAAATATTTTCTATGACGACGATGGCATTATCCACCAGCATGCCGGCGCCAAGCGCCAGACCGCCGAGGGTCATGACATTGAGTGTGAGATTTTGAAAATACATCAGGGAAAAAGTGGCCAGAATGGAAATCGGGATGGCCAGGCTGACGATGATCGTCACCCCGACATGCCGCAGAAAGACATAGAGCACCAGAATGGCGAGAATGATACCGAGTACGGCCGTCGATTTCACTTCACCGATAGCGCTGTTGATAAACCTCGCCTGACTATTGATGAGGATGAATTCCAAGCTGGGCATTTCCCTTTGCATATCTGCCATCGTCACATCAATTGTCTGCGCAACGATAACTGTATTGTCCTGCGCTTCCTTGAATAAATACAGGGCTACGGCTTCCCGCCCATCAAATCGCACGACATGATTGCGCTCCTGCGGAGCATAACCGATTTTCGCCACATTAGAAAGAAAAACCGGTGTTTTATCACCAGAAAATTTCCCGCCGGATTCAACGCTGACTAGCGAATCTGCCACAGCTGATCTATATCCGACGACCGTCGTGCCTACATCCTCGATGGATGCGAATTCACCGATGCCTTTGATGAGATAGGATTTACCCTGCTGGTCGAGTTTTCCTCCCGAAGCGTTGGCATTGGCTTCCTTTAACTTGTTGATGATCGTGCTCGGCGTCAGGCCATAGGCTTCAAGCAGGTAATCATCGAGTTTGATCTGAATTTCACGTTTGATACCACCGAATATCCGCACCTGCGCCACACCATCAAGGCGCTCGAGATTGCGTTTGATGACGTTTTCAGCGATGCGCCGCAATTCATCGAGATCGTGCTCACCCCTTGACCGCAGTGCGTAAATTACGATCGGTTGCTGCTGCGGATCATAACGGGCGATGGTGATATCCTGCACCTCCGGATCTGATTCAAGTGAGGCGACCTTTTTTTGGACATCAAGCAGGGCAAAGTCCATATCTGTCCCCCAACTGAACGTTGCCGTCACGATCAATCGTCCCAGACTGCATGTCGTTTGTACATCGACAACCCGACTGATCGTGCCGAGCTCACCTTCGAGTTGCCGGCCAAATTTATGCTCCATCTCCAGCGGCGACTTCTCTCCTGAACGCAATTCGACGACGATGCGCGGATTGTAAATCGCGGGCAAAAGATCGGTTCCCAGTTTATCCAGTGAAATGAATCCCAGCAAACAGATGCCCAGCATAATCATGGCCACGGTGACAGGATATTTTACTGAAAAATTTGATAAATTAAACATACGGCTATCCAGATGTTGAACCCACAAAAGGGTTACTTAAAAGTGTACTTTTTTCATTAAGAAATTATTTCAAGCTCATTTCAACATCAACACCGGATGAGTCGCCGGGCTTTACTCAATAACCCGGACTTTCGATTTGTCGCGCAAAGTTTCGTGCCCTTTGACGACAAGCCGATCTCCTTCCGCCAGGCCCCCGGTTATCTCGATCAAATCACGTGTTTCGATGCCGGCGCTCACCATAATACGGCTGGCGGAAATGCCATTAACGATGAAAACCAGTTGCTGGTTGTTGCGAGTTAAAACCGCATATTTCGGAACGACGAGTGCATTTTTTTTCTCTTCAGTGATGATATCGGCTTTGACAAACATGCCCGGGCGCAGCAACAAATCGCGGTTTTCCACTTCGATGATGACTTTGAAAGTGCGCGTCTGCGGGCTGATTATCGGATCGATGGAGGCGACCCGGCCGGAAAAAATTTCATCTTCGAGCGAATAATTGCTAATTTCCACCCGACTGTCCGTCTTAATCTGTCCCTGGTCAGAATTGGGTAAATTAACTTCCAGCGTACATTTTGAATAGTTGCTAATCGTGCAAACTTTAAAACCCGGCTTGATTCTTGTATTAACGAAAGTCGTCCCTAAATTGGCTATAACTCCGGCACCATGCGCCCGCAATTGCAATTTTTGTTGGTTCAAAACCGCGGATTCATAATTCAGGCGAGCGTCGAAAGCAGCACGTTTTGCCAGGTTCAATTCTTTCTCGGTGACGCCCCCTTCCACGTACAACGCCTTTTGCTTTGTCCATTCGCGCTCAGCATCCTGCATCGCCATTTTTTTCGATTCCACACGAGTTAACAGCACATGTTCCGGATTTTCCAGTATTGCGATAATTTCACCGGCATGCACGGTTTCGGCATTTTTATATTTTCGCAGTATTGCCGGGCTGATGTGTAAAACTCCCTCAATTTCGGCAATCAGCGCTTGTTCGTATTTGGCTTTCAACGTACCTGTCGCCGAAATACTGCTGGCGATGGTTTGTCGTGTAACTTTCATCGTACTCACCGGAATGGTGAGATCGGCAGCAGAGCGGTTTTCATTTTCATCACATGCCCAAAAGAGTAAAAGTGAAAATATGGCGAGCCATCGCATTAACCAGGCTGAATCTTTCATCTATTCTCCAAACTATATTGAATTTAAATTGATCATCACTCTTCCTGTGGCAGTTGCACTTCGATGCGTTTGTTTGCCTCGAAGTTCCACAGCGTCTTGCGGCGCAAATCAGCCAGCGCCTGCTTATAATCGATGATTGCATTGAGATAATTGGTTTTTGCTGTTGTCAGCCGCGTTTGTTCAAGCGCCAAACCCTGACTCGAAAGATCGCCATTTTCAAATTTCAATAATGAGATGCGGTAATTTTTCCGTGCAAGCCCCTCGCTGCGCCTGGTGATCTGAACACGTTTGTCAGCAGATTTCAAATTACGCACGGCGGCACGGATTTCTATTGTGATAGATCGAATGCGATCTGCCTGCGCCAGTTTTTTGCTCATCAGCGCCGCTTTTTGCGACTGCACCGAATACGCATTTTTGTTCCAGTCCCACAGCGGTACTGTCAACGAAACGATCACAGAGCGGTCGTCGTTAAAATCGCGGAAAGCCTCATCGAGTTTATTCGCGCGGTTGAGCAGACCAAAACGGGCGTAGAGCTGCCCTTTTATTTCACGTTGTGCATCGGTTTCCGTGACGCTTAATTTGCCGAGCTCGATGGCGATCTCATCAGAGCGCAATTCGGTGCGGTAGGTGAGCGCTTTGGCAATGGCGTCTTCAAGAGAAATCTTTGCAGGCTGATATTCAAGATCGGCAACCACTCGCAGGTCTTCCGTAATCTCCAGGCCGATGAGATTTTTAAAAGAATCCTGACTTTGCTCGAGCTGGGCCTCGTCGGTTGAAAGGCTATTCCGGGCATTGGCGAGATCGATTTCCAGGCGCAAAACATCAACTTCGGCGAGCAAACCTGCCTGTTGTTTCAGACGACCGATATTGTAAGCATTCAGCGATTGTTCCACCTGCGTTTTATCGATTTCCACCTGTCGCTGCGCTTTGAACAAATTGAAAAAGCCGGTTGTGATATTATAAATCAAATCGAGTTGACTGCGGCTGTAGCTCGCGGTGCTTTCTTCGAGATTCAATTCTGCCCGTTTAACGCCAGTTTTCAAACGATTATAAGTAAATAATGACTGCTGGTACTGCAGGGTAAGATTCGGACTGTAACTTGTCACTCCGTCGGTCCTGGACAAGGTATTCTCCAAATTTTGATCAAACCTTTCCATGCTGCCGACGAGGGAAAACGTCCCATCCAGAAGCGGAATGGGTTTATTAATATATAGATCACCTTTAAAAGTAATATTATCTTGCTGCGAAAACAGGAACCCCCCGTTGATGGGAATTTTCTGTTCGGTTCGCAAATAATTGGGCAGGCTTGAAAAAACGAGTTCACTATTGCTCTTATAACCGGCACGTGCCGATTTCAGACTCATCTGTGATTGCACGAGACCCTGTTTTAACTGTTTGATGCGAATACTTTTTCTCAGCGAAATATCAATGCATTGCTGCAAAGTATACAAATGAGGTGATTGGGAAAAGAGGGTTTTACAAGCCATAGTGAAAAAAAAGAACAACACGACAGAACCGAGCCGAAATAGTCTTGAACCTGTTTTCATTTTCTCCTTCCAGATTTGCCTTTATAATGAAGTCCGTTGCCCTCAGTTTCAATTGACGAATTCCCAGCGGATCGCATCAGCGATGAGCCGACCGTTTCCCTCATCGATCACTTCGACGATTGCCGGTTTTCCTTTTTTAAAATAAAACTGTCCCATCGGCAACCAGTCATCGGTGGTTTCGAAGGGATGCAATTTGATCTTTTGCCGGCCATCGGCGGTGGTTATTTTCAAAATCAATTCATCGACAAAATAGCGCGGCCGCAGAAACCAGGATTTGCCGTACGGCAATCGGTAGCTCAGCGCATAAGTCCCTGATTTAGGAATATCCGCCTGCCAGCGCGCCGGATATTCACCCGAGGCTGCACGCTTAAAATGCCAACTCAGATAATAATCACCATAAGCCAAATCGTTAATTCGCGCCTGCCAGGATTTTCCCTTCAACGCGGGGCGAAAATACCTGGCTTCATCCTGCAGCGGCGAGGAGAATTGATCGCTCTGATCGTCCAGTACGAAATTAAGCGAATCATTCAGAGAATGGGTGACGACGAAAACAGAATCGACGGCCTGCCGACGCAGGAACCCGGCTTTGATCTGTACCGCCCGGCGAATTTTACCGCGATTGCGCGCATAATAGGGAAAAAGTTGAATCATCTCGGGTTTCGCATAAACCGGAAACTGAATTTCTTTTTCTTCAAAGCTGTCGAGAAAAACCTTTTTCCAGATATCATCCCCTTCCACATCACAGCTTAATCGCACGAATCCAGCTCCCTCTTCGCCGTTTTTAATTCTCACTTTAACCTGATAAACCGTTTTGGTGTTGCGCCTTCCTCGCGGTTTTAATTTCTGAGCCTGTGCTACGGTGATTTTATAACCCGGATAGGTCGGTTTATCAAACCAGGTCACAAAAAAATCCTTTATCTGCGAGCTTTTTTGCTCCTGCACAATTTGCAGCAAATCCTCGCGCGATACCGGTTTGTAACGAAAGCGTTCGAGCAGGTTTTTCATCCCTTTTTGCCAGGTCTGTTCACCGACAAGATTGCTCAACATCTCGAGGATTTGCGGAGATTTAAAATCGAGTGCAGCACGGTACAATCCTCCGTTACCAGAGGGTTTCAGTTCAGAAAGCGGCACATTTTCCAAAACAGTGATAAGTGAATCCAGCTTGACATTGTAGCGACGGCGAATCAGCCAACCGGAATTGAAATGACGCACCTGATCGAAACTGCTGAAACGACGCTTTTCATCGCGGGGATAAAAAGTATCATACACTCGTTTTTAGCACCGCTCAAAATATTGCACTTCCAGTGCACGATGAAGTACCGGATTTTGGATATCTACCTGAAAATGCAGGTAATTTTTCAAGGGCGAATTCAGTGTTCCATCACCCTGCCAGGCTTTATAAGGAAGAAGAAAATCGAGCATGAAATCGATGAATACATCTCGTTTTATTTTCCTGATACTGTCATCGCGGCCGCGGCGTTTTGCTTTTTTCTGCCGCAGTTCAATCTCTTTTTCGATATTATGGCCGGTAATTGCTGTTTCCTCAAGCATGATGATACCCGGCTGTAGTAATGTATTGCGTACACCCGATTCCGTCAGATAAATTTGCATCTGCGTCGGAATTTCAACAAAGGAAAGTTGTGGATAGGGGTAAGCCGTTCCGGTGACCGTTTCAAATTCATCGAGCAGGGTTTCGATGGCTTCGAAGCAGGTGTCGGCGATTTCCGAGAACGTCTCAATCGCCGGCAAATGCTGCGGATAATAATACAACGCCAGCTCCGCCTGGCGGAATTTGCGTGACAGCTTTTTATAGGGGCCGGCATTGAGAGAAAAACCCGGTACCGGCTTTTCAACTGCGAACACATACCGGCCTTGCAGGCTATCAGAAGATATCTGCCGACCCTGTGTAATATAATGCAATTCTGCAGGTCCTTCAATTGTTATGCGTGCCGTAGCAAAATTTTTTGGCGGGCGGCGACGAAATCCATATCCGCAAGCAACGCCGGGAATGGGATACCAGCCGCTCTCCATCGGTAAAATGACAAAATCATTATCCAGCCAGGATGATATTGAACTTCTGAGAAAAGGTCCCTCACGCTTTCTGATGAGATCATCCTGATCAGGCAGGCGATCGAGTATAAAATCATCTGCATTGGGTTTTCCGGCATAAGTGAGGATGAGTTCGATGGAATCTGCCGGTGTCAGCGGCTGCTTCAGTCTGATATTCAAAACATTAAATTTATGCTCGAATGGAAGCGTCTCGCCCGCAATACTTTTTAGGGTGTGAATTTTCAGCGCCTGATTGAGAGAGAAAAGCAATTCCGCCAAAGGCTCGGCATTGGGATTTTTTATGGAGAATTGCACCGTTGCCTGCAGCGGTGCCCCATCGCCGAACAGCTTTACATCAAAATCATAATGAGAAACCTTGCATGTCGCTTTGTTTACAAGAGATTTTTGAAAGGCATAGGCGTCCTTGCGCCAGTTTTGCAATTCCTTTTCCATTTGCACGACGCGCAAAACGAGAAAAACAGCGATCAGAGAAAAGATCGTTCCGCCCAATAATACAAAATGCTGCAATTTTTTGTTTTGTACAGGCCGGGGAAAAAGAATGATCGAAAAACAGAGCAATGCCAGGGCAAATACGGTGTAAAAAAGGCGCTGATACAAGAGGTAACCCAGGTCGGCAAAACCGATTAAATCACTGGCAAAAAGCGGTGAGGTGAAACAGGCATAATCAAAAAAGCCGAGAAATTTTCCCTGAAAATAAAAGAGAATTGCAGCGACAAAACCTATCGGCAAAATGATTGAAAGCGCCTGCAGCCTAAGAGAGCTGACAAAAAAAAAGACCAGCGCCGTCATAAACAAAATCGCCGGGATCGTCGCGATCATTATATAAATGAATGCCGGTTGCAAACCGATGCTTGCATCGGTGAAATACCACTTGAATATTCTGCCGATGCTCGCCAGCACAATGAGGGCAATATTGAGATAAATAAGCGAACTGACAACCCCCCAAAATTTACCGATAACCCAGCTTGCGGTATCCACCGGGCGGGAGTACATCACCTGATCGAGACGGGAGTGGACCTCTGTTTTGCGAAAATCGCTGGCGATAAAAATAATCAAAATGGCCTGCAGAAAACTGAAGAGATACATCGCTAGCAAGGCATCCGTTCCCTGCAACATAAACTCCCCGGGCGGGTTATTATCAAAAATTGTCGCGAGAGTCGTGCCCAGGATGAACAGCGCCACGATGAACAGGCCAATGCCGCTGAGAACCCAGAATTTTGCTGTGCGAAAAATCAGCAGTCTCTCAGCACGCCCGACAGCCAATATGTGTTTAATGAAAAGACTCACCTCAACATATCCCTATTTTTCCTCCTCCAGACCCCATTCTTTAAATTTTCAGGATTTTGCTTCCTGTAAAATATCTTCATCAACACGTTCCCCGGTGTGCTCATCCATGAAATTCATGTAAGCGTCTTCAAGATTTGCGACTGCCGGTTTGAAATCAAAACCGGGAATTGGCTTGCCGACAACACGCAGATGCAAGTTGCCGTGAGTGGAAATCGTCGAAATAATCTGCATTTTGGCGGCAATTTGAGAATAGTCGTGTTCGCGGCAAGCGACAGTCCATGCTTTCGATCTGGCATGCTGAATGAGCCCGGCAGGCGTGCCGCGGTAAACAATTTTCCCCCGGGACAAAATCGCCAGTTCATCGCAGGTGCTGGAAATATCGCCGACAATATGTGTACTCAGGATAATTATTTTATCGGTACCGATACCGGCCAGTACATTGCGGAAACGAATGCGCTCTTCCGGGTCGAGCCCAACGGTTGGTTCATCGACAACCAGCATTTGCGGGTCATGGATCAAGGCTTGCGCAATGCCGAGACGGCGCAGCATGCCGCCGGAATAGGTTTTAACTTTGCGGTCACGCGCTACATCCAACGCGACCTCCTTGAGAATATGCAGAGCTTGCATCTGTGCAGTCTTACGTTTGATACCGCTTAATTGTGCAATGTAAAAAAGAAATTCATAGCCGGTCATCTGTGGATAAACTCCGAAAAACTGTGGCAGATATCCCAATTTCTGCCGGATTCTCTTCCGTTGATTGCAGATATTTTCACCATCGACGAAAACCTCTCCCGAACTCGGCATCTCCAGCGTTGCAAGAATTTTCATCAACGTGCTTTTGCCGGCGCCATTGGGACCAAGCAGGCCAAACATGCCCTGACCAATTTCAAGGTTGATATCATGAAGCGCCCGTACGCCGCCTTTATAGGTTTTATTGAGATTTTTGATCGCGATACGCATGAGATTTTTGTACTGTTTTTTGCGCTGATTGTTACATCACTTTTTTATTTGAATTACTAACCCGCACCTTTATATCCCCCCCTATTTCCCTGCCACTGAATCAATAATTGCGTTTTGGCACGATTAGCCGATAATGTTTGAAAGCAATAAATCGGATACCGGAGCCAGAATATAATGCGCCTCTTTTGGATATTGCTCTTTGTTTTTATTTTTTTCAATGTCAAAAACAGCACGGCACAAACAAAACCCGTAGCAGAAAAACCATTCAGAATTAAACCCGATAATCCCTGGAAAAAAAACGATAAAATGCTTTTAGGTTTCTACTGGCTGGGGTCTTTTATCGATGCCGGGCAAACGATTTATGGATTGAGACACGGCGCTGCCGAGCTCAATCCGGTATTGGGAAAATCGCCGGGAAAAGTTCGGATTTATAGCTTGAAAATAGCTGCCGGAGCGCTGGCCACCGTGCTTTGTCATAAAAGCAATTCAAGTGATCGTAAATATATGCTCGGATTAATCAATGCCATCCAATGGAGCGCCGTTTTATGGAACGGTCAATTCGCCGGTGTTGGTTTACGCTTGCACTTTTAACTTTTTACAAAGAAAAAATACATGCTGATCAAATGAAATGAATGCCCTCATAAATACGTTTTAACAGGTTTTTCTCAGCAGCAGACATTTCTTTTCCCCGCCGTGCCATCGCTGTTTTTGCCGCTGCAATGGCTTTATCAAAATCATATCTTTCCGATGATTGGATGCCTCCCCAGGTAAAAGAAGAAATGTGCTTCGGCGTGAATCCCGCCCCGAAAATATTGGCCATAACACCGACGGTAACCCCGGTGTTAAACATCGTGTTAATGCCGCATTTAGCGTGATCACCCATAAATAGTCCGGCAAAAATAGACTCACTGTTGACGGTTTTACCATTGAGCTGAATTTTTATCTTGCTGTAATTGTTTTTCAAATTGCTGTTGTTGGTATCCGCCCCCAAGTTTACCCACTCTCCGAGATATGCATGACCGAGGAAGCCTTCATGCGGTTTGTTGCTGTTGGCCTGAATGATCGAGTTTTCAACTTCACCGCCCACCTTGCACAATTTGCCGATGCTCGTGCCGCCATATATTCGTGTGCCCGCTTTGATTGTCGAATTTGCACCGATAAAGACCGGCCCTTGTAAAAAAGAATTGGCCATGATCACCGCGCCATCAGAGATGTAAATCGGTCCGCTTTCTGCGTTGAGCACAACACCGGGTTGCACAACCGCACCCGGTGCGATATAGACTTTCTTTTTATTGAGAATCACCACATTGGGGTAGATACTGCCCAATAATTTGCCGCCATATTGCATTAATAAAAAATCTGTTTCTATCTGCTCCATGCAGTGGTTGACCAGATCCCACAAATACTTGATCCACGTTCCACGCAATTCAGTTGCCGGGAATTGCTGAAATTGTCGTGTATCAAATAAACAGTTTTCAATTATAGTTTTCTTTTTTAAATCATTCGCCCGGATAAAGGCTCCGGCAATTTGATCCCCCGCAATAAACACAGTGCTTTTCCGCTGTTCTGTCGGAAATTTGTGCCCCGGAATAAAGCGACTATTGATGAAATAGGCATCCTTTTGCGGTGGCGTATTAATGGGCGTATTTTCCTTTTTTACAGAAAGAAGCGGCTGCAATTCATCGCGCACAAAATAGTGCACCCGTGAGCCGGGAAAATACTGGACTATTTTTTCTTTCAAATTGAATATGCCACAACGCAACTCGAATGCCGGCCGAGTGAGCGTCAATGGGTATAAATTCCCGACCTCATCATCTTCATAAATACATAAATCTGGTTGCATCTCTAACTCCGGAATTCTGAAAGTGCACCGGGCCAATTGATTTTTCCCAACAGGACACGCCGTTTTGCGCCTGTGGCCGGGAGTATGTTTGACGGTTCGCCGACGAGCGTGGCATATCCCAGCGCTGCAAATCCGACCGCTTCTTTTGCGTCACCCGGGATTCCCAGTTTGGAAAATTCATATATATTTTCTGATTGCAAATCCGACCGCAACATATTCATCAAAGTTCTGTTGTGCTGACCACCGCCACTGAGATAATATTCCAAACCGGACGTTTTTCCCCGTTCTTTTTTGATTGCGCATGCAATCGATTTTGCAGTTAAACAGGTAACCGTTGCCAAAAGGTCGTACGGCTCTACCCCCCTTTCACGTGCCGTTGTCATAAGGTTTTCGGCATATTGAACACCAAATTTTTCCCGGCCTGTAGATTTTGGCATTTCACGACGGTAATAATCATCCTGCAATAATTCTGCTAACAACAGCTCATCGACACAGCCTTCTTGTGCCAGTTTTCCAGCTTCATCAAATGGTTGTGAAAATAAGGAGGCACATACAGCGTCGATGATCATATTGCCTGGGCCGGTGTCATAGGCTATAATTTTTTCGCCGGCTGTTGCAGGAGGCACGATGGTAAAATTTGCAATCCCTCCAATATTGATAAATACCCGATAATGCTGCGGGTGTGAGAAATAGCGGTAATCAAAATAGGGAATGAGCGGAGCGCCCTCTCCACCGGCCGCGATATCGGCATGGCGAAAATCGCTGAGGGTTAAAACGCCGGTTCTTTCAGCGATAACTGCTGCCTCACCCAGTTGCAGCGTACCTCCGAACGCTAAGGTGTCCGTCGGTCTGAAATCTGGCGTATGGTAAATTGTCTGGCCGTGCGAGGCGATAAAATCAGCTTCAACTCCGGCTTTTTTGATTGCACTGTTAATCTTTTTCGCAAATTCGGCGCCGAGTGTCCAGTGGCATCGCGTTAATTCTTCCAGATGAACTGCAGGATTATCACAGAGTTTTTTAAGCACAGTAAATAAGGGCTGAGGATATTCAAAGGCGGCAAAATGCAGCAATTCGAGATCATCCCGACAAAAACGAACGATAGCGACATCGATACCGTCGAATGAGGTTCCGGCCATCACACCCACTCCGGTGACTTGATCTCGGGTCAGCCAATATTGATGGTTTAGCATTTTGACTCCCGAATCAATACTTTTCACCATATGATGCTTTTAAATTTTCTAGAAAGTCTTTGAGCTGCACTTTTTCCGGCGCGGCCAAAAATATGGCGCCAATTTCAGCCGGAAACCTCGGTTCGATGATTTGTACATTGCAGTCTGCTGCCTGCCAGCACCTGTGCATGGTCGGCAGCAGCAACTTTTTACTTTTGAAAATATTGCCGAGAAGCGCCAGTTGCACGGTGCGGTTTTTATCAAGCCGTGGCGCCAGTGCGGTGATATGTTCAGCCAGACGCCCGGCAGCAGTTTCAATAATCTGTAATGCAACCGAATCACCGGCTTTTGCTGCTTCAAAAACAAAAGGTGCAAACTGTGCCAGCGCTCCGCGAGTCGTATAATTGACATAAATTTCCGGCACTGCCTCATTGATCGATTTGACCTGAAAAAAAGTCTCCAGTTGTGGCCGCAGCACAGTTTTTTCACCGCGGCCATCCCAGTCTTCCAGTGCGGCGGCGACGCCGTTGCGCCCGATATCAAATCCTGCGCCCTCGGCGCCCAGCAGATAGCCCCAACCGCCGGCACGATAAACCCGGCCCATTGCTGATTTGCCGAAAGCGATCGATCCTGTTCCTGCGATCAAAATAGCGCCGGGCTGACCGGCAAAAGCACCAGCGAGTGCGGCGGCGGCATCACTTTCCGCGATGACTGTTGCTGCACACTGATTTTTATCCAGCATCCGGCGGATGCGCGTACGCGTTTGTTGCGTTCCCAGGCCGGACAAAGCAACAGCCATTGCTCGTGGTTTTTTGCCGACGCATCCTACCTGGGAACACAGTTTATCCACCAGCTTTAAAATACGCCCGATAATCTGTTGCTCATCTTTGCGCAGATAGTTTGTCGGGCCCGTTATGGCTGTCGCAAGCAGATGACCCTGTACATCCACCAGACAACCCACCGATTTGGTGCCTCCGCCATCGATGCCGATGAAAAAATCGATATTTTTCAATCCTGAATCCTTAAATGTATTGTTTTCCGGATGCACGCTATTTAAACTTGCCGCTGCAAATAAACTTTGACGAAAAAAGTGATCATGATAATTTTGCCAATATCCCAAATTATAAAATAGACAAATCCGGAAATCACAGCCTGGGTTAAAGTTAAGCCACTTTCGAGATAAAAATGGCTGATTAAAAATAAATATGCAACACCAGGGATATAAATGAGCAAAATACCGCAGGAGCACGCCATCGCGATTCGTTTTGCAGATGTGTTTTTTAAAATATACAAGGCCCGTGGAAAAGTGAGTTCTCTCTCGTTTTGGTGCACGATCTTGCCGATGGTGAAGGCACAAAAGATAAAACCGATGAGGTAACCGAATGTTGGTTTTAAAATATATAAAATGCCACCTCCCTCAATAAAAACCGGTACTCCGGCAAGGCCGATAAAAAGATATAAAATCTGACTTAATGTGCCGTATTTCGCCCCTAAGAGCAAACCGGCCAACACCACAAAAAATGTTTGCAAGGAAATCGGCACTGGAGGCAGGGGGATTTTAATAAATGCACCAATCGCGGTGAGCGCAGCAAAAAGCGCTGCCGGAATCAGCAGGCGAATATCGGACATCGTATTCATTTCAGATACCGGGATGGAAAAATACATGATGAAAAAATTGCCTGATATTACTAAATTACGCCAAGAATGTCAACGGCTTTCCCGTTGCATAACTTTTTTAAAATACATATATTTCATATTCTTGTTTTGTATCTCGTTCAGCGCTCTATACGGACGCTGGGCCTGCCGAAGCGGGGGCATTCCTCATCTTGTCTGAAACGTGCCCCTTCGGCAAGCTCAGGGAATGTTTCTCTGGCGCATGCTGAACAGATACCGTATTTTCTCCATTGGAGACAATTACAAAGGCTAATCTGCTCATAATGCATTTACCGATAAATTTACTTCAAAAATCCTTTGCCAAAGTTTTCATTTGCCCGTTGGTCGGGTTTGCCCTGCCAGTTTTAGTTTTATTGACTGTACCGAATATTTGCCAGGCGAACAATGCCATCGAGATCAAACCAGATGTTGATAAAAAAGCCATTACGCGCCTGAGTTTTTTGCCGTACTATCCGCTCCACAGGCCGAAAGTCGGCATCGCTTTTTCCGGCGGCGGCGCCAATGGTATCGCGCAGGTCGGTGTGCTGCAAGTCCTGCTCGAAAACAATATTCCCATCGATTATATCGTGGGAACAAGTATGGGGTGTCTCATTGGCGGCTTGTACGCGGCCGGATATTCACCCTACGAAATTCAGGCTTTGATGGAAAGTTTTGACTGGAGCCGCATCTTAATTGACCGGCCGGAAAGACAGACCCTGTTCATCAACGACAAACAAGCACGCGACAAGTTACTTTTTCAAATTCGCCTGAACGGCTTAAAGCCGGTTATTCCACGCGCCCTCACCCCCGGCCAGCAAATTGAAAACTTGCTCACACAATACGTCATGCGCGCCGATTATGTCACAACGCAGAGTTTTGACGAATTGCGTATTCCTTTCCGTGCCATTTCAACCGATTTGATCTCTGGAAAAAAGGTCATTTTGAAACAAGGCAACCTTGCGGAAGCCATGCGTGCAAGCATCTCATTTCCGCTGCTTTTCGATCCAGTCAAAGTGGGAAATATGTTGCTCGTCGATGGCGGTATGTCGGAGAATATTCCGGTCGAAGCCATAAAAAAATTTCCTGTCGACCTGGTCATCGCCGTCGATGCGACAACGGTATTGCGTCGCAGTGACCAGCTTAACGCGCCCTGGGAAATCGCTGATCAGGTCACTTCGATCATGCAGCGTGAGCGCAATGAAAAAAGCCGCAAGCTGGCTGATTTTGTCATCCGTTTACAGGATTCCACCCACACAAACATGGAATTTGGCAACATCGACAGTCTGATACAAAATGGCCGTGTAGCAACTGAAAATCAGATCAATATTATAAAAACACGGGTTGCTCAAATTGCAAAAAACGATCGCACCAATATGAGTAATGACTTTTATATCATTAATAAACTGATCCATTTCCCGAAAAACTTCCGCTCCCTGTTGCCGAATCCAACAAACACAACGTCCGACAATTTGCATCTCTCGCACAAAGAACTTGCTGGAATCATCGATACCATGCATGAAAGCGGAGAATTTTCACAAATATCCGCAATTTTAATCCCCCTCGCCATCCCCGGCCTGTTCGACTTGGAAATAAAAACCGAGTTAAATCCAATATTGCAGAACGTTGTATTTCATGGCAACGCCGTGTTTAACGGGCAAGTACTCATTGAGAAAATAAAGGCTCTCATCGGCAAACCACTACATTACAAAAGGTCTGAAAAAGCATTGCTCTCGGTTTTAAAAACTTATCGTGCTGCCGGTTTTGCGCTGGCGAAGATCAGGCGCATCGAGTTTGACAGGCAATCTCAAACCGGACATATTTACATCGATGAGGGCAAAATAAATGCAATATTTATAGAAGGAAAACACGAGACCCGCAACCATGTGATTTTGCGTGAATTTCCTTTGCATGTCAGTGATGTTTATAATTATGATAAAGCGCAAAAAGGGATTAACAATCTGATTGGTTCCGGTTTGTTCTCACGTGTGAGCATATCACTCAAGACCGGGGTGCAGGGAGTTGATCTCCACCTGAATGTGCAGGAGAAACACAGCCGTGTTTTAAGCGCATCCGGCCGTTTTGATCTCGAAAGAAGAGCACGAGGTTTCCTGCAGATCGCCGATGAAAATGTTGCCGGATTGGGAGGTAAGTTAACCCTGCAGGGGTTGTTTGGTGCAAATGATAACGGCTTGCGCGCGCGTTTTGCCATCGATCGGATTTTTAAAACATATATCACATTTGCCGCTGAATCATATTGGACTTTACGAGATCGTAAAACATTTACCCGCCAAAGCAATGCGACTTTCGGAAAATATGACGAAAGCCGGATTGGCGCCTTTATCAGCATCGGACAGCTTTTCCGGCGTTTTGGAATTCTCAGCGCTGAGCTGCATATTGATCAGTTTAACTTGACAGCAGAGAGCGGCGCCGGTTACCCGACGGGGCGTTTCAACATCAATCGTCTGGCTTTGCGCTCCATTGTCGATACGCGCGACCGGCTACCCTTTCCACGAAAAGGCCGCTATGCTTCTTTTTTTTATGAAACCAGCTTTAAATCAGGCGTCAATAATTCCTCATTTGTCAGGATGGCGTGGAATATCGAATCGTATTACACGCTTAAAAAACGCCACACAATTCACCCAAAATTTTCTTTCGGTACCTCGGATTTCACGACACCTTTTGTCTTCCGCTTTTACTTCAATGGGCCAAAACAAATGTACGGCCTGCGTGATGAGGAATGGCGGGGCCGCCACTATCTTTTGTGGAATCTCGAATACCGCTATCAACTTTTCAGGAAATTTTCCTCTGCCGGCTATCTCGGAGTACGATATGATATTGGCGGCATTTGGGATGGCAACACGGAAAACTTGAAATACCGGGAAGAATTGAAAAAGGCTGTCGGAGTTTATCTCGGATTTCGAACGTTTCTCGGTGCGCTGAAATTTTCTTTCGGCCAGCTTGAGACAGGTGTAAAACGATTTTATTTCTCGCTGGGTTATCCGCTGTAGACTAATATTGCCCTTTGGAAACAAACCGTCTGAAAAGCAGATCTCCAAGTTTAATCGCTTCACGGCTGAAAGCGCTGATTTTACGAGCTTTTAATTCAGCATCCATGACGGACTTGGCAGATTGCCAATTTTCCTGCGCCTCGAGATGCTCAATAAAATTACTGTAGTCTGCTTCATCAGCAGCAAAAATTTTACTGATGAACTCATGACGTACGGCGTCATCGATAAGTGAATACAAAGTTTGATTTTCAACAACATCGTCAAAAGTATCGCCCGGCAGCATCTCCTCTTCAGATTGCGCCTGTTCCCCCGAGACAGGAAAATCATCCATCACAACATCAACCAGATCATCTGATTCGATATCATCTTTAATGGGGAGAAACTCTTCATCAAGCGGGTTTTGGGCGATTTCGGGTTCTTGCGGCTCAGCGATAATTTCACTATCGCTATCCGCCGGGGCATTATCGGTATGCATTAGCGGAACCGTTTCGCTCCCGATATTTCGGGTGAGAAAATCACGCACATCACCCAAATTCCAAAACGGTTTTTCTGTGGCTGCGGCCCTAAATTCGACAGCGATATTCTCCAGACGGCGCTCAACCAACATGCCGTGGATGATCTCCGCAGAGAGATCATCTTCCATATCATCCCCGATATTCGTATAGAAATCGAGCAATAGCCTGATCTCTTGAAGAAAAATATCCACCGGGTTTTGCTGGTACAAAACATTATCAAGCTCGCTCAGGATTTGTCGGAAATGCATTTTTTTAATCGTTCGCCTTTCCGTACTCCCGATACTTTCAATCAGTGATTTGATAAACGGTGAGCCGATGGACAGGCCGCGTAATATGCTGTCGATATCTTCCCGAAAGCGCTCGAGGCTAACATCGAAGAGGATGGCCATGCAGGTTTTTTGTGGCCGGGTGATAACATCAAACCCCAGGTCGACGCAGAATTGGATGGATTTGCTGATTTCATCAGCCGTAAAAAGCACGGATTCCATAAAGGTATCGCGCAGGGAAGAGAGCTCAAGTTTTAACTGCGGTAGGGAAAAATCAAACCGATCACTCTGGATAATACGCAACGGTCTTTCTGTTTTAAAAATTATTTTTGCCTGATTGAGTAACGTGCTGCGCAAGATTTCAGGCAATTCCTGTTTTTTTAGCTGCCCCCAACAGACTTTTTCGTGATTCGACAGAATGCGTTTTTCGAGGGCGCCAACCAGATAAATTTTTTCACTTTGCCAAAAATCGCTTTCCATATTTACCTCATTTCCTGAGGAAATTTGGCTCTACCGGACAAGTTTCGTATTTGCTTA
>JAJRYV010000020.1 GCA_024275575.1 bacterium
GACAAGACCATCGAGGCTTACTTGTATCATGTAACCGGGTTCACACGCTATTTTGCCAAAGCGCCGGACGTGCTCGGTGAAGAAGAGGTGCGAAAATACCTGCTTTATATACGTGATGAGAAAAAAACAAGTTTGTCAAACGTCAAACAAGCCTATTCTGCACTCCGGTTTTTTTATGTAGAAACCATCAACAGAAAATAGCGGGCTGAAATAATTCCCCGACCCAAAGGCGAAAAGCATGTGCCCGTTATTCTGAACCAGAAAGAGATTAAAGCGCTATTTGACGCCGCAAACTCTTACAAACACTGCCCGATCCCACGAGAATGACCGGTCTATCCCACAAAGTTTGACCGGTGATCAAAGTAAAAAAATAAATAGCATTTCTAATATAAGAACCAAAAAACCAATCGGTCAAACTTTATGGGATTTTGCGGTTTTTTCTCATGGATTCTCCTTTTAACTTAAATTTGTAAGCAGCGTGAATAAGTCGGTCACAAATAGCGTCGGTCATTGTTGGATCGGTGATTTTTTTATGCCATTTCTGTATCGGATATTGCGTTGTAATGACAATCGATCCGGTTTGTTGTTTTTCATCAATAATATCCATTAAAGCAGTGGCATTGGCGGCAGAAGTGGATTGCATCAAAAAGTCATCAATGACCAAGATTTTGATTTTACTTAGTTTTTTCAAATACTTGAGATAAGTTCCCGTGCCTTTTGCGGCGTTTATTTCTTCAAAAAGTATCGGGTATCTGATCTTGACTGAAGGGTGCCCCATCTTGCAGGCGTGGTGTGCGATAGCTTCAGCCAGGTATGTTTTGCCGCAGCCGGTTGGGCCGGTCAATATTATATTTTGCGCATTTTTTATCCAACGGTCTGTTGTGAATGTGAGCATCTCTTTTTTCGTAAACCCCCTTTCAGATTTGTAGACAATGTCGGCAATACACGGAAGTTCCGGTTTGAAATTAGCTCTGGAAATCATTCTTTTCAGTCGTCTGTTTTCCCTGGCGCTGTATTCATCTTCAACCAATAAAGTAATAAATTCTTCATGGGTAAGGTCTTTATTGTCCCCATTATCAAGACTCTCTGAAAGTGATCTGGACATAGTTGTCAGCTTCATTTGATTTAATTTTGAAATGGTTTGCTCTATATGCATTGTGCTCTTCCTTCTTGTTTTATTAAAGATTGACCACGAATATTTTCATGTTCAACAACCGGTTCATCCGCACATTCATTTTTCTGCTGCAATGGGGCTTTATCAAGATTTTGTTTGAGAATAGTTCTGATTGTGGCGCAATAGGTGTTGTTAAAGACAAGCGCTCTTTTGCAAGCCGCCTCCAGTCTGTGCGGCGTATATTGTTTTGCGAAAAGCTGGAACGACATAAAGCAGCCGGGTTTTGGGATTTATATTCCTCCCATAATCGCTGCAAAGTCGAATGAGGACGGGTTAATTCTTTTGTAATGTAATTTATATCCGGCAGGTTTTTGTCAGCCGTATTTTGTGATTTAAGCGGATAGAGTTTCCTTTCGAGTTCGCTGTCAGTCATGGTTTCCGGCAAAGGCCAACTTAATCCGCTTTCTTTGAAACGGCGGCCGACATTGATGACACTGCCCTTGGAAATATTCAAGGCCAGCCTGTCTTCCCGGCGTTTATGTGTAAGTCAAGGCGGTATTCAAGGATTTTTCGTATTGAACGCATGGCTAGCTTTTTTCCTTTCAACTCTGTTCTCCATTTCATTAAATAATTCAGAAATAGAGAGTTTTATCAAACTATAAAGCTATTTGCATTTTTTACTTTTTCGCTCAATCTTTTTGAGATTGAGCGGTCATTCTCTGTGGGATTGACCGGTCAAACTTGCTCGGATTGAGCGGTCAAGGTCAATGGGATCGGGCACAATTCGCGTCTGCACGATGTGACCAAACAACAGCCGGTGAAACTTTTCGCCGAAGAGCAGCCCTTGTTGAACCGCACTTTAGTTTCACCACAAATCACCAATCGGCGCCTTGTAGATAAAACCGGCTTGCTTTCCTATGCCGGCAATAAATATTCAATGCCGCGCACATACCACCGCAAGCAGGTGGCTATGTTGCAAGAAAAGTACACTTTGCAGGTGTTTGATGTCGATTCCAGCTGCATAATTGCGGAACATCAAATACCTGAGTGTAAAGGGCATATCATTAAAAATGCACATCATTATCAGGATTTAAAGAAAAGTATTCAAAGAAAGAACAATCAGATAGAAATCATAACGGCCGCTATTTCTTACGCACCGATCGTCAGGATTTGGGCGCGAAGCAAATTTGGCACATTTATGTGATGCTCATGGAACGCTTCTCGCGCACACGCTGAACAAATACCTTTCAGGTTTTAAAAACCTGAAAGGTATTTTGGTATTTGAAAGGTTTTGATGCCGGAATTTCCGTTTCACGGCGATGTGCCACACGGTTATGACATAGGCTATGATTTTTTTGCCCGCACTTTGATGCTGGCCACTTTTCCGGCAACGGAAATTCCGGCATCAACAAACAAACTATCGTCGACGTCTACTTTGTTTAAAATTTCAACTTCCGTAAATCCGGCGTCTTTGATGGCTTGCAAATAGTCCTGCTCGGAAAGTGCACCGGAGATGCAGCATGCCCAGGCAGAAAGATTGGTGCGCAGTTGCTCAGATAAACCCGATGCTACCATATCCGACACAACCAACGCACCGTCGGGTTTCAGCACGCGCAATGCTTCCCGGAAAACCTGAGGTTTGTCGGGTGAAAGATTGACGACGCAATTGGAAATGACCCAGTCGACGCTGTTGTTTTCCAGCGGAATATTTTCCATTTCACCGAGGATGAATTCGACGTTCTTCGCCCCCATTTGCTGTGCATTTTTCTCCGCTTTGACGATCATCTCCGCAGTCATATCCAGGCCGATGGCTTTGCCGGTTTCGCCGATTTCTTTCGCTGCGAGCAGCACATCCAGCCCCGCACCGGAGCCGAGATCGAGCACGACATCGCCTTCCTGTAGCGCTGCGTAATTCAGCGGCGCGCCACAGCCAAAAGAGTTTTCAGCAGCATCCTGCGGCACTGCCTTGAGATCAGATTTCTTGTAACCCAGCGTTTCGGCGTAATCCGGTTTTGCGGCCAATGGGTCAACAGACGGCGTTGAACAGCAGCTTTGCTCTGAAGTTGCCGGCGCCGATGCGGCGCTCTCCTGCGGCACAGCGCCGCTGACCCGGTCAGCGTAGTATTTTTTTACAGCATCTTTGATTTTGGCATTATTTTTTTGAGTCATTTTATTTCTCCTTTTTTTATTTTGATACGGCAGGTTATAATTATACTCCTAACTAATTTCTGAAAAAATTTTACAGTGTAATCTGACTGTTGAATTTCGCCAGCAAAAGCCGCAGTTGTTTGATTTCAGCAGCATTCAAATCTGCACAGCATTTATTGGTTATGGCGTTCAAATCCACCGATTCGCCCTGCATCGCACTGCCCTTTTCCGTTAACCGGATGAGAATGACACGGCGATCGTCGCTGTTACGATCGCGATAAACCAGTCCGTTTTTCTCCATCGTATCGATGATGCCGGTGATGGTGCTTTTCGCCGTGCCGTGAATTTTCGCCAGTTCATTGAGCGGCACACCATCGTTATTCCACAGATAATTTAATATATAGTATTGCTGTGGTGTGATGCCCAGCCTGGCGATAAATTCGTTGTGAATGCGAAAAAGCTTTTTGTTGATTTTATCGATGAGGTCGGCCACTGCGCTGAAATCATCCAAATCGATTTCAAGGTTCGGTGGGCAGCAATGGTTTTGTTCTTCCTGAGTTTTCAAGTTTTTATCCTCATAGTTAACTTCCGAACTAATTTAAAAAAAGAATCATTCAAGTCAAGAAATTTTTTTCACCTGCATTCTGCGATGCACACTGTTTTAGTTTTTTTTGGCTAATCGAATTTGCAGAAAACCGAGCAATGCGGGCAGAACAAAGAGGTCGAAAAACAGGGCGAGAAGAATCACAATGGCAGCGAGCAAGCCGAAATTGATCAGCGGATTGAAACTGGCGAATACTAGAATAAAAAATCCCGATCCGAGAACGACACTGGTGAAAACGATGGGCCGACCGACGCTCTGAATCGTATGACCGATGGCGGATTTAAGATCAGGATGATTGCGCGATTCGCGGTGCAGCCGGGTTAGAAAATGAATCGTATCATCGACGACGAGGCCGAGGGCGACGGCAGCAATCATCGTGGTGCCGACATCGAGTGAAATATGCAACAGCGGCATCAAAGCGATAGTAAATAAAATGGGCAGGAAATTGGGGATGATGGCGAGAATTCCGAGTTTTACCGAGCGCAGAAAAACCATGATCACGAGAGTGATGACGACGAATGCCAGCAGGAAGCTTTTCACCGAGCTCGTCAGCAGATAATGCTCGGTTCTGTTGATCAAATAAACCAGTCCGGTGGGAAAAATCGTGATCGAGTCGGGAAATATTGCCGCCATTTTCAGATTAATTTTCTCTATCCGACGGGCGATTTGTTGCGATTTATCGATCTCGACACGGGCGCTGATCCGCCCGATCGTATAATCTTCGGAAAGCAAACTTGCCAGATCATCGCTGCCTTCGACGAGAAAAAGCTGCTGCACAATTTCCAGTCTGTTTGGCGGAATTGTGAAAAATTTTTCATCGCCGCCATGAAAACCACGATTCAATGCTTTGACCAGATCAACAGCAGAATAAACGCCGGTGATGCCCTCGATATTTTGCAGATAGTTTTGAAATTCTGCCATTTTCCGTAAAATCGCGGGGCGCCGAAGCGTTCCTTCCCCTGTTTGAATTAAGAATTCCAGCGATACTGTGCCGCCGACCTTGCTGTCGATCCATTCGATTTGTGAGCGGATACTGTCGTCTTTCTTCAAATAATCGAGACTGTTGGTGCCGATTTCCAGTTGCGGCAACAGCCATATCGCTGGAAGCGCGGCAATACAGACCATGGCGAGAATAGCCGCAGAGCGCAATTTGCGCCAGTTTCCCAGCCACAGCAGAAATTTGGCGATAATGCCCGCCTGGTATTGCCCGCGGTACTGTGCATCCGGAAAAGGCATGAGTGAGAGCAAAACCGGAGATACGGTGACGGTGGCCATGAAAGCGAAAAGAACACCGCCCGCAGCGACCAGACCAAATTCACGAAAGATCGCCAGGTCTGCACTGAGCAGTGAAAGCAAACCAAGTGCTGTTGTCACGCTGGTCATCAGGCAAGGTATAAAAACATTGCTGAACGCAACTTGCAGGGCCTGGATTTTTGATTCATTATCCGCTGCGCATTCATGCAGATAATCAGCGATAAAATGAATGGAATCGGCGATAGCAACCGCCATGAGCAGCGGTGGAATAATTGTGGTGATCACATTGATCTGATAGCCAAGAATGACCAGCAAACCGTAAGTCCAGATCATCGTTAAAATCATGACTGCGACAGGTACGATGACGAGGCGGAAACTGCGAAACATCAACCAGACGATGGCTATAATCAGCAGCAGCACAAAGGGCATGAAGTACATTTGATCGCGCTGGTTATAGCGAAAAAAGGCCTCGTCGAGGACCGAGCTGCCACCGAGATAAAACTTTTTGCCGCTACTTTTCTCCAGACCGGCAAGCAGCGCCCTGATTTGTTCGATCAGGATGATTTTATAGTCAAATTCACCGATGATATGATCGATTTCTGCGACGATTGCCGTCCGTTTGGCATCCTGGGAAATTAGTATTCGCGGAATAAACGGATCGGCAAGCGCCCGTTTTTTGATCAGCAGGGTTTCAGCCGCTGAGGTGGGGATTTCATCGATGAGCGGGTCAAAATAAACATTTTCTTCATCTCCGGAAACCAGTCTCACCGTGCTCAGGCTGATAACCCGCCGCACGTGCGGCAAGAACTCCAGTTCCGTGCTGATGCTACCGATCAATCTCAAATTTTCCGGCGTGAAGATTTGTTCATCGGCAAAAGCAATGGCGATAATTTCATCGCTGCCGAACTGGCCGAGAAAGCGGTCATATGCCGCGATATCAGCTTTTAAAAAATAGCTTTCCAGCGTATTATTGAATTGTGCCTGCGCGGTAAACCAGGCGAAAAATAGGGTCAGGAGCAGGACGCCACTGCTCACTCGCAGGCGATGTCGCATGACAAATGTAAAGATTTTTATTTTCATAACCGGCTCAGTCCATAGTATTACACTGGTTGTCGACGATGAAAAATTTCAGTTAAAAACGCGTGGCTCAACCTGGCCACATAACCATTAATAATGATATTTCAGCTCAAAAACCGGAAAATATGTAAAAATATTGGCGACGGCGGAATTTTTTAAACATATCTTTGTTTCACCAGTGGCGTACCATTCGAATGGCGATATAAGAAACATGAATTATCGATTTTTAAAAAATTTTATATTTCTAAAGGAGATCTTTTTAATGAAGAAACGAATTTATTGGCTCACCCTGTTTTCATTTCTGTTTACCGCAGTAATTATTTCCACCACAGTTGCCCAGGAAAAAATGAAAATGAAACACATGAAAAGCGTGACACTTTCCGGCACGCTTATCGATACCAAATGTTACGGTATGAATAACGACAACATGGGCACGGATCACATGACACCGAAAGGCAAGATGTCCAATTGTGCCGCAGCATGCGCCAAAATGGGCATTCCGGTGGGTTTGCTCATCGACGGTAAAAAAGGCGGCGAGGTAATTTTTCTGGTCACCCCTTCGATGCAACTGGCCTCGCATATGGCAAAGAAAGCCCGTGTTACCGGGCACAAAGCTATCGGCGGCCTGATCCCTGAAAAAATTGAGGTGATGGAAAACGGCAAGTGGAAAGAAGTAAAATTCGGCACGATGATGTAACGCTTGTCAATTCGAGCTGATAAAAAGTCAATTGATCCCGTTTGAGGATGAATTGACTTTTTTTTGCCCCGATGTCAGCCGGTACGTTATTCTGCTTTTTTTCGAATGATGATAAAATTGCCCAATAAAATCAGACTGATGCCGGCGATTGCCGGCGGGGTCCAAATGTATTTTTCGAATATTGTGGACAAGGCCAACGCAATGATGGGAAAGATCAGTGCAATGTATCCAGCACGGTCAGCGCCGATTCGGCCAATGAGTGTCAGATAAGCGCTGAATGCGATGACTGAACCGAAAACAACGAGATAGAGCAACGACAGGATGTAACCTGCCGATACATCGAAGCTGAGGGGAACACCCAGCGCAAGGGTGATGAGCGACATGACGACGGCGCCATAGAACATGCCGAAAGCATTGGTTTGAATTACCGGCAGATTGACTTTCTGATTCGCAGCCGAGGTGATATTGCCCAATGAGGCCGAAACAGCGCTAAGAAAGGCAAGCAACAACGCCAGTACAGTTTTATTCTGTAAATCAAATTGCAAAATTTCATCTTTAAAAATGAGAACTATGCCGGACAAACCGATGAGTGCACCGAGCAAGACGTGCAGGTGGATTTTTGTTTTCAGAAAAACTGCGCTGTTGATGATGTTCAGCAGAACGATCATCGAGAAAATGACAGCGACGAGGCCGCTCGTCAATTCGGTTTCGGCTTTATAAACAAACCAGTAGTTGACGCCGAAAAGCAGGAACCCTTGCAGCGCCATGCGGGCATGTTGCTTTGCTGTAAAACGCAAGTTCAATCCGGCAAATTTGCAGTAGATCAGCAAAGCCAATGCTGATAAACCGAAGCGAAAAACGACTGAAAGCATAGGATCGACGACGCCGAGCTGGTATTTGATCGCCAGCCAGGTTGAACCCCAGATGAAGGCTGCAGTGAGGTAAAGAATAAAATTCAACATTTTTTTAAAAGTGAGGCAAAACAGTCATGATCAATTGTTCCAGGTTATTCATTCTCAGAGTGCTTTAACAGCCTTGCGGCAAAACTTATGAATCGACCTGGATTGATCGGGACGAAGACCAATCCGGGCTTGCGGGTGATTTGTCAGCGCCATAATATTTCGTAAATGTTCTGTGCGATCACCATATGCCCGGTGGAGTTGGGATGCACGGGTTCGGGACAATAAATTTCAGCCTGCCGGTGCTGCAGCAGGTTGGAGAAAATCGCATGTAAACGCAGGACACGCGTATGAAAAACACAGCTCATCTCCGTGATGACTTTCTGATATTGCGGCAGAAGGCGCAGCACTTCCGTCTGAAAATCATTAGCATTTACCGGCGAACAAATATAAAATGGGTCCATGAGCAAAATCCGGCAAGCGCTATTTTGCAGGCGTGTTTGTTTGAGACATTGGCGATAGCAGGAAAGAAAATCTTCCGGACTGACACCCTGTTTTTTATCGTTCAGCCAGCCGTGCAAATCATTGATACCCACGAGTATAATCAACCAGTCCGGCGTGTGTGTCAGCACATCGGCCTGCCAGCGGCTATGCAAATCAGCGACAGTCTGCCCACCGATTCCCCGGTTGATGATCTGCACGTGTTTCTCTGGTTCCCGCGCCAGCAACATATCGGAAAAAAGGCGGACAAAACCCTTGCCCAGGCCCTGCGGGTCTGATTTATGCTCACAGTCGGTGATACTGTCACCGATAAAAACGACACTGTCGCCGCTATCGATTAACGTCGCCATAATTTCACCTCAGGCTATTCTTTTTCGTTCAACAGGCATGCAACATACTGAAAATATCGATCGATAGCAACAGATGGAATCGCAGAAAAACGAAATCGTGTTTCCGGACATTTTCCAGAATGACTTCATTAGAGCAGCAGAGACTTCCGTAATTCTGTGGGAACTGCCTGAAAATCCCCAATGCCCCAAAAGAGATAGAGTGAAGGTCTCCTCGCCGAGCGGGTGTGTACTTCGACGAAGACGTCTTCACTCAATATTCAGGGATTTGCGGCGGTGTTTATCGTGTTGCACACCGGCAGGTTCAGTGCATAAAATAATAAGTGAGCACGATCGATTCGGTGCCCGGATTGCGGTCGTAAATGCTGGAATTGGACAGGTGGTGTATGGCAAGGCTGGCGCGGGTATTCCTGCTCAAATTATAAGAAATTTCCAGCCCGGAACGAAATTCGATAAGGCCTCCGAGATTTTTACCACCGCCGCGAAAATAGGCGCCGGCACCCAGACTTGGTACGATGAAATAACCCGGCGCCACCTGATAATCCCGGCTGAATCCGATAAAACTGTAAACAGCTCCGAGCGAGGTGGCCTGCACGCCTGCAGTCGGGGAGAATTTTTTAAACGAAACCGGCGCACGGTATTCGAGCCGGTAGTCGATAGCGAGTTCATCGTCATCGATGCCGATGACACCAAAACTCACGGCAAGAAACGAGCTATTCTGGCCAAATGTTTGATTTATCGTTATAAACGAAAATGTCAGAAATAATATCAGGGACATACGCAACGGAATAACCTCCATGTTAATAAAATCCAGGTGTACCCGGCGGGGCGCCTTCGCTCTATTTTTCGATCAGATACTATGGAGCCGCTTTTTCAAGTTACTTCGTGTCCATCCGGGGTTGTCATTTCGACGCGTTTTTCAGCGGATAAATCTTCAGCATTGAGCCCAGCAAAGATTTCTCACACTAAAAACCAGTGTTCGAAATGACAGAAAAGGTGCATTTCCGAACGTGCACGATTTAACCTTTATTATTCATACAAAGTGATAAAACTCACAAAGAGAAGCTCCCGCTGCGGCAGGCTCAGCGTCCGCTTGGTGTATTGAACAGATGCGAAAAAAAGAAAAAAGATGATCGCAGGATTGAAGAAAAATCCAGGTTTTACTTTGCACCGGTCTCTGTTTGAATCATCGATAAATTGTCGCAAAAAATGAGGGAAAAAGCGTAAAAAAAATTTCACAAAGTTCTGTTAAAGGCGTTGAACCCACGTCATTTCATTCACTTAGATACTGCGTCTACGGCAACCGGCCGCAACCATATTTTCAACAGGGCGCCCATTGCAACAAAGTAAATGAACAGCCTCTTTCGCAGAGAGCGGATTAGCAGGGCCAAGTTATTGTTTGGTAAGGCTTTTTCAGGCGGAGGGGAGGTATCTGTCAACAAGCAAAATTCCGGGGCGTCGAGCGAAGGTGTTCTCGCCAAACGGAACGGCTATTGCGTCCAGCGGAATATTTTCGAGCTATGTTTCAGGGAATCAAGCCAACGCAATTCAATATTGATCGAGCAGGCTGAAATTTGAGGCGACTTCAGGTAGGTTTTCAAAATGTAGCCGTATCTCCGGTGCAATCCAAACACAAAAAGTACATTTGCGCGAAACCTTCTATGCGCCGACCGAACGACTGCAGGAAATTTTTATTGCCTATGAGAAGCTAACTGTGTATCTTGATTGAAATTGAGAAGCAGGTTTTCGCGCACAGCAGCAACCATTCATCTCATCACTATCCGGGGTTTTTCATGAAAAAGTCATTTTTGTTAATCTGCGTTTTATTTTTACTCCCCCTTTCAATCCTCAACGCACAGGATAAAAAATCACGCTTAAAGCAGCGATTTGAGGACGCATTCCGCGAAGCCGATTCCGGTCTGCTGACCCTGCGTTTTTTTAACGCCATCGACGGCCGGGCTATCGAAAGCGCTGTGGTGACGGTTGGCGATTCCGACTCGCTGCTCTCCGATCATCAAGGACGCGTTTTTTTTGATGGCAGCAACAAAATGGATACACGGCTTACGGTTACATTTTCCCATCCACAATTTGTGCTCAGTAAGTTTGATATCGAAATCATGGCCGGAACGATCTTTTTTAACCGTTTTTCCATTTCCCCGCAAATTCCCTTTGGATCGCTGCGCGTCGTTTTGGACTGGGACGATACACCGCGGGACCTTGACGCCCACCTGGTGAAAAACGGCGATTATCATATTTCTTTTCGCAACAAACACGTCGCCGCAGGTGAAGTCGCCCGCCTCGACCGCGATGATACCAACGGCTACGGGCCGGAGACCATCACCGCAAACAGCATTAAAGATGACGCGATTTATCGGTATTTTGTGCACGATTATTCACACCGCGGCGATACCGGCAATAAAAAACTATCGAAATCCAAAGGGCATGTTAAGGTATTCGGCAACAATCAGTTGCTGCATGTTTTTCGCGTTCCGCGTGGTGAGATGGGCACCCATTGGCAGGTTTTCGAAATTCGTCAGGGGAAAATCATACCGCTCAATCAAATCGAAAATTGATGCCGCTTTATATCAAGGTCAAGACACGGTTTTAATCCGGGGAAGCACAGGTGCACACCGCCGTCCCCCGGATATTCGTCTACCTGATCCAAAAACATTTTACCGCTTTAGCATTACATGCATTGAATCAAATCCGGCTCATTCGTCCCGATGCACGGTATCCGGCGAAAAAGCCGGCAGACAAACAGCGATGTATTCACAACCACCCACACCCGGTGAGCTATATTGTACCCACTCCCCTTTGGAGACAACAATCGCCTGCCCCGCGGCAACCTGCCATTCGCCACTTTTGGTCTTGACATGCAGGCTGCCTTTTAAAACGACGGTATATTCGTCAAACGCCGGTTTTTGCCCCGGTTCGACCCAACCCTCAGGGCTAACCATGCGAGCGATGCTCACTTGTTCGGTATGCGAATTGACCCGCCCGATAAACTCCTCGATTCGCTTGGGTTTATCGCCTGCGGCTTTTATCACCTGTGGCGCTTGTATAAATTTCAGCATTAGCCTTCCTCTCAGTTTTAGCCCGGGATGCGGAAATGATCATATTTAACGTCTTCGTGGGCTGCGACGGCGCGAACGGTGACGCTGCGGCGGCTTTCTGTCAATTGGTTTTGTCAGCAATTTGGGCGGCGGCGGTTCGAGCATCAGGTCGTCTTCTGGATATTCACAGACGAGTTCATTGCCGAGAAAAGCTTCAATCGCCGGAATGTAATGGGAATCATTTTCGCAGGCGAAACTGATGGAAGTGCCGCTATGCCCTGCCCGCCCGGTACGGCCGATACGATGCACATAATCTTCGGCGTCCTCCGGCAAGGTATAATTAATGACATGACTCAGACCATCGATATGAATCCCACGACCGGCCACATCAGTGGCAACCATGATCTGAATTTCCCCTGCTTTAAAGCTGTCGAGCACCTTCATGCGTTTGCGCTGCTGCACTTCACCGGAAAGCAGCGCACAGCTCAATTCATAGCGGTTGAGCAAATCGGCGAGATCGCGTGCCTGATCGCGGCGGTTGCAAAAAATGATCACACGTTTCAGCTTTTTCCCCATGATAATATTGTATAACAGGGTGAATTTTTTCTCGGCAGTCACGATATAAACCTTCTGGTCCACCGTTTCCACCGCCACCTGTTCAGGTTCGATTTCGACGATGTGCGGGGCAGTCGTCCAACTGGAGCCCAGGTATTTAACATCGTTTGTCAGCGTTGCGCTAAAGAGCATCGTTTGCCGCTTCGATTTTTCCGGCAGTTGGCGCATAATTCGACGCACATCCGGGATAAAACCCATATCGAGCATACGATCAGCTTCATCGAGAACGAGAATTTCGACACGTTTGAGGTTGATTTCCCGATTACGGGCAAAATCGAGCAACCGCCCGGGTGTTGCGACGATGATATCGACACGTTTTTCATTGAGCTGTTTGCGCTGCCTTCTGTAATCGACACCGCCAAAAACGGTGACGATATTGTACTGGTAGTATTTTGCCAGCGCATTGGCGTCGCGGCCAATTTGAATGACGAGTTCCCGTGTCGGTGCAACGATCAAAGCACGCGGAAATCCTTTGGGACGTGATCCTTTAATTTTATTTTGCTCAAAATGCTGCAGGATGGTGATGAGAAATGCCGCTGTTTTGCCGGTGCCTGTTTGCGCCTGCCCAAAGGCATCATCACCTTTCAGGGTTTTATACAGAATCTCTGCCTGAATGGGGGTACAATAACGAAAATCGAGATCAGCCAGCGCATGCATAATTTCTGACGCCAACTTTAAATCGTGAAAACGTGTTTTACCGGCCTGCAGCTCAACATCAAAGCTGGCGACATCCCACTTTTTTCGCGGCGGTTTTTTTTGGGGCTGTTTGGGCTGTTTTTGCTGTTTGGGCTGTTTTGTCTGGATAGCTGCTTTTGTTGATGATTTTCGAAAAAAACGAACGACCCGGCGTATCAAAATTCGGTTCCTTGAATTAAAATTCCCTGCTCAGACAGCATGAGTTTGCAAAAATAAATCTCAAGTTGATTCCCCTCAATTCAACATCCCACGCTGTTAAAAACGAAAGCGCAAGATAAAAATTTTTCGGCAATAATCAAATTTAAAAATCGGGAATGAAATTTGTTTTTTAAACCTGAATTTTTTATAACAGTTTTCTTGAACAAACTTAACTTATTTATCCAATGTTCTGCCTCACACGAAATGGTACATTCATAACTTAGCACCTTGACATGTATTCCTTCGATTTATTAGTTTAATGCACCTTCGGAGGATAGGGCAATCCGGGGACGGAACCCGAGCGCCGAAGGTGCGA
>JAJRYV010000021.1 GCA_024275575.1 bacterium
ACATCGCACCTTCGGCGCTCGGGTTCCGTCCCCGGATTGCCCTATCCTCCGAAGGTGCATTAAACTAATAAATCGAAGGAATACATGTCAAGGTGCTAAGTTATGAATGTACCATTTCGTGTGAGGCAGAACAGACTACGCATACCGCAAGCTCTCCACCCCGAAAATCGGGATCTGATTATCTCATTCATATCTTAAAACGACATATGACGCACCGAGTTGTGAACCATGATGGCTTATGAAATCAAGTTTATTCCATCTGCGCAAAAAGATTTTCAGAAGTTTGAAGGACGGCGAAAAATTTTAGTTGCAAAGCAATTGGCTAAATTGGAAACAAACCCATTTACCGGTCAACACCTCGGCAAGAAAGTCGGCATTGATTTGAGCGGTTATTACAAACTTTATGCAGCCAAAAAAGAAAATTCGCATCATCTATTCCATTCTGGAAAATCACATCATTGTAAAAAGCATCACTATTGGTGAAAGGGACAACCTGGTCGTTTACAAAAAAGCAGCCAAACGGATTCGCAAACCGTGATATTGGCGCAAATTTTTATGCGCTTTTGTTGCAGTTATTGATTGTTATTCCACAATCCGCCCATCCAACAGGCGAATAATCCGGTCACCGTATGCTGCCTTATCTTCCGGGTGCGTCACCTGCACGACCGTCATGCCCAGCTTGTTGGGTTTTTAACAAGTCTACAATTTAAACTCTGTCTGAAAATTCTCAGAAACGACATGACCATCGAATAAATGAATGATTCGCTGGCTATATTCAGCATAAGCCGGAGAATGGGTAACCATTATAATTGTTGTGCCGGTCTGGTGCAGCTCGGTGAGCATGCCCATCACTTCATCGCCGTGGGCCGAGTCCAGGTTGCCGGTCGGCTCATCGGCGAGAATGACTTTCGGCCTGGAAATCACGGCGCGGGCAACAGCAACACGCTGCTGCTGGCCGCCGGAAAGCTGCTGCGGGAAGTGGTTGCGGCGATGGCTTATCTGCATCTGCTCAAGCACGGCTTCCACACGTACTTTACGCTCGCTTGATGAGTATTTCTGATAGAGCAGCGGCAGCTCGATATTCTCATAAACCGTCAATTCATCAATGAGATTAAAACTCTGAAAAACGAAACCGATATTCGATTTGCGTAGATTCGCGCGCCGGCATTCGCTATAGCGCGAGACTTCCTCACCGAAAAAAAAATACTCGCCATCAGTCGGATTGTCTAACAAGCCAAGAATATTTAATAATGTCGATTTGCCGCAACCCGAAGGCCCCATTATCGAGACAAACTCCCCTTCTTTTATCTCCAGGTTGACATTGCTCAAAGCGGTTGTTTCAACCTCTTCTGTGGTATACAATTTCAGTAAATTGACAGTTTTTATCATGTTTAACTCCATGGATCGGTTTATCCGTCTTGCTAATTTTATCGTAAGAGTAAAAAATCGTTTTCCCCAAAAGCATCGTAGGAAGAGATGATCACCTTTTCTCCTGCTTTTATCCCCTGCAATACTTCAAAATGTTCCGGGTTCTGCCGGCCCAGGCGAATTTGGCGTTTTTGCGCTCTTTTACTGTTCTCTTCGACAACAAAAATCCAGCGCCCGCCGGTTTTTTGGTAAAAACCGCCGCGCGGCAACAAAACAGCGATTTCCGGGGTCCCCAGTTCGAGCCGCAAATGCACGCTCTGCCCCCGGCGCAAACCCGCTGGTTCCGACCCTGCAAATTCGAGGTCGCAGTCAAAAACACCATCCCGTATTTCCGGAAAAACTTTGCGGATAATCATTTTATACGCTCCACCAGCAAAGGAAAACGAAGCCATCTGCCCGGGGCTGATACGCGGCAGATAATGTTCATCGATACCGGCGCGCACTTTAAACCCATCGAGCACATCGACCTGGCCAAGCCGTTCACCGGGGCGTTTGGATTCGCCGATTTCCGCATTCAGCGAAGTGAGCAGCCCGGAAACCGGCGCACGAATAAGCAGATTATCCAGTTTTTGTTTTGCCACAGCAAGATTTTTTTGCATACGGACAAGCGAGGATTCCAATTGATCAATTTGTGCGGCACGAAAGAGTGAATCCTGAATAAATGACCGGCGCGCCAGTTTGCGCCGCTTTTGAATATACTCGTAATCATCCTTTGCCTGGCTGAATTTTTCTTCTGATGTGAGATTTTTTGCATTGAGTTTTTTTTCCCGCTGAAATTTGCGCCGGGCGTTTTTCAGGTTATAATCGAGCTCGATGATATCCCGCTGCAACTGCAATTTGTTCTGCTGCATCGACAACCGCGTATTGCGCAAATTGTTGCTGGCGTCGAAGAACTCGGCCTCGCGGCGCATGATATCGAGCAGCAGGTTGGTATTTTCCAGAGCAACCAGGGAATCACCTTTTTGCACCGAGGCGCCGGCTTCGAGAAAACGTTCTTTAACGCGCCCACCTTCGATGGCATCGAGATAGATGGTACGAATGGGAATGACGGTGCCGGTCACCGGAATATATTCGCGAAACGCCCCCCGCGTTACCGTCGCGATGGTGATGCGGTTCGCCTGAACATTCAACCCGGCTCTGTGCTCGCTGAAAAAAAACGTGTAAGCAACGTACCCAACAAAAATCGCAGTGATGGCAAAAACGCCAATCCTGCGCACCGTCCATCTTTTTTTTTCGATTTTGCGGTCCATAAGTTTCCTCAAAATATACCAGCATCTCTGCCATTGGCCAGTCAATTTTTATACCAGCAGCACAATGAGGCTGAAATACAATTCAACACGCCAAAAAAACGTCCGTTTTCACCGCACGAACTGTTCAAAAATGAACAGCTCGCCATTGAAATCATTTGACATTCGCAGTCGGGTTGAGTACAATGTCAGGCACGATGCTCTTTTGAAACGTATCCTACATTTTGGAACGTTCATTGCCTTTTGTCAAGCTCAGATCACAGCTCCTACCCTCAGGTTGAAATCTGGTAAAAACATGAATCCCAAAATCCTTATCATCGACGATGACGAAGACGTTCTGCTGGCGGCAAAAATGCTTTTAAAGCAAAGTTATCCGCTCATCCACACCGAAAGAGACCCGGAACGGCTGCCGCTTTTGCTGCAAAACGAAAACTATGACCTCATCCTGCTCGATATGAATTTCACCAAAGATGTGAGCAGCGGCAAAGAGGGATTTTATTGGCTCGATCAGATTCTCAAAATCGATGCCGGGGCGGTCGTCATCTTCATCACAGCTTTCGGGGATACGGAAAAAGCTGTGTGTGCCATCAAAGATGGAGCGGTGGATTTTGTGCTCAAACCGTGGCAAAACGAAAAACTGCTGGCCACGGTTTCTGCTGCTTTAAAACTGCGATCATCAAGGCTGGATGCCAGGCGTTTGCGGCAGCAGCGCCGATTCATCGATTCGGATATCGACCGCCGGTTTGACGAAATTCTCGGTCAAAGCGCCGCCATGCAACAGGTGTTTTTAACGATCGAAAAAGTGGCTGAAACCGAAGCCAACGTGCTCATTCTTGGAGAAAACGGCACCGGCAAAGAACTCATTGCACGTGCTTTGCACCGGAAATCGAAACGGGCGCAGGAAATATTTCTCAGCGTCGATATGGGCGCCATCAGTGAAAACCTGTTTGAGAGCGAACTGTTCGGGCACGAAAAAGGAGCTTTCACCGGAGCCGACAGCCGCCGCGAAGGACGTTTTGAAGCCGCATCCGGCGGCACTATCTTTCTCGATGAAATCGGCAACCTGCCGCTCAATTTACAGGCGAAGCTACTCGCTGTGCTGCAAAACCGCCATATTTCCCGTCTCGGGTCAAATCAAAGTCTTGCGGTCGACATCCGGCTTATTTGCGCGACCAACATGTCCATCGATAAAATGGTGCAGGAAAAAATGTTCCGGCAAGACCTACTCTATCGCATCAATACGGTGGAAATCCATTTGCCGCCGCTGCGCGAACGTTTTGATGACATTCCGCTTTTGCTCGATTTTTTTCTGCAAAAATATGCACAAAAATACCATAAAAATATCCGTGGAATTGCCGCGATTGCTTTGAAAAAACTGCAAAAATATACCTGGCCCGGCAATATTCGCGAGCTGCAGCACGCTATCGAACGGGCGGTAATCCTGAGTGAATCCGAAAACCTGCAACCCGATGATTTTTCATTCAACATGCAAAGCGGCAAAGCGAGTTTTCATTTCGACAATTTCAATCTCGAAGCCGTCGAAAAAATCATGATTCAAAAAGCGCTGCAAAAATACAAGGGCAATATCACCCACGCTGCCGATGAATTGGGACTAACCCGGGCGGCGCTGTACCGGCGTTTGCAAAAGCACAATTTGTAGGCATAGCCAAATAAACATAAAACCATGATACTTAAAAATTTCAGATTGCACCTCATCGTTCGCATTTGCCTCCTCGCTTTATCGATTTTGAGCAGTTGTTACCTGTTCATCATTCAGGGATTTATGCCCCTGGCGGTGGCTATCCTGCTTTTTGCTATTTATCAGATTTATGCTCTCATCCATCTCGTGGAGCAAACAAACCGTGATTTGGTACATTTTTTTCAGGCCATCCACTCCAACGATTTTTCACAAACATTCAGCGCAAAACAATCGTCGAAATCATTTCGCGCACTGCATGAGGCGCTCGGTGGCATGATGGCCCGGTTCAGAGAACTACGACGGGAAAAAGAAGAACAGAACCGCTATCTGCAAACGGTAATCCAGCATGTGGGCATTGGCATTCTCGCCTTCCGCGCCGATGGTGAAATCGAACTGTTGAATAAAGCCGCCAAACGATTATTGCTTCTGAATCATCTTAAAAATATCGGTGGACTGAAAAAGCATCTGCCGCTGTTGTACGATGCACTCATCCGGCTGAAAAGAGGTGAAAAACGGCTGCTGAAAATCATCAAAAGCGATGTCGTTTTCCAGCTCGTTATCTACGCCACCGATTTTCTCATCGCCGGGAATAATATCAGGCTGGTCACTTTGCAGGATATCCAGGCCGAACTGGATGAAAAGGAAATGGAGGCCTGGCAGAATCTCATTCGCGTGCTCACCCATGAGATCATGAATTCGATAACACCCATTTCCTCGCTCGCCGCCACCGCTTTTAGCCTTTTGCCGGAAGATAAAATAGAGGTTTTCGATGTGGAAAATCTGCATGATATCCGGCAATCCCTATCCGCTATTGAAAAACGCAGCAGCGCATTATTGCATTTCGTTGAAAGCTACCGTAGCCTGAGCCGCATTCCAGTCCCCAGTTTTAAAATCGTTTCCATGCAACAGGTTTTTCTGCAAATCGAAGCGTTATACCGGGAATCCTGCACTGGGGCCAGCATCGAGTTGGCGACAAGTGTTGAACCCGAAAGCCTGGAAATCACCGCTGACCCTGAATTGCTCGAGCAGGTGTTGATCAATCTCGTACTCAATGCCAAGCAGGCATTGCAGGGCAGGAAAGACGGTAAAATTGAGTTACTAGCTTCACTCGCTGGGGGCGGCCGCATTCAACTGGAAATTGCCGATAACGGGCCGGGCATTGCCGAAGAAAACCTGGAAAAGATATTCATTCCATTTTTCACGACAAAAAAATCAGGCAGCGGCATTGGCCTCAGTCTGGCGCGACAAATAATGCGCCTGCACCGCGGCACGATCAGCGTTCATTCCACTGCGCAGGGCGCTGTCTTTCGTTTGCAATTCTAGACAAAACGAGGTAAATCAGCCCTTGCCCCCGAAACCAAATATTTGTAACTTCCGGCAATAGTCAATCGAACCATAAAACCTGCTGAGGATTACGTACCGTGCAAGTTTTTCAACTGTTTCCGCCCGCCGGCTTTGCCCGCGGAAGAAAAATTTTATCGTGGGGTTTCAGCATCGTTTTCATTTTAGCCGGGCCCTATTTACCGGCACAGGAAAAACAGACCTACACGGTAAAAGGTCAGGTCTTGTCGCTGACAGACGAACTGCCGCTTGCGGGCATTAAAGTGATCCTGAAAGGGACGGATTTTGGCGCGCAAACCGATTCGCTCGGTGTCTTCCGATTTAGCGGCGTGCCGCGCGGCGTTTACGATATCGTGGCAAAATATCCGGATTTTGACGCCACGATTTTAAAAAATGTGGCCATCCCGCCGGCGACGAAGAAGGATTATATTTTCAACCTGACCTCCAACAATAACCCTCTACCCTACGTCGACACAAAACTCGACGGCGAACTCGGATTGCTGAAAGGTTTTGTACATGCCAGGATTGATACGTTTAAAAGTCTTTTTGCCGAGGGCCGTTTGCTGCTGCGCGCAACCCGCGCCGGCGAATTGACCCGGGCTTATATTTATCCGCGTTATTTTGAAATTCTGCCCGTATCACAGCAGGATTTTCGCTTTCGGTTCTATCTGCCACGCGGACAGAAATATCATCTTTACCTGATCTGGCAAATGGAGAAAAAAAACTACGTCTTCGAACAAATTCTCGATGTCGCACGGGATGAAATCGATCCTGCCAAGGCAAAAGTATTCGATCTCGGCGAGATGGCGCAAATGGGTAATATCAATTTCTCACTAAACACGAAAAACCTGCAATCGAAATAGAAGATGAACAAAGCACTTGAATTGCTTGTCGGCCTCGCGCTCAGCGGCGGCGGTATTCGTGGGGCTGCTCACATCGGTATCCTCGACGCACTACTCGAAAATGAAATTCAAATCGACGCCATCGCCGGTAACAGCGCCGGAGCGATGGTCGCCGCTTTGCACGCATTTGGCGTGCCCGTCAAAAAGATGGAAGAGCTCATCACCAGCCTCAACTGGTATAAAATTGCCAACTTCGTCCTGCCTAAACTGGGTTTGCTTTCCAACGAAGAACTGGGGGATCATTTTATCAAACTTCTCGGTGATGTCAATATTGAAGAGGCAAATATCCCGCTCTCCATCGTCGCCACCGATATTTCGACAGGCGAAAAAGTCGTTTTACAGCGCGGCAATCTTGCCAGGGCTATCCGCGCCAGCGCCGCGATTCCCGGCATGTTCAAACCGGTGGAGATCGATGAGCAGCTTCTCGTGGATGGCATGCTGGTGGAAAATATCCCGGTTTCGCCCCTGCGGGAAATGGGCGTGCCCTGTGTGCTCGCCGTCAATCTCAGCGCCGACCGCAGCTATGCCAAACCCGACGGTATCATCGATGTGGTGATCAACGCTTTCGAAATCGCGATCGACGTCAACATGCAACACCATCTGATCAAAGCTGATTTTGTCATCGAACCGGATCTCAGTAAACATAGCCGAACGGATGCCGAGCAAATTTCTGCAATTATCAAAGCAGGCAAGCGCGATACGATACGAGTGATCGAAGCTGTCAAAAGAGAAGTTGAGCAGACCTACCGGCGCCACTCAAAAAATCCGCTGGTTTTTTTGCCGCAATGGCTTGAGGATAAATTGAAAGATTGACCGCGCACCGGTATTACGTTGACCTCGGGCGCTGGAAAAACAGCTTTCATTCTCCCGTTTTTTGCTCCAGCCGCTGGAAAAACAAGGGAATCAAGCGAGGCGAAATCTTCAACAGATTGCAAATTACAGACTCATTGCAAATCGACGCCCATATTGCGCAGGAAATTTTCGAGATGTTCACTTTTAAAATCATGGTGGGTGCGGCAGGGTTTACAGATAAAATGACCGTCCGGGCAGACGATCGTATTGTTTTCAACACACCGGCACACCACACAGGTTTGCTTTTGCGGCACAATCCGACGGATGAAATTTTTACTGCAAACCGGGCATTTGAACAGCCGGTGATGGGTGAAATGTGTGTACGCAAAATTCCATAACCAGCCGGGCGAAGGCCAGACCTGTTCTGTGTATCGCGTGATCAATCCTTTTTTGATATTCGATTTTATTTCAGCTTTATCACGCCCCGGCACGATATTGTGACAAGCGCCGATGGACATGATATCTTTGGCGTCGGAATTGGCCACCAGCGGCACGCCGCGACGATGCAACATCAACCTGGCCAGCGTATTGGGGAAAAGCAACGGCCCGGCGCGGTAATTGAACACTTCGACGGCATCAAATGGCAGCCGCGCATATTTGCCGATGGGCACGAGCGAATGATAAACGAGAAACGGATGCGCCAGCACTGCCAGCCCTCCCTGTTCATGGATGCGGTCGATGGTCTCTTCCGGACTGCAGAAATTGGGGATATTTTCATGGATATCGATTGCGAGGATATGCCCCGCAGAGCTTTCCACCTCCTGCCCGACCAAAACGAGATATTCCGGCAATCGCTTCCGCACCCACAACGCTAGCGAAATATCAAAAAAATTTGTGATAGCAATCGCATCGAGGCCTCGTATTTTTAGCACCGTGCGAATATCGCGCAGGTTATGCGCCCGTTTCAAATGGACGTGCAGATCGATTTTCATTTCAGGTCCATTTTAATTTGTAAAAAACGATATGTCATCATGTAATGAACTTTTGCGTTTCACTGATCAATTTGTAACAAAATATTTTAGCACTTTTCCCAAAAGTTCCTGCAAAATGTCTTTCTGTGGTTTGCAATGCTTTTTGCCTTTGCGCCTGCCGGTAGATTCAATCGGGCACGAAAGAGTTGCATTTTATCAAAATTATGGCTTATTATTAACTCTGCTTTTTCGGGGTAAATCCGATAATTCACATTAATTGGGGTTGAAAACGTGCAAGCGAATTTGGATGCATTGTAAAAAGGAATGTGATTCAATTGCAAGAACAAATTGATATCAACAGCATAAAAAAATGGAACCGCCGCAATTTCGCCATTTTCATACTCGGCATTGCCGCCATCATTTGTGCCGAACTCTATTTTCATTTTGTTGAAATCGGTATCGGACGCTACCTAGTCTGGCAAAACGAAGGCCGTGAGCGCATCGGCCGGAGTTGGGTCGAAGCAAAAAACATCAACGAGGCCGGCTCAAGTCTCGAAAACTATTCGCAGAAAGTCCGCAAACAGGAACAACGGCTGAGTGAGATCAATTCACTGCCACAATTGCTGCAGCTTTTAAAAACCGAGGGCCGCATGACGCTGCCGGCCAAACATTTTCTGCGAATTTATACCAGTCTGCCGCAGGCGCTTAATTCGCTGCTCATCCCGGCAGACGAACTCATCGCCTATCGCAGCAACGGCGAATTAGAGAATGTTTACGTCGAATTGGGCGAAGATGGGCTGCACACCGTATTTTTAAGCCCGGAAAATGAAATCTTGCTGAAAAACACTCTTGCCCCCGATGCCATCGACATGCTGGAAAAACACGGCAGCAACCGCATTTTAGACATTAAAAATGATACGCGTTTCCGGGCGAGAATTTTTACCCTGCACCGTTTCCAGCAACTGCTCGATGAAATCTCTTTTGAGACCAAAAACAGTTTTATCAGCGCCATGCCGGCTTTGCTGGAAGTGGCCAACGAAAACACCATCATCGCCATCTCCAATGAAATCGTCGATAATTTCCACGAAGTGGCCATTGCCAATGACAATCTGCGCGCAGTCGTCTATTACATTCCCGCCGACTGGATAAATGAATTGATCGAAGTATTTGAAGAACAGGATTTTGAGCAAAGTGATGCGGAAGAATATTTTTTATAGTTTAATCGGTCTCGCCAGTGCTGGTCTGATCATTTTTTATGCCGGTTTTTTTTATATCAGCGTCAGCCTGCCCTACATTCCCAACGATTTGCGGCAACTGGTTTTCTCGCAACCAACGGAAATTTTCGCTGATGACGGTTCCCTCGTTTATTCTCTGCGCGGCCAGCGCTACGTACCGCTCAGCCAGATCAGCCCCAATTTTTACAATGCCCTGATCGCGACGGAAGATTCGCGTTTTTATCAACACCACGGGATCGATCCTCCCGGTCTGGTGCGTGCAGTGGCCTACATGGGCAAACGCGGCGGCGGCTCCACCCTGACACAGCAGCTCGGTAAAGTTTTATTTTTCACTTACCGCAGCGAGTTTCTGCGCAAATTCAAAGACATGTTGCTGGCGATGCAATTGGAGAGCATGTTCAGCAAAGAGCAAATTCTCGAAGCCTACTGCAATTTTGTTTATTTTGGCGGCACGGCCTACGGTATCGAAGACGCATCACAGCAATTTTTCAGCAAACCGGCGGCAGAATTGAGCATTGCTGAGGGCGCCATGCTCGCCGGCATCATCAATGCGCCGAATCTGTTTAACCCCTTTTCCCATCCCGAAAGGGCGGAGCGGCGGCAACACCTCGTGCTCTCCCGCCTGCATACGGTCGGCCTTATTTCCGATCAGGAACTGGTGGACGCGATCGATGATTCGCTGATCTACGTCACCCGGCGACAGCGCGGCAATGATTACGTCGATTACGTCATTAAACAGGCAACTGCGCTCTTTGGTAAAGATGCAGTGCAATACGGCGGTCTGAAGATTTACACCAGCCTCGACCCTGATTTACAACGCATTGCCGAGCGCGCAGTTAGCGACGGCATCAGCCGTCTCGAAGCCAGTCTCGACTCTACCGGCGCGCCGTTGCAGGGCGCGATGGCGGTGATTTCGGTGGCCACCGGCGAGGTCAAAGCGCTCGTCGGCAGCCGCAAACGCGTGCCCGGCGGATTTAACCGGGCAGTCAGCGAAAATCGCCACGTGGGCTCCGGCATCAAACCGATTATCTATTACACGGCGATGGAAAAGCTCGGCCTGACGCCAAAATCGGTACGCATGGATACCGCGACGGCATTTTATGTCGGACCGGGCCAGCCGAGATGGCGGGTGCGGAATTTCGACCGCCGCTTTCGTGGACCAGTGACTTTAAAATGGGCACTGATGCAATCCATCAACGTCATTTCTGCACAACTCACGAAAGAACTCACCCCACAAACCGTGGTTGCTGCGGCAAAAAGATTCGGCATCACCTCGCCCCTACAGCCCAATATTTCTCTGTCTATCGGTACCGGCAGCACCTCGCCGTTGCAAATGGCCTCCGCCTATTCGATTTTTGCCCGCAACGGCATGTATTATCCGCCGGTGTGCATCAAACGGGTGCAGGATGCCAGCGGCCTGGTTATTCACAAAGCGCTGTTACGTTTTGGCGACCAGCGGCTCGATCCTCAATTGAGCTACATGACCTTGGATATGATGAAAGGCTATTTCAGCGATTTAATCAACAACGGACGCATCATTCGCGCTAACGGATTTCGCGGACCGGGGGCAGGCAAAACCGGCACCAGCACCGATTATACCGACGCCTGGTTCAACGGCGTCACCAGCTCTCTCGCGGCCTCGGTCTGGGTGGGTTACGACCGCAATTTCAAGATGTACCGCAAAAACCGGCGCGGCGTCACCGGCAGCTTTGGCGCCGTGCCCATTTGGGCCAATTTTATGAAAGTGGCGCAAAACCGCTATCCGGCGCGGAATTTTCAAATGCCGCAAGGACTAAAACCAGTGGTCATCGATCGCATAACCGGCTGGCCGACACTCGACCCCAGAAAGGCACTGCCGGTCGTTTTACCGGAAGACCAGGCCGACGATCTTGAAAATTTCAATTTTAATATTCGTGGAATTGACGATGATTTCATCGATGCATTAGAGAATTTAACACCGGCAGATACAGGCAGTGGTTTTCGTTGATATAACCTGCTTTTTAAAATTTGCGAATAAGGCAGCTTGGGGAGGAAATTCGGCTTGCAGAGCGCTCGTAAAACAGCCGGCGGCCGCCGGTTTTACTATTTTCACAATAGAATCCACGCCTGTAGTTTAATAAGTTGCACGGAGTAAAAATGATCATCGAAACTGAACGCCTGCTGCTGCGGCAATTCTGCGAAAGCGATCTCGACGATTATGCCGCCATGCTGGCAAACCGCGAGACCATGCGTTACATCGGTGCGGGCAAACCGATGAGCCGGGCGCAAACCTGGCACCACATTGCGACAAATCTCGGCCACTGGCAATTGCGAGGTTTCGGATTTTACGCTGTGGAAGAAAAAAAAACTGGCCGGCTTATCGGACGCATCGGATTGCTCAGCCCCGAAGGCTGGCCCGGCATCGAGCTCGGTTGGCTGCTGGCGCCGGAATTTCAGGGACAGGGATTCGCATTCGAAGGCGCCAAAGCGGTGCGCGACCATGCATTCGAAAATCTGAAAATCCCCGAAATCATCAGCGTCATTCACCCGCAAAACATCCGCTCCATCACCCTGGCAAAAAAATTGAGCGAAAGCCTGTGCGATTTTATCTCGATTTACGGCATCGAATGCGCGATTTATAAAATTGTGTGTGAAGGTTTGAAGGTTTGAACGTGCGACTTGTAACCTGTAACCTGAAAGAATTCCCTTGAATTTCAACACACAAAAATACGAGGGTCTCATTTTCGATTGTGACGGTACGCTGATCGATTCGATGCCGGTTCATTTTGCAGCATGGACAACAACGCTGAAAAAATACGGCATCGCTTTCTCCGAGCAACATTTTTACGCACTTGGTGGTGTGCCGGTTTTTGAAATCATTAAAATCCTGGCGGATGCGGCAGGAAAAACGCTGGACGTCAGGGCAGTGGCCGGGGAAAAAGAAAAACGGTTTATCGAGCACATTCACCAAACCAAAGCGGTCGAAAGTGTTGTCGAAATTGCGCGGATAAATCGGAGGAAATTGCCGCTGGCCGTGGCATCCGGCACCGGGGCACGGGTCCTGGAAATCGAACTCAAACATCTCGGCATTTTCCATTGGTTCGACGCCATCGTCGGCAGCGATGCAGTACAAAACCACAAACCTGCACCGGATGTTTTTCTCAAAGCGGCGCGACAAATCGGTGTCGATCCGACCAAATGCTGTGCTTTTGAAGATAGCGATATCGGTCTGCAAGCAGCCCGTGCTGCAGGCATGGATGTGGTGGATGTGCGGGAATTAATCTGAAAACAGCAGCAGCGCAGGGGCATGCAAAAGCGCAAAATTACACCGGATGTTTTTCAACAGAACGCGTTGCTGTTTCAGTTTTCTTCATCCGGTCGGTATTCATAGGGCAAACTCTCCGCCAGCCTTTCCCAGCCCATGTAACCCAATATGTGCAATTGAAAAATATCCCAGTAACGGCCAAATTTTTCGATTAAAACCGAATCAGCCCCACTCTCGATGATCGAGCCCTGCGGCCCGGTCCAGCGGTACTCGATGCCCATATCGTGAAGATAGTTGCTATCTTCACGCTCACGGTCAAAGCGTACATTCAGCGGTTTGGCAAGTTTGAGCCAGAATTCATTTTCACTGTCTGAAGGTGAGATGACCTCTGCGAGATTCACCGGCACCTTTTTCGGGCGAAAATCAACTGCCAGCGACTTATTCCCCCCGGGAAATGAAATACGAAAACCAGACTTTTTCAAATAATCCCGCGTCAGCAATTGTTGTAAAAGCGCCAGCAGGTTTTTATTACGCTGCCTGTTGATTTTGTATTTTCGCAATAGCTTTTCAATTTCCGTCTCAGATAAAGAGCGAATTTGCTGCGCCGCCCGAATCAGCTCGGAAAAAAAATGGCGCGTCGAACCCTGATAAGCTTTTTTTCTTCGTTTGTACCACTTCCGTTCTTCTTTTGAGGATGCAGGTTGCAGCCTGGTAAACCGCGGATTGCCGGCATACTTCGTGTGCTGCCCTTTTGCCGAGAAAAAATGCAGCACATACTCAATTCTATAGCCCAGCCCCTTGTTGGTGATGATCAATGGCGCCGAAGCGGTCGCTGTAAATTCACTGCGTTCATTTTTGTGAAAATCGAGCACGTATGGGTTCTCGATTGTTGATTTCCTGGCGTTTTCAGTAGTACCCAGCAAGCACTTTTGAAATATCTTCAAATTCCTGTGCCATCCTTTCTGTGCATCGGCGTTGATGACGATCGTTTCGCCTTGCAAAACATGAGGATTGAGTTTGAATAACAGCGCGGTGCCCATAGGGGAAGTCACCCGCAGTCTGCGACTGTAAACATCATAACCAATCATCGAAACGACGATTTCAAACTGCCCCCCAGGCACGTTTCTGATGGTGAAATTGCCTTCTACATCAGTGGCGTCACCCATCATGGTGTTGGCGAGAAAAACATTCACGCCCTGCAACGGCGCACCGGTTTTCTTATCGATGACAGTACCGGCGAGGTTTTGTCGCACCGGTTGAGAAAAGATAAAAACAGAGGAAAACAACAAAATCAGGCAAAACAACAAATTTCGGTAGCAAATCAGATACACATTTTACTCCGACAGAGTATTAGTCTTTATTATTCTCGCAGTGGCGCAGAGAAAAAGTATCTCGTTCAGCGCACAATATGGGCGCTGAACCTGCGGGAGGCAACCTCCAGCGGAATTGGCTTAGACAGGCTCAGCCACTGTTGGAGTATGGACGCTGAGCTTGCCGAAGCGGAACGCACCCCCCGCAGAGCAGGCAAGCTCAGGACGCGCTTCTCGTGTGTACACTGAACAGATATAAGAAAAAAAGCATAAAATATTTAAAAACAAAACAGTTGTTAAAAAAGCCATCATCGAGAATTTGACGGAGCCGGGACTTGCAGCGCCGCTGAACACGGCTGTCAGGGTTTTCCTAACATTTACTCCGCAATCACCACCAGCGGATCATCACCGGCAAAAACGATGGGCGCCAGGCGGTTGATATCTGCTGCGGTTACTTTTTTCAGCATTTCGCCCAGTTTTTCATCGCTATCCGCAGGGCGGCCGGCAAAGACTTCCATACTGATATAATAGGCGCGGCCAACACGGTCGAGGCGGCGCATGCCGCGACGGCCGAGCAGCGCATTGATGGTTTGCTGCACTTCTTTTTCCCCAACTTTGGTCTTGCGCATAGCGATAACCTGCTCCAGCAAACCGGCGCCGGCTTTTTCGATATTTTCCGCCCGCGTACCCATGCGGATGCTATACCACTGCGATTCGCCAAGTCTACCCGTTGAGGCGCCCATGCGATAGGCCAGCCCCTGCCGTTCGCGCAGTTCAAATGAAATGCGCTTGGAAAAAATCGACATGAGTACACGCAGGGCGGCGCGATCTTTTTCGGCACAGGTGAATTTGTTGGCCATGTAAATATACGATTGTTTCTTGCCCACTTTCGTGCGTACGGTGCGCCCCATGCTTTGCAGTTGTGAAACCGGTTTCTCAGCCTGCCAGCCGCTTTCACCCCATTTCCTCCCCATCATTTTTCGAATCGTTGCCAGTGCTTTTTCAGTGGTGATATTGCCTGAAATCGTCAAAATCAAATTCGCCGGATTGTAGAAACGGCGATAATGCGTTTTTACATCCGCCAACTGCAGAGCTTGCAGGGTTTCAGAGTTGCCGTTGACCGAGCCATATCCGGGGTTGGCCATCAGCAGGTTATCATAAAAAAGTTTTGCCGCAACCTTCGGGGTACTGGCCGCATTTTTTTCAGCAATGCCCATTACTGCTTTTTTTGCCGACAGGAACCGTTTTTCGCTCAACGCGGCATTTTGCAGCAGATCGGCCAGCAGGCGCATGCCTTTTTCAAACTGCCTGTCGACGAATTTGAGCCGGATAAAAGCAAAGCGCGGCGTGGTGTAATAATCATCGTAGGGAATCCATGCATTATCATATAACTTGATTTCAGCGCCGATTCGCTCCATCGCCTGTTTGTATTTCTCGCCGGGATAATTTTTCGTGCCGCCGGAATAAAGCATGCGTTGCAGCACGGCAGTCATACCCAGTTTATCCTTGCCCTCGGCAAGGCAACGCTCCCGCACCAGCAGATGCAGCCCGATCACTGGGCTGTCGGCATTGTGGTTGATTACCACGGTCAATCCATTTTCCAGCGTTTCCTGATGGTAGGTGTTGGCGCTGCCCGGTTTTGAGGCGGCGGTCGCTTTTTTCCGCGGCTGCATCAGGGTGATCACGGGGATTTGATCGGTGATGTGCTTTTGTGCAGCTTGCTGAATACGTTGCGGCGTGATCCCTGCCAGCCCTTTCTGGTAGTTTTGCAGCAACTGAAAACCACCGGCAGCGAGATAAGAGGCTTTCATCATGCCGTAGTAATGCAGTTTTTCCTGCATAAAAATTTCGCCGGAAGAATTGGCAATCATCGCCAGGTCGAGTTTTTCCTGCGGCACGAGATAATGGGCAAAATCATTCACGGTTTGCTGGATTTTTTTCGCAATCTTGTGGTGGTCGGCCAGCAACGGCAGTTCGGCGGAAATCTCCAGCCAGGAGAAATCGCGGTTAAAATTCATCGAAGCGGTGATGGAGTTAAGTTGATCTTTTTCTTTTTCAACAGCAAAGGTCTTTTGTAAAAAAGCATCGCCGCGCCCACCGAGAAAATCCGTCATCATTTCCAGGACTTGAAAATCATCGGATGAAGGCGCCGGCAGGGCATAACCGAGTCGCAGAAATTTTTTATCGGCAGGGAATTTACCGATGGCCGATGCCTGCTGAATGCGCACCCGGGTTCTTTTTTTAAGTTTAATCGGCGCCGGCGCCGACAGCCGGCCTGCCGGATAAACACCATATTTTTCGTTGACCAGCGCGATCATCGCATCGGTATCGAAATCACCGATGACCATCATCGACATATTGTTGGGCACATACCAGGTTTTGTAATAATTCAAAACACGTTCATACGGCATATTCTGAATAGTGGAAGTGGTTCCGAGCACCGGTCGCGAAAAATTGCTGCCGGCAAAAAATGTGCGCAGAAAATGCTTGTTCACCTGATAACTTGCTCTGTCCGAATCCTGGCCGATTTCTTCGATGATGATGCCGCGTTCCTTGTCGAATTTTTTCTTCGGCAGGGTCGAATTGAATAACATATCCGCCTGAATATCCATACCTTCGGCGATGTATTCTTTGGGCATGAGAATCATATAATTGGTATAATCCGGTCCGGTGCTGGCATTGTTATACCCGCCGTAAAAATCCATCTCATCGTAAAGCTGTTTTTGCGTGCGCCCGGTCGTGCCGTTGAAAAGTAAGTGCTCAAGAAAATGGGCGGCGCCGTTCATCGCTTCGTCTTCCAGGCGGCTGCCAGCGCGCACAATGGTAAATGCAGTGATCATCGGGTTGGCATGGTTTTCAACGAGAATGATTTCCATGCCGTTATCGAGATAAAACACGGTGGCGTCCTCCAGACCACCGGCTTTAAGGTTGCCGGCAAAGGCCATCATAAGCAACAAAGAGAACTGAACGACGAAATGACGAATTATTTTAAAAAACGATTTCACAGATTACTCCTGTATTTTTAATTTTTTTTAGGCGCTCGACGGGTTATTCTTCGGGTCTGTCAACCGTGGAATCCCATTATTTTTTCATCAGGAGTTCCCCTGACAAATCCAGAGATTGAAGCTCCCGGCGAGCACACCTGGGTTGAACAAAAAACGCCCCCCGAGCTTGCGAAGGGGTGTGCTTCAGCAGGCTCAGCTTCCGACTGATCCGCTGAACAATCAGCGATAAAACACATTAATGTGATAAAAAACAACGGCAAAAGCAATGCAAATGATCTGCATATCAATAGAAAAGATGAATTAACCAACAGCATCTACAGGATTAAACAATATATTTGATTTGTTTGCTTGAATCACTTCTGTTTTTTGATTATTATGCAGGGTTGAAATTATCGGATTTTCAAGCTCAAACATTCAAATACTTGAACAATAAAACTTTTGGAGTAAAAATTGACTGAAAAAGAATTGCAAAATTTGCTTAAAAATAATCCAACAGATTTGGATAATTACGATGAACTGGCGACTTTCTATGAGGAAGAGGGAAAAGACGAAGAAGCCGTCAAAATCCTCAAAAATGCCCTAGAATGCGTTGAAACGCGGGATATCGGGCTTGATGAGCAGGCAAAAATGACTTACATCACCAGCTACTATCTCGATATCGCTTCACTGCTCGGTGGCCTGGAGAAATTCTCCGAATCCAACCATTATCTCGATCTCGCAGCAAAATACGATCTCGACAATGATGATAAACATCAGTACTTTTGCTATCGCGCCAACAATTTCTACCACGCCTATCTTCAGGAAGAGAAAGAGTTTGATGAGACGGCATTTCTAACAGCCTGCGAATGGGCACAAAAAAGCGCCGAACTCTCACAAGATGAAATCGGGCGCGTTTACATGTATGAGTTGTTGTGCAAACTGTATGTCGAACTGAATGATACAAAAAACGCCGAAAAATACGCCCGCAAGACAACGGAACTGGCTGTGAAAATCGACGACCCGGAGGAGATCGACGACTATTTTGCCTATGCCCCCTTCAGCTACGCCGCTGAATGTTATTTCAACCTGGAAGACATGCCCAATACCATCCGCATGCTGCTGGAAAGCGAACGCGCCGCCATCGAGCAAAACGCGGATGAGGCTTTCATGTTTTCAACTTTTACCGGTCTGGGACAGTGTTATGCTTTTGAAGGCGCCCACAATCTGGCATTAGCTTATTTTGAAAAAGCTTTTAAAATTAAAGCCGATGATGAACAGCTCAACACGTGGATCGCTAAATTGAAAGAAGTCACCGAAGTGGATGGCAATTCCAAGAATTGAGTTTTGGCAGCAAAGCAACAGCAAAACCCCAGTGCTACTTCAAGATTAAAAATGAGAGATATGTGTAAGCATTGGCAGTAGCAGTTAAGAAGATTGCTTTCTGCCACTGCTACTGCCCCCCTGCCCCTACAAAATTAAACTTGAAGCTCCAACAGGCTGCTGCTTTGAGTTTCTTCAGGTAAAAAATCTGCGGAAAGCAAAAGAGATAATGAACGAAAAAATGGACCGGAAGCAAATATTTATCGGCAAAGCTGAACACCCGGATAAAAACGAAAAAGCATACTGGGCAACCGCTTCTGTAGCAGAAAAACTGGCAACCATAACCTTTTTGCGGGAATATTTTTATGGCGAAGAAGCAACTACCGGAAGACTTCTAAGATTTTATCAGGTTTTTAAACGAACATAGTGTACGATATTTACTTGTCAGCGGCTGGGCTGTGGGAATTTACGGTACCGCCCGGCTACAAAAGATATGGATTTCCTGCTTGCTATCGATGAAGAAAATATCCAAAAGCGACTAAAGGCATTGCAAAAATTTGGCGCGCCCGAAATCGATAGCAAGATTTTTCAAGAAAAAGGCAATATCTTTCATTTGGGTCGGTCTTCGGTACAATTCGACATTAGAGTGCATCCGAAAATCGGGTATTTTTATTCAGGCACTATTTAACACTATTAAGGGCATTTAAACGCTGGATTGCAGATGCATGGCATCGTACTGAAACGATGTCCTCTTTTTTCTGTTTTGTCTACCGCCCACCACCGTAGCAAAGTATAAAAGGAGCAACACTAAATACAATATAGCGGAGGATTTGAGGATGATTCGCACCAAAAGATGGGGCACATTGCTGATTTTTCTATATTTCATGAGCTACACTTTCAACCTGCAGGCACAAAATTATGTACACCACCAGTTTGAGATCGATCTGAACCCGGAAGCAAAAAGGATCGAGGTCAGCGATACGATCACGCTGCCGGAAAATATCCTGAAATCGGAAACGGCCCTGCATCTGTTGCTACATGCCGGTCTCGCGCCTAAAGTTTTAACCAAAGGCGCCGGCCTGAAGAAAATCAGCGAAAAACCGCTGGCCGCGCAGTTCGGCATCAACACCGGCACCCTGGCACTCAACCCTTCATTGTCGGTTGAGCATTTTCTGCTGTCTGTTCCGGCTGGTGTGCGAAAAATCACCCTGAAATATGGCGGTGAAATTTATCACCCGGTGCAAAAAGCCGGTGAAGAATACGCCCGCAGCTTCAGTGAGACACCCGGCATCATATCGGCTGAAGGCGTTTACCTCTGCTCTTCGACGTACTGGTTTCCCTGGTTCAATAACGACCTCGTCAGTTTTGAAATGAACGTTTCCACCCCGGCCGGCTGGGAAGTCGTCAGCCAGGGTGAGCGTACAGATCACCAAAAAACCGCGGAAGCTGTCACCTCAACCTGGTCTTCACCGGAGCCGCAGGATGATATTTTTCTCATCGCGGCGAAATTTACCGAATACTCGCGAGCAGTCGGCGCCGCCACAGCCATGGCTTTTCTGCGCACAGCCGATGAAACACTGGCCAACAAATATCTCGAAACCACAGCGCAATATCTCGAAATGTACCGCCAATTGATCGGTACCTATCCTTATAAAAAATTTGCGCTTATAGAAAATTTCTGGGAAACGGGTTACGGCATGCCCTCCTTTACGCTGCTGGGCGAAAAAATCATCCGTTTTCCGTTTATTTTGCATTCCTCATATCCCCATGAAATTTTGCACAACTGGTGGGGCAACAGCGTTTATGTGGATTACAACAGCGGCAACTGGTGCGAAGGTTTGACCGCCTATCTCGCCGATCACCTCATTCAGGAACAACGCGGCCGCGGCGCCGCCTACCGCCGATCGACTTTGCAGAAATACACGGATTACGTCAAAGCGGGCAATGATTTTCCACTGACTGAATTTCGCTCGCGCCATTCATCCGCGACTGAGGCGGTGGGTTACGGCAAAACTTTGATGATCTTTCACATGTTGCGCCGGCAGATGGGCGACGATCTTTTCGCCCGGACGCTGCAGCGATTTTACCGGCAGCAAAAATTCAAAAAAGCCTCCTTTGCCGATTTGGAAAGTGTTTTTTCTGCGACAGCGGAGAAAAATTTAAAACCCTTTTTCAAACAATGGGTCACACGCAAAGGTGCGCCCGAATTGTGCCTGAAAAATGTTTCTATCGGGCAAAATAAAATCAAATTCACCATCGAACAAAAAGGCGATGAAAGTTTTGCGCTCAATATCCCTGTTGCGATTCAGCTTGCCGGGCAAAAAACGATGGCAGAGAAAACCGTGGATTTGCATACAGCCAACGCTGAATTTGAGCTGGATCTGCCCGGCAAACCAGTGAAAATCATGCTCGATCCACAATTCGACATCTTTCGCCGCTTGCATCGCGAAGAGATTCCACCGGCAATTTCGCAAGTTTTCGGCGCCGAAGAGGCGCTGATGATCTTGCCTGCCGCAGCAGAAAAAACCTTGCTCGCCGGGTTTCGCCGTCTCGGAAAATCGTGGCAGGAAACACAAGCCGGCAAGTTAGAGATCGTCACCGATGAGGAGATTTCAGCCCTGCCCGCCGACAAAACATGCTGGATTATCGGCGACAACAACCGCTTTGCCCAGGATGTTTTGACTGGCGCTGCTGCCTTCGGTGCACATATTTCCGCAGAGGCCGTTATCATCGGCCGGGCCACACTGAAATTTGCCGAACACAGCATCATTCTCTGCGCCCGCAATACACACAATCCTGATTTTACCCTAGCATTTTTAAGCTCACACAATAGCAAAGCGCTCGCCGGATTATCTCGAAAACTGCCACATTACGGCAAATACAGCTATCTCGCCTTTCAGGGTGACGAACCGGCGAATTTTGCCAAAGGTCAATGGGATGCCATCAACAGTCCGCTGATCGTCAAACTTGCGGCAACAGATGAAACGGCAAAACCTGCCGGACGCACCGCCCTGGCCACGCTGCCGCCGGTTTTTTCCGACGCCCGGATGAAAAAAGATGTGACCTTTCTCGCTGATGCGAAGCGCAATGGACGCGGTTTCGGCACTCCGGGACTCGATGCTGCGGCGGAATATATCAAAAATGAATTTGCCGCAGCCGGCTTGCAACCCGGTGCGAAAAACGGCAGCTATTATCAAAAATTCTTTGCCACCGGTGGTTTAAAAAACAAAAAAGCCGTGCTGAAAAATGTGATCGGGATCAAACCGGGAAGCAATGAAAAACTGCAAGGCCAGTCCATCGTGGTCGGTGCGCATTACGACCATCTCGGCCATGGCTGGCCGGATGTGCGCAAAGGTCAGGAAAGCAAAATCCACCACGGCGCCGATGATAACGCCAGCGGCGTTGCGGTGATACTGGAACTGCTGCGGGTGCTCAAAGACTGGCAGCCCGAGCGCTCGGTAATTTTTATCGCATTCACAGGCGAAGAGGCCGGTTTACTGGGTTCGAAATACTACGTTAAAAATCCGGTTGCACCGATGGAAAAATGTTTCGGCATGCTCAATCTCGATACGGTCGGACGACTCGGCGAACAGAAATTATTAGTTCTCGGCACTGGCTCGGCCAGTGAATGGGTGCATATTTTCCGCGGCGCGGGATACGTCACTGGCGTCAACCTGCAGTCTGTTGCCGATGATTTTGGCTCCAGCGACCAGCGCGCTTTTATCGATGCCGACATCCCCGCAGTGCAGTTTTTCTCCGGCGCGCATGCCGATTACCACAGCCCCAACGACAGTGCAGATAAAATCGATTATGCCGGTCTGGTAAAAGTCGCCTCTGTTTTAAAAGAAGCGGTTGAATACATGGCTAGCCGCGAAGAACCGTTGACGGTGACCCTTGAAAATGCCAAACCGCAATCCGCGAAACCTGCGGACGGTCGCCGTGTCAGCCTCGGTTCGGTGCCCGATTTTACTTTCCCCGGTCCCGGTGTGAAAATCACCGGCACGATACCTGGCTCCCCCGCCGCAGTCGCCGGCCTGAAAACCGGTGATATCATCACAAAAATCGGTGAGTATGAAATCGCTGATTTGCGCGGCCTCTCGCATGCTTTGAAAGCGCATAAACCGGGTGATGCGGTGAAAATTATTTTTAAAAGAGGAGAAAAAGAAATGGTGAAAGAAGTGGTTTTAAAGGAACGATGAACGAAACCGCTTCGCGGTAGTTTTAGTTCTTTGACAAAACTCTTTCCCAGGTCGTTGATAGGTACTACCTTTGGTTCCCCTTCACAAAAACCAAAGGAGAATCTATCATGGGAGCATTAAAATATCGTCAGCCCCTTCGACCGTCTAAATGCGGGGGAAGAGCGATGATTCTTCCGCAAAAACAAAAAACGCTGCAGTTGGCTGACATCTTCAGGC
>JAJRYV010000022.1 GCA_024275575.1 bacterium
AAAATGCCGATGTTAACAAACTCCGGGGAGCGGTCGATTTCTGGGCGTTGGAGTACCACTTCAGAACACCTGCATTTATTGATTCACTCTACAATTTTGGCGTCGACCGGGCGCTCATATCTTTGGGCGGCGGCTGGTATATGAACGAACCGGTGGCGCAAGTGATCGATACCATAAATGCCCGGGGTATGCTGTCGAGCCGGTATGATATTTACACCGATGTCTGGCCGCCGGTGTATCCAAATCGTCCCTGGTACCGGACGTCAGGCTATCCCGATGATGTGATCGTCAATCGAGATGGTTCCCAGAAGGAAGGCTGGCTGGCTTTTTTGTCGGACGGAACGCCGTTTCAGGGCTATTATACCTGTTCGAAAACCCATGCTGATTATGCACGACAACGGATTTCCGCAGAACTGGCGACAAAATATTATAATAGCCGGTTTATCGATGTGGAACTTGCTTCCTCGTTGCATGAATGTTATTCAACAGTTCATCCCGCAACCCGCAAACAAGACGGAGAATATCGTGTTGAACTATTGAATACCGTAAAAAACGAATTTGCATTGGTAACCGGAAGCGAGGAGGCGAAAGACTTTGCCTTCCCGGTTGTCGATTTCGGCGAAGGAACGATGTCCATCGCCCCCGCCGACAACGCCGGTTATGACTGGGCGACGCCCGTTGAAAAACCCGGTGAAGATTTTATCCAATATAATATGAATCCGGCCAAACGAATTCCCCTGCACGGCCTGGTCTATCATGATGTTCACGTGCCGACCTGGTACACCGGTGACGGTCTCTCGAAAGTGCCGGCATATTGGGATGATAAAGATTTGTTTAATATCCTCTACGCCTCCATGCCGTTAGTGATGCCGCCGAGTAAGGAATATTGGAACAGCAAGCGGGAAAAATTTTTAACGAGCATCTTTTTAACGACCTCGGTGTTTAGAGAATGCGGTTTTGCCAAAATGCTCGAACACAGCTTTATCTCTGCAAACCGGAAAGTTCAGGAGACGCGTTTTGACAATAACTGGGTAGTCGCGGTAAATTTTGGCGATACAGAAGTGACCTACGCCGGCCGGATACTTCCTGCGAAAGGTTTTTTTGCAAGTAACGGTAATCAGTCGGTTTATCGCCTGCGGGAAAACAACCAAACAGCAGCCGTTGCAGATTTGCAGGATCGATTATTTATCAATTCTTCTGGAAATGAATTTGAATTTCGGGGCGTAAAAGTCAATGGTTCGGTTTTTATCAAAAAGAATGAAAACGATTTGGCGCTCTCTTTTATCGGCGCTCAATCTTATGTTGAACTTAAACCGCGGCACCTGCCCTGGCCGCTCGATAATATTTCGGTTTTCACGAGAGCCAAGCGGCAGCCAGTCGGGCTGGAAAATTTACCAGACGGATGGTTCAGATTAAAAAAATATGCCGGTGAAATCTATTATACGATCACCGGTGATTTCACTGCTGCAATTGCCAACGAAGAAAACCGGAATAGCACTGACAAGTTTGGTTTATCACAAAATTATCCGAACCCGTTCAACGCAAGCACGACTATCAGTTATGAGATTGCAAGCGCCTCTTATGTAAACTTAACCATTTATGATTTATTGGGAAAAAAAATTATTACTCTGGTGAAAAAAGATCAAACCGCCGGCCGGTTTAATGTGTTATGGAATGGTTTGAATGAAAAGGGACAACCGGTCAGTTCCGGCATTTATCTCATGCAGTTAAAAGCCGGAGCTTTTCACCAATGGAAAAAACTCATGCTGATGAAATAGTATCAACAGCGCAAGTTTTAAATCCCAGGTATTTGTTATCTTTACGCTAATCCCACATCTTTATTAAACGCTGCTATCCTCGTATCAATCTCTCCGGCCTGCCGTTGAATTTTCTCCCAGTAATCCGGCGAATCATACCATTGTGCATTGAGTTCATCCAGCTCTCTGCCCTGCTGTTCAATCCAGGTAAAATATTTTAAATTATGAATGCGCCGTTTTTCAGGATAAGTCAATTCCAACATGTTGTCGGTGGTGACGCCTTGCAGAAATTGATGGTAGTCGCGCACCGCATTTTCTTTTTTATAAGCACCGAATCGATCGTGCATTTCCTCGATGCGACTGCCGTAGAGTTGCATCGAATCGGTAAAAATGGTAAATACGCTGTCTTTTTCCGTTAGTTCGTAATAGCGGGCAAACTTGATCGCACCGATGAGATTGGCAATGCCGGAGATACCGAGTAGCGGCAATTGCTCGATGGTGTTTTCAGCGATCCCCAGCTCCAGCAAATAACCCTGCCCCGCAGGCTCGTTAAAAAGACGCAGCAAGTGAACGGGGAAATTATCATCGATGGCCACGACCATGTCGGTATTGCGTACATTGTGAATCCATGGTACATGTTTGTCGCCGATGCCCTCGATACGGTGGTCGCCGTAACCGTTGCATAAAAGTGTCGGACATTGCAGCGCTTCGGAGGCGACGTTTTTCATCTGCGGGAATTTCTGTTTCAAATAATCGCCGCAGGCAATGGTACCGCCGGAACCTGTGGCGGAAATGAGACCGGCCAGCCGGGTTGCACTCCCCAGGTCTTTGTGCAGCACCTCTTCGATAGCTTGCCCGGTGACGTGATAATGCCACAGGTAATTGCCAAATTCTTCGAACTGGTTAAAAATCATCACATCATCGCGGGTGGTGCGCAGTTCGTGGCATTTGTCGTAAATTTCTTTCACATTGGATTCACAGCCTGGGGTGGCGATCACCTCGCCGGCAATTTTTTCTAACCACTCAAAACGTTCACGGCTCATGCCTTCGGGCAAAATAGCAATGGATTCGCAGCCGAGCAGCGCTGAATTATAGGCCCCTCCGCGACAATAATTGCCCGTGGAAGGCCACACAGCTTTCATGGATGTCGGGTCGAATTGCCCGGTCACCAGCTTCGGAACAAGGCAACCAAACGCTGCCCCGACTTTATGCGCCCCGGTGGGAAACCATTTCCCCACTAACCCAAAAATTCGCGCTTTCACCCCGGTGAGCGACGAGGGCAGTTCGATATAATTCACCCCGCCAAAAGCGCCGCCGGATTCGATCGGCGTATTTTTCCATGAGATCCGAAATAAATTGAGCGGATCGACCTTCCACAAACCGACCTTTTTTAAAGCATTTTTTATTGAGGGATCAATTTTGTCGGGATTGATCATTTGCTCAAAAGTCGGGATTCGGATTTTTTTCTCCTGCGCCAATGCGATGGAGTTTTGTCGTTGTTTTTCATGGATATCGAGGTTGATCATTGTATCTCCTGTATTTTGATGACCCTGTCTTTTTTTGATTTATCGTTATACCAGGCGAACCCACATCACTCCTTTGCGAAAATGTATCACCAGTAGCGTTCGAGCCGCTTCAGGACCTGCGTGGTGGAAGCCGGGTTTGGAAATTAAACAATAAATATTTACCTTTGCGAAAGTTCAATTCCTTTACATTGACCTGACGCACCCCCTATGAAAAATAAATACATCATCATTTACGACGGCGTCTGTAATCTTTGCGCGGGCACCGTTACTTTCATCCGCCGGCGCGACCGGTATGCTGTTTTCGAATTCATACCAGCTCAAAATACCGCTATAATAAAAAAAATCTATCCCGATATAAATTCACTTGCTGCAGAATTGCAAACGATTGTTCTTCTCAAAAACGGAAAAGTGTTTACCAACAGTGATGCCGTTCTCGAGATCAGCAAGCATTTGGTCGGATTATGGCCGCTGGTCAGCGGATTTAAAATTCTGCCCAAAATTATGCGGGACTGGTGTTATAAATACATCGCTTTAAATCGCTATAAAATTTTTGGCCGTCGGGATCGTTGTGGGTTGAATTGAAGTTTGATGTGCAGGTATGCAAAGTCGCATACCTGTTTGACATGCCCCTTACAATTCGTTCGGCAAAAATTCAGACTTCACACGGCATTAAAGGCTTCTCGCATGTTAATGATAAATTTCACGTTACCTTTCGGGTGAAATTCTGCAGTTTTAGGGTCAAAATCATATTCATCTTGCCAAGCGTTATAATTTTCCAGTGTCGAGTTAATGCCTTCGATGATGTGTAGAATGGCGGCATCAGTCATCGTCGGGTGCAGCGAAATGCGAATCCAGCCGGGTTTATCGGTGAGATCTCCGTGGTCGATTTTGTCGGTGATGTGCTTCGACATTTCGAGACTGACATCGAGTAAAATATGGCCATAAGTACCGGCGCAGGAGCAGCCGCCGCGTGTTTGGATGCCGAATTTGTCGTTAAGCAATTTGACGAACAGGTTGTAATGCAGGTTTTTTGAATAAAACGAAATGTAACCCAGACGATTTTCCTGCTGGTCTTCGAGAATCTGGATGAATGGATTTTTACGCATAGTGCTCATCAACAGCGATTTTAATTCGCGCTCACGCCGGATTATATTATCTGAACCCATTTCTTCTTTCAGCAAAATCGCCAGCGATGCTTTGATCGCCTGCAGAAATCCGGGGGTGCCGCCATCCTCCCGGAGTTCAATATCCTCAAAAAAGCGATGGCCGCCCCATGGGTTGGTCCATAAAACCGTGCCACCGCCCGGATGATCCGGCACCGTATTTTTATAGAGCTCTTTGTTAAAAAGAATGACGCCCGAAGCTCCCGGACCACCGAGAAATTTATGTGGTGAAAAAAAGATGGCGTCAAGGCGTTGTGCCTTTTCAGCCGGATGCATATCAATATCGAGATAAGCTGCTGAGGCCGAAAAATCGATAAAACACAGGCCGCCATATTCGTGCATGATCGCCGCCATTTCATGGTATGGGGTGATGATGCCGGTCACGTTGGAACAGCCGGAAAACGAACCGATGATTTGTTCCCGTTCATGGTTTTCCTGGAGAATTTGCCGCAAATGTTCAAGATCGGGCAAACCGTCTTCCTTGCGATTGATGATACGCACATCGCACAGGCACTCTTCCCAGGTCGTTTGGTTCGAGTGGTGTTCAATGTGAGTGATGATCACCAGCGGCCGTTTTTTGCCCTGCAAAGGAATGCAGTCTTTAAATTTTTCCGGCACCCGCAGGCCGAGAATTCGTTGGAATTTATTGATAACCGTGGTCATGCCGAAACCGGCGAAAAGCAGAACGTCATTCTCATCAGCGTTGACATGTTTTTTAATAATGTGGTGTGCCTGGTGGTAAGCATCGGTCATCACCGTACCGGTGAGCGTGGTTTCGGTGTGGGTGTTGGCGACATAAGGGCCAAGCTCATTGCTGATAAACTCTTCGATCGGCCGATACAAACGCCCACTCGCTGCCCAATCGGCATAGGTTATGGGCATTTCTCCACCGGGAAATGGGTGCAGAAATTCATCTCCGATGGTGTTTTTGCGAAATTTTTCAAAATATTTTTCCAGCGTGCTCATTAAAATTTACCTCTCACTGTTGTTCGGGCTGGTAAATATAGAACGCTTTGCGATTCGATGCAAAGAAAAGTTTTTAAGGAAACTGATAAATAAAAACCGGCTTCTGCAAGGAAATAAAGTTCGCTAATTGAATTGCCTTCAAGTGTGAAAATGTTTATACTTTACGATATTAAAAATTCCGGTCAGCTTTAATCCGACCCGGTGATAAAAACCTGCCTAACCGAGCAAAAAAACACGACAAATCCAGAAAGATACACAGGGGGAGTTCTCTGGATTTATAAAAATGCGAAATAAAGATACGATGGATATCTCTCAACTCCAAAAAACATTCCTCAGTACTCTCGTGCAAAAATGCGCTGCGAAGAATGAACGCATTCTCGTTGCGTTCTCCGGCGGGCCCGATTCGGTCGTCTTATTGCATCTTCTCGCTGCGACGAAAAAACATTGGCAGGGTGAATTGGCGGCCGCACATATCAATCACCAGTTGCGGGCAGATGCGGATGCAGATGAAAATTTCTGCCGTGATATGTGTGCGAGGGAAAATATCCCGTTTTTCAGCGCCAGTGTCAAGGTTGAAAAATTCAGCAGCAGTCATAAATTGAGCATCGAAACAGCAGCGCGGGAATTGCGCTACCAGGCTCTCAACCGTATTTTACTCGAGCAAAAATTCACACTGCTTGCGCTCGGCCATCACGCCGATGATCAGGCCGAAACCGTATTGGGAAATTTGGTGCGCGGCACGGGATTACGCGGTCTGGCGGGCATGCCATTTAAGTATAAAAATCGCATTCGGCCATTACTCGCTTTGCACAGTGATGAAATTTTAACCTGGCTAAAAAAATGTGAAATCCCCTATCGTATCGACAAATCGAATGTTGATACCAGGTTTCGGCGTAACGATATCCGTCACAATTTACTGCCTCGTCTGGAACGGGAATTCAATCCGCAGATCCGGGAATCGTTGAACAAATTGGCGCAAATCAGTTACGATGCCGAGACTTGCCTCGTGCATCTGGCGAAAGATGCTTTGCAGACCCTGACGATCGAGGAAAATGAGAACAAAATTGTGCTTGATATTGAGCGATTTTGGCACTATTTTGTTATTTTACAACAATATGCTCTCAGGCTGGCAATCGAGAAGATTTCAAAAAATGAAATCCGCCCTAATTTTAGTGATATCGAGCGCATTTTGACCAGTCTGCGGACCAATAAAATTGGCACGCAAGTTCCATTGCACGGGAAATGGGAAGCTTTGATCGACCGCGATGTCCTCGTTTTTCGCGAGACTGCTTCGCTTGATTTCAACTTTCGTTTAAAAAAAGGCAACGCTGTCAGGCACAAGAGCGGTTGGCAAATTCAGCTTTCAGAAACGTTGCCCGCAGAAATCGATCCCCGCAATCATGCAACCCCTTTTATTCAATTTGTTGATCACGATAAAATAACCGGCGCAATTCGCGTCAGAAATCTACGAACCGGTGATAAGTTTTATCCACTTGGACTGGGTGGCAAAAAAAGCATCAGCGACTATTTTACCGATCGGAAAGTCGCACTGCACAAGCGGCGGGAAATTCCGATCGTCGCTTGCGATGATGGGATTATCTGGATCGCAGGTTATCAACTGGATGAGCGTTATAAAATAACCGGCCAAACGACTGCAATTTTGAAAATCGAATTTAAGGACAAAGATTTGTGAGTTCTTTTACTGAACAACTGACCGCTGACCGAAACAATATTCTCCTGACCCGCGAACAAATCCAGGAAAAAGTAAAAAAAATAGCTGCGCAAATCTCAAACGATTACCAGGGTAAAATACCGGTTCTCATCTGTGTGCTCAACGGCAGTTTTTTGTTTTTTACGGACCTGGTGCGCCAACTTAGCATCGATTGTGAAGTCGATTTCGTGAAAATAAGCAGTTATGGTGACGCTCTCAAGTCCTCCGGCAAAATCGATGTGCTTAAACATGTCGATTGCCCGCTCGAAGGCCGCGATGTCATCATTGTCGAAGATATCATCGACACCGGTCTGTCGGTGCATTTTCTGCGCAGGTGGCTCAAAGAACTCAACCCGGCTTCGTTGCGTTTTGTATCGTTGCTGATTAAAGAAGGGACCGCCGTTGTCGACTATGAATGTGAATACTCCGGATTTAAAATCGGCAAAGAATTCGTCATCGGTTACGGGTTGGATTACAGGCAGCTTTTGCGCAATTTACCTGAAATATATATCATGCCTGAAATGTTACTTCAAGCGATGGATAAAAAATAAAAACTGAAGCACGCTTAAACAGCAAACCAGAATTCTGAAAACTTGTAAAGCTGACCACTTTCAGGCATTAATTGACCAAAAAGTTTACAACGCGTAAATAAAGGGTCGCTTCAGGGAAAACAAATAAATCGATATGGAAAATTTATGAATTCGCACAAAAATAATCATAATTCCCACAACAAAAAAAATGATGACAATTTCCAATGGTCCAAAGCGACGAGAACACTGGCCTTCTGGCTTTTTATATTTGTCATTTCAATTTGGCTGACCATGCAACTCGGCCAGGGGGAAAACCCGCGTAAAAAGATCAATTATTCCGATTTCCTGACCTTGCTTGAGAGCAAAGAAGTTGCCAAATGCACTATTGAAGGTTTTGAGCTTGTTGGCGAGCTTAAAGAAATGCGCGATTTCCAGGACGACGGACGGCAATACAGCCACGTTCTGGTGACACTGTCGGAAGAAATCCCCATCGAAACGGCTAATAAATGGATTGCTGATTATGGTATCGAGCTGGAATTTAAAGAGCGATCGCTTGACTGGGGTAATTATTTACTCAACCTTTTACCCTGGATTTTGCTTGCCGGTTTCTGGATTTTTTTCTTGCGACGCATGCAGGGTGGCGGTGGCGGTTCCCGCGGTATTTTCAATTTCGGTCGGTCGCGTGCCAAATTGATGTCCGAAAGCAGCCAGAAAGTGACCTTCAAAGATGTCGCCGGAGCAGATGAAGCGAAAACCGAGCTCGTGGAAATTATCGATTTTCTGCGCGAACCGGAGAAATTTCAGCGGCTTGGCGGTCGTATTCCCAAAGGCGCGCTATTGCTCGGGCCGCCCGGAACCGGTAAAACTTTGCTGGCAAGAGCAATTGCCGGTGAAGCGGGGGTGCCGTTTTTCAGTATGTCCGGCGCTGATTTTGTCGAGATGTTTGTCGGTGTTGGTGCTTCACGCGTGCGTGATCTTTTCGAACAAGGCAAGAAAAATGCCCCATGCATTATTTTTATCGATGAAATCGACGCCGTCGGCCGCAGCCGTGGCGCCGGCCTGGGTGGCGGCCATGATGAACGCGAGCAGACCCTGAACCAGTTACTGGTGGAAATGGATGGTTTTGAATCCAACGAAGGCGTGATTCTCATCGCGGCGACCAACCGGCCGGATGTACTCGACACCGCCCTGCTGCGCCCGGGACGATTTGACCGGCAAATCGTCGTTGACCTGCCTGATGTGCGCGGCCGTGAGGGCATTCTCAACGTGCACTCGAAAAAAATTTCCGTCTCCCGCGATGTCGATTTACAAGTGATCGCCAAAGGCACACCGGGTTTTTCCGGCGCTGACCTCGCCAACATGGTGAACGAAGCCGCATTGCTCGCCGCCCGCCGCGATAAACGCATTGTCGATATGAACGATTTTGAAGATGCCAAAGACAAGGTTTTGATGGGAACCGAACGCAAGAGCCTGATTCTCAGCGATCAGGAGAAGAAACTCACCGCCTATCACGAAGCCGGGCATGCGCTGGTCGCCAAATTCACCAAAGACGCCGATCCGGTGCATAAAGTAACGATTATTCCTCGCGGGCGGGCGTTGGGCGTTACTACTTATTTGCCCATCGATGAACGACATTCATACCCGAAATCCTATTGCCGGAATTTGCTGGTGCATCTGCTTGGCGGCCGTAACGCCGAGAAACTGATATTCAAAGATGTGACTAATGGCGCCGGCAACGATCTCGAACGGGCAACCGAACTGGCGCGAAAAATGGTCTGTGAATGGGGCATGAGCGACAAGGTCGGACCATTGGTTTACGGCAAGAAAGAGGAAGAAGTCTTTCTCGGCCGTGAATTTGGCCGCAGCCGCAATTACAGCGAAGAAACGGCACAGCTTATCGATCTTGAAATCAAAGATGTCATAACCCGGGCGGACGATAAATGCCACAAAATTCTCAAAGAAAATATCGATAAACTGCATGCCATCGCCAAAGCGCTTCTCAAACACGAAACTATCGACGGTGCTGATATCGACAAGCTCATCAACGGCGAGGAATTGATTAAAGAAAACAAGAACGGCACTTCTGCACCTGTGGCAAAAGATGAAACAGAAACTGAAGAAACAGAGGACAACATCTCTGATAATTAGAACTGAACAGGCATGAATAGTCTTAACTCAAACATCCCGATCATTCTATTCTGCTGGTTAATCCTGGTGTTACTTCTTTTCAATTTATACCGTTACATAAAAATTATGAGCAGGAAAAGTTTTCTGTTGGCGTTCGCCGGCAGCTTTATCCTGCTTTTTTTTGCCTTGTTTTTAAAGATAAAAAAAAATGCCGAACAACCATATGCCGGCCGGGTGGCCATTTTCCCCTTTAGCGAAAAACGCACCGATACACCCCAGCTGACGGCACGCGGGTTTGCTCTGGCCGATTTCGTGCGCACATTTTTCAACCACTCAAATGATGAAAATCATTTTGCTGTTCCACTCGAATGGATCATCCGGGGCGGCAAGGCCGATTCATTAACCTCAGTTGATTATTGTCGCAATCGGGCGCAATTGCTGCGTGCCGTCATTTTGGTGATAGGATTGATTCGGCAAACCGCAGATGGCCAGGTTGCAGAAATTCAAATTTTCGAGCCGGCGCAAAAAACGCCGCGCCTGGTTCAGCGTTTTCCGTTCACAAACCAGGATTTTGCCGCAGTCGCATCAGAGATCGCCGATGCTCTGGGTAGTCAATTTCAAATCAAATCCGTGCCCGCGACAAAACCCGCGTTGCATTCGATGGATTTCTACGAGGTGGGTTTGCACTGGTGGATGGGGGATTCTGCCGCGGCGCAAGCGGTCAGATCAACATTTGCCGGGACGGCGGCAGATCGGTTGGAGCTCGAAGCGCGACGAACGTTGCAATCCGAACGATTGACAAGGCTCCCCCGCGAATCGCGGATAAAAATGCTTGAAAAGCTGCAAAACAGGCTGCTCCAATTCAGTCAGGATGATTCGGCCAATATCGAAATCAATCTGCTCACTGCCCGTTGTCTGCTCTGGCGGGAAGAATTTGACCTGGCGGATGTTTATTTGAAGCGTATCATTCGGCAGCAGCCGCGCCGCAGCGAGGCCTACCAGTTGCTCAGTCAGTTACATTTTTCACGTTATCGGCAAAGCGGCTTTGCCAATGAAACCGAGTTGTTGCAAAAAGCAGTGCAGCTCAACCCCGCTGATATACTTCTCGTCTGCCGGCTTGCCGGTGTTTTGATGCAAAGTGATCAGATCGAGCGCGCCGTGAATTTGCTGGAAAATTATCGGCGCCGATTGCCGGATAATTTTATGTTGCTAAAAGCCCTGGGGCAGGCGTATATTAAGCAAGGGAAAACCCTTGAAATTTTTGAGATTTATAACAAAATTCTTGAAATTGATCCGCAAAACACGGAAGCTTTTTATAATCTCGGTATCCACTATTATTACAGCGGCGAACAGGCGACAGCAAAACGATTTTTTCACAATGCTCTGCGCGATGCCGGGCAAATCGATAGCTACCTTTATCTGGCGCATATCGCCGGTAAAGAGGATTCTATAGAGCAGGCGATTTTTTATTTGCAGCAGCGCCTGAAAATGCGCCGCACAGGAGATGATCCCTACGCAGAAGAAGCTCGGCGCCGTTTATTTGAGCTCAATATTAAAACGGGGAAAATCGATAGCAGCGGCCGGGTTTTGCCGCCGATGGATTAAAATTCATGACATAAGGATTATGATTCATGCAAGAGTATTCGATCCGCAAAGTTCACCTCACCAACCAGGGTTTGATGGCACAAGAACTGGGGGTGGAAGCATCGAAAAAGTTGGAAGAATTTGCCAAACTCTACGCCGGCCATGCTGCTGTGCTCAAGGTTATCAGCCGGACGAAGCAGGTGGACAGGCAGTTGCTCGCCACTTTTTCTCTGCGCTCAATTCCCTGCTGGTTGCAGAGTGAAAACACATTTTTCCTGTTCAGCAGCGAACCGCAACTGCGCGATTGGTCCCGCGTGCAATCCTATGTTTCCAATGAGGAAGAACATTTATTAAGCAGCCTGCGCAGTTTTTTGCGGCGCTCCCAGCGATTCGAATTCGAAATGCTCAACGAGCATTACATGTTCCAGTTTGGCGGCCCAACACGTGTTATGGGTATTCTCAACGCTACCCCGGATTCGTTTTATGATCAGGGCAAGACTCTGGACTCGCGGCATGCTATCGATGAGGGCATAAAGATGGAGGCTGAAGGGGCGGATATCATCGATATCGGCGGTGAATCGACGCGCCCAGGCGCTGCCCAGGTGAGCGAAGCGGAAGAATTAAAACGGGTCGTCCCGGTCATCGAAGGCCTGGCAGCGGATGTGCGCATTCCCTTATCCATCGATACCTACAAAGCACAGGTCGCCGAAGCGGCAATTCAGGCCGGTGCGACTATCGTTAACGATATCAGCGGCATGCAGTTCGACCCCGGCATGCCGGAGGTGGTCCATCATTACAAAGTGCCTGTGGTGCTCATGCACATCAAAGGGCGGCCGCATGATATGCAGATCAATCCTGTTTATGATAACATGATGGATGAGATTTATATGTATTTCGAAGACCGCATCGATGCGGTGGTTGAGGCGGGTATCGAGCGTGAACTCATCATCATCGATCCCGGCATCGGTTTCGGAAAACGCCTGTGGGATAATTACGAAATATTACAACGTCTGCCGGAATTTCGCGGCTTGGGCTGTCCCATTCTCGTCGGACCATCACGCAAATCATTTATCGGTAAAGCTCTCGATCTGCCAGTGGAAGAACGACTTGAGGGCACCGCAGCGGCTGTCACGGCTGCCGTGCTCGCCGGCAGTCACATCATCCGGGTGCACGACATCAAAGAGATGCTGCGTGTTGTGCAGATCGCTGATCTCATCGCAGCGAATGTGCGCATTCGAAAGCAGGAATAATCATGATCCTCAAAGCGCCTCTTTTTAAAATATTTTTTATCGACGTGACCATTATCGACGTACTCGATGTGCTCATCCTTTCCTATTTAATCTATAAGCTCTACTTTTTCTTGCAGGGCTCGCGCGCGGCACAAATGGCCATGGGATTGCTGGTTATTCTGTTCGCTTCAGTGCTGACGCAGATTTTTAACATGGCGAGCATGAGCTGGCTTTTCGAAAACCTGCGCACGGTGTGGCTGGTGGGATTTGTGGTGATTTTTCAGCCTGAGCTACGGCGTATGCTCATTCATTTGGGGCAGACACGCCTGATCCGCATGCTCATTAAAGGCACGGGTGAACAGGTGATCGATGAAGTCGTCACCGGCGCATCCCAACTGGCGCGGCACAGCTACGGCGGGCTTATCGTTTTGCTGCGCAATACCGGCCTGAAGACATTTATCGAAACTGGCATGAAATTACAGGCGGAAGTTTCAGCACCATTGCTCGTCTCAATTTTTAACCCCCGCTCTCCCTTGCATGATGGCGCCGTGATTATTCAGGATCATATCATCGAAGCCGCCAAATGTATTCTGCCGCTCAGCCAGGATAAAGATTTCGACGCAGCACTGGGAACACGCCACCGTGCCGGCCTCGGTATTTCCGAAGAGTCTGATGCATTTGTCATCATCATTTCAGAAGAACGCGGGCAAATCAGCACCGCCTTCGAGGGTAAGCTGACGCGCAATATTTCCGCTGATGACCTGCGGGCACAGCTCATCAGGCTGATGCAAGTCCGGCAAACGGAAGAGACCATCAAAACTGATCTTTAAAAAGGAATTCAAATGCAAAAGATTAAGAAAATAGCCATTTCACTTTCCATAGTTTTGTTTGCAATCGTTCAATTACAGGCACAAGTTACCGGTGATTTTCATAAATACGCAAAAAAAGTGCTCGATGACTGGAAAACACCCGGTGCGGCCGTCGCTGTTGTGCTGGGAGACAGCATCGTTTTTGCACGGGGCTACGGCGTGCGCACGCTGGGGAAACCGGACAGAGTCGACAGCCGTACCCTGTTCGCCGTGGCCTCCAACACCAAAGCGTTCACCGCTGCCCTCGTCGGTTTGCTGGTGCATGAAGGTAAAATCGAGTGGGACGATCCCATCAGCACCTACCGACGGGATTTTCAAATGTTCGATCCCTACGTTACGCGCAATCTCAGCTTCCGCGATCTGCTCTGCCATCGCAGCGGGTTGTCAACTTTCGCCGGCGATCATCTGTGGATCGGCCACAATTTATCGCGCGATGAAATCATTTCCCGGCTGCGTTTTCTCGAACCGACACGGCCTTTTCGCACCCATTTCCAATACCAAAACCTGATGTTTCTCGTCGCTGGGGAGATGATTCCGACAATCACCGGTCAGAGCTGGGACGAGGCCATGCGGCAGAGGTTTTTTGAACCGTTGGGCATGCAAGACAGCAACCTCAGTATTCGTGATCTCCAAGGCCGGGAAAATGTTGCCGGCCCGCATGAACGCGTCGACGGCGGCCCCCTGCAGGTTATTCCCTATGATTTCCTCGACAATATCGCCCCGGCGGCAGGGATCAATTCCAGCGTCCGTGATATGGCGCAGTGGATGATCGTCAATATGAACAAGGGCCGTTATCACGATAAACAAATTCTGCCGGAAAACCTGGTTGGGGAAATGCAGCAGGTGCAATTCCCCTTGCGTGTTTCAAAAATGGCGGCAGAATTGCTGAATGCCAACTACGCCGGTTATGGCCTGGGCTGGGGCATTGGTGAATACAACGGTTTTAAATCCGTCGGCCACGGCGGCGGCATGTCCGGCATGATTTCGCAGCAGATAATGCTGCCGCAAAAAAAACTCGGCGTCATCGTGTTGACGAATCGGGCGCCCACCGCTGCCCACCGTATCCTATGCTACAGCCTGCTCGATCACTATCTCGGCATTGAGGGCCGGGACTGGAATAAAATCTACCTGAAACAAAAAGAACGCCGCGAAAAGTTCAAGGCCGAGCGCGAGAAAAAAATGTTCAGCGAACGGCACCTCGACACCAAACCCAGCTTGCCGCTATCGAGTTACGTCGGCACCTATTCTTCACTCTCCTCCGGCGACGCAATCGTACGCCTGCGGGACGGAAAACTGATTTTCGATTATAATGCACGCCACATCGGCACATTGGAACACTGGCACTACGATACTTTCCGGGTTCATTGGAAAAACCCCATCAGCGATATGGAGCCGGTGACTTTTTTGCAGTTTAAACTCGACAAATCCGGCAAGGTCGACGACCTCACCGTCACTTTCTACGATCCGTTGATATTTAAAAAGAAAAAATGACCTGTCTTACCTGATTCATAAATTATTCAGGATAAAAATAATGTGTCGATTTTTAGCTTACAAAGGCGCCCCGATATTGATGGATCAACTGCTGTATCAACCGAAAAATTCATTGATCCACCAGAGTTATCATGCACTGGAGCGCAGCGACCCGGTCAATGGAGATGGTTTCGGCATCGGCTGGTACGTGCCGGAAATATCGCCTGAACCTGCACGTTACCTCAGCATAAAACCGGCCTGGAATGATATGAATTTACGCTCTCTCGCCCCCAAAACCATGGCCGGTTGTTTTTTTGCCCACGTACGCGATGCCAATATCGGCGCGGTGACCGAGCTGAACTGCCACCCGTTTCAGTACGGCCCCCTGCTGCTGATGCATAACGGCCACATTGAAGGATTCTGCAATATCAAGCGCAAGATCAGGTCGCTGCTGCGGCAAGATATCTATGACTGGCTCAACGGTGAAACGGATACGCAGCATTTTTTTGCGCTCTTTCTGAACTGCCTGTTGACAAATAAAAAACACGGTTTTAAAGCTGAAGACTACAAACAGGCTTTGTACAGGGCAATCGAACATCTGCATATAATTACCGCAGAAATTCAGCCCGGAAAACATTTTTATCTGAATCTCGCGATCACCGATGGCTCCAGTGTGCTTGCCTGCCGCTATGATAGCAATCCCCAGGTGGAGGCACCGACGCTCTATTATTCCAGCGGTGGTTATTTTCAGTGCAGCGATGGTGTCTGCCGCATGCACAGGGCGCACAACAGTGAAAAATCGGTTTTGATCGCCTCAGAAAAACTGACGACCGCCGATCAGGATTGGCACAAAATTCCTGAGCAACATCTGGTTATCATAACCGGAAACCTCGATGTCACCGTCATCCCGATGCATGTTTGAAGGTGTGCTGTGGTCTAAATGTATATCGGGTATTATTTTGATTGAATCATTTTCTAAAATAGTAACGGCGCGGGTTGCGCTTATGCCGGTTCCGCAATAGTGATTTGAAGTACATATTTGCAGGGCTCTCCGATCCGCAGGTCATAAAATATTACGGCATTTCCGTTCGCACTATCGAAGAAGCAAGCCAGCAAATCCGCTGGTTTGAAAATTTCGATATTTTTGCATCGCTGCAGCATGAGTGGGAGAGTCGGGAATAGACAAAATCCTCTGGAGAAAAGAGTTGCTGACCGGAGGGCAATCTACCAATTGAAAATTGACTTCAGCGCCATTATCCACATAAAAATGGTCAACAAAATTGAAACGAACACTGCTGCGCTGGCCGAATCTTTAGCCTTTTTTGCCAATTCGTGATAATCCGTCGAAACCAGGTCAACGACGGCTTCGATCGCTGAGTTTAGTAATTCGGTGAGCAGAACCGCGCCATGGCAAAGTACCAGCAATATCGCCTCAATCCTATTGATTTCTAGCCAAAAAATGCCGGCGACAGCAATAATAAAAAAGGCGATTTCCTGCCGGAAAGCAGGCCCGGTTTGCAGAGAAATTTTCAATCCGGCAAGCGAATAAACGGTTGCCATAACAATACGTTTTACACCGCGCTGCGGCCTGGGTTTATCGGTCGTCAATTTAATTCATCCTTTAATGGCTATGACACAAAAAAATGTAATCCCCGGTAAACTTGATTATCAATAGATCAAGTCTAAATTTTTCGTAAAACTGTGGCAAAATAATACACAATGTTGTATAAAAAAACTATACATTTAATTTGCTCTGAAGGAGAGACAATTGCATAAACTAAAACAGATTTTAATCATAAGTTGCAGCCTGTTGTTTGGCGCGCTTGCATTTGCGTTCGGCGGTGAAAAACCATCAGCAAACACCGAAAAAGCCACAGCGCTGGCAAATCGGTTTTTGCAGAAAAACCATGCTGCCGGCATGGCCGTTTCCATCGGTAAAAACGATGTCATCGTCTGGTCTGCCGGGTTTGGCCTCGCCGATGTTGAGCAAAATGTACCGGTGCTGCCGGCACGTACAAAATTTCGTGTCGGTAGTGTCGCCAAGCCGCTGACAGCAACCGCACTGGCGATTTTGTACGAGCAGGGCAAACTCGATTTCAACAAAACGGTGCAAACATACGTCGCGAATTTTCCTGAAAAACGCTGGCCGGTGAGCGTGCGTCAGGTTGCCGGGCACCTGGCAGGCATTCGCCATTACCGCGACCAGGAGTTTCTCAGTGTAAAGTATTACAGTACTGTTGCGGAAGGGCTGGAAATCTTTAAAAATGATACTTTGCTGTTTCAGCCGGGAAGCGATTATCGATACTCCAGCTACGGATGGAATTTGCTCAGCGCTGTGGTCGAGAGCGCCTCGGGAGAGCCATTTCTTGAATTCATGCAAAAAAATGTTACTTTACCCATGGGAATGATGAACACGGTTGCGGATCATATCGACAGCATCATTGTCGATCGTTCACGATATTACCGCCTGCAAGATAATATTCTCATCAATTGCCGGCCGGTCGACAACAGCTACAAATGGGCGGGCGGAGGTTTTCTATCGACATCGGAAGACCTTATTCGTTTCGGCTTTGCCTGTTTGAATGCCACAATTCTAAAGCGGCAAACCATCGATTTGCTGTGGCAGTCGCAGGTCAAAAATGATGGCAAACCCACAAACTACGGCATCGGCTGGAGTCGCGGAGAAGATAAAAGCGGCAGGCGGTGGGTCGGCCATGGTGGTGGGTCAGTAGGCGGCACGACATTTTTCAGGATTTATCCACAACAAGCTGTCGTCATCGCCATCATCACCAATATGAGCGGCATGCGCTATGACGATCTGCCCGATCAACTGGCGAATATTTTTCTGCCCAATTGATTCTAAAAAACATAGAAAGGTTTAATGTGACGGAAAACAAAATTTTTTGGCTGGATAATATTTCCTATCCCATGCTGATCATCACTGCCGTTTTGCTGGGAATGGCACCTTTTGCCGGCGAGCCCCATCTGCTCGAAAAATTGAAAATGCTCTTCGATGGGCAACTTTCGCGGCCCATCGATATTTTTGATCTTTTCATGCATGGTGCACCGATCATTTTACTCGTTTGGAAATTGCTGCACAATCTGCAAAACAGTGCTGACTCCAGCAGGAATTAAGTTGTTTTCAGGGATTGCAGGAATAAGAGACAACCCCAAACATCATCACATGAATGATTATTTCTCGAACGGCAAATCCTCATCTGTGATTATTATTTCTTCATCATCTTTCACGAGATAATAAACACCAATTCCCAGCACCGTCCCGATTACTGCACCGCGCAGGGTGTATTTATAATCGAATTTCTTGCTTGAAAATGCTGCATCGCAAAAGTCAAAAGGAAAACCGCTAATCGCACCGGCCAATGCCATCAATGGAATGACCGCCACATCGGATTTTTCAGAAAATGACCTACGGCGTTGGGGATGTTGCTGCCACTGCGGTGCCACATCCGTTACCCCTTTTTCAATCATCACAATGTGTTCAGTTTCCTGGATCTCCTCGCCCTCTCCAATCAGCCAATCTTCTTCAATTTCAGAAAACGATTCCTCATCCACCAGATCCGGATGCCGGACATTTCTACTAATCGGACTACAGCTCATGACAGCCAAACTTGTGAGCAAAAAAATGATTCGTGTTTTCATTGCGGTCCTCCACTTTTATTGAAATAATATGATTTGCAGGAACATAATACAAAATCAACAAAAAGGAGATGTCACGAGAATGTCAAATAATTATCCAAATTTGGTTTGCCGGGATATCTTTTTTCAATGGCGACCCACAGCGGGCCTATGCAGCGGTGAAATCCCTGGTCGAATTTTGAAATAAGGCAGGATTAAAATATGACCGATGGCCTGAAGAAAAAAAGGTGAGCGGATTTAAAAAGCCTCGTTTTTCGCGAGGCTTTTTTGTATTGAACTCAATTAAACGATTAGCCTCGGCTTTTCGCTTATTGTTAAATAAAATATGACAATAAAAAAGATGAACACCACAAAGACATGATTTAGTTTAAATTATAATTCTGCATCAGAACTTTAATCGAGTCCTCAAACACAACTTCCATCTGTGTCGTGGCCAATATTTTGATGATCACACCGTTGCCGAATTTTTTATGCCGAATGCCGCGTAACTGGCTGTAATCCTCGCTCATATTGTAGTCGATAAATTCATCATCCTGCATTTCCGCCGTTAATTTGTGCCAGTCTTTTTTGCTGGAACGACGTTTGACTTTGGGTTTATCTGAAACCGCTTTTTTAGCCGCTTTCTTGCGCTTGTCGCGATAAACGTGTGTTGAATTGCATCCCTTGCACATGACTTTGATAATTTCATCATCTTTCATCGTTGTGACGATGTGGTGCATTTCTGATTTGCATTTGCCGCATTCGGTAAAGACTTCATCACCGATTGCATAGGTTTTTTTAGTCGCCATAAAGGACCTTTCCATCTATTTAATTTAAACTATACTTTACGAGGTTGAACAAACATGGTTTTATGCAGTGTGCTCGACAGCAGAGCAAGTCTGAGGTAGATAGGCGGTTTTGAATTAATAAATCAGCGTATAAGATAAGGAAAATTTGCGCACAATGCCACTTTTTTCTTTGATGATGATTGGGTGAGAATCTGTCCTGCATCTTTTTTTGGTTTTCTGAACGGTTGAGGCAGGACAAGTTGAAAACTCATTTGTAAAAATGGTGGGAACGACTTGCAGGGGAAAGATACGAGTGCCTCTGATGAAAAAAACGATTATCAACCTGCTGAATTTGTCGGTCGTTTAAAATGAGAAAAGCGAGAATGGCATCGATCTCCGGTGTTTCCATTTTGAGGCCTTCTTCCCATGCTATTTTATGAATATCATCAATAGTCAAACTATTTTTCTCGCCGTCTGTCGCTGTTCTGATCAGATCACCGATCAGTCGTATTTTTTTTAATCCGCTCATATGCGCCATCTATGTGCATCCGTAGAAGAATTGAGTAAAACTGGCCGTCGCCCCGGCGTGGTGGTTTCATTTCCGCAATATTAAATTGAATATCGGATAAATTGTTAAAAAGTATAAACATTACTTACTGGTTTTATGTTCACTGGCTAAATGTACACTAATAAGGCTAAAAGTCAAGCTGATTGTGATAGATGTGATATTTCTGTTTCAGCGTTCGGAGAACCGGTTACCCTATGTGCTGCAAACAAATCATCCGGCTGCTAAAACTTTTTTTCAGCATCGACCGTCCAATTTGTAATTCAACTGAGCAGATCGTTTTATTGCACTTTTCAAAAGAAAGGATCAAGATGCAAAATCTGATACAAAACAAGTTGGCATTGAGATTTGCAAGCATGCTTGTCCTCGCTTTTTTCCTATTTCAAACGATGTCGTTGCTTGCCAATCCGCCAAAAAGCAAGAGGGGTTTTTTCGGCGTCAGTGTGCAGGAAATGACGCCATCGTTGCGTCAGGCCATGAAACTGGGCGACAAAAATGGATTGCTCATCACCTCTATTATTGAAGACAGCCCCGCGGATGAAGCTGGTTTAAAAGAGGAAGATGTCATTTTAACCTTTGACGGAAAAGCGGTTGAAATCGCCGGCAGATTTTCTAAAATGGTGCGAAAAGCAGGTGCCGGTACGACTGTTGAGCTAACCGTTTTCCGTGATCGAAAAACCAAAAAATTCGAAATCACACTCGGTCGTAAAAAACGGCAAAATGCATTTGCTTTTTCAGGTGAGCGGCCAGGGCGGAATATGATTTTTACCGGTGACCGTCCCAGGTTGGGAATCGAGTACCACGATTTGGACGAAAAAGCGTTGGCTGCCTATTTCAAAGTCGAACAGCGCAGCGGTGTTTTGATTCTCGATGTGACCAAAGATTCACCTGCTGAAAAAGGTGGATTGTTGCCCGGAGATGTTATCGTTGCACTTGGTGATGAAAAAATCAATGATGGCGATGACCTGATCGAAACGCTGAGCGATTACGAAGGCGGCGGCGAAATGGCTGTCAGCTTTGTTCGCAAAGGCATGAAGAAATCAACGAAAGTCGAGTTTGATGAAAGCACTTTGCACGGTGATAATTTGCAGTATTGGTACAAAACCGTACCGCACCCCGATCGATTCCGCTGGCAGAATAATGAAGAGTTTTTTTTCTTACCACGGGATAAAAACCGGCATATCCATAAATTCAAAAAAGGTGATCGGTACGAAAAAAAAACAGCAAAAATAATCATCGAAAGTGAACAATCCATATAAATCTACTTCCTTCTCCTCGCAAAACACCCGGGGTAAACTCGACCGGGTGTTTTTTTTGCTCATATCTCATACATACAAGTTTTTAAAAAAATCCACATTTATATAACACCCGGTATCTGTTTATCCAATCCGACTGACGTGTGAGCAGCGGGTTTAAATCTCCGACGAGCATAGGACACTGAACGAGATAGCACACGCGCCTGAAAATTTCTCAATTATGAGAATCCCGTTTTAAAATTGTAAAAAATGCGAAATTCATTTTTTATTTAAGTTATTAAATTTTTTTCTATTTGTTTAAAAAACAACAGGATGAGCATACTACGGCATCGTTTGGCGTTAGAATTGCCTGTAAAAATCGTTTTGTCGTGAAACGAAAGACATTTACTGGTTTCGGATAAATAATTTTATTTTATATCAGAAATTATGAATTCTATCACGGAGGCGTTTGCCGTCATAATCTTTTGCCTGATTTCATTTATCTTAACGCGCAAACCGCTAATATCAGGTACATGGTTCACAGGGAAAATTCGTCACCGTTTCGTGAGATGATGGTGTAAAAACAACCGGCAAGCGACCGGTTGAGAATGTTCGGCATCATTTCTCATCTATCCATTCATTTTAACAATAAATAAAAAAATAGAAGCATCGAATTACCTGTCACACAAATTTGAGGGTTTAATCATGAAAGCTGGGCTGGACAGAGAATCATTAGAGATGACGCTGGATATGATCGATGAATTTGCAGCAGGAGAATTGCCTGATGCCAAACTTCTGGAACTGGATCATAACGATGAATTTCCCATCGACATCGTCAAACAGCTTTTTGGTGAGGGTGAAGATGGCCTTGGGATTCATCTTCTTTTCATTCCTGAGCAATATCAGGGTATGGGCGGTGGTGCCTTCGACGTCTATCGTATCTGCGAGAAAATGGGCCATATCGATCTCGGCGTGGCCACGGGTGTACTCGCCACGTTCCTCGGCAGTGATCCCATCATCTTTGGCGGCACCGAGGAACAGAAAAAAAAATGGATGACCAAAATCGCTGAAAAAGGGTTGCTCGTCGCTTATGGTGCAACAGAACCGGATGCCGGCTCCGATCTTGGCGCTTTGCGCACAATCGCAACACCGGTTGAAAAAGACGGCAAGGTCGAGGGATATAAAATTTCCGGTAATAAACAATGGATCAGCAACGGTGGTTATGCCGATCTTTACACCATTCTCGCGAAAGCGCCCGGCGGGCCGAGCTGGTTTGTCGTCGAGCGCGGCGCTGAAGGTTTCAGCCACGGCAAACCGGAAGATAAACACGGCATCCGGGCGAGCAATACGGCATCATTGCATTTAAATGAAGTTTACGTCGACGCCGACAGGCTGTTGGGCGGCGAAGAAGGTCGTGGACTTTTTCAGGCGCAACTCGTTTTCGGTTATACGCGTCTCATGGTGGCTGCATTTGGTCTCGGTGGCGGCTGGGCGGCGCTGGACCGCGCGATTCCATATTCAGCAGAACGTATTCAGGGCGGCGAACCGCTTTCCAAAAAGCAGGGATATACCCACAAATTGATCATCCCGCATATCGTCAGGCTGGAAACATCCCGTGCTTATATCGAAGAAACCGCCGAACGCATCGATAATGACGGCGGCAACCTCAACACCGAAGGAGCGATTGCCAAATATCTCGCCACAGAAGCAGGAAATGATGCTGCCGATGCCTCGATTCAAGCGCTCGGCGGTTATGGATTTACCAAAGAATATATGGTTGAAAAATACAAACGCGATGTGCGCATCACCACGATCTACGAGGGGACCTCGGAAATTATGGAAATGACGATTTTCCGCGATCGCTGGCAGGAGCATCTGAAAACGCGCGGCTTATATTACCACACCATGGCCGGCGAGCTGGAAACGCTCGCAGCAGCCAATCCAAATTTCGGCGCCGATGTTGCGGGCCTCGCACTGCACGCTCTCGCTGAAGTCTTGGAAAATGCACGCTTAAAACGCTTGACCCGCAACCAGCATGTGATGTTCCGTATGGGCGAATTGATCGCTTATGCCGAGGGTGCTGCTGCGATGGCCAAACGCGCTATTCGCGCACAGCGAAAGGAGTTGGTCGACAAAACCGATCGCCGCTTTGGCGCCGATGCCCTCGTGCTCATCAGCCGTATCAGCGCCCGTGGGGCAGCGATGAAAGTTGCTGAAGAGGGCATGCGATGGACTTGCGCCGCTGATGGTTTGAGCGAAGCTGAAATGTCAGCCTTTGAAGATAAACTGAATTTATCAGCCATCCATCGCGTACAGGGTGGTCTGTTAAGCGATATGGAAAAATTGGTTGATATTATTTATGCCGGGCTGGAAAAGAAAACAAAAAAATAGAAAAGCCTTGCAGTATGATAATCGACGAACCCGGATACAGCCCATAACCTGTGATCTAATAAATGAATGAGAACGTGCGACGCACTTGTTCAGCTTTAGTTTAAAAAGAAAAAGTTCAGTTTTATTGTCAACTTTATAAAAATCAGATAAGTGCGTCGCAGGTCACTCACTCTTGATGAATTATGCAGGTTAAAGCTGTTGAGACTTCTTCACCCCAAGGAGAGAGAAAGAAATGATGAACAAAACACCAAGAGCTGTTGCCATCGTCGGCCTCGGGTCCATCATGCCCGACGCCCCCGATACAGCAGCATTCTGGCAAAATTTAATAAACGGTAAATCGAGTATTACGGATGTTGATAAAAATCGCTGGGACCCGGAGCTTTATTATGACCCGGACCGGAAAGCGCCGGCCAGGACTTATTCCAAAATTGGCGGCTGGGTGCGTGATTGGCAATGGGAGCCGCTCAAATGGCGTATGCCCATTCCACCGAAAGTCAGCGACGCCATGGACGATGCGCAAAAATGGGCCATCGTCTGCACGCGGGAATTGCTGGCCGATTATGGTTATCCGGAACGACCGCTGAACCCGGAACGCACCGGTGTCATTCTCGGCAACGCCCTGGGTGGAGATCTGCATTTGATGACTGCCTCGCGCGCCTTGTTTCCGGAATTTTCACAACAATTACTCAAGTCCCCCAGCTTCCTCGGTCTTTCAAATAATAAACGCACAAAAATTTATCAGGAATTTCTCGAAAGTGTGAACGAACATTTTTCCGGAATTACGGAAGACACTATGCCCGGCGAACTTTCCAACATCGTTCCCGGACGAGTGGCTGCATTATATAATTTCAACGGCCCCAATTTCGCCACCGACGCCGCATGCGCTTCGGCAATGGCTGCCTTTAAGGCGGCAATCGACGGACTGGTTTGCGGCGATTACGATGCGGTGATCACCGGCGGCGTCGATGCCAATAACGGAGCTTCGACTTTTATCAAATTTGCCAAAATCGGCGCACTGTCCGCAACTGGTTCGCGCCCCTATGCCGACGGCGCCGACGGTTTTGTCATGGGCGAAGGCTCGGCACTGTTTTTATTGAAACGAATTGAAGACGCCGAGCGTGACGGCGATAAAATCTATGCGATTATCCGCGGCATGGGCGCCTCGAGCGACGGCAAGGGAAAAGGCATTACCGCGCCAAATCCCATCGGGCAACGCTATGCTCTGCAACGCGCCTGGGAAAATGCCGGTGTCTCGCCGAATACCGCCACCATGATCGAAGGCCACGGCACCTCGACAGCGGTTGGCGATCTGGTTGAAGCTGTGGCGCTGTCGGAATTTTTTAAAGAAAACGGCGCGGCAACACAGTCCATCGCCCTCGGTTCAGTAAAATCCAACATCGGTCATTTGAAAGCGGCGGCAGGTGCAGCTGGCATGCTGAAAGCGACGTTGGCGTTGCACCACAAAGCGCTACCGGAATCGCTCAATTTTCATAAACCCAATCCGGGTATGGACTTCGCAAGCTCGCCGTTTTTTGTGCCGACAAAAACCATACCCTGGGAAAATACCCGCGATGGTGTGCGCCGCGCCGGTATCAGCTCTTTTGGATTTGGCGGCACCAATTTTCACGCCGTGCTGGAAGAATACATTCCCGGCCGTGTCAGCAGCGAACTGAAAAAAATGAAAACTTCGGTAGTGGTCGATGGTTCCGACGCAGTTTCTTCTTTACAAAGTGAAACCAAAACACCGTTACGCGGCGCTCTGGTCATCGGGGATAGCTCAAAATCCGCAATCGCTGCACGCCTGAAAAAAGTGATTGCTGAAGCGCGACAAGGCAAGGCTCCGGCCATTGAAGCGCCGGCCGCGAAAGACCTCAAAGCGCAGAAACGCCTGGTGATCGATTTCGCCGATGCGGCGGACCTGGTTAATAAAGGTGAGCGTGCGCTCAAAGCGCTAAATTCCGATAACGACGGCATGTGGCGGGTCATGCGGGCCAAAGGTATATTTTTCGGTCAAGGCCCGGCGAAAAAAGTGGCTTTCCTTTACACTGGCCAGGGTTCGCAATACATCAATATGATCGAGGATTTGAAAAATACCGATCCACTGGTGCAAGATCTTTTCAACCGCGCGGACAAAGTGATGACGCCGCTTCTCGGTAAACCTCTGACCAAATATATTTTTGCCGATGCAAAAGATGCTGATGCTATGGCCGCCGCAGAGCAAGACCTGACGCAGACAGCAATCACCCAACCGGCTGTTTTAACGGTGGATACGGCGCTTTCTACAATGCTGCAATCCTATGGCATCAAACCGGATATGGTGATGGGACACAGTCTGGGCGAATATGGCGCCCTGGTGGGCAGCAAAGCGCTGCCTTTTGAAGACGCGCTCAAAGCCGTCAGTGCCCGTGGTAAGGGAATGACCGATTTTTCAGTTGCAGATAACGGCATCATGGCTGCGGTGTTTGGGCCGCTCGAAAAAGTGAAAAAAGTACTCGGAACTGTCGATGGTTACGTCGTCATCGCCAACATCAACAGCTTGAGCCAGTGTGTAATCGGTGGGGCGACCGGGGCGGTGCAGAAAGCAATCAAAGCGATGCAGGACGCCGGTTTTACTGCGCAGCAAATTCCGGTGAGCCATGCATTTCACACAAAAATCGTCGCGCCTGCAGGCGAACCGATGATAAAAACATTAGAAACGCTGCATTTAAAATCGCCGGAAATCCCGCTTATCGCTAATGTCACCGGTGAGAAATATCCCATGGGCGACGACGTCGTCCCGCAAATGCTCGACTTGTTGAAAAAGCAAGTCGCAGCGCCGGTGCAGTTCGTCAAAGGCCTGAACACGCTTTATGACGCCGGTGTGCGCGTTTTTGTCGAAGTCGGCCCGAAACGTGTTTTGCACGGCTTCGTTGAAGATGTGCTGAAAGAAAAATCCGATGCCGTCTCGCTCTACACCAACCACCCGCGTGTGGGTGGCATCGCTTCGTTAAATATTGCGTTGTGCGGTTTGTATGCGCAAGGGCTGGGTACGCCGCAAGCAGAGGAACAGCCGACGGCATCGACTAATGGAATCGATGCGCCGGCACACGCCGCCGCACCACCGGCTCTTCCTGCCGTCCCATTTCAGACTACACCATCACCAACTTTCACGTCTCCCCCCGGCCCGGATAAATACAGTCAGCTCGGCAAGCTTTTCGCCGATTTTCTGGAAAAAGGATTTGAGATTTATTCAGGCGAGAAAATGGGATTGGTTTCGGGCCAAAGCGGCCACGTAGTTATTTCCGGTGCTTCCCTGGGGTTGCCCGGCAGCCAACGTGTTTTTGACGATGAAAATATCGCCAGGCTCTTACGCGGCGATCAGTTTATCGAACAAATCCCCATGCAATTACGCAATGAAATGGTTAAACGCAATATTCATCGGCTGGTCAAATCTGAAGCCGGCGGCCCCCGCTTCGAATCGATTTCCGAGACCGCCGAGGTGATTAAACTCGCCGGGCGTATCGGGAAATTTGACCTTGTCGAAGAATTCGGTTTCCCGGCCGATCGTATAGCGGCGCTGGATATCGTTACCGCGCTGGCCATCGCTGCCGGCATCGATGCCCTGCGCGACGCCGGTATCCCGCTGGTGATGAAATACAAAACGACAACCAAAGGAACGCAGTTGCCCGACCGCTGGGGGCTGCCGGATCAATTGAGAGATGAAACCGGCATTATCTTCGCTTCAGCTTTCCCCGGAACAGATTCGCTCATCGAGGAGGTTGAAGCCAATCAGCGGGATCTCGGCCGGCGCGCCCGTTTGCAGGAATTGCAGGCGATCCGATCGCGAATCGGCAGCTCCGACAGCGTGCTGGCAGCAGAAATCGATAAAAAAATTACCACGCTGCAGAATGAGATCGCGGCTGATCCATACGTTTTCGACCGCCGTTTTCTTTTCCGCGTACTCAGTATGGGGCATTCGCAATTCGCCGAATACATCGGCGCCCGCGGGCCCAATACGCAGGTCAATTCTGCCTGTGCCAGCACCACCCAGGCAATCAGTTTGGCGCAGGACTGGATTCTCGCGGGACGCTGCAAGCGGGTGATCGTCATCGCGGCGGATAATATTACTTCCGATAATTCTATCGGCTGGTTTGGCGCCGGTTTTCTCGCCAGCGGCGCCGCAGCAACATAAGATGTCGTCGAAGAAGTAGCACTGCCTTTCGATCGCCGCCGACACGGTATGATCGTCGGCATGGGCGGCGTTGCGCTGGTTGTCGAATCGCCGGAAAAAGTTGCAGAACGTGGTATGCAGCCCATCGCAGATGTCCTTTCGACCGTCACAGCGAACAGCGCTTTTCACGGCACCCGCCTCGATGTGCAACACATCTGTTCGGTCATGGAAAATCTGGTTGCACAGGCAGAAACGAAGTGGGGTCTTGACCGCAAAACGATGGCGGCGCAAACAGTTTTTGTTTCCCACGAAACCTACACACCAGCACGCGGTGGCAGCGCCTCGGCTGAAATCAATGCCTTGCGAAAGGTCTTTGGCCCGCAGGCCGATCAAATCGTGATTTCCAACACCAAAGGTTTTACCGGACACGCTATGGGAACCGGAATTGAGGATGTGCTCGCCGTCAAATCTTTGGAAACCGGCATCGTACCGCCGGTGCCCAATTTTAAAGAAATAGACCCGGAACTCGGTCAACTCAATATTTCGCATGGCGGCAGTTATCCGGTTTATTATGCATTGCGTCTCGGTGCGGGATTCGGTTCGCAAATCAGCATGAGCCTGTTGCGCTGGGTTCCCACTACAGACGGCAGGCATCGGGCTCCACAGCAATTGGGTTATGAATATCGGATTATTGACCAGAATACTTGGCAAAACTGGCTTAAACGAATAACCGGAAATAATACAGCCGGTGTTGAAATTTATAAACGCACCCTGCGCATAAAGGATGCGGGTGCCGCAAAAATGCCGGTCATCACAGTCAAAACTCCGGCTAAACCAAAACCGGCGCCAGCGTCGACACCAATCGTGCAAGCAGTTGCCCCGGTTGTGACACAACCATCGCTGAACGGCGTCGAGAAAAAAGTAATGGAACTGGTCGCCGAACAAACGGGCTATCCCCTGGACATGCTCGATCCAGAACTCGATCTCGAGGCCGATCTCGGCATCGACACGGTGAAACAGGCGGAGATGTTTGCCGCCGTGCGCGAGGAATACGATATCGAACGTGATGATTCCATTTCCCTACGTGATTTCAATACACTGGAAAAAGTGATCGGTTTTGTTTATGACAAACGGCCTGATTTGCAGGCGGCAGAACCGGTTGCCGCTCCAGCGTCGGTTGCAGCCGCAGCCAATGACCCGGTAAAAACGAAGGTGCTGAACCTGATCGCTGAGCAAACGGGCTATCCCATCGACATGCTCGACCCCGAACTCGATCTCGAGGCCGATCTCGGCATCGACACGGTGAAACAGGCGGAGATGTTTGCCGCCGTGCGCGAGGAATACGGCATCGACCGCGATGATGAGTTGCAGTTGCGTGAGTTCAACACGATTGAGAAAGTGATCGGTTTTGTTTATGACAAACGGCCTGATTTGCAGGCGGCAGCGCCCACGCCGATCGAAACGCCAGCAGCCGCAGCCAATGACCCGGTAAAAACGAAGGTGCTGAACCTGATCGCTGAGCAAACGGGCTATCCCATCGACATGCTCGACCCCGAACTCGATCTTGAGGCCGATCTCGGCATCGACACGGTGAAACAGGCGGAGATGTTTGCCGCCGTGCGCGAGGAATACGGCATCGACCGTGATGATGAGTTGCAGTTGCGGGAATTCAACACGATTGAGAAAGTGATCGGTTTTGTTTATGACAAACGGCCTGATCTCAAAGATGCGGCAATAAACACAAACGGCGCAGCAGTCGGCGCTGAAAAAACAGCAGTTCCGGCAGTGCAATTTAAAACTGAAATCACCGGCGATATGGAAGCCACGCGAAAAATTCAGCGGCGCATTCCCACGCCGGTATTGCGGCCGGCGCTCGATCTGTGCAAAGAGACCGGTGTTAAATTGGGCAATAAAAACCGGGTGATCGTGCATATCGACCGCGGCGGTGTCGGCAAAGCCCTGGTCAAAAAGCTGGAAAAATCAGGCGTCACCGTTCTGCTGATTGACGATGCTCCCTCCGGTGAAGAGCTGGAAAAACGACTGCAAGACTGGCTGGCTGAAGGCCCCATCGACGGCGTTTACTGGTTGCCTGCCCTCGACAGTGAGAGGGCCATCAGCGAAATGTCGCTCAAAGAATGGAAAGCAGCAACACATGTGCGCGTAAAAATGCTGTACACAACGATGCGTACGCTTTATCAATCCATCGGCGAGCAGAGCACTTTTCTCGTTTCTGCGACCCGCCTTGGCGGCTGCCACGGCTACGATGATAGCGGTGCGCTTAATCCGCTCGGCGGATCAGTTTCCGGTTTCACCAAAGCGTTTAAGCGAGAGAAACCGCAGGCGCTGGTCAAAACCGTCGATTTTGATGCCGGCCGTAAAACATCGGCTTTCGCCGATCTGCTCATCGCGGAAACGTTGAATGATCCGGGCATCGTTGAAGTAGGTTATAAAAACGGCAGGCGCTGGACGATCGCGCTGCAGGAAAAACCGCTGAGCGAGGAAACCGAGGGTTTGAAACTCGACAAGAACAGCGTCTTCCTGGTGACCGGTGCGGCCGGCAGCATCACCTCGGCGATCGTCAGCGATCTGGCCGGGGCCTCGGGCGGTACATTTTATCTGCTCGATCTAACGCCGAAACCCGACCCAAACAATGCTGACATCATCAAATTTGCCAGCGACAAAGATGGCCTGAAACGTGATATTTTTGAGCGTTTGAAAGCCAAAGGCGAACGCGCCACCCCGGCGAACGTGGAAAAAATCATCGCCGGCATCGAACGACAACATGCCGCCCTCGCCGAAATACAGGCGATCGAAGCCGCCGGTGGGAAAGCGATTTACCACAGTCTCAACCTGCTCGACGGCAAAGCAGTAGCGAAAGTCATGAAAAGCATCGCCAAGGAAAGCGGCAAAATCGATGTGTTGTTGCACGCCGGCGGGCTGGAGATCAGCCGCCTGTTGCCCGATAAATCACCTGCCGAATTCGATCTCGTGTTCGATGTGAAAAGCGATGGCTGGTTTAACATGCTGTCCAATCTTGGCGAGATGCATCTCGGAGTTGCAGTGGTTTTCAGCTCCATCGCCGGGCGGTTCGGCAATGGCGGGCAGACAGACTATAGTTCAGCGAACGATCTGCTTTGCAAATTCATCTCGAGCTTCAAAACGAGCAGGCCGCAAACTCGTGGCATCGCGACCGACTGGACTGCCTGGGGTGGCATTGGTATGGCCGTACGTGGCTCAATCCCCACAGTGATGAAAGCCGCCGGTATCGACATGCTGCCGCCGGAAGCGGGTATTCCTTTCATTCGCCGGGAATTGACAAAATCCACCGCTGGCGCTGAAATCGTCGTCGCCGGTAGCCTCGGTATCATGATGCAGGAATTTGATGAAACCGGTGGGCTCGATCTCAAAAAAATTGAGAAAAAACTGAAAAATCGCGGTATTATGACCGGTGCTGTGAAAAGTGCGGGGCTGCATACCGGCCTGATCATCGAAACCGGGCTACTGCCCAAAGAGCAGGCATTTCTCGAAGACCACCGTATCGGCGGCACACCGGTGTTGCCGGGCGTTATGGGCGTTGAGGCAATGGTGGAAGCGGCAAAAATATTGTTCGCTGAGCGATTTGTCGCCACAATTGAAAATGTAGAATTTGATTCACCTTTCAAATTTTATCGCGATCAGCAACGCAGCGTTACGGCGCGGGCCTTTTTCGAACAGGAGGGTGAGACGATTATAGCCCGCTGCGCTCTCGAAGGAACACGCCGGCTGCATGGCCGGACAGAAGCGCAGGTCACCACCCACTTTCGTTCGCAGGTGCGTCTCGTGAAAGAAAAACCGGTAGCGGTCAAAAGCAAAGCGCCGGGCAAAGCCCAGGGTGCGGTCGTCGGAAAAGAAGAGATTTACAAGCTCTATTTCCATGGCCCGGCCTACCAGGTTTTGCAAAATGTCTGGAAATCCGGCAAGCGCCTCATCGGTGAGTTTTCCACCACACTTCCACATAACCACACGCCGGCTGAGCGATTGACATTGGCCGATCCGCGCCTGATCGAGCTTTGTTTTCAGACCGCGGGTATCTGGGAAATGGGTGCCAAAGATCGCATGGGTTTGCCTTATCGTATCACCAGCGTCAAATTTATTCGACCGGCGGCAGGTACGAAAGCAAAGCTGTTCGCAGCAGTCTCAGCCAATAAAGACGGTTCCTACGATGCGGATATCATCGATAGTCAGGGGCAAGTGTACTTGCAACTGTGCGGCTACAGCACTATGGCGCTGCCCGATGCGATGGATGAATCGCTGCTGCATCCGTTGAAAGCCGTGGTGTCATAAATATTTTCGATGAAACCGGCAGTCTTCTGCCTGTTTTAACCTGAATCATTCTTGTGCAGAGATATAAAACACGCAAAGAAGGTAATTGCAGGCTTTTAAGTGGCTTAAAAGCCTGCATAATTTTTGAACATAGAGCGAAGCGATGCCCTCGCCGGACGGCACGAGCGTTACGCTCAGCGAGACGCTTTCGCTCTATTTATCGCGAGTGAGATTGTTAAGTAACTCTTTTGTGGACTTAATCGCATAATATATTGATAATAAAAGTTTGAAATACCAGTCAGGTAACTGTTCAGCGTGTGCCAGAGAAGCGTCCGCTTGGTGCTCTGAACAGAGTTGTGCTGGCGGCTTTTTTACCAAAAGCTAATAGCAAACAGCATTTTCTAAAATGCCAGGTTACTTTTAAATTAAGCCCGCAGTGATGCGGGTGGAGTGCTAAACAGATGCGAAATTTCACCTGATCAAGTAGAGATAGCCATCTACACCGAAGTCGCCCGGCGGCATTTTCTTCTCGCCTGTCCATCGCAGAACCCGCCATCGACCCCGTCGGAGATTCCTTGATGGATGAGTCTGTGGGTTTAAATCTCCGATGAGCATAATAATGGGAGTGATTTATGTTTAATTCGGAAAACTACTCAGTTTCAACGGATAAAATACTATCAATTTCCGCAATAGTGATCGCCCTTGCTTCGATTGAGAGTAAGGTTATCGCCAGGATCGAGTTTCGAGAAACGGATGATCGGGAGAAACTGGTGCAAGAAAACTATAGCCGGGTGAACATCGAGATTGAATATGAATCGATGTATGGCGAGTCATTTATCTGCAAAAATAAAACGGATTAAAATAAAACCCGGAAACGAAAGGACCTATGAGAAGAGATTTTAAAAGAGTCGCAATCGTCAATCGCGGCGAGCCGGCGATGCGTTTCATTCATGCGGTGCAGGAATACAATCAGGAAAATAAATGCGCCATCCGCACTGTTGCATTTTACACCGAGCCTGACCGCAATGGCCTTTTTGTCCGTGAAGCTGATGACAGTTATTATCTCGGTCATGCCAGCTATCTCGATCCGCAGGATGGCGAACGGCGTACGACCTATCTGAATTATGAACGCCTGAAATCAGCGCTGCTGGCCTGCAAGGCCGATGCGGTCTGGGCCGGCTGGGGTTTCGTCTCCGAGCATGATGAATTTGCTGAACTCTGCCGTGATCTCGGGCTGACGTTTATCGGTCCGCAGCCTGAAGCGATGAGTGAACTGGGCGATAAAATAAAAGCCAAAAACCGGGCGAACAAGCTGGGCATCCCGGTCGTCCCCTGGGGCGGTGCTGCGGTTAGCAATCTGGCAGATGCGAATAAACAGGCGGAGCAACTGGGATATCCGCTCATTATCAAAGCGGCTGCCGGCGGTGGCGGCCGTGGTATTCGCATTGCCCGGCAGGCGACGGAATTGCCGGCAGCTTTTATCAGTGCGAAAAATGAAGCTCGTAAAATTTTCCGCGATTCCACGCTCTTCATCGAAAAACTTCTCGAAAATACCCGTCACATCGAAGTGCAGATTCTTGCCGATCACTACGGCACGATCTGGGCCTTATCGCAGCGCGATTGTTCGGTGCAGCGCCGCCACCAAAAAGTAATGGAGGAATGCCCGCCGGTGGGTTTAAACCCGGCGCTCAGCGAAAAACTAAACCGCGCGGCAATCGAACTCGGCAAAGCGGTCAATTATCAAAATACCGGCACGGTGGAATTCCTCGTCGATGATGCCGGCGGCGAATACTGGTTTCTTGAAGTCAATCCACGCATTCAGGTTGAGCATCCGGTCACCGAGCTGACTTTGGGCATGGATGTGGTCAAATGTCAGATTGATATCGCGCGAGGTGAAAAACTGCAGGGTGAAGCGCCCGCTTGCTTCGGGCATGCCATCGAATTGCGCCTGAACGCAGAAGACCCGGCGAACGCTTTTGCACCCTCGCCAGGCACTGTGAAAATCCTGCATCTGCCCACAGGTCCGGGGCTGCGCATCGATTCCGGTATCGCAGAAAACGAAGTCATTCCCGGTGAATTTGATTCGATGATTGCGAAACTGATCGCCTATGGCCGCAACCGTGAAGAGGCGCTCGCCCGTTTGCGCCGTGCCCTGTCGCAAACTTCGATTATCATTTTCGGCGGCATGAGCAATAAGGGATTCCTGCAAAATTTATTACAGCAGCAGGAAATTGCAGCCGCCGGAGTGTTTGTTTCGTGGTTAGACAAAATCGTTGAGCAGGGTGATATTTTCAATACACAAAATATTGAAGTTGCCCTGCTGCAAGCGGCAATAAAGGCATATCAAACTGAATTTGAACATGAAAAGACTGAATTTTTTGTCAGTGCTCACGGCGGCCGGCCGATTGTCCGTCGCAAAACAGGCCACACGGTCAAACTCATCCATCAGGCGGAAAGCTACCGCTTTGAGGTGTTTCGCATGGGCCGCACGCGTTACCGCATCGAAAGTGAACATGGCGAAATAACTGTCGATGCTGTGCCCGTCGACGATATCGAAGGGCGATTCAGCCTGGCGAAAAAAACCTATCAGGTTTTTCTGCTTGCGGATGAAGAATCATTTCTCGTCGAAGTTGACGGTTCGCAGCATCGTATCATCTGGGATCATAACGGCCTGATCAGAGCGCCGGCGCCGGCAGTAGTCATCTCGGCGCTGGTGCGGGAGGGCGATTCCGTGCAAGCCGGCGACAAACTTTTCATGCTTGAAGCGATGAAAATGGAAACCTCGGTCGTTGCACATAGCAGTGCCACAGTGAAAGAAGTCCTGGTGCGCCGCAATATGCAGGTGAACGCGGGCGACCCGCTGCTTTCTTACGAACCGGCGATCGACACCGGCGCCGGGCATAATGGCAAATCGCACAGAATACGTTTTGAATTCAACGTCGCAGACCGTGAGAAAAAACAAAGCTGGAGCGAAACCTGCCAAAGCAATGTCGACGCCTGTAAAAATCTCTTGCGTGGCTATGATCACACAACTGCGGATATTATAAAAATCCTTGCGGAACGAAAAGAACTCATTGCCTCGCCGGAAGTTGACGAGGTATTCATAGGAAAATGTGAAATCGAATTCCTACAGCTTTTTATGGACATTGTCTGCCTGTTTCGCCGCAGTCCGTTGGCCGGCGAAAACCCGGTTTTCGACAGCATCGACGATGATGAGTTCACTGTTGATGTGCGCCTCGGTTCAAAGGAATATTTGTATTCCTATCTGCGTAACATGGCCGAACGCAGCGAGAGCATGCCGCAGAGTTTTCGTTTGAAACTGATCCGCGCGCTGGCCTATTTCGGTGTTTCAGGCTTGCAGCCGGGAAAAAATCTCGATCTGAGCCTGTACCGCATCTGCAAATCGCAGCAACGTATGCCAGAACAGGTCGTTTTAATTTTGGATATTTTGCAACGATGGCTGCATTCAGCAAAAACCGGACATGGTGCGTTGCCAGCGAATTTCCAACCTGTGCTGCAAAGGCTGACGGCAGAATCGCAGGGTCGCTTTCCCGCCGTTTATGACCTGGCACACGATGTATTGTACAAATATTTCGGCCGCCCGGTACTGCAAAAAGTGCGACAGCAAATATTCGAAAATATCGATGCCCAGCTTGCGGTTTTGCAGGATGATCCGGGTGTTTTGAACCGTGATAAAATCATCGATGGCTTGGTCAAATACCCGCTGCCGATCCACCCCGCAATCAATAACTGGTTCAAAAAAAGCGATCGCCACATGCTGGTGAACTTGCTCGAAACTATCACCCGGCGCTATTACCGCATTCGCACCATCGAGAATCGCACCATCATCGTCGACAGCGATAATGTCCTTTTCACGACGGATTTCGATCACGATAGTGGGAAATTTCACATCATTTCCACCTGTTCAGCTGTGGAAGATTTTGAGCATCAATTAAAGAAACTCGCTGAAACTTTGCTGAAAGCGCCTGTTGACCGCAATTTATTGCTCGAGTTTTATCTCTGGCAAAATGAAACAATCACATCGATCGATGAGTGCGCCCGGCAGATTAGAGATCGTTTGCAGCAAGCCGGATTCAGCAGGGAAATTCACCGCACCGTTGTCGCACTGACCCATCCGACGCTCGAATATGAACAAGGGCAGGTACAGTTTTTTACCTTCCGTCAAAATGACGGCGGTTTTTATGAAGACCGCCTCTACCGCGGTTTTCATCCGATGATCGGCAAACGACTGGAAATCTGGCGGCTGGATAACTTTAATATTGAGCGTTTGCCCTCTGCCGAAAATGTCTACCTTTTTCATGCTGTTGCAAAAGAAAATTCCAAAGACGAACGGCTCTTTGCTTTTGCCGAGGTGCGCGA
>JAJRYV010000023.1 GCA_024275575.1 bacterium
GTTTTCGCCTTGATTATGTGCTTTGGTGTATCGACTGATACTTATGCCCAGTTCGGCAATAAGGTCGAGGACACCCCACATAACTTGCGCCATGCGACAGACAATGGCATGCCTGTTGAAGACCTCGGAGAGATCTGTGTTTATTGCCATACGCCTCACAACAACAATACCAGTATCGATGCGCCCCTGTGGAATCGCAGCACCCCCGCAGGTCCGTACTCTATGTACAGCAGCGCGACCCTCGATATGACCATTGCTGGTACTGCCCAGGGCGTATCTCTTGCATGTCTTTCCTGTCATGATAACACCATCGGTCTCGATAATGTTATCAATATTCCGACTTCCCAGTTCGGTAATGTCAGTCCGGCAGGTGCAACGATTTCCAGTTGTGCAACCGGTTGTCACACCGGCACGGGCGCCGGCGGCCTGAACTTTGAAGGCACGGTTATCGGAACCGATCTGACCAACGATCACCCGATTTCCCTGACTTATGATGCCGCCCAGGATCCAAATTTCCATCCGGCAACAAATGGCAAAGTTGGCGTATTGCCGCTTTATGGTGCGAACAAAGATCAGGTGGAATGTGCTTCTTGCCACAACCCGCATGATAACTCAAACCGCCCATTCTTGCGCATGTCCAACGCCAATAGCGCCATGTGTATGACTTGTCACGATATTTAATTGGTACTCAATTCAATATCAATGCACGAATCGTGATTGTAAAATAACTGCCGGAACTTAAAGTGCATGGTGGGGTGAATTTGATTTCACCCCATCTATTTTTTTCAGGATATGCCAATGTCAAAAAAGCCCCAACTCATTTGTGTTTTGTTATCCCTGGTAACCTCAGTCGTTGCCTTTGGCCGCCCCCCTGCTGTGACGCAGGAAAACAATACGGTCGTTTATGTAAACCGGGCAGAAATCAAAGCTGCACGGGTGGCTGCAGAAATCAATAAACAATTGCCTTTGCAATCATACCACTCGCGGGTTTCTCCTGAAAAAATTGAAAAAATTCGCAGCGAAGTCATTCAAAAACTCATCGAAGAAGAACTGCTCTTCCAGTATGCTAAAAAACTGAGAATAAAAGTTTCGAAAAAGGAAATCGATAACAGTCTGCGGGAAATGCAGAAAGAATATCCATCGGAAAAAGCGTTTTGGCAAAGGATTAAAAGAGCGGGTTCGGACAAGAAAAAATTACGCCAGGAAATTAAGCGCGTTTTGGCCATCAATAAGGTCAAAAAACAGGAAATCACCGACATGATTTCCATCAGTTCCAACGAAGTTGAAAACTATTATAAAAACAATAAAGAAAAATTCATCAAACCGGCGCAATTCCATGTGCTGCATCTGTTGATTTCAGTCAATCCTGGCGCCATGAAAGAATGATGGCTTGAAGGCAGAGACAAAGCATTGAATGTGCGTGCGGCCATCGAAAACGGACTTGAATTTGCACAGGCGGCAGAGCAGTTTTCCGCTGATTCTTCGAGTTTTAACAAGGGTGGCGATATCGGCTGGTTTCACCAAGGCCAGCTCTTGCCTGAGCTGGAAAAACGTATGCAGGAAATGGCGATCGGTGAATTGAGTCAGCCCATCCAGACGATCTATGGTTATCATCTGATCAAACTGCTCGGAAAAAGACCTTCACACCAGGTGCCGTTTATTGAAATAAACAAGGAAAAATTAAAGAATAAGCTCATTAAAAAACAAAGCGATACCAGGACTGAAAAACTACTGGCAAATCTGCGTCAGGCTGCTAACATCCGGATTATTCCATATAAGACAAATGAAGAATAAATCGATTTGCTTTGATATCATTATTTTGCAAATTCAACATTTTACTCATAATTCTTCGTTTCAGCCGGTAATAATGAAAGAAAACAGAGCCGATGCTTGCTTTTTTTGATTATTCCGGGTTGTATTTAACTTATGATGAGTTATCTCTAAAAAATGGAATTTTTTAACGATAAATCGAGAAAGCTGGGTTTGATTGCTCTCGCTTTCCTTTTCGGGTCATCACTGGCTGCCCAGGGCGTTGCTCCATTCCGTATTTTCGACTGGCATGGTTCATTGTTGCTGCATTCACTGCATGAAAAACGTTCTGCTAAGAATGATGTTAAAGAAGAAAACTACCGGGAATCGTTGAACTTAAGCAATCATGGATTTATCATCAATCCCAAACTCTGGTCTTTTGAATGGGATGGTAAACTTGCTTTCTCGCAGGAAAGTTATATCAGCAGCAATGCCACGGAAGTTATCCGCGGCCGTTTGACGAATCAATCATTGAGCAATTCTTTTCTGCGTGATTCATCCCATCCGTTTCGCCTGGGTTATAGTCATAATTCGAATATCATCAATTTATCCTATAACGGACGCAACGAATTTGATATCAATACCTATCATGCAACCTTTGACCTGCTCAATATCCCGCTGGTTTCGCGTTTCTCCGCAGAATGGCGTGATATCAAAGATAAATGGCAGCGTGGTGATTACAGTAATATTCGCGATCAGGTGCGCAGGAATTTTACTTACAGCGGCACTCACGAAGGGGCAAAATACAAAACCAGTGTGCGCGCCCATGTATTCGGCAGCGATGACCGGCTGAGTGATGATCGCACCTATTCAACCTATTCTTTGAATTATAAAACGATACGTCTGTTCGGTGATAGCCTGAAAAATTCATGGATCAGCGACGTCGATGCCCTGCACCGTGACGGACGAAAGACTTACAGCAGCATGCGGCTTTCACAATATATGGAAGCCTTGTTTTTTCGCAAACTCGACTCTTCCATGCGTTACGCCTTCAAGACGTATAATTCGCTTGGCATTACTTCTCTGGAAAATTCGGCCTCAGGAAATTTTGACTATCCGGTTACGGAAGATATCCATGTCGGCGGCGGTTTGGGCGCTGCGATTGGCACCTCGAGTTCGGGACAGTTCAATGCCGGAAATTTGAGTGGCAATATTTCTTATAGCAAAAAAATACCGCTCGGCGGTATGTTTCAGGCGTCGTTTTTTCGGACGCTGGCTCGCACTTCGCGTGATGTTGAAGTGACCGAACGCGTTATTGTTTACGAAGAGCACTTTTTTCTTGGAAATGCACCTATCGTTCTCAACGAACGCCATGTCAATCTTTCGAGTATCGTAGTCATCGATAAAGACACGAAGATGATCTTTGAAGAGGGTGAAAATAAAGATTATTATATTCGCGACTTTGGCGACCGGGTAGAGATTCATCGTAATTTGCTCGGACGTATTGAAGAAAGTTCAGGGGTTTTGGTGGATTATCGTTATGAAACTCTGCCGAGCCTGAAATATAATACCGGAACGCAATTGGTTAGCGGCACACTTTCGTTCAATAAACTAAACTTGTATTTCCGGCAATCGCGGCATCAAGTAGATATTCTGGCCGGTGAACTTGAAGCGCGCGGTGCGACGCTGGGTGATATCGATGTGCTGGTAACCGGCATGCAAGTCGGCACACGAGGAAAACAGGCGGGTGTTTCTCTGACCAGTGAGTTTAAAAGCCAGGATGCCACTGATTATGCTTATGACTCAATCACATTTCGTAATACTTTGTTTATTATTCCTGTAGAAGCAATTACACTGACGGCTTCGGTTTCTTATCTGAATATGGTGCATAAACTGAAAGACTACGAATTATCGGATTTTTCCGTCTCTACTGAACTGAAATGGCGACCAACACTGGATTTGTTCATCGCCAGCTATCTTAAATTACGAAACAGGGATGAATCGCAACGGAGCAAGGAGCTCAATTATGAATATGGCGTTGCAATTCAACGATCATGGCGAATTATTCGTTTGAAACTGAAATTCGATAAAAGAGAATGGGAACTTTATCCGCAACAAATTGAGGAAAAACGGACAACCATTGAACTCGAACGAATTTTTTAGTACAGTTTGACAATCCGGGGTTGGCTGGGGAGTTCTCTGACCTGGGAGAATCAAAATTGAATTGCCACAAAAACCTACAACATGCCGGCATTCTTTTGGCCGTACAGAGGACGGAGAAATGAAAATGCCCTGGATACGCTCAAGCATTTTATTGGTAATCTCAATTTTTCTTATTATTTTTGCGACATGCACGGAAGCACCTGTTACTCCTGAAGAGGAGGAATGGCGTGATCCGGCTTGCATCTCATGCCACCCTGAGGGGATCGAGGGGTTCAATGAAGAGATGACGATGCATACGACTCGGTTCGTAAAAACGGATAATGGGCCATGGCATGCGAACCGACAATCGCACTGTTATTATTGCCATGCCTATAACGAAGATATGAACACTGGGTTCTGTATTTATTGTCATGGAGCAAAATGAAATGAGATTTGGTTTTACCTGTTTGATCACTGTTCTTTTCACAACAGTTTTCGTGTTTTCCTGCAGCGACCCACGCGTGGCACCGACGCAGGTTGATGGTGATGTTGCCGTGCACCCGGAGGGCTGGATATCCTCCAGCTCAAGTGAATTTCATGGAACCAGGCTGGCGAGCGAGAATTATGACTTGACACAATGTCGTCAGTGCCACGGTAATCAGTTCGGCGGTGGCCTTGTTGAAGTCTCCTGTTATAAATGTCATACTTATTTCCCGCATAATGACAAATGGGTCGGAAATGAGGAGGGCTCGCATGGTTTCCTGTTGCGCGGCCTTGAATACGATTATACCGTTTGTCGCTCATGTCACGGTGAAGACCTGCAGGGTGGCAAAGTCGAAGTTTCCTGCAACAAATGCCACAAAGAATTCCCCCATGCACCAAACTGGATTTTCCCCGGCGATAATTTTCACGGCGACTATGTCAAAAATAACGATCCCGAAAAAACATCATGCAAAACCTGTCACGGTGAAAATCTCGATGGTGGCACTTCCAAAATTTCCTGTAATAAATGCCATGAAAACTACCCTCACCCGGAACAATGGACCGTTAGCAGCAGTGAAGATTTCCACGGGAAATTTTTGCGCAGCAAAGAATTCGATTTGAGCATATGCCAGCTTTGCCACGGCGATAATTTTTCCGGCGGTTCATCGAATGTTTCCTGTTATAAATGCCATACACAATACCCACACGTGCCGACATGGCTCGGCGGAACGCCCGAATCACACGGTGCCGTGCTCAAAGCAGCGGAATATGATTTCAGCACTTGTGAAAGCTGCCACGGAAGTGACCTGCTGGGCGGTTCTTCCGGGGTGTCCTGCAAAAAATGCCACACCACTTTCCCACATGAAACCGGGTGGGTGAGCGATTCGCCACAATCTCATGCGGCAATACTCAAGTCCATGGATTACAACCTGGAATCGTGCACTCTCTGCCACGGGACAGATTATGCCGGTGGAAGCTCGGAGGTGTCTTGCTATAAATGCCATGCATCTTTCCCGCACAAAACCGGCTGGGTTGGCGAAGGCGAAGCCACGCATGGTCTGTTCCTCAACAATCTCGGCTATGATTTCACCTCCTGCCGCCCCTGCCACGGCGAAGATTTAAAAGGCGGCTCCACCGAAATTTCCTGCAGCAAATGCCACGCAGATTATCCACACGCTGAGGGATGGATTAACGGCGATAGTGGGCACGGCGCACAATTGCGCGACAAGGGCTACGATATGTCGACCTGCAAAAATTGCCACGGTGATGACCTGCAGGGCGGCACCTCCGCTATTTCCTGCAATAAATGCCATGCTGATTTCCCCCACAAACCCGGCTGGAAAGACGGCGCCGGCGACGAATCGCACACGACATTTTTACGGGCGAAAAACTATGATAACAGTTCGTGTAAAATCTGTCACGGCGATGATCTGCAGGGCGGCACAACGGGTATTTCCTGCAACAAATGCCACGCCGATTATCCCCACGAGCCGGATTGGATCGGCGGCGGCGCCAACGCCCACAGCACGATTTTGCGCGATAAAGGTTACGATATGTCGACCTGTAAAAATTGCCACGGCGAAGATCTGCAGGGTGGTACCTCTGGCGTATCCTGTAATAAATGCCATGCCGATTTCCCGCATGCACCGGGCTGGAAAGCGGGTAGCGGTGCTGAATCGCACACAACATTTTTAAGTGCGGCAAATTATGATTACACCTCATGCAAAGTCTGCCACGGTGAAGATTTAAAAGGCGGCACTACTGGTATTTCCTGCTACCAATGTCATACAAGTTTTCCCCATCCGCCGGAATGGATCGGCACCGGAGCAGGTTCGCACCGCGCCTTTATTCAGGATAATAATTATGAATTCAGCGGTTGTACCAACTGCCATGGTGAAAACTATGACCTGGTTAAAGGCGAATTGTCCTGTCGCTCGTGCCACACACAGCCTGATGGCCCGGAAGCCTGTACGACCTGCCACGGGGTATTCAATGCCGATCCGACGATTTTAACAAACGTCGCACCACCGCGCGGCCTCGATGGCGAAGAATTAAATACCGATGTTGCAGTCGGCGCTCATCAGATTCACCTGACACGAAGCGGGGCGGTTGAGGCCGCCTGCCAGGGTTGTCACAATGTTCCAGAAATCATGGCCAGCCCGGGGCACATCGATGCCGATGCTCTGGCTGAAGTGTTCATTACCAACCCGGTAGCGCTAACACCGAGTTTTAACGGCACAGTAGTTCCGACACCGCTTTACGAGCCGGCGAGTTCTACCTGTCAAAATTCGTACTGCCACGGGAATTGGAAATTGTCGAAATCACAATCGGAAAAAGCCTGGATTTACAGCGATAGCACGATGGAAGGCAGTAATGCGACACCTAACTGGAGCGATCCGCAAACTGCAGAATGCGGCAGTTGCCACGGTTTGCCGCCGAAGGGACACAATCCCTACGAATTGGCGAATTGTGTCTGGTGCCACTATGAAGTCGTCGATGAAACGGGTACGATTATCGATTCGAGCAAACATATCAACGGCAAAATCAATTATACCGACTTCGAATACGATATGTACTGATGAAAATAAAATTCGATCCGGGTGTGAGCTTGAGTTCTCGCGCCCGGGCCGGATGATGATTGATAAATATAAACCGGTTTCGACTCTGTTTATATAGACAAACAACCTGTACACAAATAATACTGCAAAAGGAAAAATGATGGCAAACAGGATAAAATTCGCAACAATCATTTTGCTTTTTCTGATTTTCGCCTGTACAAAAAAAGATGATCAGACCGGGCAGCAAACGAAAAATGATACTGCCGGGAATAATATGCATCAAGTTGTTGCGGAAGAAGTATTGCACGCATCAAATTATACGTATATCAAGGTAAAAGAGGGAGCAAAAAGTTACTGGATTACCGTCAATCACCGTGAAACTGAAATCGGCGAAAAACTCTATTTCACCGGTGGGCTGCTCATGAAGGATTTTAAAAGCAAACCCTTAAAGCGCACTTTCTCAGAAGTCTTGTTTTTGCAAAAAATCAGCAATGACCCGTTTGAACTGGCAGCGAAATCTCGCCCGGAACCGGTGGCGATAAAAGCGCCGGAGGTCTCGACGCCGGTCGAAACAATTGAGGGTGAAACTTCGCTCGCTTAATTGTTTGACAATATGAAGAAATATGAGCATAAACGTATCACAGTGCATGGTAAGGTCAGCAAATTGATGAGCGGCGTCATGGGCCGGACTTTTTTACATCTAATCGATAATCAGGCCGGATCGACAAAGTATGATCTGACCGTGACCACCCGCGACCAGGTCGCAGTGAATGATTTTGTAACGGCGCAGGGCGTTATTACCCTGAATAAAAATTTCGGTTCCGGCTATTTTTATGAAATCATCATGGAAGACGCCCGCATTCAAAAGCGGAATTAAACAATAATTTTACCATCCCCGGGCAGCAAATCACCAGTGATTGTGCTGCCTTCTTCGTGTTGCCTCAAACTGTATCGCACTTTCCTGTTTTTCTTTTGAAAAAAATTTCTATTTTAACTTCTTGACCTTTCCCACTCAATATAATTATCCCTGTCGCTATCCGGCAATAGTCGTGCGGCGAGAGTGCCTTTGCGCTATGTTCGGAAAGTATTTTTGTATCGCTACGAAAGCGGACGAATTGATTGAATACGAATCGTTATCGTTGATGCCAGACTTTGGAGACAGTTGTGGACACCCAATTTATACAATTCATTTTTTCAGCAGCTCTGATCATTTTTTCTTGTGTGCATGCACAAAAAACAGATGAACATGAGAAATTCATCGATGAGCTTTATCAAACGACATTAAAAAATGGTGCAACATACGATTTACTCGGGCAGCTTTGCCATAAATTCCCCAGCCGCCTCAGTGGTTCTCCGGGAGCTGCTGCGGCAATTGAATGGACAAAAACGGTGATGCAGCAATACGGCTTCGACCGTGTTTTTCTGCAGGACGTCATGGTTCCCCATTGGGTGCGTGGCGCCAGGGAACAGGCGGCGATCATCAGTGGTAGGCAGCGTACAGAACTCAATGTGCTGGCGTTGGGGCGGTCTGTCGCCACCCCTGCCGGCGGCATCACTGCAGAGGTTGTTGCGGTAACCTCGCTGGCCGAAGTTGCCGAATTTGGTCGTGAGAAAATCGCCGGGAAAATCGTCTTTTACAACCGGCCGTTTGCGCAGGAATTTGTGAACACATTTCGTGGATATGTCGCCACTGTCGATCAGCGCTCGAAAGGCGCCTCGACAGCAGCAAAATTAGGCGCTGTAGCCGTGGTCATCCGTTCCGTCGGTACCGGTGATGATGATTTTCCGCATACGGGATCGCTGCATTACGCAAAGGATTCAGCAAGAATTCCGGCGGCAGCTCTGAGCTCCCATGGCGCCGATCAACTTGCACGACGATTGCTCAAAACCCCAAATCTCAGGTTTTTCCTCAAGCTCCATTGTCAATATCTGCCTGATGTGAAATCACACAACGTTATCGGCGAGATTACCGGCAGTGAAAATCCCGATCAATTTATCATGCTTGGCGGCCATATCGACGCCTGGGATACAGGACAGGGCGCCCACGACGACGGCGCCGGCACGATGCAGACGATTTCAGCCTTGCGAACCTTGCAGCAAATGGGATACAAACCTAAAAATACTTTGCGTGCGGTGATGTTTATCAATGAAGAAAACGGATTGCGCGGTGGCGGAAAATATGCTGAACTCGCGGTGCAAAACAAAGAAAAACACCTCGTCGCCATCGAGTCTGATGCCGGCGGATTTACACCACGAGCGTTCGGTATCAAAGGCGGGGATTCATCCCTTGCAAAAATCCGTACCTGGCTCGATTATTTCCCCGATAATACCATTACCGCTATCAAAGCGGGCCACGGCGGCGCCGATATCAATCCGCTAAATCGTGCCGACGGCACACCTGTCGTCGGTTTCATCCCGGATTCGCAACGCTATTTTGATTATCATCATTCACCGGCAGATATTTTCAGTGCGATAAACCGCCGTGAACTGGAATTGGGTACGGCCTCGCTCGCTGCGCTCATTTATTTGGTGGATCAGTTTGGAATGTAATTCGCCCCTGCCGGCGGAAGGAAATTAGCGGGAACGTGTGGGAATCGAACCCACCTGCCCGGGCAGAACCCGGGCACAACGGTTTTGAAGACCGCGGCCACCACCAGATGTGCATGCGCTCCCGAAAGAGTTGACAATAAACGAAAGTTTCGAAAAAGAGGCAAGGCCTAAAGTGAGCTGTTTTGAGGGGGAAAATCGATTTTCAATATGCAAGTTGAAAACGAAAAGTATTGAGCATGAGCGCAAGGTTGATGTTCATCGGTTCCAGGCGCAGTGTATAGTTGAAAAATTCCCGCCGCAGGGGATAACCTTTTCGCATTTCGTTAAAAAGTTCCATCCGTTGCTCTGGGGTAAACTCATATAGTAGTCGCATCCGGGCGTCTGTCTTTTTTAGCCCGCTTATGGGTGTTAGCGCCTCATAAAGCGCATTTTCGATCCCGGCGTCAGCGCGAATAGTCAAATTCGGCTGTTCCACTTCCGGCAAGCGTGGTACCCAATCCGGTGTGAAATCGAAATGGCGGCAAAAAATATCGTGGATAATTTTTGTCCCGTTGGCCTTGCCCTCCAAGGAATATCCGGCGATATGCGGTGTGGCAATATCCGTGTGCCGCAGCAAATCCACATCGATATCCGGCTCGTTTTCCCAAACATCGAGTACAAGCGCGGCGCCGGCATGCTCCTTTTTCCAGCGCAAAAGGGCGGTATTATCGATCACTGCACCACGACAGGTGTTGATGAGCAAGACATCTTCACGCAGTTTTGCTAACCGGCCGGCAGCAAATAAATGAAAGGTTTGATCTTGCCCCGACCGTATGAGTGGCACATGTAAAGTGATAATGTCGGCCTGCATGAGAGCGTCCAATTCGATAAAATTTTCGCCGGCCTGCCGGCGTTCGAGCGGCGGGTCGTTTTTTAAAACCTGCAAACCGCAGGCTTGTGCCAGACGCACGACGCGGCTGCCCACATTGCCCACCCCGATGACCCCGATCGTCAATTCCCCAAGCTGCATGCCGCGTTCGATTGCAAGCTGCGCGATCGCTGCGAAAACGTGCTCGGCAACAGCGTCGGCGTTGCAGCCGGCAGCGTTGGCAAAGGTTATTCCCGCACTTTTGAGAAATGACGTATCGATGTGGTCGGTGCCGATGGTTGCGGTGCCAACAAATTGGATGGTGCTGTTTTTCAAAAGGCGCTCATCAACACGCACAGTCGAGCGTACGATGAGTGCATCGGCGTCACCGAGGATTGCCGCTGTGATTTTAGCTGCCGGCAGCAAATGGATTTCACCGAATTGCCCAAAGGCTACGTCGCCAAAAGCGATGTGTTCATCGACGATGATTTTTAACATATTAGCCTGATCATTGATTCGAAGCCGTGCTTTTATTGATAAACCCTGGTAGTCGCATCAAACTACAGGTTCTTCAATTTTGTTTTTTATGCAATGATTTTTTGCTGTCACCGGTGATGATCCAGTAACCTGCCCAGATGCAAATCAGGCCGATAAATTCTGTGATATAAAGCACTTCAACATGCCCTGCGCGTGCGGAGGCACCACCGATGCCGGGCAGTAACCCGCCGATAGCGATGAAAACATTGCCGCCAAAACGGTTTTTATATGCCGCGCCCAGTTGCCGGTATTTCCAAGCTGACCACACTGCACCGCCCACGAGGAAAACGAAAGCGAATGTATTGATAAACGGCGAAAAAAGACGCACCCACTGCCACTGCAAAACATTGCCCGAAAGCCGTGCACCATCAACCAATGCGGTATTTACCGGTGATACCAGCACACAGATCGATGCAGTAAAGATGAGCGCGACGATCGCCATCATCCAGCGTTTTGCTGCGGTATCACGCATGAGCAGGTAAACTGTTCCGAGTGCCAGCGGCGCGCCGCCGAGCAAAGCACCGCTGATGTACCACAATTTAAAAACGATGACATGCCAGCCCAAAAGCGTCGTCAGGCTTTCCAGCAAAGTGCCAAGCCCAAACGCAACCACTCAGGCAAACCACCAGAATAAATAGAGCGCCGATGGTTTTTGCCGCCAGTGGCGCCACATTTTCAGGCTGAAAAAAAGAGCGATGCATGTCGTCAGCAACGGGATGTAGTGAATCAGATTTTTCATTCTTCGGCTCCAATTCCCGGAAAACGCAGGTCACCTTCACGGGTGGTTATTTCAAGACTGTCAAAATAATTGAGCAGGGGCAGGGCATATTTGCGGCTGACGTCATCGATTATTTTTTAAATTCCGCCACGGTGATTTGGCCGTTTTTCTGTAAATAGTGGATCAGTCGTGCGCGCGCTGTCGCTACCGCCTGTTGGTGAAAATAGAGTTCGCCGCTGATGCGTATGGCATTACCCTCGACAGCGAGCAGGTTCAACAAACCGGCGACAGCGGTAACGTCGTGATTGAATTTCGCCGCAAACTCGGCGACAGACGGCGGCGCGAATGCACTTTGCTCCAGCATCCCGGCAATTTCTTCTTTCAATGTTTTTTGTTCGTTGCTTAACTGGACAGTAAAATTTTTCAGGCGCAAAAATCCACCGGATTCGGCCAGCCTGTTTTCTGCGATCATTTTATCGAAACAAAACTGTAAAAACGGGGCGGCATAGTGTTTATCCAGTTTTTGCACCAGCTCTGCTTTGCTGATGCCGATCTGCACCGGATTCTGCTGATGGAAATCGGCCAAAAGCTGTTCGATTCGTTGCTGAAAGTGTTGATAACGCAGGGCGTGTGTCAGGCTTTTTTTGCTGATTCTCCATAAAATATTTTGTTTTTCCAGTAATGTGATTTGGTCGCTGACGATTTTTCCCGCCAGCCCTGTTTTGGCGATGATTTCCTGGTGTGTCGCCAAACCTGCAGCACTACGTAGGAATTGTTCCTGAATCAGCTCGGCAGGGTCTTCTTTTTCCAGCGCATGCAATCGTTGTAAAGTCTCATCGAGCGTTTTACGTTTCAATGGCGCTGGTTGCATATCGAGAATGACGCCGCCACCGAGGGTGAGCATCGGGGAATACTGGCGGATGACAAACAGATCGAGACGCCGCGCCGCGAGGCTTTTCTCCAGGGTGATCTGAACGAAGTCAGTGGTGCCGGCGCTGACTTTTTGTCCTTTTAACGGCCGAATACGCCCCATGATTTCGGCAGTACCGCAGTGGATGCGCACGCGTGTATTGGATTTAAGATCAGGACTGCTTTTGAGCAGCGTCACTTTACCCTGGAATTTTTTCGAGGCTTTAAACAGACCCGGCGCTGCCAAAACATCACCGCGGGCGATTTTATCTCTCGCGATACCGTGCAGGTTTATCGCCGCTCGGTCGCCGCTGGTTACCTGTTGAGTTTCGCTGTTATGTTTTTGAATGCCGCGAATGCGGCTTTTTTTCCCGGCGGGCAGAATCTCGATTTCGTCACCGACGCTCAATTCTCCGGATAAAATCGATCCGGTTACGACGGTGCCGAATCCTTTCATGGAAAAGCTGCGATCGACGGGCAGCCAGAAAATGCCGCGATCATGCCGCGGCGGCAGTTCCTGCAGCAAGCGGGGCAAGGCATTTTTCAATTCAGCAATACCGGAACCGGTGGTTGCGGAAACAGGGAAAATCGGCGCTTTTTCGAGAAAGGTGCCCTGTCGCAAATTTTCGATATCCTCTTGCACCAGCGCCAGCCAGTCTGCCTCCACCAAATCGATTTTGTTGATGATGACAATGCCGCGGCGAATGTGCAAAATTTTCAGAATGTCGAGATGTTCCCGCGTTTGCGGCATGACACCGTCATCGGCGGCGATGACAAACAAAACCAGATCGATGGTTGAGACACCGGCCACCATGTTTTTAATGAATTTTTCATGCCCGGGCACATCGATAATCGTTGCGTTATCACTGAAATGGGCGAAACCGATGTCGATTGTCAGACCGCGTTTTTGCTCCTCTTTTAGCCGGTCCGTATTGATACCGGTAAGCGCTTTGACGAGTGCTGTTTTCCCGTGGTCGATGTGGCCGGCAGTGCCGATGATTAGATGCTGCGGCGTAGAGTTGGGCAAAAAGAAATCTCCGTTTGTTGAAAAATGAAAGGGAATATAAAACTTCCGGCGGGGCTTTTCAACGAATTGTTCGAGGGTGTCGCTTTGACTTGTTGCATCGCTCAGGAACAATGCCTAAGCAGGTTTGTTTATGACACAGCGCTGACTGAAATCAACGGCATGCTCTCCGCATGCCACGGTTCCCCGGAAAAAGCGCCGTAAAAACTGTTTTTCCTGAAACCGGCGCTTTGCAGCATTGCTTCCATTTCATTTTTTAGCAATGGGTACAGTTCGACTTCATTTTCAATTTGCCGTGCTTCTTCTTTGAGGGTCAAAACCGTTTTAAAGGTGATTTTGTTGCGCTCAGCATTGTAGGAATAATAGCGTTCAAAGCGGATTTGCTCATTTTCGATCACCGGCAATTGCGGCAGTTTTTGCCGCAATGCACGATCATAATTGACAATTTGCACAAAGAGCCTGCCGCCGCTCTGCAAACGCTGCCGCGCCTGTTGAAAAAATATTTCAAACTGCCCGGGCGAATCCAGATGCACGAGCGTATTGCCAAAGCAGATGACGGCGTCGAACGTTTGCGTTACGAAATGCTGCCCAAAATCGAGCATATCAACGCGGATAAAATCGATTTTGCGGTTGGACGAGGTCGCTTTTTGCCGGGCGATTTCCAGCATCTCCTCATCGAGATCGAGGGCTGCCACATGATCAAATTTTTGCGCCAGTTGCCGGCAGAGATTGCCGGTGCCGCAACCGATTTCCAACGCCGATTTCCCGGCACAACCGCCCAAAATGTGTGCGTCGATAAATTCGGCCTGCACTGGAGCGGCTTTGAAAATTAAATCATAATAGCGTGCGATGCTGGTGTAAAATTTTTTAGACATGTCAGTGAGAATTTTGTTTTGTGAAGAATTATTCAGGCTACATGCCTTTTTGCAGTTGTGCGTCTTCCATGATAACCTCGTAGAGATAGCCGGCGCCGAAATCTTTGTTGAGGGAAATCGTACCGGTAAATTTGACGATATCACCGACTTTCACCTTGTCCTGCGTCGTTATCGACAGATCGAGTTTTTCACTGCTGTCTTTGGGATTTTGAATATGCAGGAAGTTTTTATTCATGATTTCAGGCAGAAATTTGGTCACTTTCCCGGAAACCGTTACACGTTTGTTGGCATATTTTTCCTTGTTGCCGAAAAGTTCCGCCAGGGGGAGTTCGCCTGCAACCGTTTCGACCGGCCCTTTGGCCAGCATATCGGGCTGCATTTTTTTAAATGGTTTTATGGCCAGACCACTACCCGGAGCCTGTGCCTGCCGCCTTACGCTTTGCACAAAATAAATTTTGTCGAATGTCCGGTTCAGTTCCTTGCTGTGGAAATCACGCATTTCCAGACCGTGATCATGATAGATCGCTTCGCCCTGGTTGACTGTCGTTTTGGTGCAGGCCAGCCAGTAGCTGGCGGAGGGGGATTTAACTTTTAAATAAGTGTAAGAAGTCGCTTGTATCACTTCATCGACAACGACTTGCTGAGCAGCGCCCGCTAAAGTATTTTGTTGCCGGGCCGGTTTTTTTTGCTCGCACGCGAGGGTTAATGCAAATGCCACAATAATTAAAAATGCGAATTTAACTTTCATCAGTAATCCTTTGACAATTTGAGGTGGATGATTTTCGCGCTAATATAATAAAAAATCAAGAGATTGGAAAATTGTTTGTTAAAAAAATATCTTCATCTAACAGCAGAGCGGAGGCATTTACTGCGGCGCTGCAAAATTCTCTGAATTGACGCTGCACCTCACAGGGAAATGCGGCGCCGAGTTCGGTGTTTTTTGTATTTTAGCGCAAAATAAAGACACCCTGTTTTTTATAGGGGGCGCTGCCGTGTTTCGTATAAGCGGTGTGCCCGTTGATGAAAACGTATTCGGGTTCATCGATTTTTAACCCGGATTTTGTTTTATTCATTTTATAAACCACCAGGTCGGCGAAATCATTGACACGGATGCGGCCACGACCCAGCAGGCCTTTTTTGAGAAAATGCTGTGCGTTCTTTTTCCCGTCATAACTCTTCAACAAATCAGTCCAGTTTTTATCAGCGCGGATATTTTTTGCGATATACTGCGGCCGGTGCAGCCAATGCACAATTTTTTCAGCGAGGGGATGATAGCTCTTATTGTTATTTTCATGCGTCAGAACTGCGATAGCGCCATCTGCGAGGGCGTCGCCCAGGGCAGTGGCCTGTTCATTCAGCGGAATATTTGCCAATGTATCGAGCGATACAACGAATGCAATATTGATGCGCAGCGACTGGTTTTTAAGCTTGTCGAGCGTATTTTTCAGGCGTTCATTGCGCTGCAAATCATATTCGACGAGCAGAGTCGTGTAACCTTTTTTCAAATAGTCTTCGACAAAAACATCATCGAGAAAACAGTCTCCGCAACCGGACGGCAACAGCCCGATCAAACCGGGCAGTACCAGCAACTCGCTGCCATCGATTTTTTTTTTCGCAGTGAACGAATGCATGTCACCAATATCCATAAAAACACCGTGTTTCTCCAGTTTCCAGTCGTGTGTGGATTCGATGTAATTGACGCCGAGATCGCATTTAAACGGCTCCGGATTGATGCCGTCGAGAATTTTTACATCTTTGAGCAACAGGTCGAATAATTCTTTGTCATAGGTTGGCAATGCATCGTAAAGCCCCGGGTTCGCATGTTTGTAGCTTGTCGTCGCGATAGCGTGACAGGCTTCGAGAATAGCGATAAAGTTTAGTTTTACAAGAAATTCCGGCCCATCCTGATACCAGCCGCCGGTTTCCAGCAATACCGTGCGTGTCCCCCATGATTGAAAGTTATCACCGAAAGCAGCCGGCATAAATTCCGCATCATAGCGGGAAATGTGTTCGTAAATATAGGGCGATAGCGCCTGATGCATGACCGAGGCCAGGCGTTTCGCCTCGATTCGGTTGCGATTGTTATTATGATTTTCATCAAATGGCGGCACCATCAGCGCGATGGCAGTCAATTTGTTGGTATTCTCGATCGTTCGCCGACCGTTCATATCGTGCAAATTGAGTCCGAACTCCGGTCGCAGCCGCTCGTGCAGTGATTTTAAAATACGCGCCTCGGGTGATGCCAGCTCGCGCGCATCGCGATTGAGATCGAGCCCCTGGGCGTTACGGCGCAGAAACAGTTCACTGCCGTCAGGATTTACCATGGGGATAAAATGCAGGGTTGCGCCGGCGAGAATTTCTCCGGCAAAAGGATTTTCTTTTTCAGTGAGTAGGAAATTAAAAATATCGATGAGCGCATTGGTCGCTGTGGGTTCGTTGCCGTGCATTTGCGACCACAGCAAAACTGAGCGTGGGCCATCGCCGATTGTGACGTGATAAATATCGCGGTTTTCAACGGATTCTCCCAGCAAATCGAGCTTGAAATCAGCAGGATAATCGCGGGCAAATTTTTTCAGAAACTTGATCAACTGTTTATGTTTCAGGTTTTGCGGCACTGGCGGCGATAGTTTGTACTGCTCAAAAAGGGCAGAAAGCTCCGCATGATGATAATCAATTCTTGGGGGGATCGACGAAGAATCCATTGAAATTTCCTGTTGTAGTGTTGCGTGTCTTTTAGTTAGTTTATTTTTCAGAAAATTGACAGGCCAAGCTTGTCGTTTGATTAAAGGATCATTCCCGGTTTTTTACCTGTATGTCGATCATTTTCCAGCACGAGAACGCCGTTGACAAACACGGATTTGAAGCCGTAGCTGAACTGTTTCGGTCGGGCAAATGTCGCCCGGTCGGCGACGGTGTCGGGATTGAAAATGACGATATCGGCCCACAGCCCCTCAGCGAGGCGGCCACGGTCGCTAAATCCCATAATTTCAGCTGGAAAGGCCGTCATTTTGCGGATTATTTCAGCAAGATCGAAGAGGTCTTTTTCTCGGCAGTAATGCCCCAAAACCCGGGCAAAAGTGCCGAAATTGCGTGGGTGTGGGTTGCCGTTCGCCAGCGGCCCTGTTTCGGCTAAAGCGGAACCGTCCGCAGCGATGGCGGTGAACGGATTCTGCAGAATTGCGGTGGTATTTTTTTCGCTCATAGCGAATCCGACCATACCGCCGCGCCCGTTCTCATCGAGCATCAATTGCAATAGAAAATCGAACGGCGCTTTGCCGCTTTCCCGGGCCAGATCGCCGAGTTTTTTGCCGACAAAGTCGATGTTTTTTTTGAGAGAAGAAATTTGTACCGCATTCCAATTGCCGAGGGATGCTATTTTTTCTTCCACAGCACTGCGAATTTGCAAACGTAATCCCGGGTTTTGCAAGCGCTCGACAAATCGCTTTCGGCCGCCTTCGCGTGACCACAGGGGAAAAAGATTGGTCAAACCGGTGCTGAATGCGATGTAGGGATAGCGGTCGCAGGTTACGCGAATACCTTGTGCCCGCGTCTCTTCGAGTAACTGGAAAATTTGCGGCAGGTTGTGCCAGTTACGTTTTCCCTGCACTTTGAGATGACTGAGGTGTAATCCAACCCCGGCTTTTTCAGTAATTGTGATGGCTTCCCGGATGGCTTCGATGAGGTGATCATCTTCGTTACGCATGTGGGTTGCGTAGACCCCGTTTTTTTGCATGCAGCCGACGATTGCCGCAATTTCATCGGTTGAGGCAAAGCTGCCGGGTGTGTATTCAAGCCCGGTGGAAATGTGCCGCGCTCCTTGTCTTAGGGCCTGGCGGAAGAGTTGCTTCATTTGCGCAGTTTCATCGCTTGTGGCCGGCCGGTCTGCCATGCCGATGACGTTTTCCCGCAGGGTTCCGGCGCCAACCATCGAAGCGACATTCATGGAAATACCCTTGTTCTGCAGAACGGCAAAATAACCGGCAAAGTCAGTCCATAGTTTTTCGACGCCATATTCCCGGGTGTAATATGCTGTTTTTTCTTCCACCATCGCCGGGCTCAACGGTGCCAGGGAATCGCCGTCCTGCCCCATCACTTCGGTAGTAACCCCCATATGGATTTTTGACTGGGCGCGGCCATCGATAAGCAAATCGTCATCACTGTGACCATGGATGTCGATGAAGCCCGGACAGACGACGAGATTATTAGCATCGATAAGACGACGCGCACGTCGTTTCTGCAACGTACCAATAGCTGCGATTTTACCATTTTTTAAAGCGATATCAGTATGCAGTGGTGTTTTTGAAAACCCATCGTAGATGACGCCGCTGTGAATGATCATATCAAAGTCGTGATGCCGCCGGCAGCCGGTGTAAAATGGCAGCGATGTCGCAGCAGAAAGCAACGCACTTTGTTTGATAAATTTTCGCCGGTTCATCGATTCTCCAATGCAATTTTAGTTTTCATGTTAATTAACTTAAAAAATAAATTAAAAAGTGCAAAAGTATATTCACGTATTCGTTCATCTTATTTGGAAATAATCGGAAGAATGCGTTGATGACCGGAAAATTTGATCAAATTGCAATGGATTGACAGTACGAAACTATTTCGGGGATGTCTGCCGGTAACGCCAGATATTTGTATCGTCTTCAAATCGCACAATTTCACCTTTTGCATGCAGATAATTGAGATGGGCCAGGGCTTCACCGACGGCGAAGAAGATATGCTGCATGCCGATTTCAGTTCCCAGCATGGCTGCGCTGATTTCTGTAGCTGTGCGCGGTTCATTGCAGGCATTATAAATGATCTCCAGACGTTCATCGTGATGATGGGTGAGTTGCAGCAAGCGCTGCGGGATGTTTTTCGTCGGGTAGCCATGTGCCGGCAGCATGATCGTTTCCGGGCCAAATCGTTCGAAATCCTTGAGTGATTCGAGGTAATATTGCAGCGGATTGGCGAAGGGCTCATCCGGCCAAACGCTGATATTGGGGCTGATATGCGGCAAAATCTGATCGGCTGCGATCAGCAAATCTTCCTGCTCGTTGTAAAGCGTCACCTGTGCCGGTGAATGCCCGGCGCTGCATTGCATTGTCCACATTGAATTTGTCAACCGGAGTTGCTGCCGGCTTTCGAGGCGAATAAAGCTGTGCGGTACCGGGGCAATCGTGCGGGCGTAAGAATTCCCATCGGCGCGGAGGTAGTTTAAAAACTCTTCTTCACAGCCGCAGCGGTGGTAGAAATCAACCATGATTTGGCCGAGATCGCGATCGTTGAGGAGAAAGAGCGCACGCGCTGCGAGCCATTCTGTCTGACTCATCAAAAGCTCGGCGCCGTATTCGCTTGCAAACCATCCGGCCAGTCCGATATGGTCGGGGTGATAGTGGGAAACGATGATGCTCTGCAACGGTTTATCACGGCAGACTTTCTCTAAAACGGCTTTCCAGAGTATTTTACTCTTTTCATTATTAACACCGGTATCGACAAGCGTAAATCCTGTTTCGCTTTCCAGTAGCCAGCAGTTGATGAAAGCCGGTAAAAAGGGCAGGGGCATGCAGACCCAGTTCACGCCGGGTGCGATTGCAAGCGTAGTGCCGGGTTCGGGCAGTTTATCGTGAAGAGTTGTCAACCTGGTTTTTAACGGCATTGATTTTCCTCGTTAAAATTTAAGCGCTAAAATACAAGATTAAGCCCGCATATGCAAGCAGGGAAAAAATCAATAGGAGCGGCGACTCTGATGCAGGATAGCAGACATCTTTAAAGGATACTGCGAGTGATGGCCTTGCTCCCGGTACCTCAGGCTATGAGATGATACATTGTAAGGATTATATTGCACACATCGATCAAGCAAGCAGGAAAATTAAAAAAAAGGTTTGACTCGCTTGATCGCAATGTGATATATTGAAGTGTGGCATAATTGAAAACGAACTGGTTTACAAATAGGCAAAAAAGGACTCGCTGTCTGATAGCACAGAACCCTTGTTGCATACAAGATAAAAAGAGGGATGTTATAGTCGAAGAAAATGGGCGGGGCAGTTCAGAATATCCAGTTTAACAGGAGGAGTATCCATGAAAAAATCAATTGTGATGTATTTACTGGCAGCGACTATTGCGATGAGTTTCTCATCTATTTGCCTGGCCCAGGACTCTGTATCGCCCGGTGCCAAAGCTCTCGGCTTAAAAATGTGGGAAGAAGCGAAATCCTCTTTGCAACGCCTGGGAGTGGCTGATGCGGAATCGTTCAAGGGCAAATATATGAAGTCTTTGGATAGAGTTTTAAAACGAGTCGATGCTTTGTCTCTGGAAAAGAAAAACGCACTGCTCAAAGCAGACAAACCTTTGCAAGCTATCTTCAAACTCAACATTAATAATGGCCTCAAAGGGAAGCAGAAGATATTTCCTCCCCCGATCGCTCGTTATACCAAACTCTTTGCGCATCCAAATCTGTCAGCCGAAGAAGCAACTAAACAAATCAAAGCTATCGTGGGAAGTTGGAACAACGAATGGAAGAAGAATAAAGAAACACGGAATTGGCTTATCGACGCCAATGGCAGGGTCGTTGCGAACGGGACAAAGCGCGGCAAGGCCAAAGAACAGACTGAGTTTACACTCAATTTAAAACAAAAAAATCGTGTTTCTGTGAAGAAAGATGGTTCCGAACAGAAGTATGTGTTTTTTCAGCACGGAGGCAAGTTTTATATTTCATCGAACCTGGTATATGATGTGTTTCCCTTTACCGACCGCAATAAATTTATAGCCAAAAATAAAAGAGACTATGTGGTTTATAACAATGGCAAATGCTCAGTCATCACAATGAGTGGGGCGGTAGCGCCGGCTCAAGGCGTCTATGTTGAGGGCGGAGAAGTTGACATCTTTAAGGTGAGTTACCAGTTTGATGGTGAGGTCAATCATTGGGGTAAGCCAAAAACCAATGCGTTGAAGTTTTATGTACTCGGAAACAATATGGTAAGTGCAGACTTGTTTGAAACAGGTATGTTTACTAAAAAATAATGATTGACGTCCCTGGTCGTGATAGAATAATTTGCCGGCAAACGATTGACTGCGCCTGGCCAGGGTGAAAACACTTCTATTTACGCTGTTTCATCTTCAAGTAATTGAGTGGAATAACCGAGGTCTCTTTTACGCTGGAAAGCACAACCATCGTACGTGTATCTTTAATGCCTTCCCAACTGTGGATGATATTGATGAGCTGCTCCAGCGTTTCCGTATCGCGGGTGCGGATTTTTAGCACATGAGACCCGTCGCCGGTGATGGTGTGGCATTCGAGAATTTCCTGGTGTTCAAGGGCTTTGGCGATAAAATCGGGATGACGTTTCGATGAATCCGCCTGTAAGAGAATAAATGCGGTAACGCTGAGTCCCATTTTTTTGGGATTGAGAACCGCGTAGTATCCTTCGAGAACGTTATTTTCCTCAAGTTTTCGCAAGCGTTCACTGATGGAGGGGATGGACAAATTGACGGCTTCCGCCAGCTCATTTCTTTTGGTACGGCCCTGGCGCTGCAAGATTTCGAGTATTTTAACATCGATCGCATCGAGTTTGTCGTTATGCATTGCACTACCCTTTAGTATTGGAGAAAAAATGTTTGGTGAGGTCAAAGTCGCCTGAGAAAAAGCACATTACTAATAAAGGTAAAATACCGTCAGAGTCAAGAATAATTTGTCCGTGCAGTACTTAATTTTTTAACTATAATCATGAATAATTTAAATCAATTTATCAGTCGATGGGAAATCCTAAATAAGTAAAGCCTGTTTGATTAAATATCAGGTTAGTGCAGCACGCAAGGTTTGGCCGATAACCGTCAGTTCATATGGCTTTTTCAGCAAAGCTGTAATTCCGAGCTCATCCAGCGCATTGGGATTGATGTTTTCGCTGTAACCGGTGCTGAGAATGATGGGCACCTCCGCACGAATGGCGTGCAATTCATTGGCTACCTGAACCCCCGTCAATTTCGGCATGGTCTGGTCGGTGATGACGATGTCGAAATCGTTCGGGCATTCACGAAAGGCATCGATCGCATTCGGGCCGCTGGAGCAGGAAGTCACCTGGTAGCCGAAATGCTCCAGCATCCGTTGCAGAATTTCGACCACAGCCGTTTCGTCATCAACGATCAGCACTTTTTCATCGCCTTGATAATTATCCAGGCTGACCTGTTTTATTTCAAGTTCATTCCCCTGCATCTTATCCTCTTTGGCGACAGGAAAATAGACGGTGAATGTCGAGCCAACCCCCGGTTCACTTTCAACGCTGATATAGCCGTTATGACTGTTGACAATGCCCTGCACCACTGCGAGGCCAAGACCGGTGCCGTCACCGACGTCTCTCGTAGTGAAAAACGGATCAAAAATACGGCTGATATTCTTCTTTTCAATGCCGACCCCCGAATCTTTCACTCGCAACCGCACGTGCCGTCCGGCTTCGAGATTATCGGTAAAACGCACATCCTTATTATCGAGCTCAACTTCATCAAGATAGACTTCGAGCATACCACCGGTTTCGCTCATGGCGGTGCAGGCATTAACGCATAAATTGGTAAAGACCTGATGAATTTGCGTCGGGTCTGCGGTTACTCTGCTGCAATCTGCATCGATAGATTTACGGATTTCTATCGTCGCCGGAATGGAAGCTTTTAAAAATTTAAGCGCTTCTTTTAAAATGACATGAATGAAAACCGGTTTGTTAACCTGTCCGCCTTTGTAGCTGAAAAGCAGAATTTGCTGTACCAGCTCACGCGCCCGTTCGGCCGCATTGATCACCTGGTTGAGATCGTATCGCGCTTCTGCCTGCCCCTCCAGTTCTTTCATCGCCAGCTCGGTGTAGCCAATGATCGGTACCAGAACATTGTTGAAATCGTGGGCGATACCACTGGCGAGCGTGCTGATCGTTTCCATTTTCTGTGCATGGCGTAATTGCTCCTCCAGCTTTTTCTGTTGGGAAATATCGGAGAGGGCGCAGACGAATCCGATGACTTGTCCATTCTCATCTCGTTTGTAAGTCCAATCGACCTGAATATCCATGGCAAAGCCGGCCTTATGCTGAATTTGTGTAAAATAGGGCTCCGGATCAGGCAAATTTTCAACGAGATAGTTACGATATTGCTGTAAGTTTTTCTGTTTCGAAGATTGCTCATAAAAATCAGAAAGCCGCATTTGCAGCAGCTCTTTTTTGGTATAGCCGGTTATTGTTGAAAGGGTCGAATTGGGCTGGATAATGGCGCCATTTATATCACATTCAAAAAGCCCCATGGGTACCGTTTCTATGAGCGTCTGCAGTTTATTTCTGCTTTCCAGTAACTCTTTTTCAGCATGCCGGTGCTCATTTATTTCTTTGCGCAGCGCTTTATTGGCAAGGCTGAGTTCGGCAGTGCGTTTGTTGACTTCTTCTTTCAGGGTTTCGCTGTATTGTGTTAAATGCTGATGAAAAGCACGATGGACGTAGGATAACAGATCACGCACATCCCCCATTTTTTTTACGAAGGCAAAGGCTTCCTCATTGACTGCAGTCACTGCACTGTCGAGGGTGGCGAAGGCGGTATTGATGATGGCGCGCAGTCGGGGGTTCTTCTTTTTCAGCTTTCTTAACAGATCGAGCCCGTTATCATCGGGCAGGCGCAAATCGAGAATTGCAACATTGACTTCGAATTTCTCCATCGCCAGCAAAGCTTCCCGTGCCGATTTACAGCAGATGGGATCAAGGTTTTCCTCTTTGAGAATATCTTCCAGCGTGAAGAGTTGTGACGGATCATCGTCTACAACGAGGACCAGATTGTTGTCATGAGCCTGTGGTGCCATCTTCAAGTTCTCGTAGTTTGTGCAGTTTTTCCAGCAAAACGGCGTGAAATATAAGTATTATTTGTTCTTTAAAAACAGGATTCCTCGATTTTGCTAAATCATCAATATCCGGCAAAGCAATCATCACAGTCACCCCCATGCCTGGTTCGCTCTGTAAACTGATTTTTCCGCCATGTTTCTCGATGATTTGTTTGCAGATGCTCAGTCCCAGCCCGGTGCCTTTGGCCTTGGTGGTGTAAAGCGGTTCGAAAGCGTTTTCCAGCGCTTCCTTATTCATGCCCGGCCCGTCGTCGCTGATGATGATGGATACGGTATGATTATGTTTGTTTTTCCGGGCTTTAATCGTAATCGTGCCGTTTTCTTTTAACGCTTGTCGCGAGTTGGTGATGAGATTAACAAGCACTTGCTGCAGTTGCACCGGGTCAGCGAGAATGGTGAAACCATCCTGAAGGATTTTTTTTTCAAATTTGATTCCATTTTTGAGTTGGCAGCGTGAGAGTGTTTCATCGATTAATGATTCCAGCTTGATTTTTTCTTTGCTCACCAGTTTTTCCCGGGTGATCTCCAGCAAATCATCGATGACTTTCCCGGCGATGATCAGCTCGTTATCGATGAGCTTCAGGTGCTGCCGTACTTTTTCCGGTGCGTCGCTCCATTTTCGGGTGAGAAAAAATATCGACTGGCGAATGGCGCCAAGGGGGTTGCGCAATTCCCGGGCAATGCTACCGGAAACTTTGCCGATCGCCGCCAGTTTTTCCTGGCGGATCATTTTGTCCATCAATTTTTCCATTTCACGGGTCGTTTTTCTCACTGCCTTCTCGAGAAGTACATTTTGTTTTTCAATCTGATTCGCTGCTTTTTTAAGCTCGGTGATATTATTCGTGGCGACCAGAGCGCTGGCGACCTGCTGGTCATCTCCCTCGATTGTATTGACGATAAATCGCAAATCGATGTACAGAATTTCGCCTTCCAGGGTTTTGAGTTCCGTCGTATCGGTAAAAAAATTATGCCCCTCCATCAGGGCGATCATTTCTTCTTTCAAAGTCTCATAAGCTTTTTCGGTGAATGTATTTTCGAGCCGTTCGATGAGATCATCTTTATCTTTTGCCTTAAACAACTCCACCGCGGCTTTGTTGACTTTCATTCGCCTGGTACAATTGAGCAATTCCTCCGGATATCGTTCGAAATAGCTGCGAAAATTTTGAACCCCGTTATTTTTTAATTTGCGATAATAAAGCAGCACCTCGCTGATATCCTCTTCCCATAAACTGATGGGCACATCTTCGAAAAGCTGTCGGAAACGGCGTTCGCTTTCGCGCAGCGCTTTTTCCGCCTGTATACGCTCGGTTACATCGCGAACGATCGCCTGGATGTAGGTTCTGTTTTTCAGCGTGAGCTGATTCAGCGTTACTTCGGCGTCGAATGGCGTTTTATCCACATGACAGTGTCGCCAATAAAAGTATTGCGGCTCTCCCTGCACGGCTTTATTGATTTTATCACTGGCGCTTTCGGCTGAAGAACGGCCATCGGGTTGTGTCGGCGGCGAAAGTTCGCTGGGCATTTTGTTGAGTAATTCTTCCCGGCTGCCTTTGAAAATTTCAGTCGCTTTGGAATTGCAATCGATGAAGCGCAGTTCATTTTGGTGCAATTCACAAAGAAAATTAGCGTCGCCGGAGGCTTCGAAAAGAATGCGGTAGCGTTCCTCGCCTTCGCGCAGGGCATTCCCGGCTTCCTCATTTTGTCGCTGCCGCAGTTGCAGTTGGCCGAGCATTTTGTTGAACCCATCGTAGAGCAGTCCCAGCTCATCCTTGCCTTTTTTACCAACGCGCCGGCTGTAATCGGCGTTTTTTGAGATTTCTTCTGTTACGCCGGCCAGCGATAAAATGGGTTTCGAGATATAACCCTGCAACCATAAAGCGAGAAAAAATGAAAACACGAGTGCTATCGCGACAAAGGCCGCCATTATTTTAAAATGCCTGATGACAGTTTGTTTGTGCTCGAATGTCGATATGAACAGATGAATTTCGCCATATTTAACGCCTTTGAAGAAAGCATCTTCTTTGAGTAAAAAAAGATTGGAGGTAAAATCGACATCCTTGTTGGTGAAATTATGTGGGAATTTTGCCGTGTTTCCCGTCGGCGGGAAGAAAGTGAGTTGCCGGCCGCTTGTATCGTGGACGCAGGCGTAATCAATTGTTGTAAGTGAATTGAGGCTGTTCAGCACTTCACGTGCTCCCATCGCATCGTTGAATATCAGTGTCGGTGCAATATTTGTGGCAACAACTTTTGCAATAACGCTTGAACTTTTGATCAGCTCCTGCCGGAAGCCCTGAATATCCTGTATGGTAAACGTCACTGCAATCAGGATTACAGCAGTCGTGACGATTGTGAGAATGATGAGCAATAATTTATTTTTAATCGACAGGCCACTGAGTTGAGTCATAATCCTTCCCCTGTCATCTCGATGATGCGTGCCAATTTTAAAAAAAGTTGATAGCTTGCGTGTAATTTCGATCGCAAAAAGGCTTGTTGATTGATCTCAAAACGAACAGAAGCTTCGACGAGATAAAAATTGATATGAACGCCTTTTTTCGCATAACCTTGCGAATCACTGACTGTCAAAATGGGTTGATCCGCAACATGTTGCAGGATGTCGGTCAGTTGGGTTTTGTGTGATTGTGCGATGAAGAGCAAGTTTGTTGATTCGAGCTCATGCACCGCTTTAATATAACGAATTTCAACCTTTTTATTTTTAATATCATGCTTTTCATATAAAATTTCCAACAGGGATTCGAAGGGATTGTCGCCGAGGACACTGATCACGAATGGGGCGCTGGTATCGGCCACATTTGTACTGCGCGGCCACTCGATGAAACGGGTGAATCGTTCCAGAAGAGCGGCTTTGAGTGTGTATTCCTCTGTTTGGGCGGATAAATTTTCTGTATAGGATAAAAATGGCAATAGTAGTAAAAAGACCGGTTTTACCGGCAAACGAAAAATTGATGCTCTGCGTGGAATCATATTTTTGCCGACTCTTAATCTGTGCCCAGGCAATACCATCAAAGCTGGAGTAGAAATAAAGTCTTGATTGCGAGCCTGAAAAATCTCCTTATTAAGGTAAGCCCGAACCATGTGAATTTGATTTTCCTGCAGGTGTTTCTGATACCGGCCCCCACCGCCCGGTCAGGATTTTCATGCGGCAACCGGATCTGTTGTCCCCCTGCAGGGGGTTGTTTTTTTTTACTGCTTTTGCCGCCAAACGATTGATATTTCGGATGCTCAGGCTTAGGCAGGCTCAGCCTCCGTTCGGCAGATTCCGAAATAGAAATTCAATTGGGAAGTCTTTTTTAATAGAATAGTTAGTGGAAAAATGGACAGATAATAAACCGTTTATTGGCGGCAGGTGCAAGCAAAAAAAATGTAACAGCAGACAGATGAATTGTGGTAATAACGTTTAGCGAGTCGCAGCACGCAGTGCCGTTTTGCAACCGTTGTCACCGCGGATGCACTTGCCGAAACCACGAGGGGCAACACTTTACAAATTCTTCGCACATAACACGTGAAGTGCATCGTACATTTCACGCACAAAATATGAAAGGTGATTGATTTTATAATGATGGGTTTCACCGGACGGTTATAAAGAAATTATCGTCGTTACTGGTTGCAGAATTTATCAACTTAAACAAGCTAAATCCGCGCCTGATAAGTATAAAGCTGAAAATACCGACCCTCTTTTTTGATCAATTCGTCGTGTTTGCCGCGTTCGACAATGCGCCCTTCTTCGATGACGAGAATTTTGTCGGCTTTGCGAATTGTACTCAATCTGTGGGCAATGACAAACGTGGTGCGTCCGCCCATAAGCCTGTCGAGGCTGCTTTGAATGTAGCGCTCGCTCTCAGTGTCGAGGTTAGAGGTGGCCTCGTCGAGAATGAGAATTTTCGGATCAGCCAAGATCGCGCGGGCGATGGCGACACGCTGCCGCTGGCCGCCAGAGAGTTTAACGCCCCGTTCGCCGATGCGTGTCTCCAGCCCGTCCTCAAAACGGTCGGTGAATTCTTTCACGTATGCTGCAGCAACGGCTTCGTGCAATTCTTCTTCGCCGGCATCGGGACGGCCGAAAAGAATATTCTCCCGAATTGTGCCTTCAAATAAAAAATCATCCTGCAAAACCACGCCGAGGTGACGGCGATAATCATTGATTTTAACTGTCGATAGGTCGATGCTGTCAATTTTGATGACACCTTTCTCCGGTATGAGAAAAGATGCTGCCAGCCCGGCGATGGTGGTTTTGCCGGAGCCGGAACTGCCCACCAGCGCGGTTACCGAGCCCGGCGCAGCGCTGAAACTGACATCGTGCAATATCTGTTTCCCTGCTTCATAAGAAAATGAGACATTTTCAAAATCTACCTGCCCGATGAAATCGCGCAAGGAGACGGTGCGTTTGGGATCGTCTTCCTCTTTTTCCAGCGATAAAATTTCTTCCATACGGTCGAGCCCGGCAAAGGCTTCGGTGAGCTGGCTGCCGATGTTGCTCATCTGCACGATAGGAGCGATGAGAAAACCGAGATAGAGGGTAAAAGCAAAAAAATCACCCACGGTCATTTCGCCATTCATAATCATGCTGCCGCCGACGCCCATGATCGTGATGCTGGCGATACCCATGAGCAGGGTTGCCAGGCTGGTGACGAAGCTGGTGGTGGTCAGGGTTGTTTTAACATTTTGAAAAACCCGATCGACGCCCGCCGCAAAAGTTTTTATTTCATGTTTTTCTGCATTGAAGCCTTTGATGACGCGAATGCCTGCCAGTGATTCCGTCAACCGACCGGTGACCTCGGCGTTAATCTGCCCGCGCTTGCGGAATATCGGCCGGATGTAACCGAAAGCTCTGAGGGAGATGACCCCAAAAATGAGCAGCGGCACGATCGTGTAAAGCGTCATCATTGGACTGATACTGATGAGCAGAAAAAGTGAGGCTAATGCCGTGAGCATACCGCCGAAAAGCTGCACCAGTCCGGTGCCGATCAGGTTGCGCACCCCCTCGACGTCGGACATGATGCGCGAAACCAGCTCGCCGGATTTTGTATTATCAAAAAACCGCAGCGGCAGATAAATAATGTGTTGCTGCATTTGCGAACGCAGCTCGGAAATCAAATGCTGCGCCTCGACGCTGAGCAGTCGGGTCAGGGAAAACGAGGTTACGGATTGAACCAGCAATGCCGCCCCGACGATGATGACCAGCCATTTCAGCATATTCAGATCGTTTTCAGCGATGACGTTATCAATGAGATATTTTGTTGAACCGGGCAGGACGAGTCCGGCGGCGCGGTTGATCAGAATCAGAAGCAGGCCGAACAGCACCAGTTTTTTTCGTGGCCAGATGATATTTTTAAATGCATGGCGAATACTGCCCTGCGGCATAGTTTTTTTGGATTTATCCATTTTTCTCCCGGCAATTCATATCGTTTGCGGTATTTTTTTGTTATGATTTTGCCTGACTAAAGGTTTTTAAACGAGGCCAGGGAGGAAATTATTTCATTTTTCCATTTTGCCCCTGCTATGATCATATATTTTGTTGCAGTGTACATGGAGAATAAATAATGAATTTTACTTCGTGGTTGCTGAGAAGCGCAATTGCTTCGCCGAATTTCGTTTGGTCTAAAAATATGACGGAATGACGCGCGCCCGGATGGACACTATGTATCTTAAAACCTTTCAGATTTCCAAAATCTGAAAGGTTTAGTTCTGCACTCTCTGTGGACGCTGCATAAATTCAGGTGCAATGCGGCAGGAAAATTTTTGGGGAAAATATTTTTTACTGCGAGTTTGTTCTGCCGAACATGAACCCGCCTTGTACTACATCGGACTATTTTAGAGGGTGATTGGTCAGGCCATGCACCTCGTAGCATTTCTTTAATTAGATTGATGATTAAAAACAGCAAGTCGATAATTTGTGCGTATATGTATTAATTGACTTTCCATAGATAATTACCTATATTTTACGCTTCACTCGCCACGGGTGAAGCAATAATTCAAGTTGGAGAAATTCAGAATGGTGAAGTACCTCATCACAGGTGGTGCAGGGTTTATCGGTAGCAATTATGTTCGTAACCTTTTGAAAAACAATCAGGACGTCACAGTTGTCAACCTCGATAAATTAACTTATGCCGGCAATCTCGATAATTTAAAAGACCTCGAAGGTGATAACCGGTACAAATTTATTAAAGGAGATATCGGTGACGCGGCTCTCGTTGACGGACTGGTGCGCGATGCTGATATTGTCATCAATTTTGCCGCCGAAAGCCATGTAGATCGCTCCATCGGCCGCCCTGATGATTTCATCACCACGGATGTTTTCGGGACTTTTGTCTTGCTTGAAGCAGCGCGCAAACATGGTGTGAAAAAATTTGTGCAGATCAGCACGGATGAGGTCTACGGCAGCACGGAAGGGGCGTCGTTCGTTGAAACCGATCCGCTGATGCCTTCAAGCCCTTATTCGGCTTCGAAAGCAGGAGCAGACCGGCTGGCCTATTCCTATTTTGTCACCTACGATGTGCCGGTAATCATCACCCGTTGCTCCAATAATTACGGACCGTTTCAGTACCCGGAAAAGCTGATTCCGCTTTTCGTCACCAATGCGATGGATGATAAACAATTGCCGATCTATGGTGATGGTTTGAATGTGCGCGACTGGATTCATGTTGTCGATCACAATGATGCAGTTGATTTCCTCATCGAAAATGGCGCCGATGGCGAAGTATACAATATCGGCGGTGGTAATGAACGCACAAATCTCGAAATCACCTCGATCATTCTGGAGAAGCTCGGCAAACCGGAATCGTTGAAGAAATTTGTTGAAGACCGCATGGGGCACGATCGTCGTTATTCAGTTAACTGTCATAAAATTAATATGCTGGGCTGGCAGCCTCAATACGAGTTCAAGCAGGCCATGCGCGAAACCATCCAATGGTATGAAGATAACCGCTGGTGGTGGGAGCGCATAAAAAGCGGCGAATACCTCGAGTATTACAGAAGCCATTACAAAGAGTAAGTCCCTGCGATAGATGAGGAGAATTTAAGGATGAGTTTAGAAACAAAAATTTCACAGCAAACCGCCAGGATTGGCGTTATTGGCCTGGGTTATGTCGGCCTGCCGCTGGCAGTGGAATATGCAAAGGCAGGTTTCAATGTCCTCGGCGTCGATAATGATGTGCAGAAGGTAAGCAAGCTCAATGATGGGAAAAATTACATCGACGACGTCAATTCTGCTATCTTGAGCAAGGTCGTCAAAGATGGTCATTTGATTGCCGAAGCCAGCTATGAAAATCTGGCCTCGGCTGATGTTATTTATATCTGTGTGCCGACGCCGTTTACCCCGAACAAGGAACCGGATGTCCGGTTTATCGAAGAAGCGGCCAACGGTGTTTTGGGGACGTTGCGCAAAGGCCAGTTGGTCATTCTGAAGAGCACGACTTATCCGGAAACGACGGAAAAGCTGTTGCAGCCGATCCTCGAATCTTCCGGTTTGAAAGTCGGCACGGATATTTTTCTCGCTTTCTCACCGGAACGTATCGATCCCGGCAATAAGAAATTTACCACAGCCAACACACCGGTAGTCGTCGGCGGCATCACAAAAAAATGCACGGAATTAACGGTGCAGATATCGGAAAAAATCATCAACAAGGTCGTACCGCTCTCCAGCCCGAAGGCTGCGGAAATGACAAAATTGCTGGAAAATATTTTTCGTAGCGTTAATATCGCTTTAATGAATGAACTCGCTCGCCTTTGTGATCGCATGGGTGGCATCGATATCTGGGAAGTGGTGGAAGCTGCGGCGACAAAACCTTTTGGTTACATGCCGTTTTATCCCGGCCCCGGCATTGGTGGGCACTGTATTCTCGTCGATCCCTATTATCTCGCATGGAAAGCAAAGGAATACGATTTCCACTCCAATTTTATCGAACTGGCGGCGCAAACCAACGAAAATATGCCTTATTATGTCCTCGATTTGATCATCCGCTCCCTGTCGATGAACGGCGGCGCCATCGCCAATGCCAAGTTTTTGCTGCTCGGCGCTTCTTTTAAAAAAAATGTCGACGACATTCGCAACTCACCGGCGCTGAAACTCATGGATTTGCTAAAAATGCGTGGTGCAGAAAATTTGATTTACAACGATCCCTGGGTGCCGACACTCACCCGCAACGGCATCACTATGCAATCGACCGAACTGAGTGAAGGTTTATTGCAGAGCATGGATTGCGTCATCATCGCCACCGACCACGATGATTATGATATGGATTTTATCGCCAAACATTCGAAGCTGATCGTCGACACGCGCAATTCGACAAAAAATGTAAAGGAATTGTACAAAGAGAAAATCCAGCGTCTCGGCTGCGGTACAAACCCCTACATTCCCGTCCGTGATGAGCATTGATTTTTTAGCATCCTATGAAAGTTCAAATTTCAAATCAGCGGGAACAAGCTATCGGTAACGAAATAAAGCCACCTGATGTTTCCATCGCGATTATCACCTGGGATGCGCGCGATGATTTGAAAAAATGCCTCGATTCCATCTATCGATCCATCGGAAAATTTTCTTTTGAAATCATCGTCGTCGACAACCATTCACATGACGGTAGTTGTGAATTCGTTGAGGAAAACTATCCGGATATTGAGCTGATCCGCAATAAAAAAAATCTGGGTGTTGCCCGGGCCCGCAATCAGGCGATCAGGGCGGCCTGCGGGCGTTATATTCTTCTGCTCGATGTCGACACCGAAGTTCAGCCCGGCGCTCTGAATGAACTGATCAATTTCGCCGATGAAAATACGGAGGCCGGCATCATCGGCACCAAACTCGTCGATGGTGAAAATCGTCTGCAGCATACCTGTCGCCAGTTTCCCTCGATCCTGACCTATATTTTCCGCAAGCTCAATTTCATGCCTTTTTTTGAGCAGAGCCGGCGCCTGCGTGAGCATATCATGGCTGATTGGGATCACAACCAGGTTCGCGAAGTGGACTATGTCGTCGGCGCCTGCCAGCTCATTCGAAAAGAGGTCATCAAAGACGTCGGCCAACTCGACGAACGCTTTTTTTACGGCCCGGAAGACGTCGATTTCTGCCTGCGCGCCCATTTACACGGCTGGAAAATTTTCTATTTCCCGGATGCGACTGTCGTTCACTACAGCAACAATAAACACAAGAAGCCATTTAGCAAACAGACATTTAAACACCTCTGGGGCCTGTTCTATTTTTTTCAAAAACACGGTTATCTGTTCAATGCCAGGAGCAAGGATTATGCGGTGATCATGCCGCGTGGGCTGGAAACAACGTTGTTGGTGCTCGTTGATTTTCTCGCGGTCGTATCCGTATTTTTTACCTGGTCGGCGTTGCGTGGCATGCTCGGTGTATTTACTTTGAGCGAACCCGTGCCGCTGCTGGTTGCAAGCCTGTGTGTGTTCAGCTTCTGGTTTCTTCTTTTTTTCTTTTTCGGTCTCTACCGCGCCTGGTATGCCTACTCTCGCTTCGATGAGGTCCTGACGGTTTTCAAAGCGGTGACCATCGGCGCCATCATCATTTTTTTCGTCACAGCAAACCCCGGCGATCTGTCGACGCTGCCGAAATTCAGCCGTTTGCTCATCGTTTCCTACTGGTTTCTCATGGGCACGATCACTGCGGGCGGCCGATCGATTTTGCGCACACTGCAACGGCGTATGCTCGAAGCGGGTTTTGGCTTGCGCCGAACCGTTATCGTCGGTTCGGGAAAAGAAACCCGCGCCCTTTTCGATAAGGTCGCCCATTTCCCGGCGCTGGGTTACCGCACTGTTGGTTTTGTTTCAACGCGTCCGCTAAAAAGCAAAAAAGCTTACAAAGGCGTGCCTGTTCTGGGTCACATTCGCCAACTCGCGCGGATTATCGATACAAAACGCATCGAGGATGTTTTAATCGCCCTGAATTACAAAGATCAAAAGCAGGTGATGCAAGTTTTGCACCAGTGCGCGGATAAGGAAGTGAAACTGAAAATCACCCCGGATTTGTACGGTACGATCATGGGGCGGGCGCGCACGAATCAGATTTACGGCACGACTTTAATTGAGATATTACCGCAGCACATGCAGCCGTGGGAACAGAAAATGAAACGGCTGATCGACATCGTCGTTTCTGCAACAGTATTGATTTTGGGCTTGCCAATCTGGCTTTTTGTGGCTTTATTAATCCGGCTTGAGACGCCGGGCAGTGCGCTCTACAGTCAGGCGCGCACCGGTTTGCGGGGCAAACCGTTTAAGATTTACAAATTCCGCAGCATGGTGAGCGATGCGGAAAAGAAAAGCGGCCCGACCTGGGCGCAAAAAGACGATATGCGTATCACCCGTGTTGGCAAATTTATCCGCCAGACCCGGTTAGATGAAATTCCGCAATTCTGGAATGTCCTGCGAGGTGATATGAGCTTGATCGGGCCACGCCCGGAGCGTCCTTTTTTCGTGGAGAAGTTGCGGCGGAAATTTCCGCTCTATTCCCGGCGCCTGCGCATCCGCCCAGGCATCACCGGCTGGGCGCAGGTCAAAGGCAATTACGATACCACCATCGAAAATGTACAGCAGAAAATCCAGTTTGATTTGTTCTATCTCGAGAATATGTCGCTAAGGATGGATTTTAAGATTATGCTGATGACAGTTTATGTGGTGCTGGCGCGGAAGGGGCAGTGAGGGAAACTCTCAACACTGGGTCGAGAGTTAGCTTTGACGCAGAAAAAACAAAAGTATTTTTTATTGTGTTATTGCCTTTTGGCAGCAATAAGAGTATTATTATTCATAATGAAGACAACAATATACTTCGATTTTAGAAGACAAAAGCCTGATCGTAAAAACATAGAAGATTAATGGATACAGAGAGTGATCGGCTCCCCTATGAGAAAAGAAGTGCAGTCTGATGGACGAATTAAGATCTGGTGTAAAATAGAAGAGGTTGATAAATACTTCAGGGTAATCCTGCTTGATGATGGTGAAACCGTGCACAATGCTTTCTTTGATAGAACTTTCAAAGGAGATGAATAAATGAAAGTTAAATATTTTGAAGACACGGATACGCTTTATGTAGAGTTGTCAGATTCTGCTGTTGCTGAAACTAAAGAATTAAATGAAAACATCTATGTTGATGTCGATGCTGACGGGAGAGTTGTAAGTCTCACAATCGAACATGCAAGAGCAACTTCCGGCAAACTGGATTTTTCATATGAAACTGTAACAGCATAACAGCAGAAGCCTCGCTCTATTCCCACCGCCTGCGCATCGGCCCCGGCATCACCGGATGGGCGCAGGTCAAAGGCAATTACGATACCACCATCGAAAATGTACAGCAGAAAATCCAGTTTGATTTGTTCTATCTCGAAAATATGTCGCTACGGATGAATTTTAAGATTATGCTGATGACAGTTTATGTGGTATTAGCAAGAAGGGGGCAGTGAAGTAAAGCTCGTACGAAAGAAAGATTATCATTAAAAACATGGACTAAGTTATGGCAAAAAGTGATAATAAAGCTTTGATAGAATTTATAAAGTTAATGAAAAAGTGGCAGCGTTTTCTAAAGTGGAATATTGGATCATTTACAATTTTAGCGTTAATTATTAGTCTTTTACTACCCAAATGGTACAAAGGTGAAGCAAAAATATTAACAAGCGGAGGCGGGCTGGGTTCTCTCGGTCTCTCCAGTTTTGTGAGCAATTTGCCTTTAGGCGGATTAAGTCTTTTACCAAAATCTGATGAATCTCTTAAATATTTGGCAATATTGAACAGTCGCACAGTGTTTATGAAAATCATTAATAAATATAATCTGCAAGAGCGTTATGATAAGCCGGATTGGGAAAAGACCTTTCTTGAATTACAGGATAATACAAGTTTTGAAATCAATGTGGATGAAACAATAAGTATATCTGCTTGGGATACTTCACCTGAGCTGGCAGCAGATATGACGAATGAATTTGTTAAGCTGCTCGATAGTTTGAATATTCAACTCAATGTCGAATCGGCAGGAAACGAGCGCAAGTTTCTGGAAGAACGCCTGGAAGTGTGCAATAAGGATCTCTCGGAAGCAGAAATGAAATTTAAAAAATTTCAAGAACAAAACGGAGTTCTCGAGATCACTGAGCAGGCTAAAGCAGCGATAGCAACGATTTCTGAACTGGAAGCTATGATCATTCTTAAAGAAACAGAAAAACGCTTTAAAAACAACTATCTGGAAAAAGGAAATGCGGAGCTCAAAAGGTTGGATATAGAAGTAAAAGAATACAAGAATTCTCTTCGCCGCTTGAAACAGGGAGAACCAAACGGCGCTGGTGAATCATTTCACATACCGACAAATTCAGTCCCGGAACTGGCATTGCAATATTTCCGTCTTTTTCGTGATGTTGAAATTCAAAACACGATTTTAAAATTTATCACACAACAATACGAACAATCCAAAGCCATGGAAGCGAAACAAACCCCAACAATTCAGGTGCTGGATTGGGCTGTCCCCCCTGTTTATAAAGATTATCCCAAAAGAGCGTTTATTGTCATTGGCGCATTCATCTTTTCCTGTCTGCTTTCAGTTGCCGGCATTTTATTCCTTGAAAGATGGCGAGTGATAAAACAAGAACTTGATGAGTAGAGATCAGGAATGCAAGTTATTAAGAATTGGACAGCGCTGCATCTGAAAGATTATCGAATTTTTATTTTCTCGATTATTCTGCTTCAGGTTCTTGCGCTGGTAAACCTTTTAATTAAGCCTCAATTACCAATAGTTGTCGGATTCGTCCTACTCGTTATTTTTCTAATTACAACGGTACAATATTTAAGAGCTATGCAAGCTTTTGTGGTCATTGCGATCATCGTTTCTGAAGCACTTTATATCGAGACGGGCGGCCCGGTAGTAAGAGCTATCGATCTTGTTTTGCTCCACTTAGTTACTATTACTTTCATAAAATGGCTCTTAAATCCTAAGGACACAATCGAAGCTTTACCCACATTTTATTTTGGCTTTATGTTGCTTGTTGGTGCAGCGGTACTTTCACTCCTGGGCACGATTTCTATCAAAGGTACGGTTATCGAATTTATTCAGTTGGCAGAGCTGATTATTGCCTGTATTTTATTTTATAATTTAATAAAAACAAGAGAAGATATTAAGTTTATCTTTTTAGTGATCCTGTGCTATGCTTTATTGGATTCATTTTTTATCATTGGCAAAAGTGTAACCGGACAATTAATCGGTCGCAGGGTTGGGTTGTGGGGTTCTGTAGCGTTTGAATTGTGTTTTGGTATGGCTCTGTCTTTGGCATTTTTTTATATGTCACAAAAAATCTGGATTAAAACTTTATTTATAATTAGTGGGTTTATTATAACAAACGCTATTTTGCTAACACAGGGGCGGGCGCTATTGCTGGTCGGTCTCATCATGACAATGGTCTGCAATTTTCTGTTTTCGATTCAAAAGAAAAAAACAAGTCTTTTCATCATTCTGACACTTTTGACGCTCAGTATGGTTTTAATTGCATACATGACCCAGGGTGCGACTATTCAAACCCGCTATACTTCAATCGTCGAAGGGGGTAATTTCCGTGATTTACGGCTGATCGTTTGGGCTGTTTCCCTCATGGCCTGGCAGAGTTCACCTATTTGGGGAATCGGTTTGGGTAATACCGGCCTGGCAATTTCACTTTATTCTCCAAAACCATTTGGTATTGCATTGCTCGCATTGGAAGGTGTAAAAACCGCACATAATGAGTATCTGAATTTTATATTACAAGCAGGCATCGCAGGGGGAATTGCGATCGTATTTTTTTATTTTATTCTTTGGAAAAAGGCATATTCTCTTTATAAAAGATGCAAGGGAAGGGATAAAGAATACATAACAATCATTTTAGCTTTTATCAGTGGAGTCGTCGTTTTCGGTATGTCCAACGACTTGATTTTAGCGGGGAATGGGATGATTGTCATGTTGTTAGTCGCTTTGGTTGCTCGGATTGGTACACTGCAACAATTTGAAGATCAAACAGGAATCCTTTAACATTATACTGTTTTTAGGGGCACTATTGGTATGATAAGGAGAATTTCCTAATAAATAAGCCTGCCATAGCGTTGACTCTGCAATTCTAAGTATGACTAAAATAGCAAGAGTCATTTATTAATTTTTTCTCGCAATTATCAATCCACTTGCCCCTAAAAATCGTATTATCCACACGATAAGCAATGAGGATGCCGCCCCGGTTAAACCAAACTTTGCAGTCAAAGCAGCGGTCAATACGACACTGATAATAATTGTCATGACATTCAGTTTGAAAAGATTCTTCAAGTGCCCGGAACGAATCGTAATAAAACTTTCTGGTAAGATATAAAAAAACTGGAAAACCCGCGCCAATCCAAGTATTGGGATAAGAGAAACTCCAGCATCATACTTGCCTTTAAAAGCGACATGAACCAACCAGGGGCCTAAAAAATAGTAAGAGAAGTAAATTACTATCCCCACTGTCAGTGCAATGAGAGCAATGGTGAAAAGATGATTTTTATCCAGTTTTTTTATGTATGGCAGCAAGACAAAATTAGCAGCTTGCAATATAATATCAAAGATTTTAAAAATAGAGATTATTGCAAAGTATAGTGCGAGTGCTTCAAATGAAATGAGTTCCGGGATGATGAATTTATCGATTGATACCATCATCAGTAACGCCAAATCAGACCCCAGAAGTAGATAGCCATTCGTCCAAATTGATTTTGGAACGGTATTTCCCCCTGCCGGGAATTTCGTGTAGCCATAGAGATACACTAGAATTCCCAAACCGAAAAAGGCAGAGCCATAAAACAGCAAAACAAGGTTGATCGTAATCTGTGGTTGAAAAATGAAATAAATACTAAGAATAAAAGTGAGTATATTTATTCCTCTAAAAAGAAAGAATGAATGAACAATTCGTCCCTGCGTTCTTAAAAAAGAAGGGACAAACTCCAGGAATGCACTGGCAAGGGTTGCTATAAAAAGAAAGACAATAATGTGTAAATCAAATTGATAAATCAGCGAAGCACTGAAAACAAATAAGGCTATTATTAATGTACTGATTAGTGATAAGTGTTGATAATATCGTTTAAAATTATAGGTTGAAATCTCAAAATTTGAACAAAAACGGACAATGGAGTTTCGTTGGCCCAGTAAGCTGATGGGATAGGTAAAGCCAATTAGCGCCAGAAGCAAGCTATAAAGACCAAAATCATATTCCGATAATTGGCGCCCAAGTATAATTGTTTTTCCCAAGCCGCACAGAAGTGAAATACTTTGGAGAAGCAGTACCGAACTGAATTTTTTAAGCATAATTTAGCAGTGCACCAATTTGTCTTATTTGTTCGGATTAATGATACCGACAGCTTTCGCAGCGATTAGAATTGATGATATATAGCCGGCCGCTTTTAGGATCTTTAAAATTCTCGCCTGGTAAGAAAAGGGCACGAAAACAGAATCTCCTCGTCTCACTTCTAAGTTTGCTCCTTTCTTTTTTATACCAGTGCCGGAATCATAAACTTCGATTCTTTTTAGCGAACCCATCTCGTCCGTACCACCGGCAAGACCGGCGTAGTCGAGCGCTTTCAGACCGGCAAAATAGGGGAAATAGCCGGGGTTTCTAACAGCGCCATGCACATAGACGTATTCTTTTAAATAAGACAAAAATAGTTTGTCGCCGGCTTTGAGTTTTGCCGTTGATGCGTTTAAACGATTATTGCCTGCTGAATCAAAATCTAAACGGATCAGTTCTTCATCACGCTGGAGAAATATCTCATTTAAATTAGTCGAGCGGTCAATAGCTCTTATCCGGTAAAGAAATGCCTCGATCGTCTCTCCGGTAATGATTTGGTGGACACCGTGAACATCTGCATTTCCTTCGACATAAACAGTGCCTTGCGTCATTTCCAACGGTGGAACGAAAATAGCATCTCCACCCTGGAGAAAGGCATCTTGCGATAAATCCGCATTATTATACATCCTTGACAAATCGATCGTGTCAACAGTTCCATTTTTATGTTTTATCTGAATTCTGTCCAGCGCCGCCCAGTCGGAAAAACCATCGGCCTGCTGCACAAAGCTGGTGACTTTATCCACGGCAGAGCCAATGTAGGCCCCCGGCGTGGTCACTTGCCCCAAAACGTGAACTTTAATAAGACGTGGTTGGGTTAAAATAGCGGCAAATTCGATCTTGCTTAAATCATATTTTTGCCGGCTTCTGTCCTTTATCAATGCCAGCGTTTCACGGAGGGTTTTTCTTCGAACATCAAATCCCCCTAAGGTTGGTATAAATAAGGTCCCATCGACAGAAACTGAAACGGTGAAAAATTGATCTTCGGGGCTGCCGACACCAAAACTAACGGTGAAAATATCTCCCGGCCCAACAACGTAATTATTTGGATCAATTGGCCCTTCGGACGCAATCTGCAAGTTGTTGTCTTTAAGCTTCTCTTTAAATGCTTTATTTTGTTGATTTGTCTCTTTTTTTTGATCGGTGGAAAGTCGATAATCTACGAATTCATTATCTGTCCGAAACCGTTGGGGGAAAAGTGGGTTTGTATAAAACCATGAGCTCAATATTAGTATTGAAATAAAACCTGTTGATTTCACTTTAAATCTCCCTATGAAGTCAGTTTGTTGTTTATTAATCCTGAAAAAAATATAGATATTTCTATTTATCAAATTATCCGTTCATTTTTTTGCAGCAAAGGGTTTAAATTAAGAATTAAATTGAAAAACGAAATAATTATCAGTTTTCCGGGTAAAAAATACTCATACTATACCCTTGGAGAGACTGTGTGAAAACGAGAAGTGAAATAACTTTTCGTATTTCAGTGCAGCCCATATAAGGGCTGCATTCCAGTTAAATTGCATTTTCACATAGTCTGGGAGACCGGGAACAAGGATGAATTTCCCACTTGACCAATCAAAATGTAGATATTCAATTCTTACTTCACCTGCTCAAAATGATGGCGCCACAGCGCTTCATTCCGGGTTGTTGTTGTGACAATACTGCTATGACCGTAAAATTCAACGGATAATTCGCAAAATAAGCACAGGAATTTTGCGCATTATATTCAAAAGTGGATATTTATACTTGTAAGCATGAATTTTAAAAATGAGCGGCTGGCTGCTCTGGGCTAAAACATAAAATCAGGATGAATAACAGATTTGAATAAATTTAGAGAATTATGCTGCACGCCAGTATTATATCTTTCTCGATAAAACGATTCGCAAGACCACCTATGAAATTGGAGTATTTGACATGCATCAGGGAAGGATCACCAAAATACTATCATTGTTTCCCATATTATTTTTTCTCACCAATTCGCTTTTTGCTCAATTGATTCCGGGAAGAACTTATAAAGTTGCCGTTCTCCCATTCAACTCAGACCTTGCCGAGGGCGAGGCCTTAAAGCCTGTTTACAAGTTGATACAGACTTTTAAAAACATGCCGCAATTCAGACCGGTAAACATGCAAACGGTTCTGCATGCACTGGCCCAAAACAAGGTTAATAAGACCAACTGCAGCGATGCAGGTTGTGCGCGCAAAATCGGTTATGCGCTGCGTTCACATTTCGTCGTGCACGGCCAGATCAACACTACTTATAGCGGATATTTTGTCGCCCTGCAGATGACCCACACAAAGACGGGTAGAGTTTTAAACAAGGTGACACGAAATATTCCGGGTGATTTAAACGATTTATCGGCGGAAATGGTGGATATTGCCAAGCGTCTCGTCAACTCAAGTAACAATATCCCCATTTCAAATTCCCAGCCTGCTAAAAATTCGACGCTCAAAAAGAAAAGCAGCATAAAAAAATGGACCCTGATCGGATTGGCCGTTGCCGGCGGGGTCAGTGTTGGTGTCCTGGCGACGCAGGGCGGTGGTAACGGCAACCCGGACAGCGGGAACAAGACCGGCACAGTAACTGTACTTCCAGGGCCACCGCCACTCTCAGGCGGTAATTAGGACCCGACTTTTCGACTAAAACCGGCGAAATCCCCTCGTGCACATTGCAAGGACTTAAAAAATGAAGAAGCGAAATTCTTTTTATAAAATATTGATCCTGTTTGGCCTGCTGAGCAGTATCCTGACGGCACAGGACAAACCACAGATTGTCGAGCATGTTTTTCTCAAAGACGGGCAAATCATCGAGAAAGCCGGCATCGGCGACGTGACTGTCGAATTGAAATTCAGTATGGCGATGAATACAGCAGTGGTGCCGGAAATTCACTACAGTTTGAGCAACAGCAACTTTACTCTTGTGCTGCCGGCACGCGGAGCATGGGAAAGCACCACACTATGGCAGGGCTCGTTCACTATCAGCAGCAACCTACCGAGCACGGGCGATGGACTTTATTATTTCCGGGTTAATGGCGCCGAATCTGTCGATGCCGCAATAATGGATTCCGTTGTATCAAATACAACCCTGGAAATTTGCCGCCCGGATGTCAGATTTAGCAAATCGCTGATCAATTTGGGATATTTTCTTTCGGGAAATACGGTTCAGGTTCCCCTCGAGATTTCCAATCCGGGTTGCGACAAACTCACCATCAGCAGCGTCTCCGTGGGCGCTCCGTTTTTTGTTACCAATATCGCGCCGAATCATGTTATCCCCAGTGAAAGTTCATTCACGATTAATGTGGGCATCACCACCAACAAACGTGCCCGCTGGGATGATACGGTTACCGTTGTTATTCCACAACTGCGGCCAAACACCTATAAAATCCCTGTTAGTGCTATCTCACACGGTCCGCAAATCAGCATCAGTCCGGCGGATGTCGATTTCGGCGATGTGGAGTTAGGCAGCGATTCGACTCGGCGTATTGTTGTGTTCAATCACTTTGCTGCTGATTCCTCTCTGAGTGATACATTGACTATATATTCTGAATCGAGTTCAGCGCCGGCGGTCTTTTCAATTTCTGCTTACAGCCGGACCATCGCACCGGGAGATTCAAGCATTCTTTTTATTACTTTTAAACCCAATAAAGCCCTGCGTTATATCGGGTATTTTATCAATTTACAAAATTCCGACGCCGTACAGAAGAATGCCCGAATCCCTGTTCGTGGCCGCGGTATCGATAATGATCCGCCACCGCAAATTCCTGGTCTGGAGATCAACTGGAATACGGCTTTTGCCGGATATACCAATAGTGACAGTATTCGTCTTTGCTGGCAACAAGTCACTGAATCGAGCGGGATTTCCGAAATTCGCTGGAAATTCTCTCAGGAACCGAAAGCGCCCATCACCAATACTGATCTCGGCCTCGGCGGGGCAATCGATCTCGATGAATCCACCACCTGCGTTTACATTCCGTTGCGTTCGAGATTGACCAATGGTCGCTGGTATTGTTATCTCTGGTTTGTCGATGGTGCGGGAAATTCGGGTTATACCAGTCCGGTGAAAACAGTTTTGAATTATGATACCCGTATTCCCGGTGCGCCTACATTGCTCGAACGCAATATTGAGATTTCGCAATGGTTTAGCCCGCAATATCCGTTTAATCTGCGTTTCCTTTTGCCGCGAACGACGACGACCGGGCGCAACGATATAGAGGCTGTTCGCTGGACCTATGGTAATCGACCGGGTTCGGCAACCGATTACGACCGGCAGCAAAATCTCGGCGCGCACGATGATACGGTGACCGTCACTATTCCATTCGATGACATCGAATGTGGTGAGGACAGCCTGTTCGTCTGGCTCGTCGATTCCACCGGTAATTCCAGCGCCAATAATGTCACGATTATTCCCTACAGCTATGACGGCTGCCCGCCGGTGATCACCCGGCTCGATACGCAAGAAACGTCAATCGGCGATATCGGCGCGGTATTCAAAGATACGGTGCTCATCGAAGATGAAAGCTCAATTTCCGAAGCGATCGTTTATTATCGTTTTGGCGGCGCCGAAGCGGAAGAACCGCCGGCGCGGGCGACGCGAATCGCAGAATCTGATTCGTTTGTTATCTTGATTCCCCAAGGCGCTATGACCCGGCGTGGACTCGAATACAGGCTGAAAGCGACCGATCAATTTGGCCAATTTGCTTTCGGCCCCGCAAGCAAAAATGCTTGCACCTCCCACGGAGAAATCTGGTTTCCGATCCGTACGCGCGTCAGCGATCAGGGCAACTATGCTATCGATAGCCACGGTAATCCTTTGCCGCTAAAATCGGGTACGGAATTATCCCATTATCAGATGATTTCCGTGCCCTATGCGATCGACAGCGCCTCTGTTTCATCTGTACTCGATGATGACCTCGGGAAATACGACAATACGAGCTGGCGTTTTTTCGATTATGTCGACGGTACGGCACAAAACCCCTGGGTCGAAGGTTACAAATCACGAGATTTTGAACCTGGGCGTTCATTTTTTATCATCACAAACCAGCAGGATATCGTTTTTGACGCCGGCCGCGGTACGACAGTGGCAACAGTTTGCCCGGATACGCTTACACTTAACGAAGGTTGGAATTTTATTGCTACGCCATTCGCTTTTCCGGTGCATAAATCTTCCCTGCGGCTGGTCAATTCCACCACGAATCTGACATTGCGTTCCTATGTTGCTGGTTGGGATATCACGAATATACTCGAACCCTGGATGGGATACGCGCTCTATGTGGTGCGGGAAACGGCTAATTTGCCCATCTATCTCATTATTCAGCCGGATGCAATCGAAAGCAACGCACGAAAGATCAAACCGGCTCCCGCGGTTCTCGCTGTCGGTGAATGGAACTTGAAAGTCGCCGCACAAGCCGGGGAGTTTACGGATAATTTTAATTGGCTTGGCCAGAACCGCAATGCAGCCGATCAATTTGATGCTTTTGATCTGGCCGAACCACCCGGCATCGGGCAATACGTCGCGCTTTCCTTTCCGCATGCGGACTGGCAGCAACCGGCAACGGAATTCAGCGCTGATTTTCGTGCGACACAGAATGTGAACCAGCAATGGCAGATCGAAATAAAATCCACAGTGCCGGGGGAAGCCATTTATCTGCAATTTGACTTGCAGGGCCATCCTGCCAGCGGACAGTTGATTTGTCTTGTCGATGAAGAGGTCGGGCTGAAGATCGATCTGCGGCAGCAAACGCAATACACGCTGCCGGCGCTGGAAAATGCCACGATGAAATCGTTGAAAATTATCAGTGGCTCACGTTCGTTCATCGAAGAAAATACGGCGCAACTGGCCGAAATACCGCAAGCCTATAATCTGGCGCAGAATTTTCCCAACCCGTTTAACCCGGAAACCAGCATCAGTTTTAGACTGCCGCAAAAAAGCCATGTTCAGATTGCGATCTATGATCAGCTTGGCAGATTGGTGCGCCTGCTCGCTGATGAAGAAAAAGCCGCAGGCTATCACAAAACCTTCTGGAAGGGGATCAACAACGCGGGACAGCAACTGCCATCCGGTGTCTATTTCCTGCAAATGCGCTCCGGCAAATTTAATCAGACGCGAAAAATGCTCTTGTTGCGATAGGGAAATTTAAAAGCTGCCAGGTTTCTAAAACCTGGCAGCTTTAACACAACACCGCAAAAATAACTTTATCCGATCGAAAGTTACTTCCTTTGATCCCTTGCAAATAATCAATATCTTGCAAGGGATCTTTTTTTCTTGAATCTGTTCAGTCTCATTCGCGCTCAATAGAACCAAGCAATGTCCTGAGCTTGCCGATGGGGCGTCTCGCTGAGTAACGCTCCCTGAGCCTGAAGGGCACGCTTCGCTCCGTAGTGCCGCTCCCGCTTCGGCAAGCTCAGCGTTCGCCTGGTGCGCTGAGCGGAAACTTTTTCTTTGAACCAAATCATGAATATGCAGTCAATTATCCTCCATCCTGCATTGTTCGTGAATTTATAATATTTTAAATCCACATTCATTTAATAAACAATTTGCTAACGCCGGAGTGCAGCTCCTCTATGGGCTGCAACTCGCATTGCATAAAGGCAATGCACTCCGGGGGCAGACAAAACAAAGTTATTATGAATAGAGCAGGTTAGCTCCGCAGTTAAATTTGATAGCAAACAGATGCCGCTATATTAAAACATGCAGTGACACAAACACACTCTCGTTGAAACGAGCTCTGTAATTGAGCCGCCTTCAGGTGGGTTCGTATTTTATGAGCTGCGGAATTTATTCCGCAGTGGATATTGCAAACCGTTCCGGTAAAATGCAGAGCTAAGGGTTGAATCAATTAACTTAATGCAGGATAGTCAATGAAAAGATCAATCAAATTTCTAATAGCATTATTTGCCGTTATTTTCATTTCACAAAGCCATTGTGCAGCGCAAATTCTACCGCCCGAATTGTCCTGGCAGGGCCGCAGCGAAAAATTCATCCGCCCGACAGATGATTCCTGGGTTAGCCCGGCAGAGCGTTCGGGGTTAACACAAACGCCCGATTACCCGGCCACCATCGCCTGGCTCAGAAAACTCGTCGACCACTCGCCCTATTTATCGATGTTATCCATCGGCAAGAGCGGACAGCAGCGTGATTTGTGGCTGGTCACCGCAGCGAAACCAGGAACAGCAGCGCCGGCTGATCTACAAAAAAATGGCAGGCCGACGCTGCTTTTTCACGCTGGAATCCATGCCGGTGAAATCGACGGCAAAGATGCGGGTTTGATGTTTTTGCGGGATCTGGTTTTGAAAAACAGCCGACTTCTCGACAAAATCAACATCCTTTTCATTCCCGTGCTCAATCCCGACGGCCACGAAAACAGCTCGCAATTTGCCCGTGTCAATCAGCGCGGCCCCGAGAAAATGGGCTGGCGTACCAATGCCCGCAATCTCAACCTCAACCGCGATTTTACCAAGGCGGAAACACCGGAAGTACGGGCTTTGCTGCGTCTTTTGCAAAAATGGCAAGTAGACCTTTACATCGATATTCATGTCACCGACGGCATCGATTACCAACATGATATCACTTACGGTTTCACCACGAAAAATCCCTATTCGCCTCAAATTGCCGCCTGGCTCAAACAGACACTTTCGAAGAATGTCAATAAAGCGCTGCACGATTTTGGGCATTTCCCGGCGCCGCTCATTTTTGCAATGGATAACAAAAACCTCGAGGCTGGGGTCGTTAACTGGACGGCCTCGCCGCGATTTTCCAACGGTTATGGCGACGCGCGCCACCTGCCGACAATTCTCGTCGAAAACCATAGCCTCAAATCTTTTAAACAGCGTGTTCTCGGTACCTATGTTTTCCTGCAAGCCGTTTGCAATACTCTTGCTGAAAATGGGCAAAACCTGCGGGCAGCCATTGCCAAAGACGAGACCATGCGCCGGAAAACTTTGCCTGTGAGTTGGGCCTACGATCACCAAAATGAGCCAACTGATTCCTTGGCATTCCTCGGTGTAGCCTATGAAAAATTCAATTCCGCTATTTCCGGCGCAGAAGAGGTGCGTTGGCTCGGCAAAATAAAAAAATACAAAGTGCCGTACTACTCACAAAAACCGGCGAGTTTGGTGGAAATACCACAGGCTTACTGGATTCCGGCATCGCGCCCGGATATCATCGAAAAACTGCGCTTGCACGGCATTGAAATGCAAGAAGTGCAAAAGCCGCAAAAAGTGATGGTTGAGCTTTACCGGCTGCAGAAATACAAGTTAGCGCCTGCGCCTTTCGAGGGCCGCGTTCGCCTGGAAGTTGAAAAGGTGAAAAGTGAAAAGCACGAAGTTACCTACGCGCCGGGTTCGGTACGCATCTCTACCGACCAGCCGAAGGGTGATTTGCTGGTATTATTACTGGAACCGGAAAGCCAGGACTCGTTCCTGCAGTGGGGATATTTTCATGAAATTTTGCAACGCACCGAATATATCGAGGGATACGTCGTCGAGCCGTTGGCGCAAAAGATGCTCGCCGAAAACCCGCAACTGAAAGCTGAGTTCGAACAAGCGCTGCAGGATGAAAAGTTTGCTCAAAATCCACGCGCCCGCCTGCAATGGTTTTACCAGCGCAGCCCTTATTACGACCGCAATTATCTGCTCTATCCGGTTGGCCGGCAGAGATAAAAAGGTCAGCAATGGCATGTTGTACTCAGCGTTTGCTCTGAAAACAGCCTGTTGCCGGCAGCGCGGCTCTTCTTTGAATGAGCTATCCTGATCTATGTTAACTGAATGACGTTGACTGTGGAACCACACATCGTTTTAGCAGCGCACAATGCGGACGTTGAGCCTGCGGGACATCTTCTCATCTTGTCCGAAACGCGCCTTCCTGCGGCAAGCCTGGGAGCGCTTCTCGTGCGCACGCTGAACAGACACTTTTTGCCACTGATATACACAGATAAAACACTGATTTGAAAGCATTCGTGATCGATCTGCGTCAATCAGCGGCTTTTAGGTACGCAGGAACTGCTTGTAGCCGGATTGCTGCTGCGATTGTGAAAAATTGTCACCAGATCGGTTGAAATTTCGGTTTTCATTGATTTAAACGTCGCTATCCGCTATCCTTAATTCGTCTTTCTTCTCGCCAAAAAAAATCTTCTCCAAACTCAAAATAAGGAAAATCCAATGCGCCGGCTGAAAAAAAAACCGCATATGATCCTTTGTTTTCTGTCTCCCGTCCTTTTTGCTTTCAATCTATTCGCACAGCCTGTCCCTGATCGTGAATTCGTACAGGAATTTCATCAGCCGTATACTATTCAGATCTCATCGGCAGCTAATGATCTTTTCACCATTACAGTCGATCACGAAAACAATGTCTGGGCCGGTGGCCGCGCCGGGTTGTTTGTGCTGCCGGATGGAAAAACAGACTGGCTCGCGTTGTTCGATGAAAATAATACTGGGCCGGTATTCGACTTGCTCTGCGATGCTTCCGGAACAGTCTGGGTTGCCGCGTGGAACGGTTTGTATAAATTTGAAGCGAAAAATGCACTGCATCCTTCTGCACTGCATAAAACACCCGGCATCGAGGCGCCGCTTTCTGCAATCACACAAGCGGGTGAAAAAATCATCGCTGTCGGGCCGGATGGCTGGTGGAAAATCTCCGGGGAAATAGCGACAGCCTTTTCACAACCCTGCTCGCGCGCGGTACAGGATATCCTCATCGCTGAAGA
>JAJRYV010000024.1 GCA_024275575.1 bacterium
ATTTGGCCTCTGCGTCGAGGCAAAAATGGCAAGGATTCCTCCGCTTGCCAGAAGGATCGTAAGAATACAGGTTAGCTCCAGCATTCTAATACATCGAAATTCGACATTTATCATTCGATATTCATCATCACTGCTGTCCCGGTGTTTTCAATTGCAGCTTCTCGTAACTTTATTAATTTAATTGGGTTGTAGGTCATTTTTTTGTGTTACCGATTTGAATTGAATTTGTATATTGGCAGCTCATATATGCAACAAATTATAGGAGCTGTCATGAATACTGGAAAAATTGTTTTTGCACAATTAATGGCCTATTTGCCCTTGCATTCATTTCGCCGTCTGGTGAAACGCTACCGCGGGGATCGTAAAGTGAAGACATTCTCATGCTTGGATCAATACCTCTGTATGGCTTTTGCCCAACTGACCTTCAGGGAAAGTCTTCGGGATATCGAAGTTTGCCTGCGGGCTGTCCAGCCCAAACTTTATCACATGGGAATCCGGGGTAAAGTTTCGCGCAGCACTTTGGCAAAAGCAAATGAAAAACGTGACTGGCGCATTTACGCCGATTTTGCACAAGCATTGATTCATATCGCCAGTAAGCTTTATCGCGATGAAGACTTTGGTTTAGAGTTGAAAGAAACCGTTTATGCACTGGATTCAACAACGATTGATTTATGTCTTTCTTTGTTCCTATGGGCAAACTTCCGCCAGAAAAAAAGCGCAATCAAACTTCATACTTTATTGGACTTACGTGGAAATATCCCATCGTTTATTAGAATAACAGACGGCAAGGTGCACGACGTTAATATCTTGGATGAGTTGATTCTTGAAGCCGGTGCTTTCTATGTCATGGATCGAGCCTATATCGACTTCGCGCGTTTATATTCATTCGCTTTAAATCAGGCATTTTTTGTGATTCGCGCAAAATCGAATCTTCAATTCCGAAGGCTCTACTCTCATCCAATTGATAAATCTACGGGACTAAAATGTGATCAAACTATTGTGCTCACCGGATTTTATCAAAAGAAAAGCTACCCGGAAAAACTGCGTCGTATCCGATTTTTTGATGCTGGAACTCAAAAAGAATTCACTTTCCTCACTAACAACTTTAGTTTACCGGCACTCACAATTGCACAAATTTACAAATATCGATGGCAAGTCGAATTATTCTTCAAATGGATCAAACAACATTTGCGGATTAAAGCTTTTTACGGGACATCGGAAAACGCTGTGAAAACTCAAATCTGGATTGCCATTTCAGTCTATGTCCTCATTGCCATCATCAAAAAACGTTTAAAGTTAAAAATCTCTCTCTACACTTTTTTACAGATTGTAAGCGTGAGTGCATTTGAAAAAACTCCTATTTTACAACTACTTACAGAAACTGATTACAATAACACAACCCAGCAGATTGGCAAGCAATTGAATTTATTCGACTTATAGCGGGACAGTAGTGCCTTAATATGACAAATCAGTCTGGGTTTGTCAAGTTAAAAATTGCTAAATGTGTAATACCTCCGTTCCTGATGGGTGGGAGTTTGTCATGCCGAAGCTTCGGCATCTATGCTGCACAAGTCGATTTGGGCTATGCTGTACGATACCGGCGGCCAGATCATGCCTATTGTCTGCACTCAGAGCCGCTTATTAACGATGCGAAGCCGTTTGTAGACCTGGCCCACCTATTTTTTTCATCTCGGCGCGTACGCGGGTGTTGGTCTCGAGTTCATGATGGCTGTCGAGCACTTCGATCCCGGCTTTGATTGCTGAATGAATCGTGGCCACTCTGCCGCAGACTTCGAACGCAGCACGCCTTCCGATAAATTTTTCCCACTTGTGTGCAGAATTTACACACCACTCGCCTGTCGAATCCCCCGAAATCCCTTTAA
>JAJRYV010000025.1 GCA_024275575.1 bacterium
CTGTTATTTATGTTTTTAGTTGAATATAAACATAGGGCTTAAAGGGCATTTATTCAAGTCTTTTCTGTGCTTTTTTTAGAGATAAAGCATTGTTTATAAAACCGGTTACATTCGTGCCGGATGGACACTAAATAGTTGAATAAACTTGATTAGTATATCAACTTAAAACGTTTTCCGCAAGCAATATGCTGCTAAAACACTTTTTCTGTCAAAAAACCGCTCGTGATTTGACCATGCCGCAGAAAGCAAGCAGTCCCTGGATTGACAGTTTCAACAGCCGTCATGGCCGTTTTTTTTACCGGGGTAAAACAGTCATCCTGAAATTATGACAACTTTGGCGTTTTTCGCCAATCATTGGTGATTATGACCAGTTTTCTTTCGTGATAAGCTTGTAAAAACAACAGGTTAACTTACGGTATAGAGCTTGCCTTTGCACACACATTTATCAGCCAATTCATAACTTCTAATCACAGACACCATGGAGCGTTGCAGTGTTTGCACGAGCAGGGATTTTGAGGCGTCAAGAGACGATCAAGTTGATAGTGGGCGGTGCGGCTGTCTTGTTTTTGCTCATCATTTTAATCGGTTGTTCCATTGAAGCGAGCAAAATGAATGTCAGCCTGCTGCATTATTTATCATCGACAGTTTTCGCCGGACTGGAAAAACGGTTATGGGGGAGAAAATTTTTCGGCAATATCACCTCAGGGATCGCGATTATTTTTGCCGTAGTGCGGTTATTATCATTTTAATCCACGCTTATCATATCTCGATAATGCACAGGATACGTCACACGAATGAAAAAAAACGTCACTATTCAGCCTTTCTCGCGATAAATAGCAGCGAAAGCGTCCTGGCTGAGCGTAACGCATGTGCCACTCGACGAGGACACCCCTTCAAGCTCAGGACATCGCTTCGTTCTATGTTCAAAAATTGTGCAGACACATACAGATTTTGAAAAATCCAGTATTCTCATTTATGGAATTTTTTTAAAAATTCCTCAACCTCCGGGATACCGCCCTGATAAACGAGATAACCGTTATACGGCTCGCCTTCCGTTATTTCATCACAGACAGGTGTAAGCATCAATTTTTTGACTTCCCCGGGATCATTCGTTTGCCCGAGGGCCCAGCCCAATTTGATATAAGCAACTTCCGGCAACATATTTTCGGCGGGTACGACTCCTTTTGCTACCATGTCACGCCCGGTTTCGTAGACAAACATGTGCACGAATCCCCATAAAGTCTGTACCGTCATATAAATCACCACCCCCGCTTTAATTGCCCGTTCAATCGCCGGGTAGACCGGTTTATTCATATGCCCCAGTCCGGTTCCTGCGATGACGATACCCTTGTAGCCTTTTTCCACCAATGAATCGATGATATCCGGATGCATATTGGGGTAATAATCAAGCAGGGCGACGCGCTCTTCGAAATAGGGGTAAATTTCCACATTGCGGTCGTTGCGACGGCGCGAAAATTTTTTGTGCAACGGCGTGATCTTGCCCCACCTTACCTTTGCGATGGGGATATCGCCGATTGTTCGGAAAGTGGAACGGTAGCTCGAGTGCATTTTTCGAACTCGTGTACCACGGTGCAAAAGACCGTATTCATCGGATGTCGGGCCGAACATGCACACCATGACTTCAGCGATATCAGCCTCGGCAGCGGTATATGCGGCATGAATTAAATTGAGTGCAGCATCGGAAGAGGGCCGGTCGGAGGAGCGTTGCGAGCCCACCATGACGATGGGCACCGGCGGTTTCTGCACCATAAAAGAAAGCGCTGCTGCTGTGTGGTGCATGGTATCGGTGCCGTGCCCGACGACGATACCGTCGATGCCGTTTTTGATTTCCTTTTCGATCGCTTTTGCAAGAACAAGGTATTGTTTGGGCCCCATGTTTTCACTGAATACGGCGAATAATTTTTCTGTCGAAAGGTTGCAAATATCGGCCAGTTCCGGCACCGCGCCGTAAAGCTCACCGGGAGAAAACGCCGGAATGACCGCTCCGGTGCGGTAATCCAGTCGCGAGGCGATGGTACCGCCCGTGCCCAGTAATTTCACGTTCGGTTTGTCCGGGGAAGTCGGAAATTCTTTTTCCGGAATTTTATAATGGGCTTCTTTGTAGCCATCTTCCTGCATATTTAAAATCGAGTCGACGGCAACGCCGACGTTGTAGCCGGTTATCAGTTTCAAAACGATGTGTCGGTCATCATCATTTTCAGCTCGCGGCAAAACAATCCCTTTAAAATCACCTCGGCTGGTGCTAATGCTCGCATCACTCCACACCCGAATTTTATATTTTTTCAATGTTTTGAGCGCAGCGCCTTTGTAACCTTTAAAAATATCACTCATCGCAGCCTCCATCAAGTATTTCCCACAGTGCTTTTAAGGCAATATTGCCGATTGCCCGCGACCGCAGTTGCCCCATCATCCATTCCCGCATGGCGGCGTCGTCTTTTCTGCCGATGTCTTTAAATTTAGTTTTCAAATCCGGAATGAGCGCCAGAATGTCGTCATCGCTATGTTTTTTAAAAGCGATGGTTAAAAGCACTGATTCAAAATCCATGTTCGGGTAGTGATAGATAACCGGCAGCATCTTTTTCGCCAGTTCAGGCTGCAAATTTTCTTGCCGCAAAAATGCGAAAAGTGCATAAATCCGCTCGTAGTCAAATTGTGATGCCGGTGTGATCCAGCCTTCGATATGTTTCAAATTATGACCAAAAAAAGTCGCGACAAAAACAGGTTGCAAATTGAAATCAGTGATATTTTTTTTTACCAGCGGGAAAAGATTATTTTTCAAAATATAACCGACGACGTCTTGCGGAAATTGCCACTGCTGCATCATTTGCACGCTATTTTCGACAGCGGTCGGCAGTTGTCTGCGAAGTTCTTCGATCAACGTCTCGCTGATGGGCAAGGGCGCTGAATCGGTGTCGGGATACATGCGATCAGGGCCGGGCAGCACCCGCTCGAAGATTGTCGTCCCATCTTTCAATGATTTGCGCGTTTCGTTGGGCACACCGAAAAATGCCAGACGGCAACGCTCCTCGATTGTCTCTAATGCGGTGTGCAAATCTTCCGGCTGCCCCGAGATGAGCAACTGCGCATCAGTTTGTTTCCACTTGTTTTCCCGGCGCAGTTTGCCCCAGTCGATAACCGATTCTTTCTCCTCGTGATGGCGCAAATTGGGTTTTTCCAGGCAGGCAATGACTTTCAAGCGATCGCTGATTTCATCTGAAAAACATTTACCCGGCTGAGTAAAAAATGAGAGCAATCCGACAAAATCAGGCAGATTAACCGCATAAAAACAGGTGCCGTCATCTTTGTTTGCCTGCGTCGCAAGCGAGGCGATCACCGGATTTTGAGCGTTGACCTTGCAGTACGCCATTTGCCATTCTTCCACAGATTTTATTCTTTTGCCCAGGATTTTTTTAATTTCCAGCAACGCCCTCTGGCGAAAAGCCTCATTATGAGTCAACCGGGGAATGCGGCTGATATGGGCGACGCCTTTAATTTCCACACGGGTGCCGCCGCTGATGCTGACATTGACGTCCTGCCGCGCTGCCCCGATCCCTGTTCGTACTTTGCCGGTGCTGCGGGCTAAAAATCGCAAAAAATGGGCGGCGGCCGCTGCCTCTTGTGGATTCAGCATTTCCGGCGCCGTCACCATTTCGATGAGTGGCATGCCGAGGCGGTCGGTAGTATAAATTCGCTCATGGCCGATATCGGAAACCTCACGACAGGAATCTTCTTCAATACTAAGCTGAATCATCCTGATGTTTTTTGCGGGTAGTGGAATGTACCCTTCGACGCTGACAATTGCCGTGCGCTGGAAACCGGTTGGAATGCTGCCGTCGAGGTATTGTTTGCGTGTGATATGCAGCTCACCAACGATGCTGGATTTGAGCAAAAGCGCAATTTCGATGGCAATTGACAGCGCCTCGCGGTTTATCGGAAAAGGTGGTGTATCATCGATTTCATAGGTACAGGCATTTTCATTTTTCAGCCGGTAGGTGATATTCTTGCGGGTTTTGAATTCCATCAACGCGGTGCCGTCGTATTCGCCGAGTTCGCTCAGAGTCGGGCGCATGTGACGAATGATTTCTGCATTATAATCTTCCGCCTGCTGATAAATACCGGCAGGACACCGGCAGAATAATTTTTTGGCTGTTTTTAATTGCTGATGAATTTCGAGACCACATTTAAACCCCATTTGTCGATATGTTTCTGATGACGCCTTATGCAACGGAATGTAACCAACAAGAGCCCCTGAATTCGCCTCTGAAAGCGGCGATTGAATTTTTCCACGCATATTTTTTTCTCTCGTTCGTCGTTCACAATCAAATTTTAGAATAGATTTTTGGCGTTACGCACCCTCCATTTTAAAAAAAATCGTTTGCTCGAATTAATTTCTGCAGGATATCCTGGCCAGTTGCAGTGATCAACACTGCAATTTTGGTTTTAGATGGATAATCTAACAGATCAGCTTTCTATGTCAAGGGCAATGGATACCGGGCAGAAAAAAATGGCCCTGCCAACTGCAATTGACAAGGCCACTGGTGTGAATGGTCTTCCCCTGGAAAAACCAGAGCACATACTGAATAAGTTTTTTCTATTGTAAACATAAGTAAAAATAAATCAGCATGATGACCAAGAAATACGGCCGCTTTTTAATATCTGTTGTGTGAATATAATATCAGTGTAACACAGGTTATGCATATGTGAAGTTGAGTTAAAATTTTACAAAAAAATTGCCCTGAAGCAAAAGCAGTTTTGCCAGCACCACAATCTGGAGTTGTGGACTTTTCGCTAAGAAATACCGCAAGCAGCAGAAATTGACGGATGCTTTTTACCTCCGCCTGCCCGGAAGATAACCGCACAATGGTCAATCGGCAATGTAAATACCGCTGGCCATAGCCTGTCCTTCGTCCGATTTTCCCTGCCACAGGGTTTCGTAGGTTCCTCGGTCCAGCGTCACTTCTTGCATGCGGGAAACTAACTGCCCGATTATGTTGTTGTTGATTAATGTACTCCACATGGATTATTTACCTCTTAAAATATAGCTATCAATTCCACCGGCCCAGGTTCCATTTGGTGCCCACCCAGAGATAAACGTCTCAAAACCGTCTGTCCAAACACCTGTGAATAAAACATCACTCGGCACACCATCGGGCAATGCGATAGAATTCCATGCTGAACCGTTCCAGTGATAAATTTGACCGGGATAACCCACCGCCCAGATGTAATCTTCACTGCAACCTGAGATGGCGTGAAACATTGATCCAGTTGTGAGTTCCATATCCCATGAAGACCCATTCCATTTAAAGATGCCACCACCAACCGAGTAAATGTTTCCAAAAGTCGGTGAATAAATTGCATCCCTGCCGAAAGTCCAATTGACATCGGAGTCTTTGTATGAGGCAATTTCTTGCCAGTCACCTTTTGTCCATATATAACAGATACTTTCACCCTGGCTTGGCTCGCCTTTTGTTCCCATCGCGAATAGAGTTGAATCATCTCCTCCAATTGTAAAAATATACCCAGGATTAGGCATTGTTCCCCAGCTCAAATTCACACCATCAAATCGATAGTAAACATCCTTCCCCACAGCCCACACATTATCGACAGCATTGGCCCAAACGTCAAACAAGCGAGGGCTATTATCACCCAGATCGAGTTCTTGCCAGGTAGCGCCATCAAAATACAAAAACATCCCCCAGTTAATGAAATTCGGAGGAGGAGATGGATTTAAATCCTTAAATGTGCCAACTGCCCAAATATTATTTTCATCTAACCCAAAAATTTCCTCAATATCATAGGATCCGCTGATTGTACCACCTTGTTGAACATGAATTTTGCTGTATTCCCATAAATTCCCATTCCACCTCCAATCGGTCATGCTTGTAATACCTATTCCACTAATATAAATATTATCATTTGCTGTTCCCCAAATCGTTTGAATAAATGTCTGAAAACCTCGCCGCTCCGCTAATGTATCTACAACCCATGTTAATTTGTTTGGATCCGTAAACCCAGGTGTTGGTGGTGGCGTCGGATTTTTCTTGCATTGCAAGGTTAGGAAAGAGAATAAAAGTAAAGCAAAAACAATTAAATAATTACCGCGCATCTGTCGC
>JAJRYV010000026.1 GCA_024275575.1 bacterium
GGTGGCCACGGCCAAACTCCGCGGTATCGAGCCTTTCGCCTGGCTGCGCGCCACGCTCAGCCAAATCGCCGATCACCCGCAGAAAAAACTTGCTGAGCTGCTGCCGCAATAAACTGTATACGTACTTCACCGGACGGTTACTTTAATGGGACCAAACAAGATAATAAAGTACGCCCATCAAGCAGTACTTAAAGACTCTCTAAAGACAATAGAATTTCAAACTAAAATAAATAATTTTCACCAGACTCTTACGCATAGCAATGAGGATACTTTATGATATCTATGGAGTACAATTTATTAAATCGCAATCAATTTTACTTATACATTTTTTTAATTTTATTTTCATGCAAAACCAACTACGATTATCCTGTTTATTACGGAAAAACATCTGAAAAGCATGTGAGTTTAAGCATTGAGAAAGAAATTTTCTTAATTTCCGAAGACATGCCAATCGCACAAATTTCATCAATCCATATCTCAGATCAGTATATTTTTGTTACGGATAATTACATAAACAACCAAGTGTATCAGTTTGACAAAAATGGAAAATTTATTCGAATGCTTGGCACCAAGGGGCAAGGCCCGGGAGAATATGTATTTCCGGTAACAGCAGGAGTGGTGCAAAACACCCTTTATGTTGGAAGCATCGGAACAATGCGTTTGCTTGAATTTGATATAAATAACGGTCAATTTCAAAAATCATTTCCCATTGAGCATGGCCCCTGGCCAAAAATAGTGATCGATAAGGAGAAAAAATATTTATACATAGTTCATCCAACAAGATATGCTGATTATTCAATCTCGCAAGCCATTTTAAACACCGGAAAAACATTTAACAAGTTTTCGGAAATGGATGATGATTTTAAATTGGTTTTCGATATATTTGCTCCGGCCAGTGACATTGCGCTACACGAGAATGAGCTATGGCAGACATTCAACCATAAGTACGAAATAAAAGTTTTTGATCTTGCGACAAAAAACATCAAGCGAGTTTATAAATTCGATAGTTCAGAATATTTCCCGATTATAAAAAAAACAAAAAATATAAAGGGACACGACGCCGAAAAACAATTTCGCAATAAATCCACCCAACTGAATAAATTGACATTACTGAATGGCAATGTAATTTGCGTTCAATTGAGAGCATGGAACAAAGATGGAGACCCGAAAGACCACCTGGAATTGTGGCAAGAAGATGGAACATTTCTTACTTCATTCAACATACCGGGAAATGAAAGATTTATGTCTGGTTTTGATAACAAATTAATTTTTGTAAAGCGTACTATAGACAAAGATGGCTCCTTATCTCATCCAATCCTGATTTTTCGAAGTTTAACTGAAATGGAGTAGCCATTGATGGGATTCCATATATTCATGTACTCAACACAGCTTAAACATAAATCAAACAGAATTTGACAGTTTCAAGCTAACCATTCTCAAAACCATCTGTTCGTTGATTCTAATAATCTCCGCAATCGGCAAAATATTAGATTTTAAACAAAGCATTCACACCCCATTAGTTACATAATTTTTATCAGCAGAATTAACAACAGTTCTGCTGATCGGCTTTATTGGCGTTAAGTTTTTTATCGCATTTTGCATCTGGTTCCGCCCCCTGCGTATTTTTGTTCTCCTGCCGATTCTGTTTTTCGTTGTCACAATCTATGCTTTTCTGCAAAACCATGACTGTGGCTGCTTTGGCGAACAGCCCTTCCTAAGCAATCTACCGATTTGGGGGCATTTCCCGCTTGCTATCGGACTCGGCATCGGTTTATACCAACTGTTCAAATCGGAACGTTAACCCAAGTTCACCTCTCTAGTGTCAAAAACACCCTAAATATGACTGTTTTTAGCAGAAAAAGCAACCTAAGTTTAATATTTATAACAAAAAGATTTCTTCCGTAGTGACCCATCGCTGTTTTTCTACTTGCGTCGCGACTTCAAGCTTCGTATACTGCAAAATGCTCATCAATTTGATTAAAAAGGAAAACACTGATAAATCAAAAATATTGAAATATTCAGAAAATTAAAAGTCTGTAGTGACCATTAAGTTTAGCCAGCCAAAAGTAAGATATTGTTTTTATTTATCCGTCACTGTAAACTGTGGTGAACTTGGGTTAACGCCTTTGCGTCCTTCATGATCAGATGTTTTGTGAAAGTTCACCTCCGGTTAACAACAATCATGTTAAACCATCGAAAACAGGAAAAACACAATGCCTCCAAGAAATGCCATCATAGAAATTGAGCGATATGCGGCGCAGTTTCTAAAATTGCTAAGCGAAGTGCCCGAAAATATTCTGTGGCAAAAACCAGATGCTATTGCTAATTCTATTGGAGCGCTTGCAAGACATCTCACCGGCAACCTAAATCATTATCTTGGAAGCGGTGTTCTCAATAACGGCTATAAACGGGAGCGAGAACAGGAATTCCACGCTGGACCAATTTTGCGCAAAGAATTAATTTCCGGCCTAAGGGCAGCCGTAATCGTTGCCCGAAATGCCATTGATGAAATCGATACCGCACAAGCCAGTAAACCTCACACAACTCCCTGTGGTGAGGAATTTGAATCCCTTGCATTGCATGTAACACGAATTACAACTCACTTCTCATATCATGTGGGAGAAGCATACTATGCGTCAAAGTTGTTAAAAAAATGAAGAATAAACGAGGAAAAACGGATGCGGTGGATTTTAATTGTGATTTTGATCGCTTTGCCAGCGCCTGTACTGTCCGGCTCTATTATCCTGGAGAATGGAAGCGTTAAAGCAGTGTTTAATGAAAGCTCCGGTGCACTGGAACAATTTATCAGTAAAAAAAACGGCTGGCCTATCCAGAAACTAGCTGAATTGGGACAATCTTTCAGGCTGGATATCCCATTGCCGGATCAGCGCTTTAATCCGGTTTATGGAGCTGAACAGCCGAGCCCTGAGGTCCGACTGGCGAGAGGGGGCAAGCGTATCCGCTTTATCTGGAAAAAAGTTCACAGTAAAAATGGGGGGATACTGGATATCGATTTCATTGGCACCATTGATTTAACAGATGCCGGGTTGATTTTTACAGGTGAAATTGAGAACCGCAGCCCTCATCCGGTGGAAACCGTTTACTGGCCGATTTTGGGTGCTCTGACCCGGCCGGCGACGACCAGTTCTTTTTGCCAGATTGGAATGGATTACGGCGGTATGAAAGAATTACAGCTTTTCCCCAGATTTGATAATCAGCCCGGTTATTTTGCGATTGATTATCCAACTCAGATGCTTCAGACTCCTGATACCCCTTTTTCGCTAATTGCCGGCCAGGATAAAGGTCTTTATGTCGGATATCATGATACGACCGCCAGTCAATTGGTTCGATTTATGGCACGGCTTAAGCCAGGTTATGTCGGGTATGAATTCTGGGACAGCGGGGTCAACCCTGCGGGAGAGGCGTTTAACGGCCAGCCTGTTCAGCTTGAATTCTCAGTTGTGCATTTCCCGTTTTTAAATGCTAAAGAATCTGGAAGACTCTATCCTGTTGTTCTGCAGCCGTACCGGGGCAGTTGGCATCGCGGGGCGGATATTTATAAAAAATGGCGTCAAAGCTGGTTTCATTCTCCAGCGAAACCGGACTGGCTGCAGCAAGTCAATTCATGGCAGCAGATACATGTCAATAATCCGGAGAGCGATATCCGCTATCGTTATGATGATTTGATTAAAATCGGGGAAGATTGTGCTCGCTATAATGTTCAAGCTTTACAGGTAACCGGCTGGACAATCGGCGGCCAGGACGGTGCCTGTCCTTCCCATGATACCGATCCACGGCTCGGAACCCGTGAAGAGCTTGCTTCCGTTATTGATCAAATTCAAAAACTGGGGGTAAAGGTAATTCTTTTTAACAAGTATACCTGGGTTGACCGCACAAGCCAGTGGTACCCAAACGAACTGATCCGCTATGCCACGAAGGATCCCTATGGTGATCCGCATTACTATGGCGGGTATGCTTACCAGACAGCGACCCAACTGGCAGAGATCAACACCCATCGCTTTTCTCCCCTGTGCCACCTTTCGCCCGCATGGCGTCAGATTGCCGGGCAGGAATTTGTGAAGTCTATAACACTGGGCGCCGACGGCATGCTATATGATGAAAACCAGCACCATGGTGAGGCCCGCTATTGTTTTGATACGACGCACAGCCATCATGTGCCGGCGCATATTTACGCAGGAGACGCCAAACTTGCAAAGGATTTTCATAAAATTTCCGGACGTTTGAAATCAGATTATCTGTTTGCCGGAGAAGGGAATTATGATCTACAGTTTCGTCAATATCAGCTCTCTTATTTCCGCGTCGACCTCGGTCACACAGCATTGCATCGGTATATTGCCCCCCTGCAGGAGATGATGATTCCTGTTTCGGGGTACAATGACCGCAATATGATCAATCTGGCGCTGATGAATCGCTACATAATCAGCTACGAACCACGGAATTTTAAAGGACGCTTGCATGAATTCCCGCTAACGATGAAATATGGCAAAAAGGTCGATACCCTGCGGAAAAGATTAAGCGAATATCTGTGGCAAGGTACGTTTCAGGATACCCTTGGCGCAACCGTTCTGTTGCATGGCGCACGCTACCCGAACTATTCTGTTTTTGTCGAACCGCAAAGCGGAAAAAGAGCAGTTGTCGTGGTGAACTATGATTATGAAACAGCTATAGAAGCGGTCATTCGTTTTAAAAAAGATACCGCAGCAAAGATGCTGGTAACTCCTGAAAACCCATCTCCGGTCGTTTTTACCGATGATGTAAATATTCCTGCAAATTCGGTGGCCGTGATATACGAAAAGTGAAAAATACCTTAACCTGTGCAATACTCTACCGTGGGGTTCTTCAGTCCGGGGCGTTGGATTCGGGCATTGATTAAATCATGCCGGCCGGAAGTCACTATCGACACTGAAATTTCTACCTTGATTCACTCGATTTTTCGATCAGATATCACATACTTTCTTCGAGCGCTGAATCTGGCTAAAAACGCCGCAAACCTGTCCACAACATTTTTTTACCGATGGGCAAATTGGGGGACACATGATTAAAATTGAGATCAAACCATGGTAAACCGTCACGGTTTTTTAAAATATAAAACTCGCAGGCAGGAGTATCGCCCTGGCCGAAAATACCCTTTTTATCGCCTACATCGTTTTCAGCGAGATCGAGCAAAATAACAGCATGCCCGCGACGGCCCTGTTTGATGATGAGATCACCGATTCTGATATTTTGCGGTTCGACTTTTTGCAGACCAAAATAAGCGGTTTGGGTGCCGGAGTAATAAAATATTTCCCATAAATAGGCCTCAAAATTTCGCCGTGAACGATCGGGGCGGGCATTTTTTTTCAGTGGAAACATCTCACTTTTTCGCTGCGGCCGCCAACCCTGCTTCCAGTCTTTCCAAGATAATATTGATCTGTCCGGGAGAAGAAAGCGAATACTGTCTTCCCTGGCTGTTTGCAAGCAGAATTCCGCATACAACCGCTGGATAATATCCATGCATTGCTCGAGTTTTTTGCCGCGAATATGCAGATTGACGATCGCAGCAACAGTGGAATCAGCTACGTTTTTAAAGATTTGGCCGCGGTAATCACGCACCGCTTTTCTACCGGTGTGAAGCGGCAGCCGGCGTAAAAAACCGGCAAAACTCTGCGGCATCACTGTGATTCGATGATAACCTGCGGGGACGGAAAATATTTGAGCAAGCTCCGGCCCCAAACCGAAAGGGGAAGTATTTTGCAGTTTCTCCTGGGCAACAGTCGAAACAGGCAAAACAAGAACGATGGCCCAAAAACAACAAATATTGTTTCTTGTGAATTTCATCATCTGCTTTTTTGATCATCGGCAGGCTAATATCATTCAACCCTGCTCAAGAAACCCTCAAGGTTGCCAAACCTTGAGGGTTAGGCCATATGACCTTATTTTAGCAACGTCATTTTACGTGTTTGCGTAAATTTCATACCCTGGCCTGTCTGTGCCGTCAATTTGTAAAAATACAGAGCGCTTGGCAGTATATTGCCTGCCTGATCGCGGCCGTTCCACAGCACCTCATGGCTACCGGCAGCAAGCACAGTCTGAGTCAATGTTGTCACTTCCCTGCCTAACATATCGAATATTTTGACGGAAACCTGCGCCCGCTGCGGCAGAGAAAACCCGATAACCGTTGAGGGGTTAAAAGGATTGGGATAATTCTGCAACAGGGTAAAATCTTCAGGCACAGTTGTCGGTTGTTCCTCCACCTCCGTCGGGCGCTGCCCGACGGTAAAATCGAGTGCGTTCATGCCGCCGGCGATGATTTCTATGTCGTTTCCATCCCCGGTGAGACCGTCCTGCAACAGGTCGACAGACCAGATTGAGGAACCGTTATTATCCATGTAGTGGTAAAAAACCCGTTTATCATCATTGGAAAAAGAGGGGTTGCCGAGGGAATTAAAATTATTGGTCACCACGCCAATAGCTCCGGTATTCAAATTCGCAGCCAAAACGGAAACCTGATTATCAGCGTCAATGTAATCAAACACGATTTTATTATCACTGTTGGAGGCAAAAACCGGATTGCCGATATTCACCCCCGGAGGCTGTGGCGGGAAGATACGCACCGTTGTCATGTCCGTTGGCCGAATGATATTGATATCCCAATATTGCGTCGTATCACCGAACGAACTGACAAAAGCGTTGAGAGCGTCATACATCAGATAATCGCTGTCCGACGACCAATCGATACGATCGGGGTAAAGAATCGTACCCGCTTTTTCGCCCTTGGTGTAAGTCGGGGTAAACAGCTCGATGCGTTTATCGCTATTTCCCGTGGCGTCAGCAAAATCGAAAATATAAACAGCCGCTTCCGCATAAATGGAGGTTGCGGCTAAAAACCGCCCGTTCGGGGAAACGGAGATATTATCCCACACGCCTGTATCTGTCAATACCTGATCCGAAGAACCATCCGTTGCTGCGATGTGAATGTTGAAATTGTTATCGACGTAATAAACAAATCCACCGTCATCCTCGGCGGTTGGGCGACGTTTGAGAGTGGAAAAAGAAATTGGTAAAAACTCTGAAATATCTAACGGTACGCGGTAGAGCAGCCCGTCATTTACACTTGTTACGGCGAGATATTCGGTTCCAATCACCGCAGGATTATCCGCCGGCGGCGGCGTTGCCTGGCCGTCTGTGATGCCGACGGCGTCAAAAGCCTGCGCGGCGGCAGTCGCCTGAGCGCTGCCGGCGCCGAACAGTTCTTCCGAGGCTTTGATAACCGCGATGCGGGTATCGACAAACTGCGCATTGCGTGTCAGGTATTTGGACAAAGCGAGGTAATAGACTTTTTCTGCATTAGCAAGGCTGGTGCTCTGAGCAAAAAGGTAAAATGCTTTGTTGGGAATGCCGCTGTTGATATGCACGCCGCCGTTATCGCCTTCAGGGGTGTTGGGCAAGACCTGAAAAGCGCTCATGTGTGCCGGCTGCTGTCCCTGATTTGCTACGTTGGCGGCGCCGGGATCAGCCATGTTGCGCAGGCAATCGTTGGGAATATTGGGCGTGGTCACATCTTCGCCGAGCAGCCAGTTGCCCTGGTCGCCTTTAACCCAGAATTCAAACAAGACGCCGAAAACATCGGCAAAAGACTCGTTCAGTGCGCCGGGTTGTTCTTCATAAATCAGGTTCGCCGTGTTTTCGATTACACCGTGGGTCATCTCGTGAGCGGTCACATCCAGCGAACCGGTGAGATCGCTGAACTGGACCCCGTCGCCATTGCCGAAAACCATCAGGGAGCCGTTCCAAAAAGCGTTATTAAAATTCTCCTTAAAATTCACGACGACATTCATCGAGGTGCCTTTGTCGTCGATGGCGTTGCGGTTGTGCACCTGCTTGTAATAATCGAAAACCAGCGCGCCATTTGCAGCGGCCGAAACCGCCGGTTTATTGTTCCAGGAATTGCGATCGTTGGAGCTGACAAAATAAAGCGTGCTGTCGGCATTGCGGGCATCGAGGGTATAAATAACGCCGCGGCCATCCTGCGGCAAGGTGGAGGCTGCCGCGTCATACATGGGTTTGCTGGTATCGATCATGTAATAGTCGCTGCCGATCTGGTAGACTTTCAAATTCCGGGTCTGGTTCTGCACATCGGTGCCGCTGCCGTCGGCCGGGCCTTCGTATTTAATGTTGTTCATCTTTTTCACCAGCTCGCCGGTCAGCGCATCGATAAAATAACTGATATCCGTACCGATCCCTTTTTTCAGGCGGATATGCCAGACCAGGCGGGCATTTTTACCCTCGGGATAAATCATTTTTTCAGGAGAATGGTCATCAGCCTGCCGTTTGAAATCGGACAGCGCCCGGTTCAGGGCTTCGTCGGCAGAAATTTTTTCCCTGGTGGAAAAGAACTTTAAAGAGGGGATGAAACGGCCGCTAAAACTTTCCACCCGGCCATCGGTTCCAATATGCACGATGACGTCGCGGCCCCGGATTTCGAGGCCATCGAATACTTGCTGGTAACGCAGGTGGGTTTTGCCGAGAGCGTCACCGGAGATGCCGGTCAGTTTAAACTCGTTTTCAGGATCATCAATACGCAGGAGCGCAGCATTTTCAGCAAAAAAAAGTCGGGCGTTCGCAGTGAGAATTTCATCCCGGTTTAAACCAGGCGTTACTTTAAAACTGGCCGTCGATTTGATATTATCGATAAAAATCGGCGTTTCGTTCCGCCTGTCCCAGCGGATTTTAAGCTCCGGCCCGGATATTTCCTGCAACTTTTGCAAAGCCCTTAGCTGTTGTTGCCGTACGATGTTTTGTCCTTTTTTCTGCAAATGGGCCTTTTTAAAGCCGTTCGCTTTAGCGCTGATTTGGCGCATTTCTTCGCGGGCGGCACGCAGCGCCGGCGTGTGTTTTAAACTGCCGCTGCGTTTGGTTTCTTTTTCGGCAAAAGGTTTTTTTTGTGTTGCCGCAGTCTGTTTTTCATTTTTAAAAGCAAAAAAAGACAAACAAACAGCCAACAAAATAAATCGGGATGATAACTTGTAGAAAATGTGCATGAAGTTCTCCTGGCTTAATAAAGTGAAATTATTTTATGGCGCATTAATCTGCGACAAAACCTGAGTCAATGATTAGCAGCACGATAAGCCTGCTGCGCAAAAACACTACTGTTTGTGTTCAACTATTTGGCCGCACAAATTATAAAACTTATCGAGCTCAGCCGTTTTTCCCGAGTCTTTTGCATCCATCGCCCAGGAAATACGGTGTGTTTCCTGCCCGGAAGTAATACTGATAAAACGCGTCATGTTGCCCGGTGCCGTGCCTGTTGTTTGCAGGATATCCCGATCGTGAATTTCATTCCATAAATGATCAAAAGCGCTCTCATTTAGCATTCCCGCGGGGCTCGGCTTCGCTCCCGCCGCCCGGCCCTGCCATTGCAAGATAGCGCCGTCAGGTTCGATTGTGTAACCTTGCCACTGGCCGCTAAAACCGCCACCCTCGCCAAAAACGATAGTCAGATTTTCGGGTCTCGCCGGTCTTTCGGCTGTTTTTTCATGCGTGCCGCAGCAGGAAAAAAGAACGGCTACGGGTAAAAGTAACGGCAAAATCCAGCTCGTTAAATTGTTTGTAAACATGTTATCTCCAGATTTTTGACAAAACAGGCTCTGCAGCAGCAGAGTTATTTCTTGGGGTTTTCGATACAATAAAAAAAATTAAATAAACTTCAAAGAGGTTTTAATGAAGCTTATTCGTTGGTCCTGTTTGTCTGTTCAGGGTTTGTGGTTTTTAAAAGATATTGCCCGCCGTACCTTCAGCATTCAAAAAAAACAGGCACTATCCTTTATTATTCTCGCAGGGTCACAATAACGCAGAGATAAAACATCTTTTCAGTTGACGCATTTTACGCATAACCAGGCTCAACAATAAACATTGTATTAATTTTTCTTTCGTTTTTTGCTACTTTTTTTCTTTCTTTAAAGAAAGAAAGCGGGGTGAGAGGTCGTAAATTCGTATACCATCCTGATGCCTTTTCCCGGCACCAGAGTGATTCTGCGAGCGAATAGAGGTCAAAAACAGGAGAGAGGAAATGGGAACACCACAATCAGCAAAAAAAACGCGCAAGAGCAAAGCCTTTAAATGGATATCTTCCATCATTTTACTGCTCATCGCAATCATCATTGTCGGGGGATTTTACGCCAACTACAAATTGCGCCGCAGCCTGCCGCTGTTGCAGGGTGAACTGAAGCTCGAAGGCATCAGCACGCTTGTCACGATAGAGCGCGATAATCTCGGCGTGCCGACGATCAGCAGCACGAGCAGAGTTGATATCGCTTATGCGACCGGCTTTTTGCATGCGCAGGAGCGCTTTTTTCAGATGGATTTATTGCGTCGCCGTAGCGCCGGTGAGCTGGCCGAACTTTTCGGTTTGCCGGCCCTTACAGTCGATCGTGCCGCACGTCTGCACCGTTTTCGGGCCCGGGCTGAAAAAATGGTACGTGCGCTGGATGGCGCTGAAAAAGCGCTCCTTGCTGCTTATAAAAATGGTGTTAATGCCGGGCTTGTGCAACTACAGGCATTGCCTTTTGAATATCTGCTGCTGGGCGAAGAGCCGACGCCCTGGCGCGAGGAAGATTCTTTTCTCTGCATTTTAACCATGTATTTTACCCTGCAAAGCCCTGACGGCCAGGGTGAATCCGACCTCGGATTAATGTACGATCTGCTCCCCCCGGCTCTGTTCAGTTTTTTAACACCGGCAGGCACCAAGTGGGATGCTGCTCTCGACGGCACGACATTCCCGCCGCCGCCATTGCCTGAACCAGGTGTTTATTTTGAGCAAAAATCAGACACAACAGCCAAAACCACGACCAAAGTTGCAGACGCCGAACGATTTTTTCTCGATTTTGACCGTGAACTTGCAGGCGCTTTCGGCAGCAATAACTGGGCGGTCTCCGGCGATCATAGCGAAAGCGGCGGCGCCATTGTCTGCAACGACATGCATCTGATGATCAGCATCCCCAATATCTGGTATCGTGTTTCTTATAAAATTACCGCAGAAGAAAATCGTCAAATCAGCGGTGTTTCATTGCCTGGTTCACCATTCATAGTTGCCGGCAGCAACGGCGAGGTGGCCTGGGGTTTTACCAATTCCTACGGCGATTGGGGTGATCTGGTCATTCTCGAGACCGAGGCCGGGCAGCCCAATCTTTACAAAACACCGGCCGGGCCGAGCGGAATTGTGAGTTATCAGGAAGTCATTCGCGTCAATGGCGCGGCTGATGATACACTCATGGTTGAGGAAACGATTTGGGGACCAGTGATCGACAAGGATTATCGCGGCCGCAAACGGGCTTACCGCTGGGTTGCGCATAGCGATCGCGGGGTCAATTTAAATCTCTGGAAACTGGAACAAGTGCATTCGGTCGAAGAAGCGCTGGCCGTTGCAAAAACCGGCGGGATTCCAGCGCAAAATTTTACTACCGGCGATAAAGACGGCAACATCGGCTGGACGATTTGCGGACCGATTCCACGCAGAAAAGGTGATGCCGGCCGCTTTCCGCAATCATGGGCAGACGGCTCAAATGGTTGGGATGGCTGGCTCAATCCGGCGGAATATCCGCAAATCGTCAATCCTGAATCCGGGCGCATCTGGACGGCCAACGCACGGGTTGTCGGCGGCAAGATGGGCGATAAACTTTACGATTATTACAATTATACCATAGGCGCACGGGCGCAACAAATCCGAGACCAGTTATTTGCCAAAGATAAATTCGTTCCGGCGGATATGCTCAAAATCCAGCGCGACCACCGGGCTGTTTTCCTCAGCCGCTGGCAAAAATTATTGCTGAAAATGCTGGATGAAAATGCCCTTGCAAATAATGCCGGGCGGCAAGAATTTGCCAAAGAAGTGGAAAACTGGGATGCTGCAGCCAGCGCCAATTCCGTCGGTTACCGGCTGGTGAAAAATTTTCGTCGTGGACTGGCAAACCGCATTTTTGATCCCTTGCTGGCGCCGCTCAAAGAAAAAGATGAACGCTTTTCATACATTAGTATGGTTATGGCACACCACGAACAGGCAATGTGGGAATTGCTGAAGCAACAACCGGATTACTTGCTGGCGCCGGGATTCACCTCGTGGCGGGAATTGCTGCTGGCACAGGTCGATAATGTGATTTCTGATCTCGGATTGCCGCTCGCAGATCATCCCTGGGGTGAAGAAAATACCTTCGCAGTGCAGCACCCGTTCAGTAAATCAATTAAAGGATTGAGCGCCTGGCTCGATATTCCGGCAACCGCGATGCCCGGTGGCGTGCACATGCCGCTTTTGCAGACGAAACGCGGTGGTGGACTTATCGCAGCCTCCGAGCGTTTTGCCGTAACCCCCGGCCGTGAAAATGAAGCCTATTTTCACATGCCCGCCGGGCAATCCGGACATCCGCTTTCGCCATTTTACAACAAAGGGCACGACGCCTGGCTTAACGGTGAACTGACGTCCTTTTTACCGGGAGAAAGTGTTTATCGCTTAGAATTACTCCCGCAATAATTTATCGAGAGCGAGGTTTTAAATCACTAAAAACCTTTCAGGTTTTGGGAACCTGAAAGGTTGAACGCACAGTGGCGTAGGGTCCTTGCTAAACAGCGACCTCTTCTCGGCGCCATTGCGACCCCCGGTGAGCATATTAAACATAATGCAGGTGGCAATCTCGTCTGCATCGATTTAAAGACCAAAGTCTGGTTCGATTTTCTCGATTCGGTGAAATGATCCTCCGGCTGTATTTCCAGAACGCCATATTTTTCTGGCAATAGTCGCTATTTTGTCATATAATAATAATTATTTATAAGACTCATCATTTTCGCTTCTTTTCAGCAGACAGCTCACTCTGGACGACTCATATTGGCCTCTTCATTTCCGGCAATTTGAAATAATGCAACCCTGTTATAATTGAGCTCCTGCCAGAATACATGCCGTGTAAATTGCGGTAAAATATTGCAAGAGCCGGATTAAACCCAAAAGCTCACCAAATACAAGGCCGAGGAAATCTATGGCAAAAAATATCATTTTATGCGCAGATGGCACCGGCAACAAAGGCGGTTATTCGCCGGACAGCAATGTTTACAAGATTTATAAAGCGATCGAAATTCACGATCCAGGAAACGAACAAATCAAGTTTTACGACAACGGCATCGGCACCGGAACCAATAAAATTTTCCGTGCTTTCACCGCTGCTTTTGGTTTTGGATTTAAACGCAATGTCTGCGATCTTTACGCTTTTCTGGCGCGCAACTATGAACCAGGCGATCGGGTTTATCTTTTCGGTTTCAGCCGCGGGGCGGCCACGATCCGGGCGTTTTCCGGTTTTATCGCTGCCTGCGGGCTGGTGAAAAACAAAGACAGCAACGGCAATCCACGAACCGACGAAAAGATTAAATCATACATCGAAGAGGCATTTGTCGCCTACAAAAGAGCGCCGAAACATCCCGGTTTGGCGCAGCAGTTTCGTGAGCACAATAATTCACATGGCTGCATCGATATCGAATTTCTCGGCGTCTGGGATACGGTCTCCGCACTGGGTTTCCCGGAAAAATGGGATATCACCGGCATCGGCATGTTTGCACTCAACCTGCTGTTTATCGCACTGGGGCGCCTCTCCGATAATTTTTTTCCACACCGTTTTTATAATTACGAGCTCAGCGACAATATCAAATATGCCTGTCAGGCACTGGCCATCGACGATGAGCGCACTTCATTTTGGCCAAAAGTATGGAATGAGTCTGCCCGGGCAGCAGGCAGTGTCGAGCAAGTCTGGTTCGCCGGCATGCATTCGAACGTCGGCGGTGGTTATGCGCGGCCGGGCATGGCCTATGTTACCCTCTATTGGATGATGCAACGCGCCAGCCGACGGCAGCTCATATTTAAGGAAGATGCAATGAAATCAGCGTTTGGGAACAGCCATATTAATGGTCGAATTTACAACTCACGCGACGGGCTGGCGGTTTTTTATCGCTATCACCCGCGGGAAATCGATAAATTGTGCAAGGGAAAAATTCAGGGGGTGGTGCAAATTCACAAGAGTGTAATCGAGCGTTTACAGCGCAGGACTGCCAACTACGCGCCGGGACAGCTTCCCGGGAAATTTGTAATCGTCGATTCAGCCGATGGAAATACTGGCAATATGGTGGAAGCGGAAAACGCACCAAACTGGAAAAAATTCAATAATACCATACGCAATTGGGTTCTGTGCCGAAAATGGCTCTACGGTATCACCCTCGAATTGCTGTTAGGCATCGTTATCTCGGCGCTCTGGTTTTGGAATAAACCACCGCAAGGCGTCGCCAACGACGAAAGCGTTTGGATTTTCGGACACATCGCTGATTTTTTTAAATATATTTTACCCAAAATATTTGACGGCCTTATCGATTATGCCATCATATACAATCCGGCATATTTTTGTGCATTCATCGTTGCAGTGGTTGTGCTTTTGGCGTTAAAATCGTGGTTCCAAAGAAAAAATACCGAAGCTGCTGAGAAAATGCGCGAGCTGATTTTGGACAGCATAAACAGGAAATTAATGATAAAATGACACGTAAATTATTCGTATTACTCGCCCTGCTGCTGCCTGTGGCCGTTCTGGCTTCAGCAAAATTCTGGCCGCCGATTATTTGGTCTCTCACCTTCATTTTGCCACTAATCGCGCTGGGAATACATGATATGACGCAGCGCAATCATTCACTTTTGCGTCTCTATCCGATCATCGGGCATCTGCGATTTTTGTTTGAGGCCATCCGGCCGGAGATACAACAGTATTTTGTCGAATCCAATACCAACGGCCAGCCTGTGAATCGTGAATTTCGCGCTCTCGTGTATCAGCGCGCAAAAGGCGACCGCGATACGCGCCCCTTCGGTACCCAATTCGACGTCTACCGTGACGGCCATGAATGGATCAACCATTCGCTTGCGCCCAAAGCAGTGCATGATCACAGTCCACGTATTCGCTTCGGCGGGAGCTGCTGCAGCCAACCCTACGAAGCTTCGCCGTTAAACATATCGGCGATGAGTTTCGGCGCCCTCAGTCGCAATGCCATTCTCGCTCTTAATAAAGGGGCAAAAACCGGTGGATTTGCCCACAATACCGGTGAAGGCGGCATCAGTCCCTATCACCTTGAACATGGCGGTGATCTGATCTGGCAAATCGGTACCGGTTACTTTGGCTGCCGAAAACTCGATGGCAGCTTCGACGAAGTTTTATTTGCTGAAAAAGCCCGGCTGGCAACAGTAAAAATGATCGAGATCAAACTTTCGCAAGGCGCCAAACCCGGGCATGGCGGCATCTTGCCGGCGGTCAAATTGACGACGGAAATTGCCGAAATTCGCAATGTACCTTTGGGCCGGGATGTCATTTCGCCGCCAGCCCATACCGCTTTTTCCTCGCCTGTGGGATTGCTGGAATTCGTTGCAAAATTACGCGAGCTTTCTGCCGGCAAACCCGTGGGTTTTAAACTGTGTCTCGGCAGGAAAACGGAATTTGTTGCCATTTGTAAAGCCATGCTGGCAACCGACATCACCCCGGATTTTATTACCGTTGACGGCGCTGAGGGTGGAACCGGAGCCGCCCCGGTCGAATTGACAAATTCCGTCGGCACACCGTTGCGTGACGGCCTGATTTTTATTCATAATGCACTCGTCGGTACCGGTTTGCGCTCATCGTTGCGCCTCATCGCCTCCGGCAAAGTGTTTTCGGCGTTTCATCTGCTGCGTTTGCTGGCTCTTGGTGCAGATGCGGTCAACGCTGCCCGTGCGATGATGTTCGCGCTGGGCTGTATTCAGGCGCTGAAATGCAATAATGACACCTGTCCGACGGGCATCGCGACGCAAAACCCCGCACGCAACAAAGCACTGGACGTCAACCGGAAAGCGCAACGTGTCGCCAATTACCATACTGCGATGATGGAGAATTTAATGGAACTCGCCGCTGCCGCAGGCCTGCGCAACCTCGATGAACTGCGGCCGTGGCATATACTCCGTCGGGTGAGCGGCACCGATGTGCGGCATTATGATAATTTATTTCCGCGCATCGCAGAAAACTGTTTACTCGACGAGGCGACAATTCCACCACTCTGGCGGAAAATGTGGAAGCGGGCGCAGGCTGATTCGTGGTGATTATCAACAAAATTCATGATTATCACCCAAAAGTCGAGGTCAACATTTCCAGCATTGCCGGGCGGTTTCGGTATTTTTCCCGCAGCTCGGCAATCATCTCGGTTACGACTTCTCGCCCTCCGGTAAATTCTTGCATTTTTTTCATGTGAGAGATCATATCCCGATAGACATTTCGACCTGTGCCTTTGGCAAATAACATCACTGCTTTTTTATACAATGTTAATAATTTTGCCGGACAGGCTTCTCTCAAAGGGTTGAGAAATTCAACGATGGAGTCTACTGCCAATTCATTTTTTTGCAGCAAATCCAGCAATTTTTCCGGTTGTTTTTCGTCAGCGTAAATTCTTCCCGTTATCACCACCCAATTATTGCCCCACCTTTTCTTACTCTCTTTGTGGATTTCGCCGACGATTTTTTCGACCTCGGCCTGCCAGTCTGTTTTGTCATAAGTTTTCCGGAGAATTCGGTAATATTCCATGCTATAATGCGTCGAATAAAACAAAGCGCGGGCATGGGCACGAATATCATTTTTGTTTTTTGCAGACCGGGCAATTTTTAGCAAATAACCATCCCACATGCTTTCATTACCGAAATGTGATGCTGCCTGAGCAAGAGCCCGGCCTTCATTAACAAGTTTATTCGCCCGGGAATAAGCTTTTGCTTTAATTGCTTCATCAACCAATATTCGACGAAATTCTGCATATTCAAGGTTGGATTCAATAAGCTTTCTTGCCTGAGCGGATTTCCCGGATTTTTTCAAAAAATCGATCTTGTTTCGCAGCAATGCAACGATTTGCCAATCACGTTTTTTTGTTTTCGCGTAAACGATTTGTTTATCCAACGTTTTAAAACAGGCAGCTTCCATTTCGGGATTATTAGCCAGGGAAACCATCAGGTCGAGTAGATTTGAGTCAAAACCAAAATCGCTGTATTTAGTTTTGGAATACTCCTTTTGCAATCGCCCGAACAGCTCCTGCCGCAAATCCTGCGGCAGATCGTCCGCATGTTCGCCGATCAAATTGACTGCCCAATTGAAGGCCATACCCGATCCACCGTTTGAGTCGTCCATATTTAAAATCACCACAGGGATTTCTTCAATGATAGCCATGCAGATCCAAACTCCACGCTGATAGCTCTTGCCGGCAAAGCAATCTTCTGCATTTTGTAATAAAGCATCCACTGGCGTCACGAACGATCTGGCTGAATAATAATCGATAAAGCCATGTCGGTCCATCGCCGCTTTGGCAAAGCGCTTGATCATCTTTTTGTAGTAATCAGGTACTGCTCCTTCAACTTGGTCTGCAAAATGGGCAAGAAATACGAGCAGCTGTTGACGCGACCGCAGCACATGCTCCGAGAGATAATCCATCAATTTCTTTTTACCGAGTTTTCCCAAAATAACCGCCGCTTGCTGTCGATCGGTCATTTTCCTTTTCCGGGGTTTGGTTTTTGTGGATTTCATTTTATTTTCAATATCCATTTCTGCGCGAATGGCATACAATGTTGCAACCACATGCTTGTATATTAGCCCCCAATCATAGGGGTAGGAGCAATTCTAACCAACGATATTGCCTTGAGAGAGTCCGATCTCAACTTCATATATTTCCGAGCCATTGACTGCAGCTTGCCATTTATTTCCGGTTACTACTTCGAGATCATCCACTGCCGATTCCTGGAAATAATTTTTACCACGGTCTATAATCCTGCTGTCGATATCTCGTTCAAATGAGTTGATTTTCATAATCTCTTTCCAGTAAAATTAAAATCTACACATAGATATAAAAATTTATTGTCAATACGCTTTTCAACAAGCACTATTTCCTAAGCCGGGGGATTTGAATAACTTCAATCTTTGGGATTTAATCGAGTGAAATCCGTCTATCTGCACCTTAAAAGATAGCATATACGCTGACAACGGGCAAGAATAGTTTAATATTTGAATGCCGCCGCTTCTCCGAAGATTCTTGAAGGCGGCAACAAATCTCAGCTAAAAAGTGACGCCCTTTTGCACGTACAGTGAAAAAATCACCGTGCAAAGCCAACCAATGCTACTTAGATCGATTTCCGCAAACCATTTTTTTGATCGTATTTAATGAGCAGATTCGAAATCTGAATTTTCCGGGGATATTCATTCTAAATCTATTCGAGCAAGTAATTTCTGCCAAAGCAATTCTCTTCTTTGAAAACAGGGCAAATTTTTTCCGGAATGTTTTAGTATTACTCAAACTATTGGCTTCGTCAGGCAGAGCACAAATCCGCCAGAGAATATGGCTCAGCAGATGCCAAAACACCCGTTACATCATCTACTCATTGTCACCTTGATGGGAAAATGCATAAAACAAAAAAGCTGCCCAAGGTTTGTTTGAAAATTTTTGGTGATCATCAGCAAACAGCTATTCTCGCCTGTTTTTTATTAACTTTTCTCTGTTTCAGTATCGATGTTCGTTTTATAAATAGCCTCTCAGAAATTCGTATGATTCTTGAACTGGTCTTGAATCAACATTTTCCGGAATTGCTCTTCAAAACCATTTATTATGTCATGGCAGTTTATGCAATTTGGTGTTTGCTGTCATAACGAGATAAATCTCTAAAAATCATTGCGTTACTCATTTTTTTATCTCCATATCAATTTATTTGGCCTATAAATATATAAATGATGTCGGGTTTGGCTTTGAAGAAGCGACACTTGTTCTGCCTCACACGAAATGGTACATTCATAACTTAGCACCTTGACATGTATTCCTTCGATTTATTAGTTTAATGCACCTTCGGAGGATAGGGCAATCCGGGGACGGAAC
>JAJRYV010000027.1 GCA_024275575.1 bacterium
ATGGCGGTCAAAGTAGAGACTACCCTGCGGCGTGCCAAAAAACGGCACGGTCTTGACTTTGATCCTCATTACACATGCTGATCGCTAAGACAATTCAAGGGAAAAAACACAACAATCATTAAACTGTAGAAAATTAACACATCTTAAACAACCCACAAATTTATCTTGACATTGGTGCCCACTTTAGAGAATAAAAATCCATACCGAAGCATTAAAATAGCGCCCATCCCGTTGGAAGCTCGCCACTGCTAACAAAACCGAGGTTTAGTCATGCCCGTTAGAAAAAAGCTGCTCATTCTCGATACCAATGTCATTTTGCACGATCATGCCTGCATCAATCATTTCGGCACTGATGATATCGTGATCCCGATCACCGTTCTCGAAGAACTTGATCAGTTCAAAAAAGGCAACGACACCATCAATTTTCATGCGCGTGAATTCGTTCGCCACCTCGATAAACTCAGCCGTGAGCGCATTTTTAAAAACGGGGTGAAAATGGGCCCCGGGCTGGGAAAGATCATCATCAAATTTGACCAAAAAATGCATGAAGTTTTGCGTTTTAATTTTTCCGATAGCAAACCCGATCACCGGATTCTCAACACCGCCTTTATTCTGGCGCAGGACAATCCGCAGAAAGATGTCATCTTGGTGACCAAGGATGTCAATTTGCGCATGAAAGCCAAGAGTATCGGTTTATTCAGTGAAGATTATGTCCCGGATCATGTACCGGATATCTCACTGCTTTATACCGGCAGGCGGATTGTCGAAAATTTCCCTGGAGAGACGATCGATCAATTATATAAAATGCCCTTTGAAATTCCCGTTGCAAAATTTCCCCTTACCGAAGCGGCGCGGCCGCATGAGTATTTCATCATTCGCAACGGTCAGCGTTCGGGCCTGGCGACTTATCAGCCGCAATCACAGGTTTTCCACCGGGTCGATAAAATACCCGGTTACGGCATCATGCCGCGTAATGCCGAACAAACTTTCGCCCTCAATGCATTGCTCGATCCCAATATCCAGTTGGTCACCGTCGCCGGCAAGGCCGGAACCGGAAAAACACTGCTGGCCCTGGCCGCGGCGCTGGAACGGCGCCGCAATTACCGGCAGATTTATCTGGCACGCCCGGTGGTGCCGCTGAGTAACAAAGATATCGGCTATCTGCCCGGCGATATCAGCACCAAACTCAGTCCCTACATGCAGCCATTGTTTGATAATCTCGCTGTCATTCAGAATCAATTCAGGGAAAATGATCGCAATCATCAGCGTATTCGTGAATATCTCGATAGCGAGAAGCTGGTGATCACACCACTGAGCTATATTCGCGGACGCAGCCTAAGCCGTATTTATTTTATCGTTGATGAAGCACAAAACCTGACGCCGCACGAGGTAAAAACGATCATTACGCGGGCTGGTGAAGGCACAAAAATGATCTTTACCGGCGATATTTTTCAAATCGATCACCCCTACCTTGATACAAACTCGAACGGGCTCACTTATTTGATTGAAAAAATGAAGGGGCAGGAAATTTATGCGCATGTGATGCTGGAAAAAGGCGAGCGCTCCCCCCTGGCGGAACTGGCGAGCAATCTGCTCTGACACTTCAGATAAATGTATAGGTCAAACCCAGGGCTAATGACTGATTCAGCTGCCGCTTGATGGAGACGGTTTTATCGTATAACAGGCGGAAATTCATGACCACACTGATATATTTAGCCACTTTTGCCCGGAACATGTTATCCCAGTTGACATCGATCTGATCAAAAGTTTCAAGGTTGGAAAACATTTCCAGCTTTGAAATCAATTCGAGGTTTTCACTTAATTTGCGCGAAAAATCAGTGGTCGATTCAAAGCCGACCTCAATTTTTATTTTTTCGGTTTTCGCGGTTTTGGGGTTGTCTGCGTAAGGTGCCGAAAAATCGATGGTCACGGTTTCTTTCATGCTGAGTCCGGCGCGGGTTTTCAAACCTTTCGCTGGTTCGATGCCGAAACCGGTGCTCTGGGTGAAGTAGCCGGGATCGAGAAAAGCGGAAACCTGCTCACGCGTATTTTCACCGCTATATTTATAGCCCTCGACGAACTGTGTGAGTATGGTCGCGGCGGCATAGGGGTTAATATAACTGCCGATTTTATAAGTAAATACCGTCTCTAATCGTAGTTCATCTACGGATTTGCGAAATTCCAGACCATCGAGTTTGGTTTTGCCAAAATTGAATTTTCCGGCCGTCAGCCATTTGTATCTATTGTGGTTTTTTTCGAATTTTCCGGTGAATAAAATCTGCCATGTCACTGCATTCTCACCGCCTTTTGCCCAATTATCAAAAGTAACTTGTGACATATTGAGCCCGCCGACGAGCTTGTTGTTCCATCCGGGTTGCTCTTTTTTCTCTGCCGCCGGCAGCACCTGATAACTTAACATAATCAACAGAATAAGTCCGCTATTCCATCTTCGCATTCTTTCCTCCACGCCATCGGGATATCGATTTAATAAAACTCGAGCAGGCTCCGAAAGCAGAGACCTTTTGAGACAAACATGATTTAAGCGGTCCGAAAGGGGAAGATCGCCCTCAGCTACCGAATCAACTTTGTTAAAATAAGAGCAAATTCAGGGTCTTGCAACTCAGAATTTCTCTTTTGAACATGTTTTACATTTGAACAGACAAAATATGACATTCCCGCCGAAATAAAACAGACGCAGGCAGCAAAAGACGATAAAAATTGCCTGGACACCGGCGCTGTAAAAAATCTGCTTGCGAAGCTGTCAGCGCTTTTGTACATTTCGTAGCACGATTTAATCGTACTACGATATAGTGGAGGTGGAATTGCAGACAAAAGATGAACGTCTCGATGAATTGGTGCGGATTTTTCCCGGCATTATGCACCATTTTCATAACCTGAGCAGCGCCGTTTCCCGTATTCATGATTTAACGATTGCACAGTACAGGCTGATCCAGATTTTATCTCAAAAAGAGTGTTGTACGGTGAATGAGCTAGCGCAGGCATTGGGTATTGCCCAGAGTTCGGCCAGCGAACAAACCACGCGCATGGTCAACGCAGGGTTGCTGCAGCGGTTGCCCTCGGAAACGGATCGTCGTATCATCTACATCGCATTGAGCAAAAATTCCAGAGAGATTCTGTCTCAGCGCGCCGAAGCCATGCGAGATCATATCAAAAGCACGCTGGACCGTTTATCAGAGAAACAACAGCGCGAATTCCTCGCTGCATTTAAGCAAATCAGTGCTTTGCTGCAGATCGCCAACGATCCAAAACCTGAAAAAAGAAGGCCGCATGAAAAATAAAGGTGCCCTGTCCGTCATTTTCATTACGATATTCGTCGATCTTATCGGTTTCGGCATTATTTTGCCGATCCTACCGTTTTACGCTGAAACCTTTGGCGCCAGCGCCACGCAAATCGGTCTGCTGGCCGCTTCATTTTCGCTTATGCAATTTATTTTTGCGCCGTTTTGGGGGCGCCTTTCCGATCGTGTCGGCAGGCGACCGATCATCATCATGAGCTTGTTTTTTTCATCGATCTCGTTGATTTTTTTCGGCGCCGCACAAAATTTGGTCATGCTTTTTGCAGCGCGTATTTTCGCCGGTATTTTCATGGCCAATTTCTCGGCAGCGCAAGCCTATATCGCCGATATTACGACACCGGAAGAACGCGCCAAAGGCATGGGGCTGGTCGGCGCTGCTTTTGGCCTGGGTTTTATTTTCGGCCCTTCAATCGGCGGTTTGCTCAGCAGTCAGTCGATCTTGCTCGGTCTGGAAAATGCATTTTTCAACCTGATAAAAATCAATATCAGCGGTGTGCTGACAGCACACCCATACCAGATTCCGGCTTATTTTGCCGCTTTGCTGGCTTTTATCAACACCTTCTGCGCCATCAAATATCTGCCTGAATCGCGCAGTGCTGCCGACCTCATCGCGGCAAAAGAAGAGCAGAAAACCAGCCATTCACGCCTTGAACTGATGAAAAAATCGATTTTCCATCCGGTTGTGGGTTTTTTTGTCGTACTCTATTTTCTCATCACCCTAGCTTTTGCCAATCTCGAAGCGACCTTCGCTCTTTTTACCGAACGCGTGCACCATTATACTTCCACTGATAATGGCTATCTCTTCGCCTACATCGGTGTCGTCATCGCTATCGTTCAGGGTGGGCTCATCGGCCCGCTAACGAAAAAATTCAGAGAAGCGCCAGTGCTCATTGCCGGGCTTATATTGCAGGGCAGCGCTTTTTTATTTTTACCATACACTGTTTCTCTAACCTCGTTACTGGTGGTCATCGGCCTGCTTTCCGCCGGAAACGGCCTGACCAATCCGACGCTGCAAAGTTTGATTTCGCGCAACACCGATCGGAACAAACAGGGTGGGGTGCTGGGTATCACGCAGTCTTTCGGCAGCATGGCGCGGGTCATCGGCCCGGCCTGGGGCGGTTTCTTTTTTGATGAGATCGGCATCGCAGCACCCTATTGGAGCGGCGGCATTTTGCTGCTGCTCTGCGCCTGGCTGGCATGGTATGCCGCGCAAAACATGCAACGCTCACAATACACAGCGGATTGAATCGAAAAGTGTGGCAAGCAGATTTTAGAAATCATTTATTTAAGCCACTGATATGCATGGATAAATACTGATTTTAAAAATATCTGTGTTCAATCAGTGTACATCTGTGGCTATCATATGAGAAATACTCGCAGAATTTACTGTGCCTCAGTGGTTGTTGCGAATTCTTTCAAAAATAAAGGATAAACATGCATCTTTTAATATGGCTGCTCACAGGGTTGACGGTTTTTACTGCTGAAAAAGATACACAGATGAAAAAAATCATGTTGCACCGCACATCGGCAGATAGCGGGAAGATTGCCGCAATCGCCATCGATTCCAGTCAAAACCTGTGCTTTATCGACATGCAGGAGAACACGATGCGATTTTCCGCTCAAAATTCGCAATCTGCTTTTGTGATGAAAAATATACCGCTGGCGGTGAAAATAAGTCAAAACGGGTTATTCGCTGCTGCGCTTGGCAAAAGGACATCTGAAAAAGAAAGCGGTTTAACTTTGGCAATTTTAAACCGGCATAGCAGTACGATGAGTACAGCATTCATTGAAAACGATAGTGATGAGCCGTTGCCTGAACTGGAAGTCAATTTCGACGGTACGGTAGCGCTGGGGCGGGTGCCGCAAAATTCTATCTCGATTTTCAATTTTGACGGCTATTTGCAGCAAACATTTGAACTATTTTCAACAAACCAATATGCACTCGAGCGCAGCCTGAAAATTGCTTTTGCCCCCGATGGTCAAAGTTTCTATACCGCTGCCATGTGCCTGCCGGCGCATCCCGGCAACGAATTGGCGCAACAAAATGTGCGGCTTGCCCGGTTTGATCTGCAGGGAAATGAGCAATGGTATATCGAAATGCCGGAACAGGCGCTCGGCGGGTTACAACCTGATGAAACCGGCGAAAAACTGGCGCTCTATACATACGATGCTTTTTCCGCACACGGCATCAAACATGTCACGCGAATTATCAGCGTGGCGGGCGAAATCCACCTGGAAATTGCCGCCGGTTTTCGCGACGCACAATTTTCGAAAAGCGGGAAAACATTGTTGCTGACACATAAACGCCGCGCTGCACTATATATCGCAGCGACAGGGCAACTGCAAACAGCAATACGCATTCAGGCGCCGGCGATGATCATCAGCGCTGTGCCGGATGCAACAGAAGAAAATTTCACATTGCTCAGCGGCATTTCGATTTTTGAAAAGGGTATATTTCAATTTGTGCGGAATACGTTGCAAAAAATAGATTTTGACGGGCGCATGCTGGCGAAGGTTCAATTGGAAGAAACATTGACGCCACAGGCAAAACTGTATGCTGCCGGCGCCGGGAAAATGATTCTTGCCGATGACTACCGCATTGAACGTATCGAATGGCTCTCAAAAAAGTAGTATTTCACTAAATTATTCGACAGCAAAAAATCGGCATCCGGGGGCTTCGACAACTCATCTGCAGATTGAATTTGAGAGATAGAGAATTATGATGAAGCTGAATAAATTCCGCACCTTGCTTTGGACACAAATCCTGTTACCCTTAGCGGCAAATGCCCAGAGCTACCCGTGGCCGCTCACGCCGTTGAACCAGTCGCATGAAATTTCAGGCACATTTTGCGAATATCGCGATACCGGCAGCAGCGATCATTTTCACAACGGTGTCGATATTCCAAAAGTCGACGGCAGCCCGGTTTATGCTGTGAGCGACGCCGTCGTTACAGGGCTCGAACGCAATAGTGCCAATGCCTATCTGCGCGCCGGACTTTATGCCTACGTTCACATCAAACCTGCATCATCGCTTTCTGTTGGCGATTCGGTTTTTACCGGCAAAACGATCGTCGGCACCATTCTTAGCGGCGCCGGGCACGTCCATCTCAACGATGGTTATTATGGCTCTGAGATCAATGCTTTGCGCCAAGGCGGTGGCCTGACGCCGTTCGACGATCCCTGGCCACCGATTATTTCAGATATCCGTTTTTTCCTGCATGATTCTCAAACAAGACTTCTCGCCTCAAAATTGAGCGGAAAGGTGCGCATCACTTTTCGTGTTCAGGAGCAAAACGGTCCCCCCGGTGCCTCAGCAGCCCGCAGGAATAACGGCGCCTATTGGGTGGGTTACAAAATTCTCGACAGCAACCGCAGCACCATCGTTTTTGCACCGGCAAACGACGGTATTCAGTTCAAATTTGACAGCAAACCGGATAACGGGTATGTGCACAATGTTTTCGATAAAAATCAGGCGACCTTAAGCAATCATGTCTATAACATCACCAACCGGCTGAGGCGCAAGGATTACTGGGATACCGAGGCTTTTTCTGAAGGCGACTACACGGTTATGCTTTTCGCCGGTGATACGCGCGGCAACGCTGATACGGCATATGTCAATGTTACGACGACCAGGCTGGACCTCATCGCACCGGCACAGCCGGTTTTGCAAACCATTGTTCAGCAGCATGACAGTCTGCATTTGTCATGGACTGGTGTCGCAGATGTTGATCTGGCAGGATACCGGCTTTACACTTCGCCAAATAACAGAACCTGGGCATTGCACAGCAGTGAAAATGAGTTGGTCAGCGGCATGACTTCCACGGTATTTCAGCCGCCGGATTCTCTTGTTTCCTATTATTATCTCACTGCGGTTGATACGGCAGCGCCGGGCAACGAAAGTGAAGCATCCGACACTTACGCCGTGGCACTCGATCGGGCAGCCGGAAAAATTCTCATCGTCGATAGTTTCGATCGCATTCAAAATTCCGGCAGCTATCATGAAGTCCGACATCCCTTTGCTACCACCCATGCGCGCGCACTGGCGGCGAACGGTTTCGGTTTTTCAACCTGTGCGAATGAAGCCATCGTCAGCGGGAAAGTTAAACTCACCGATTATGATGCTGTTTTCTGGCTGCTCGGCGATGAATCAACCACCGACGAGACATTCTCGGCCAGGGAGCAGGGCTTTGTGCGGAAATTTCTTGAAGATGGCGGTTTTCTCTTCGTTTCCGGATCGGAAATCGCCTGGGACCTGGGCGCCAAAGGGTCCTTTAGTGATCAACAATTTATGCAGAATTATTTGAAAATCGATTATGAGTCAGACGATGCAAAAAGTTACACCGTCAGGGGCGTTTCCGGGACTGTTTTCGCAGGGATCCACCTTTCGTACGGTATTTCGACCTCGCCTTATCCCGAAGATTATCCGGATACATACAAGACTTTCGGCGGCAGCACACCTGTTTTGCGTTATGGCAATAATAAAATCGCCGCTGTGCAGTATGAGGGAACTTTCGGCGAGGGCCATGCCACAGGAAAGCTCATCGTGATGGGTTTCCCTTTTGAGACGATTACGACGCCTTCCGGTCAAAACATTTTCTTCCGCTCTGTGCTGGAATTTCTTTTCCCGCAGGCAACGGCTGTAAGCCGGAATCAAAATAGCATGAGACCGGGCTTTTATTTATCACAAAACTTTCCCAACCCGTTGCGGATAAAACAGAAGACGGGTGCCAGCCAATTCACACAAGTAGAATACTCGATCACCTCCCGTGCACGACTCAGCTTCCGGATCATTGACATCTTGGGCAGGACGGTGAAAACCTGGCCTGAATTTGAACAGGATCCCGGTTTTTATCGGCTGATTTGGGACGGCAGGAATGGGCGCGGGGAAATAATTGCTGCAGGGGTTTATTTCTGGCAGATGCAAGCACAACTAAAGGACAATGTTAAAAATAGCTTTCATCGTAAACATATAAAAATATTGGTTCAATAGAAAAGCGCGAACATTTTCTTCAAATAAATGCTTCAAGAACGCAACATGATTTGTCGATAGCTTTAGCAAACAAAACAGGATTATCGCTTTGACAGTGCTCAAGTGATTTCACCATTAAGGAGGTTCCGACGATGAACATTCAAACCGCTCTGACAACAGGTAACTTCAACGCTGGTTTCCATAGTGAGCAGGCCCGGGCTGTTCAGGAAACTCCGGCACAACAGGCACAGCAGCAGGTTCAGAAAAAAGAAGAGGAGCAACCTGCTGAACAAGCAAAACAGCAAAGCAGGCCACGGCCTCAGGAAGAAGGCAAAGGTTTGGAGATCGATATTACAGCCTAGTCTCAGTACTCAATATGAAAAAAACCGGTTTTTGAAACCGGTTTTTTTTGTGACGGTTTTATATTTTCTCAAAAACCAATGCACTGTTCGTTCCGCCGAATCCGAATGAATTAGAAATGGCAAATTTAGAGGTTATTCGGCGGCTTTTATTAGCCACATGGTTGAGTTCGCATTCAGGGTCAATATCATCGAGATTGATGGTTGGTGGCAGCTCGCTGTAATGCAGCGCAAGGATCGAAAAAATAGCCTCTATCGAGCCTGCAGCGCCGAGCATGTGTCCAGTCATACTTTTTGTCGAGCTGATACAGACGTCTGCGGCGGAACCGTTAAACACGGATTTAATCGCCGCTACTTCCGCTTTATCACCGGCGCTGGTGGAGGTGCCGTGTGCGTTGATGTAGCGGACATCACCAGGTTCGATTCCGGCATCCGCGATGGCATTTTTCATCGCCAGAGCTGCGCCCTCGCCACGGATGCTCGGTGCTGTCGGGTGGTAGGCATCCGAGGAATAGCCAATACCGGAGAAACGTGCAAAAACTCGTGCACCACGCGCCCGGGCATGTTTTTCGTTTTCCAAAATAAGAATACCGGAGCCCTCCCCCATGACAAAACCATCGCGGCTTTTGTCGAACGGACGGCTGGCTTTTTCTGGCGCATCATTGCGTGTTGATAGTGCTCTGAGGGCGATAAATCCGGCAATACCGAGGGGGATAATCGCTGCCTCCGAACCACCAGCAATCATCACATCCGCATCACCGCGTTCGATCATCCTGCATGCCTGGCCGAGCGCATGGGCGCCGGTGGCACACGCCGATGAGATAGAGAAATTGACGCCGCGGGTGCCGTAGCGAATCGATAGCAAACCCGGCGCCATATTGGTAATGATCGCTGGAACAAAAAACGGCGAGACTCGGTAAGGCCCTTTTTCTTTCAATGTGAGTACATTTTCGACAAAAGTTTGCATGCCGCCCATGCCCGAACCAACCAGAATTCCCGTTCGCTCTGCAGGCAAGTTTTCCGCTGCCAGACCCGCATTCTGCAATGCAAGATCGCCGGCTGCAATACTGAGATGGATGAAACGATCGTATCGGCGCGACTTTTTTTTGTCGATATAATCCAGCGGATTAAAATCATCAACTTCTCCGGCTATTTGCGTCGACAGATCCGCGGCATCGAATAACGAAATTTCACCAATACCCGATTTCCCAATTCGCAGATTTCCCCAGTTTTCCTGCAGACCAATTCCCAACGGTGTGACCAGCCCCATACCTGTGATCACGGTCGTGTTCTCTTTTGTGCTCATCATTTCGCGTCCCGGATTTTATTGATCCAACCAATTATCCCCAGCTTGAAATGCAAAATATAATTCTATACCTTGAGTGATTCAACTGGCCGGTAAAGAAGACGATTTTAGCCTCTGCACAATCCTATTGCGAACTGATTGTGCGCATCGTCGATTTCCATTCGGGTTCAAGCCCCTTTGAATCAATATACAAGCAAAAATTATGAACTGAGTTTTATTCGCTATTATTTTTTTTTAGTTTTTTATTCACGCTATCTACTTTCTCCTGCATAGTTTGGGCTCGATCAGTGCGTGTTCCCAGCTTAATCGTCGTGCTGATTCGTGGCGCACCCATCGCATGCACCGTTGCGTGGCATTGCTTAACCACAGTAAAAACCTCATCCCAGGGCCCTTCGATGTTCGTTCCGTAGGCGTGCAGAGAATGCGAAAGTCCTGATTTTTTCAAGAGCTCATGGCAGGCTGCAACATATTTTGAAACCGAGACGCCAACACCGAGCGGAATGACACAGAGATCAAGAATGACATTCATTTTTTCCTCTTTTCGAAATATTTAAATTGAAATTTAACAATTAAAGATTACATTATTGAATACCATTACATGGCCATTTTTACAACTAAAATTGATGAACCCTTGCACAGCAATCACCTGATTAACAAATTTGAGCTTAAATACTGCTTCCGCTTTTTTTGTAGCAGTATAAATAGCCTTGAGTGCAAGATTATTTGAAAGCAGCAAAACTATGAAAATCACTTATAACTCACCATTCGTTTTGACCTATACTTTCGTCTGTGTCGCTATTCTCATCATCGATAGCCTGACGGTTTTTCAACTGATTCCCGGCTTGTTTACGGTTTATCCGCATATGCCGTATCAAAATCCGCTTTCATGGTTTCGCCTGGTTTCCCATATTGCTGGACACGCCAATGCTGCCCATCTCGCAAGCAATTTTGTATTTATTCTGTTGCTCGGCCCGATCCTGGAGGAAAAATACAGCACACGGAAACTTTTTACTTATGTGCTGATTACAGCTTTAATCACCGGGTTGCTGAACAATTTCTTTTTCACCACCGGCCTGCTCGGTGCCAGTGGCGTAGTATTCATGTTTATCCTGTTGGCTAGTTTCGTGAATTTTCGTTCCGGAGAAATTCCGCTCACGTTTATCTTGATCATTTTTCTCTTTCTGGGAAAGGAAATTTTGCAGGCGTTTGCTAATGATAATATTTCACAATTTGCGCATATCATCGGCGGGCTTTGCGGCAGTATTTTCGGTTTCCGAACAAATTCGGGTTAAAATCTGTTATGATTGTTTTCACGGATTCAATGCGTTATGCACAAAAGATATTGGGAAATTCTTGCCGATGGCGCCCAATGGCGACAAAACGTTTTGACGAGTGCTATGCCAGGCTGGCACAGCACTTGTTTTCTCATAACGATATTTCTATTGCAGAGATGGAATCCGACCCCATTTTGGGGTGTGCGTTTATTACGGAATTTGCACCGCAATCGCAATTTGATATTCTCGCCGCTTTCATGCGCGAAAATCTGGATTTTGCCGATGGCATTTTATGCCTCGCCGGCAGCGGTAATAATTTTAAAGGACAGCACCGGCGCAATTGGGTGAGCCTTGCCGGAAATATTCATCTATCGCTTTATTTAAATCCGGCGCAAGCCATTGAAAAATTCAACATCGGATTCTCAATTTTACCTGCGGTTGCCGTGCTGCAGGCGATCGATGCATGCAAGGGGTTACGACAAAAAGCTGCGATCAAATGGGTGAATGACATCCTTATCGGGGATGCGAAAGTCGCCGGCGTGCTGACGAAAACACAGGTTTTGGGGCAGAAAGTGACCGCTGTCATCTTAGGCATCGGCATCAATATCGAGACACAACCCGGCTTCGTTCCGGACCTGGTCGTGCCGCGAGCTGATTGTTTGCACTCCTTTGTTGAACAAAAGAATAAATGCAGCCAGCAAATTGTTTTATACAATCTGCTGCAAATGATCGCGGCAAATTACCGCCGCCTTTTGCAGGGAGGCTATGCGGACTTACTCGATTTTTATCGCCGGCGGTCGGCGATAATCGGCAAAAGAATCGTTGTTTTGTCCGACCCAGTCGATGCCGAACCGGAGAAAATAACCGAGGGGATTGTACTGAGTATTGGTGAAAATCTCGAACTGCTCCTGGAAAATCACGACACACCAATCATCCACGGCAGAGTCGCATTGATCGATTAAATCATCGCAACTGTTTGCCAGAAAATTAATCGAATTTGAAATATATTTTCAGGAGGTTGAATGCAAAGTCCAGACCTTATTTCAATGAGCATATCAGCATTCGTCATCGTATTTTTAATTTTAACAAGCCTTGCTGTGATCATGCAATTGATCATCAAATTATTTCCATACAAAGAAAAGAGGGATGACCTGGCTGTTTACTCAGCGGTCACCTCCATGTATACCACAGTCTTCCCAGGGACAAAAATAACAAAAATCGAGGAATTATAATGATTTTTACTCAAATACCAAAAGAAATCAAGGTGATGTTCACACCTTTCAGAGACGGTTTGCAAAGTTCATTTGGCGGAAAAGTTCGGATAAATGATTTTTTACCTGCCCTGCAGGCTTCTGCCGAAGCAGGTTTCCGGCATTTCGAATTTGGCGGCGGCGCCCGTTATCAGGCGCCCTATTTTTATCTCGGCGAGAATCCTTTCGAAGATATGCAAATTATCAAAGACACTGTGGGCCCTGGTGTCGATTTGCAGATTCTCACCCGCTCCGTATCCGGTGTTACGCTGACGACACAATCCCTCGAAGGCCTGAAATTGCAGGCCAAATTGATGCAAGAATATGGCACGACCTTCGATCGCAATTTTGATTATATGAACGATGTTGATAATCTCATCAAAACCGGCCAACCGATCATCGATTCCGGCATGCATCATCAGGTTTGTATCGCAATTATGGGATTGCCGTTTAAATCGGACAAAGTGCACACGGCCGAATTTTATATCAATGTCGGCAAAAAACTACTGGCCAGCGGTATGCAGATCGACAGCATTTGTTTGAAAGATGCCAGCGGCACGACCGATCCAAAAACGATTTACGACACCGTAAAAGGCTTAAAAAAGATCATGCCCAAAGACATGCCCCTGTGGCAGCACACGCACGATACTGCAAGCATGGCCGTCGCCTGCTATATGGCCGGAATCGAAGCCGGCGTCGATGGCGTCGACCTGTCGATTCGCCCCATGGCCAGCGGTACCGTGCAGCCGGACATTCGTTCGCTAAATCATGCCTTAAAAGGAACAGGTTATTCGTTGAATATCGATATCTCCAAAGTACATGATATCGAAAACCTGCTCATTGAAGGCCTGAAAGATTACAGCTTTAATCCCACAACGACTACGGCCGATGCGCGCGTTCTCGGCTTTCCCATGCCCGGCGGCGCCATCGGGCCGAACGTACACATGATGGTTAAAGCCGGTATTCTGCACAAATACAACGAAGTGCTCGCCGAGTTTCCGGTGGTCGTTGAAGCAGGCGGCGCCTGGACAAGCGTCACGCCGGGCAGCCAGCAGTATTGGCTGCAGGCATTCAACAACATCATGTATGGCCGCTGGAAAATGATCGAATCAGGTTATGGCCGCGCAGTGCTGGGCTATTTCGGTAAAACACCGCTGCCGCCGGCTGCCGAAGTCGTCGAAGCCGCCTCAAAACAGCTCGACTTGCCGGTTTTTGAGGGCGACCCGCTGCAAGCCGCACCCAACAATATCAAACCAGCACAGGAGGCCTTGCGGGAAAGAAACCTCGAAGTCAATGATGTCAATACTTTTCTCGTTCTCGCAGCCATGGTTCCTGGTAAAAAAATGGAGCTCAATGAAGGCATCCGCCTGCTCACCGGCAAAGGCAAAATCGATATCCCGTTGAAAAAAACTGAAGAAAAAAGCACTGTCTCTCCCGCAACAGAAAAAACCGACGTTGCTACGGCCCTGGCTCAGGGTTCGGTCACGACGCGTTGTACAGTTGAAGAAAGGGGGAAAATCAGATCATTTCTCGTCACTGTGGAACCGGTAAACGGCATGCCGAACGCAACGATTGGCGCCGCCTCACCCACAGTGCCTGTTGCGGCTCCGGCGCCGCAAAAAGCCGAAAGCAAACCGGTGTACTCGACCTTTGCCGGAAAAGTCGAAGTGGTGGATATTCTTGTTAAAGTCGGCAGCGTCATTACCGAGGGCGAGGTCGTCGCTGAGGTTGAGGCGATGAAAGCCAAGCACGAGATCAAATCGCAAATCGCCGGAACAGTGGCGACGGTGGATGTTGAAATTGGAGATGAGATCGACTCATCCCAACCCATACTCACTGTCGTTTAAGGGGGCAAAAAAATGGATGCTCTCTTTACGATAATCAAACAATCCGGTTTTGCCTCTTTGGGCTGGGGAAACTGGGTGATGTTTGTGATTGCCGGGCTTCTTCTCTTTCTGGCAATCACCAAAGAATACGAACCCCTTTTATTGATTCCTATCGGCTTCGGCATCTTAATCGCCAATTTACCGCTGGCGGAGATGAGCGCGAACAGCGAAGGTATCATCGGGCTGATCTATAAAATGGGGATAAAAACGGAGCTCATGCCGCCGATTATTTTTCTCGGCGTCGGCGTTCTCACCGATTTTCGTCCGTTACTCGGCAAACCGCTGACCTTTCTGCTCGGCGCAGCGGCACAATTGGGCATTTTTGTCGCAGCCATCGGTGCGGCTTATTTATTTGGTTTCACCGTAAAAGAAGCGGCCGTGATCGGGATTATCGGTGGCGCCGACGGGCCGACCTCAATTTTTCTCGCCAGCAAACTCGCACCGCATTTGCTGGGGCCGGTTGCTCTCGCTGCCTATAGCTACATGTCGCTGGTACCGATTATTCAGCCGCCGATTCTTCGAATGCTCACCACCAAAAAGGAACGCGCCATCAATATGGGACAGGCGAGAGCGGTTTCCCGCACAGCCGTCATCCTCTTCCCGATCCTCACCGGGGCGGTCGCGTCGCTGGCCATCCCCTCCAGCGCGCCGCTGGTGGGCATGCTGATGTTCGGTAATCTGATTCGTGAAAGCGGCGTCACCGAACGTCTGAAAAAAACTGCCGGCGGCCCGATGATCGATATCGTGACGATCTTTTTAGGCCTCTCCGTCGGCGCCACGATGGAAGCTAATCATTTTCTCACGTATCAAACGATCATGATTCTCATTCTCGGTGCGTTTGCCTTTTCCTTCAGCACGATTGGCGGCATTCTGTTCGCGAAATTCCTCAATCTTTTTTTGAAGAAAAAAATCAACCCATGTATCGGCGCGGCCGGCGTTTCGGCTGTTCCTATGGCTGCCCGGGTTGTACAAACATTTGTTTCCAGCGAAACCAACGGCAGGGTCAACCCGCTGATGGCTGCCATGGGGCCCAACGTGGCCGGAGTGATCGGTTCAGCGGTGGCTGCCGGCGTTTTTTTATCGCTGCTGCAATAACTGTTTCTGATTTTTATATAGGAGATATCAAATGGTTGAAGTAACATTCACTTACGATTTTCGTTCGGATTTAAATCTGGAGGAATATACAAAAATCGCCCGCAAGGCGACCGCGATGATGCTAACGGCTGAGGGATTTATCGAATTTCATGCCAATAGAAACTACCTGGGCAGTCCGCATGTTCGCCGGACTTCTGTGTGGAAAAGCCTGGCACATTGGGCGAGTTTTGCCCAGCAGCCGGAATTTCAAAAACTGACGGCAGAATTTCGCCAGCATGTCACCCATCTCGACGTGCAGCTTTGGGGGCCGTCGCCGATTTCTCCCGAACCGATTAAACCATGAATAAATTTGGTATTCCCGGAGTTTTTTTTCAAATTAGTGATGTGCTCTCAGTGCTCAATCGAGATCACTTTACCGCCGGAAATCCCGTGGACAATTTATTTCTGTTTTCTTCATAAACACGAAAGAATCGGTACAAAATCTCCGGATGAGCAACAGTGGCGCATGTGCAACGGCGGCCAGCTTGCTTCGGCAGTTATGCGCGAAATAACATTCAGTCGCCCTCCAATCTTGCCGATGGAAAAAGGGATGGGAGCTGGTTTTTAATAATCAGTTATGCGCCATAATATCATTTTTTTCGCCAATCAATACACAACTATGTAAAAGGAGTCAACATGGAAGCCCCCTCAAAGCCAAAACGGCAATATTTCCGGGGGCGATCCGATGGTTTGCAGAACCTGAAAAATTTATTCAGGGCGCCGCACATTCCGGAATGTTACAAACACATTCTTGCGGATGGAGGAAGCAGGGTTTCTCCCAACAGACCACGGGTCGTCAGCGCCGGAAAACATGCCAGTCGTTCCCCAGATGTCCAACGCATCATACATTCCGGGCAATCGACAGAATTTTTTGCAGCCTGATAATCGTGTACACGAAAAACAAAAAACGAAAACGGCGGAATCTTGTACAAATACAGACCAGGCCTTTCCTGGTGATAAACGACGGATATCTGCAAGTTCGTCAGGATTTTGGCCGTTGACAATTCTCACATTTAACAAAGAGACACATTATGAGCACTTCAATTAATTTGGAAAAATATGGCATAACAGGGGTGACCGAAATTATTCATAATCCCTCATATGAACAGCTTTTTGAAGAAGAAATGAAAGCTGATCTCGAAGGTTTCGAAAAAGGCCAGCTCACCGAACTTGATGCTGTGAACGTAAAAACCGGTATTTTTACCGGCCGTTCACCCAAGGATAAGTATTTCGTAAAAGATGCGACTACCGCAGATAATATTTGGTGGTTCGAACAAGCAAAATCCGCAGACAACAAACCGATGACGCCGGAAACATGGGCGCATTGCAAAAATCTGGTCACAAAGCAGCTCTCGAACAAACGACTTTTCGTCATGGATACGTTTTGTGGCGCCAACGAAGATACCCGCCTCAAAGTTCGCTTTGTGATGGAAGTTGCCTGGCAGGCTCACTTCGTTAAAAATATGTTTATCCGTCCCACTGCGGAAGAGCTGGCCAATTATGGCGAGCCGGATTTTGTCTCTTTAAACGGTTCGAAAACCACCAATCCCGATTGGCAAGCACAGGGCATGAATTCGGAAAACTTTGCTGCTTTCAATTTGACGGAAAACATGCAGGTTATCGGTGGCACCTGGTATGGCGGGGAGATGAAAAAAGGCATTTTCACCATCATGAATTACCTGCTGCCGTTGCGCGGTATCGCTTCGATGCATTGTTCGGCAAATGTCGGCAAAGACGGCGATACGGCTATTTTCTTCGGCCTTTCCGGCACCGGTAAAACGACGCTTTCCACCGATCCAAAACGCGCCCTCATCGGTGATGACGAACATGGCTGGGACGATGACGGTGTTTTCAATTTTGAAGGCGGCTGCTACGCAAAATGCATCAACCTGGACAAAAATGCCGAACCGGATATCTTCAACGCCATCAGACGGGATGCGTTGCTGGAAAACCTCTCCGTCGATGCTGATGGAAAAATTGACTTTGACGATGCCTCGATTACCCAGAATACCCGTGTTTCCTACCCGATTTATCACATTGAAAATATCGTCAAACCGGTTTCCAAAGCCGGCCATGCAAAAAAAGTGATCTTTCTCGTCGCTGATGCGTTTGGCGTGTTGCCGCCAGTTTCAAAACTGACACCGGAGCAGACCAAATACCACTTTCTCTCCGGATTTACCGCGAAATTAGCTGGTACGGAACGGGGCATCACCGAGCCGACGCCAACATTTTCAGCCTGTTACGGCGCCGCTTTCCTCGCTTTGCACCCGACAAAATACGGTGAAGAGCTGGTAAAACGTATGCAGGCTGCCGGCGCAGAGGCCTATCTCGTCAACACCGGCTGGAACGGCAGTGGAAAACGCATTTCGATCAAAGACACCCGTGGTATCATCGATGCCATTCTCGATGGTTCCATCGAAAAAGCCGAAACCGAAACCATGCCCATTTTCAACCTTGAAATCCCGACGGCATTGCCGGGAGTTGATACCAATATCCTCAACCCGCGCAATACTTATGAAAACAAAGCTGAGTGGGATGACAAGATTCGTAAGCTGGCCCGACTTTTCATCGAAAATTTTCAACAGTACACGGACAATGACGAAGGCAAAGCACTGGTTGCCGCAGGTCCGCAACTGTAATTGAATAACTTTGATTCCATCGCTTTAAGCGATGGAATCAATTTAGATCGAATATGATTCTTTTCCATAGGCCAGGCCAACATTGGCGAACGGCATCTATCATTAATAAATCTCCTTTCGCATCTTAATCGTACGTCGCAAAAATATCCGATTCGATCTATCCCCGCTTCCGCCTCAACTGCCCTCAGGATAAACCAAGCGGTTTCCGCATACGGTGGTTTATTAATGTTCAGCCTTTCCCTTGCAAGGCTTTTGTAATAATTTAAGATCATTGTGTTGAGATTTTAAAATAAAACGAGTAAATTCCTGTACAAGAAGAATAAACCCGGGAGTATCAAATAGCAAGCAAGAATGAGTTGCTCAAGAAAATACGCCGCGAGCGGTTATGCTTTTCCATGTTTCAATCCCTGGGGATTTCTTTTGGGTACAATTCGGGTCGGCAGAAAAGCCAAATCTGTTTTTTCATAAGGATACGAAATGAGTAAGAAAAATCAAATTGATGCGGTGCGTAAAATTGTGCACGATTTGCGGGCCAATCATCATGCCGCCAATTTAAATGCGCAGGCGGCGGCGATGTTGTGTAAAAAAAGCAATTCGGCGGAGGTTGGAAAAGTGACCAAACATCTGGCATTTATCCTGGCTGATCTGGAGAAATTTAAAAACAATTTGGATGAACTGACGACAACCGTCAAAGCGATGGAATAGATGAACCAGGCCGGAATATTCAATCTTGAAATAGCCATGGATCGCGTTGTTTTTTGCCGGCAGGAGAATATTTAATGGGACAAAATGAAATTAAAACCCGAATTTTGATCGCAGACGACGATGAATCTGTCACTTTTGCGATGGAATCGATTTTACAGGCAAGTGGAATATACGAGGTACACACGGCGAGCTCGGGTGCAGCGGCACTCAAAGCTTTGCAGACGCGGGCATTCGAGGTGGCATTCCTCGATCTTAAAATGCCGGATTTGGACGGCCTTGAAATTATCGAGCGGGTAAAAAATGCTGGTGTTACGACCGAAATAATCATGATCACCGGGCATGCCAGTATCGACACTGCAGTTGCTGCCATGCGCTGTGGGGCCTATGATTATCTGCCCAAACCGGTTGATAGCAACGATTTACTGCGAGTTGTGCAACATGCGATCGAGCGTTCGGCGCTGATGAGGCAGAACCAACAACTGCAAAACCAGGTGGCATCCCTCACGCGCTACAATACGATCATCGGCAAATCAGCAGCGATGCAGACGCTTTTTCAAACACTCGATGCGGTTGCAGGTAGTGACGCCACGGTTCTGATTCTCGGCGAGAGTGGCACGGGAAAAGAACTTGTGGCGCATGCTATTCATCAGGAGAGCGGTAGAAAAGAGGGCGCTTTTGTGGCGGTAAACTGTGCTGCGCTGCCGGCGACGATCCTCGAAAGTGAGCTTTTCGGGCATGAAAAAGGCGCTTTTACCGGCGCGGTGAAAGATAAAAAAGGCCTTTTTTCACAGGCTGATGGCGGAACAATTTTTTTGGATGAAATCGCCGAAATGCCATTTGAGCTACAGGCCAAATTGCTGCGTGTACTCGAAACCGGCATTTTTCGTGCTGTCGGCAGCCAGTCCGAGACGCATGTCGATGTGCGCCTGCTGGCGGCAACGAATCAGGAGCCGCAACAGGCGGTGGCGGAAAAACGCCTGCGCGAAGATCTATATTACCGCATCGCGGTCGTTGAGCTGGAATTGCCGGCACTGCGCGAACGAATAGAGGACATCCCCCTGCTCGCCAATGATTTTCTCAGCCGCTTTGCCGCTGCGAATGCTAAAAATATCGATGGATTTGCACCGGAGACTTTAGAAAGTTTGCTCAATTATGACTGGCCCGGCAATGTGCGTGAATTACGCAACGCCATCGAACGGGCGGTGATTTTATGCCGCAGCGCTGTTATCAGCCCGGGAAATTTACCGCCGCGCATCAAGAAATCAGCACCGCTACCGGCAACGGCTTGTGAAACCGGCTACGATGGTGAGGTCGTGGTTTTTCCTGTGGGCATGCCGCTGGCCGCAGTGGAAAAAAAAATGATACTCGACACACTCGCAGGTTGCAAAAACAATAAAACACGCGCCGCAAAAGTACTCGGCGTTAGCTTGAAAACACTACACAATAAACTCGGCCGCTATCATGAAGATGGCGAGCATTGAGGCGTTGTCGCAGCTCATTTCGATAAAAACAACCGGTGCTTGCCAAATTCAAATCCGTAATTCAAATCATGTGTAATTTTTACATATTCCTTTTAGCTTTTCACCGCTATTTTTTGCAACAAAATTTCAGCTAATATTTCAAAAAATTGTTTTTTAACCAATTAAACCCTGCAAAATCGCTCCGCCTGTGACCTTCCTTTATAAACCTGTCGCCTGATTTCCGCTAATTTTCTCTCCGGTTGCCAATTACGGAATATTATGTAATTATTATATGCTTTCTCAGAACTCCGGCAGGTTGCTAGGATGGTTAACTATTTAAAATTTCAATGAGTTAGCAAGAGAAATGTTTATTTTGGCACTGCCTTTGCCTGATCATGAAGCGTTAACCCAAATGAAGATGGGTGAAAATTGGCAACGGAGGTGTTTATGAATTTCGAACATTTATTTATTATCATGCCGTCTTGTATCGCGGTTTCGAAAGCATTTATATATTTTGGCGAATTGGAATATAAAGGCCGCTGGCTCAACTACCTGATCGCTATGCTCGGTGGTCTCCTCGGCGCCCGTCTCGGTTTATTTGTTCCGGCGCTGCAATCCGCCATGCTGGTTGTCTCCATGCTCGTTGCAACGGGCGCACTCACCATTTATCAATTGCTGCGCTGGCGTTTCGTGGTCTGGCAGAATGGGCAGAAATCCCGCCCTCTGCAGCATAACCCGGCCTGGTAAAAACACAAATTCATCGAGGCGCAACAGCAGAAGGTTTTAAGGCGTGTTTTCACCAACCAAAAGCCGTCAGAAGAAGTTGCGCTACACTGTAATTTTTAAAGTTAAACAAAAGTTTCCTCATATCTTCCCAGCCCCCCAGATGAACCCCGTGTGACTTGTTCGCACGGGGTTTTTTTAAGTTTTGAGAGCTGAGGGCGTTCCTGTCGCGTGTCCATTATTCTATCATAGCAGAGGCTACGATCAGCTATCCATATGCAGAACCAGTGAAATTTTTTAATGCCGGCGATATTTATGTTGCTGAAATTTTCTTGTAAATAATTTGCATTCGATGAAACAGGGTGTATATTCTCTAATTATTCGATTACAGCCAGATGGGATCACTGCTTTATCGTGATGTTATCCGTGTGTATGCTCCTTAATTATTCGCTTCGTGCCCGGCGTGCCAAAAGCGGGAAAAAATATTTTCCTGCATTATTTATATTCGTTTAAACGCCGAAAATAATAAAAGTGAAACAGTCATTGCAGATATCGGAGACACTATGAAAGGAATTATTCTCGCCGGCGGCAGTGGAACCCGCCTTTATCCCATCACCCAGGCAATCAGTAAACAGCTCTTGCCCATTTATGACAAACCGATGATCTATTATCCGCTTTCGGTGCTCATGCTCGCCGGTATCCGTGAAATTCTCGTCATTTCCACACCGGTTGATTTGCCGATGTTCAAAAAACTGCTCGGCAGCGGTGACCAATGGGGCTTGCAATTCAGCTATGCTGAACAGCCAAAACCCGAGGGACTGGCGCAGGCATTTCATATCGGCGAGGGTTTTATTGGCAGCGACGCGGCAGCTCTCGTTCTCGGTGATAATATTTTTTACGGCCACGGCTTATCAAACATGTTGCAGCGTGTCAGCGCACGCACAGATGGGGCGACGGTTTTTGGTTATTTTGTTCGTGATCCGCACCGCTATGGTGTTGCAGAATTCGATGATGCCGGCCGTGTCATCAGCCTGGAAGAGAAGCCGGCCCAGCCAAAATCTAACTATGCTGTCACCGGCTTGTACTTTTATGATAACGATGTCGTTGAATACGCGAAGACACTCACACCCTCACCGCGGGGTGAACTTGAAATCACTGATTTGAACAAGGTCTATCTCAGCAAGGGGAAATTGCGTGTCGAGTTGCTCGGGCGCGGTTATGCCTGGCTCGACACCGGGACGCATCAATCTTTAACCGAGGCCAGCAATTTTGTTGAGACCGTTGAGAACCGGCAGGGGCTAAAAATTTCCTGCATCGAAGAAATCGCTTATCGCATGCATTATATCGATGCGGCGCAGGTTGAGAAACTGGCAGCTCCTCTGGCGAAAAATGAATATGGCACCTATTTGCTGGAAATATTGAAACGAAAATAAAAAAAAGTCCACAGAGCCGAGCGTGGACTTTTTAAATCAAAATAATGAGCAGGAAATTCTATTCATCCCGTTCCATGTCTTTTATTTTAAAATACAGTGCAACCAGCACGATGGTCATAAAAAATGTGGCAATGCCGAATCCGAAACGGCGAAAATCGAGCTCATCAAGTTCCTCTTTACCGAAGGCCAGCGCTTTTTTTGCAAACTCCAGCCCCTCATCGGTTTTCACTTTTACCCTATCGGCATCAAAGGTATGAACCAGCGTTCTGGCGCTCAAAAGGCGCTGTTTTGCATCTTTAACCGCATAACTCATATCCAGATCGTCCATGCCGACGCGTTCGATTTTTTTCAACAAGACATTTGCAGAATTAAAAGCGGTGACCAGACCGATTAATTCTGTGTGAATTTTTTCCGCGGTTTCATAAGCGGATTCGCCTTCATCATGACATTCGACACAGGTTGAGGTTTCGCCGGTGCCGACCATGTCGTCGTGGGTTTTTTGGATTTCGTGGTTGCCGTGGCATTCTTCGCAGGCATGCAGGTCGGCTTCCTCGAACTCGATGGCCATTTTGCTTTTGGAAAAATAAGCTTGATTATTGACATGACAGGTTCCGCAAATATGTCCGATGGAAGATATTCCCGGCGGCATGGCGCCGTGGTTGCCGTGGCAATCATTGCAGGCAGGGGCACCGGTATCCTGCTTTTCCAAAAGAGCGATGCCGTGCACACTTTTGACGTATTTATCATATTGATTTGTCGGAATGTTATATTCCTTCATATATTCTTCGTCACTGTGGCATTTGTGGCAGGTTTCCGGAATATTCAGGCTGTAAATCGTTGAACGAGGATCGATAGCCGGAAAAATGGAATGTGCCATGTGGCAAGATGCGCACGTGGCAACTTTGGTATCGCCTTTGGCCAGTTTTTGCCCGTGGAAACTTTTAGCATATTGTTGCACCTGATCGGTAGCAATTCGTGGCTGATACTGACGCATAAAAGCGATGTCCGAGTGGCACTTACCGCACATCTCGATGATCGCTTTTCCTTTGGGTACACCGATAAATCCGCTGCCCTTGCGTTTTGCCACTTCTTCATCATCACTGGTGGAATCTCCGCCGTGACAACCGGCGCAGGACAAGCCTTTTTGCATGTGGATATCGGATTCTTCGAAATTTTCAGGCATCGCTTCGAGATCTTTATGACAAATAACACATTGGTCATTTTTATCAAACCTTGATTTTTCCTGGCCCAGTGCAGTTGCGGCCATGAAAATAATGGCAAGGTGGATGCAGAAAATTGACATGATTAGTCGTTTCATATTATTATCCATAATTAACTTTTAAACGAGATAACCCCAGGCGGTCATTATCAAGATAAAGATGATAACGATAATGCCAAACCATTTTAAGACTTTAGGGCGAATACTTTCTTTGATGTACACATCCCAAAAGGGCACGGAAAACCACACCAGACCGCCGATACCGAAGAACAGAATGCCGAAAACCTCGCCTTCCATGATCAGGAAATGTGCCGGCAGCAGTTTCAGCGATTGGAACATGAACATAAAATACCATTCGGGCCGAATTCCCTCAGGGGCCGGAGCAAAGGCATCAGCTTTCACGCCCAGTTCCCAGGGGAAAAATACAGCCAGGTAGAGCAGGATATTTAGAATAACGCCCCAGAGCAGAACATCACGCAGGATGAAGTTCGGAAAAAACGGCATCATCCGTTTTTTCTCAGTCGGCAATTCTTTAAAAAACTCCGGTTCGTGCATGCCCTGGCGTTGTACAAAGAGCAAATGCAAAAACAGCATGACGGTAAAAATGGCCGGCAGCAAGGCGATGTGGAATGCATAAAATCGCGACAGGGTTGCTCCAGTTACGCTATCACCGCCGCGTAGCAAAACTTTGATCGGTTCACCGATGATGGGTACTGCTCCGGCGATATCCGTGCCCACTTTGGTCGCAAAAAATGCCAGCTCGTTCCACGGCAGCAGATAACCGCTGAAACCGAAAACCATCGCGAGCAAGAAAAGTACGGCACCGGTAACCCAGGTCAATTCACGGGGTTTGGCATAAGTCCTGGTAAAAAATGCGCTGAACATATGTACGAAAACAAAGAACACCATCAGGTTGGCAGACCAACTGTGGACGGAACGAAACAACCAGCCAAAGCTGACTTTCGTCGTGATAAAGCGAATGCTTTCATAAGCGCTGTCAACGCCGGGCTGGTAATATAGGAGCAGCAACATACCGGTCATAGCTTGCACTACAAATAAAATCATTGCAACGCCGCCCATGTAATACCACAAACTGTGTTTGTGTACCGGCACTTCTTTATGGCTCATGAACTCGAACAGCGGTTGAATGTTAAACCGCTCATCAAGCCAGTCAATCGTTTTTTTAAACATAGTTATCCTACTTGCTTCGGTTTAGATATTAACACTTCTTTATCAACAATATTGATAACGTATTGATTGAGTGGTTTCGGCGGTGGGCCGGAGATATTTCTGCCGGCCAGATTGTAGGTGCCGTTGTGGCAGGCGCACCAGATATCCTGCCGGTCTTTACGGTATTGAACAGTGCAATCCAGGTGGGTGCAGGTAGCGGCAACAGCGCTGAACTTGCCGGTTTTTGTCCGAATAAGCAGAACCGGAATACGTCCAAATTTAAGGATTTTACTGCTGTTTGGCGGAATATCGGCAATAGCGCCTGCATTGACAGACTGTACGTTGGCTTCCGGTATTTTCGGGGGTACTAAAAAAGTTAATACTGGATAGAAGAAACTGCCGAGCCACCCCAGGAATCCTCCTCCCAGAATGGTGTTGAGAAACGTCCGACGGTTAAGTCCCATAAAGCAATCTCCTGTCATTTTAGAAAATTTTTACTGATGATTTTCATGTTCTATTTCGGTTTTTCCCCGTTGCTCTTTTTGCCCTCTCCTCCAAAGGTCGCCAGGAGTCCCTCGATAAGTTTTTGTTCTTCACCGCTTGCAAGTTTGCTCCCAGGTGAGAAATGGTATAAAACCAAAGCGGCATCCCCCCTTATGGCAAAAAATATGGCAATAATAATCCTGGATTTCATCTCTCGCATCACTTTTATTCACTTTATTACAGAGTGCTGATATCATTGTTGTGCAGATTTTCTGCGAGTTCATTCATAGCCTCCTGTGCTTCCAGGAATGAAAAGGGAGAATTGAGCAATTCTCCCTTTCGCAGAATGGCGGGATTATTTATAGCAAGTTACTTTTCAGGTACCGGATGGGCGATTTTTTCCTTCATTTTTTCAAAATCAAAAGATTTGAAGGTAGGGCTTTCATCATTGTGGCAACCAAGGCAGGTTTTCTCGGTCGGTATGATCAGCCCGACGGAAGCTGGATCGATTTTACCGGCACGAAGTGCCTTCATCGTTTTTTTCTTTTTGTAAAGAGAGCCGGCGCCGTGGCAGGACTCACAGCCGACGCCATCTTCAATAGCATATTTTTTTCCGAGCATTGATGCATCGGCATCGTAAGCAGTGACATGGCATTTCAGGCATTCTTTGGCTTTTTGCGGATTTTCAATGCCACGTTCCTTAGCGAATTTCAGCGCTTCCGGAGAAGCGAGTGTTTCATATGCTTTAGAATGTTTGGCTTTTTTCCATTTGGCAAACTGGGCGCCTGCCTTCTCTTTTTTATGACATGTTTTGCAGCCCTTGACACCAACGTACGTGGCCTTTTTTTCCTGAGCGAAAAGACCGCCCGCAAAAAGGAGTACGAGTGCTGCAATTAATGACCATTTAAAGAATTTCATTGGTTGTACCTCCAAATCTGAATTAATGATTGATTTATTGTATGTTATCCCGGTTTGGTTATCGGGCAATGTGCTTGTCCTTTTCATCATGATCATTCAATATCCCTTTTTCGCTTTGCATAATACAATGAGGCGCTTAATGAAATGATCGCAATGATTAAAAAGGCCACAATACTATATCCAATACCCATACGGGCTAAATCGACAGCAAAGAGATAAATACAAGTTGCAACCAACGTTAAAATGGCCAGCCAGCGGTATTTTACGTTACGCAGCCAGATGCTCAATAAAAAAAAGAGTGTTGCGGCTCCAGCCCAGGCCAAAGTGATATGTTGTTGCGGTACGGCATGATAAAGGCCATAGAGTAAACCGAAAAAGCTCGAGGCCAGGTAGGTATTGCGCATCATCTCTGTTTTTAAAGCCAGGCGCTCTTTCTGCCAGTTCATGATTCGCGCCGATGCCAGCGCAACGATGACAAAAGTAAAACTGGTAAAACCGGCCGGCGGTGCACCGATGATATAAGCGAGAAAGAAAAACAGAAATAGAAACGTATTTACGACGATGATGAAACGCGATCGGAACCAGAGCGCCATCGATACGACCAGTAAGCTCTGCAGGGCAAGCCACGGGTAAACATCGGGGATGCCGGTGTAGGTGGCCACAGCGATGCTCAACGCCATAAATCCGGCACAGGCATAATAAGCCGCTGCGAATTTAAAATCGGTTTTTTTTCGAATAAGGATCGAAAATAAAATACAATAGATTGCTACGGCGCCGCTGATAGCGGTGTAGTTGTCCTGAAAAAAGGTTAAAACCACGAGCCAACAAATGATGGAAAAACCGGCGCCATTGAGTAGAAAACTCGCCGGAAAAACGATCTCCGGAAACCGTTCTTTATCTTTAACAAGCAACGGTAAGGTAAACAAAACAGCATAAATCGCCAAATAACCCAGATTGTATTGATGCGCGCTCACTGCTTGCAAAGGATGGCCCATCAGTGGATTGCTCAACAACCACATCAAATGCCCGAGGTAGACCAGAATCAGCGCAAGAAAAAAAATACGCCACCATGTCCGGGTGGTGAACATTATGAGCGCAACGATGCCGATGACACCAAGAATTGCCAGCAAAATATGGGTGGAATCACTGACGATGGCAGTGATAAAAAGCAGGATAATCGTGAGACCGCCCAGCAATTCTGATTTTTCCCGCATGGCGATATAAAATAATGAGCCCAGGGAGATTGCCAATAGCAAAAGTGTCACTGCCGCGGAGGAAATCAACGGTTGCGTCAGAAAATAATGCAATCGTAAAGTTGTGTAATAGATCAGAATGTGCCCGATGAGTTTAAATAGAGAAACGAGATAGGGTAAGGTGCTGCGCATAAAATGCGTCAATAGAAAAAGCCCGGCAGCAAGTGAGTAACCCAGGACGGTCGACAGGAAAACGTGCCCGTTGTTGTACAAATAGGTCATCAAAAAAGCCATGCTCAGAAACAAAACGAATGCGCCGAGCCATGCCAGACCATATTCGCCGACTTTTGATTCGACCGTAGCGCTTTCGAGATGTGGCAAATCATCGATATATTCTTCAGCTTCGCCAGAGCGTTCCAACAGGCCGCTGTTCGCGAGCAATCCTTCGATTTGCTGTAGCCGCGATTCGAGTTCGTCGATTTTTACCGCCAATTTTTCGATGACCAAAATCTCATCTTTGCCGGTCTGGGGCATGATTACCTGCCGTTTTAATTTGGACTGTTTCTTTAATTTGAGATCGAGCGTCGTTATTTTGCTATACCGCGGGCAGAGCGGTATTTATTCTCACACAGTCACACCATTTTGCGTAATCCGGGCTACGCTCTTGAACGCAGATATTTTATTACCACCCATGGGGTGATTGGTTATAAAATAATTTGATATTTATTCTCACTTTGCCTCATTAAAAACGTCATTAATTCCGACGCCGCCGGTAGCGGATTATTTCTTATAATTAATGCACTTCTACAAAACATTTAATAGCGCGCCGACAATATACATTTTCGACAGCTGCTACTAAATTAGACGCATTTGAGTATATTGTCAAGAAAAATAATACTAATGAGGTAAATTAGCCCGGTTTGAGCGGTGATAAGATTTTTTTTCTTAAAGATAGTCAGAAGAGAATTTAATGAGATTAACTGTCGTTTTAATTTTAATTCATTGAATTTATAAAACTTACCGGGAGATACGCTTTGGGTTTATCTCCCGGTTCCTGAATTCAATTATTGGTAATGCAACAGGCAGATTAAAAAATATTCAGCTGCTTTAATAACGAAATAACGCAATTTTCCATAAAAATTTTATTAACAAATGCAAGAAATTATGAGCACCGTTTTAAAAAATATTATTCTGCATGACATTCGTAACAGCCTTCTTCCTTCCATTCCTCATCGATATCTTCGGGATGCTTGAAGGTCAGGCCTTTTAAATCAGCCTGTGAAAATTCTCCATTCCCTTGTTCGACGATCAAATGGCAGATGTTACAGTCGTTGGAGATGACTTCGTCATTCTCTGTGCGATGCTTGCCATCGTGGCAACGGTAACAACCCGGCGCCGAGATATGCCCGATGTTATTGGGGTATGCCCGCCAATTGGCTTTCATTTCCGGGAAATAGTTATTTTGAAAAATGGTTTGCAATCCTTCCACGGCCGCATCAATTTGCCCTTTATTCGACTCATAAACATCAGGGTATTCGGATTTATAGAAGGAATTCAGCTCTTCTTCGATCCGTTTCATGCCCTGCTCAGTCAGGCTGTCTTCCTCGCAGGCTGCAAGAATTTCCATCGCTTTGAGTTTGATTTCCGGAATTTCAGTGGAGATTTTACCGGCGACCATAGCTTTGTTGATGGTAAACTGCGGGTATCGGTAAATATGTGCCGGCCGATTGTGACAATCGATGCAATCCATGGTTTGCATGGGATGTTCGGCGAGATTCAGGTCATCCGCGCCTTCGCTTTTAAAAATACGAACCGTGCCGTTTTCATCGACTGAGCGAACCCAGGGAATATCCTGGTGTCGTGCATCTGTAGTGATGAATTCGACTTTATTGTTGATATGCCAGTGAATATTGGATTCCCTTGTCAGGTCAATGCCGCTGCCGCCGCCGATGCGCAAGAGCAGATTGTAATCCCAGCGGGTATTTTCTTCGTCTTCCATAAAATGTGTGCGGGTGATTTGTTTTTTGCCATAGAATTTTTGTGGCCAGTGGCATTGTTCGCAGGTTTCTCGTGCCGGGCGCAAATTTTCGATTGGCGTCGGGATCGGTCGCTCGTATTTATTGAACAAAACTGAATAGACCTGATAAGCGCCGGAAAGCTTTGAGCGCACATACCACTCGGCGCCGTGGCCAACGTGGCAATCGACACAGGCAACACGGGCGTGCGGGCTGTTTTGATAGGCGACGAATTCAGGTTTCATCACTGAGTGACATAACTGACCGCAAAAGGTAACGGATTCAGTGAACTCAAAAGCACGGTAGGTACCCAGGGAGGTGAACAAGGCAAGAATACAGGTGGTGGTTACAAAAAAGATGACGCTGCGCATATGTTGTGGATTATTTAAATCCACTTTGGGTAAACGCTGGGCGGCAAGCCCCCGCAACTGACGTCGGCGCTCACGCAAGGCGCCGATGGGAATGATGATCAGACCGATGACCAGAAATACCGGGAGAATGATATAAGTCAATATCCCGAAATAGGGCGTCTTCGATGGTGAAAACGCATCCAACAAAATGAGTAAAATTATAATACAGAGCACAACCCCCGCCAGGATGGCCCCAGCCAGGCTGATAAAGTTATAAAATGAATCGCTATACCGGCGTTCACTTTTTGCCATTTCTTTATTCCTTTCGTTTATTTAGAAAATTGGCGTTTGTGAAGGTAATAAAAAAACAGGATAAACAAGAAAGTAAAGATATTTTTTTTGTTTAACCTGTTTTAATAAACATTCAATCGATATTTGTCAGTGTTGGATTAATAATGCAAAATCAGGGCATAAACGGTCAGGATGATGATGGATATTCCTGCCGAAAGGGCAAGGAATCCAAAAACCCGAGCCCATCGCTTCAGCCATTTTTCCGGCGTTTTAACAAGTTGTTTTTTAAAACTTTTTGATTTCAGCATCAATTCGAATTCCCGCGGCCGATCTTCCCGCAATTCATCGATGACAACACTGCCGGTGAAGATAACGGTATCCATGGGGAATTTATCAGGTCGCATATGGGTGTTGAAAAAATGAATGGCAAAGATAAAACAGGTTGCCAAAAGCGCCTCATCGCTATGGATGATGGTGGCGACATTCACCATCCAGCCGGGCAGCCCGAGACCGGTAAAAAATTCCGGGAACCATAAAACCAGCCCGCTGAAGCCAATGACAGCAACACCCCAGAAAACAGCAAAATAGTCAAATTTTTCCCAATAGGTCCAGCGGCCATAATTGGGTCTTTTGCCCAGGCCGACAAACCATTTGATCGTCTGACCGAATTCGATGAGATCGTGCCAGCGTGGAACCAGGGTATCCTCCCCGGTGAAGAGCTGTTTTAAAGTCAGGGTTTTGTTCCACAATTTGCGCCCAAGATAACCGAGATGCAGGATGAAATACAGTATCGTTATAATCGCGGCATAACGGTGTGCATAGCCGGTTACTGCATAACCACCCAGCGCTTTTGAAATGTACTGGAATATGCCAACTTCGGAAAACTTGATGGTCAAACCGGTTAAGGCCAGGGAAATAAAACTCAGAATAACTAAAATATGGAGAAAGCGGGAAAAGGCATCAAAGCGTTGCACATGTTTGCCCTTATAAGGCATAGGCTTGCCCGCGTTTTCTTTTTTTGTCTTGTTGATTTTTCTGCGCTCAAGAATTGCCCGCGGGATCCAGAGGATCGTATGCAGACCGAAAAATCCGATCGTGCCGAGAAGCAAATAGGTCATAAACCAGAAGGTGTAATAAAGCGAAGGATTTTTTTCCTTGTCGGTATGTTTGGCATGCGCCAGATAGCTGGCGAAACGAACGTTGGAATTTTTATGGCAGGTGCCGCAGGTGGCGACGATATTTGCCGGGTTCAACGTCGAGTTTGGATTATCCTGTTTGAGTATATTATGTGCCCCGTGGCAATCGTAACATTTTGCCGTCGAAATTTCGCCTAGTTTCGAGACTTTGCCGTGGAAGGTTTCGAAATAGGTTTTCGTTACTTTTTCATGACAATCACCACAGTAACTGAGAATTTGCTGACGAAAGCCGCTTACATCGACACGGGTGATCGTATGTGATGAATGGCAATCATTGCACGCCGGCAATTTTTTGTCGGTTTTTGTCACAGTGGGGCTGTGGATACTGTTTTTAAAGACCTCGAAAATGCCAAGATGACACTGGGCGCAGGTTTGCGGGATATTTTCCGCATGCACGGTTGAGGTGGAATCGGCAATGGGTTTTTCATTGTGCGCGGTGTGGCAATCGACACATGTCGCCGTGACCATCAAACCACTTTCAAGTAACCCTTTGCCATGGATGCTCATCGTATAGTTTTTGATGATATTCTTTTCAGGACCGGTATAAACGCGGGCAGCCTTTTCTCCTTCACGGTGACAATCGCCGCATAAATCCGGGATATTGCGCGCAAACGAGCGGGAAGTGATATCATTTTTTGATTTGATCAGGTGGCTGCCGTGGCAATTGGAACAATAGGGCGCGATGGTTATCGAATCCGCCCGATTAAACAGAATACCGTGCTGGCTCTCATTATATAAAGCCACCTCTTCTGCGTGACACATAGAGCAATCCACTTTGCCGCTATTTTTACAAACCGGATTGCTGGAAATGCTCACCGTGCTGTGGCATTTGACGCAGGAATTATCCTTGTGAACGGAATTCTTAATATGCTCCGGATCAACAGTCAGCGAAATTTTTTTCCCATCAACGGTTTTAAAAACATCATTTTTCGTATGGCAGACAATGCAATCCTTGTCCGGAAATGTTTTTTCATATTCGACGCGGCGCACCTGATGCGGCTGGTGGCAATCGATACAAATGGGAATTTCATCCGGTCGTTTTTGCCAAAGCTCGCCACGGATAACCTTGACATGCATCCGTTCGATTTCAGCGTGGCACTGTTCGCAGGTCATGGGAATATTCTTTTTGTTGATGGATGATTCCGGATTTTCATGCGGCAAAATATCATGTGAATTATGGCAACTTGTGCATACTGCTGTAACGATAAGCCCGCGCCGGAAGAGCCCGTCACCGTGAATTGACTGGGAATAATTGGCCAGGACTTCATGCTCGGAAATATCTGCCAGCTTGGAAACCGGCGTCCCCTCTTTATGGCATCCCCCGCAAAGGTTTGGAATATTCAAAACATAGGTTTTGGAGTTTTTGTTTTTTGCCGGCAAAATATCATGTTTGCCGTGACAGGTGATGCAAGTCGGTGCGAGGTATTTCTCCTTTTTCAAGGCCTCACCGTGCAGGCTGCGTTTGAAATGCGCCACGGCATCTTCATGGCAATCGGAGCAATCGACCCTTTCGACAGAGGTTTCATCATCCGGGTGCTCTTCGAGGTCGATATCAGCGTGGCATGATGTGCATTCCTCTTCTGCATGGATGGATTTCAGGAAGCGGGCGCCGTTGACATAAATGGAGACTTCCTTGCCTTCACGTTCCATGGTTTCACCTTTTTCCCCATGGCAATCGAGACATTCTTCGACTTCGTCTTGCCCGTAAACGAGCTGGAACGATAAAA
>JAJRYV010000028.1 GCA_024275575.1 bacterium
CCGCCACAAACATCGCTGTCATCGGCATCCACATCGATGGTAAAAATGAAGTAGTAGCGCCCTTTTTTACTGTATCCAAGAGTGTCGGATGAAGTGCGGCCGATGGCGCCGGTAGCGCGCATGTAACCATATAAGTTTTGATTATCATTAGTGAATTTAACTTCGACAAGGTCGACATCCGTGTATTCGAGGTAGCGCGGTTGCCCGCCATCAGGGTAACCATCGGTATCATGGACATCATCTGCAGGGTCGGAGACAGCCAACGGAACATCAGCCCAGTCGTCAAATTGACCATCGATGGTTATGACATTTTGAGCGAAAACCAATGCCGGCAATGCAAAAATCAGCAAAGTGTAACATCCCATTAAATTCCTCATTCTTTCCTGACAAAATAAGATTCTGAATATGCTCACAGCATCATTTATATGCTTCTTTCTCGCGAGCCTGGCGGCAATTGCGAATTGTATTTTGGCTTGTAACTATTCTTTCCCCTGCTTTGAGTTTTTCCGTCGCGCCAGAAGCTGTTCCTTTTTCACTTTGGCTAATTGCAATGCTGATTCGAAGTTATCAGTATTGAATTTCAGTTTGTACATTATCCGCAAGCTGTCTTCAAATTCTTTGCGTACTATTTCCTGAATTTTAAACAGATTCCCGGGCAGGCTGCTGAGGCTGTCTTTGCCGGTGGATTCAAAAAGGTCGCGTGCGCGTTCTTTAACCTTGTGCTGGTATAAAATCATCCGCAATGTCTGTTTTCTAATTTGATCTATTCGTTTCCGCAACTCCGGCTCATTTTGCATACCCAGCTCACGGGCGTGCAAGGCAAACAGATGATCCTGCGCAACGTTTCGAAGTTGCAGCCGAAATTCATTGAGGTTTTCCGGGAATTTTGGCGAAACGGCCAGAATATCCCAGACTTTGATTTCGCCACCGCGATAATAAGCCACGACCAGATTTTTATCAATCCTGTTTGCGTTATCTGTTTTTTGTATTAGTGGTTGCCGGAATTTGATTTTTCTGGATAATTTCCCGCGCAAAGAGAGGATATTCTTTTCATCTTCCCGGTACTGAAATCGTGGTGCTAATTCTGCAAATCGCCTCTAGGCGCGATTTTTAAGCTCATAAAATCGACTGCGATAAACAGTCTGGCGAATTTTCTCTTTAACTTGGTCAAATGGTGGGAGGTCAACTTTGAGCCCTCTGCCCTTTTGTAAGATATAAAAACCGGCATAACCACGCACCGGCCGTGAGTAGTGATTGACTCTCAACTCATCCATGGTTTTGCGCAATGCCGGCTCTTTCATCGCATCGCTGATAAGGAACCCCATATCCCCACCTTTGGCCCGGCTTATCTTGTCCTGCGAGTATTTTTTTGCCAGGATTTGAAAACTGCGCCCTTTTTGCAACTCTTCGTAGATAAAATCGATCATATCCTTTTGTGCCTGAATTTCTTTGTCGGTAGAAAAATCATGCAAGACTCGTTGAATTATCGACATTTTAAATTGCGGTGAGACCCTCCGGTAAAACTGCTGCACAAGGCTATCAGTGACCACCGGAGCGACAATTTCCTGCTGGTAATAATTATTTAAAAGGATTTGATTAACATTTTTTCGTTCATTCACGATAAAAGCGGAATCCTGATCTACGTTGAAATCCAGCGCTGCGGTGTTGGCAATTTGCCGCATGGCGCGGTTGGTGAGAATTTCTTTCAGATTCGTTTCATCAGGTCGGGTTTGTGGCTTGCTTCGCAGTTGAGCGAGAAAATCATCGAGATAATCCTTTTGTGTGATCTCGCCGCCGTTAAATGTTGCGAGAACCGATTCAGGGTTCGCTTGCCTGTTGCAAGCCGACATCCATATTGCTGAAACGAATGTCAACAAAAATATCAAGCGGAAAAAATGCATTGAATAAACCTTGTGTATCATTCAGTTTAACCATTTAACGAGTTAGAATTGGCCATTAGAAATTGATAAAAAATCAGCAAAATACAAAGTACTTTATGGACGAAAACAAATTTTCAGGGAGAAAACAAAACAACCATAAGGATCGATTTACAGAACGCTTTGCAATGTACGGATTCTATCTTATTTCGTTTTCAATGCTGATCATTTACGGATTTTCAACAAGCCTTTTTCACATGACACAATTTGAAAACGAAACTGTTGCTGAGATTGCGGTGGGAATTCGGCAGCAATGGAATCTGGCGGCAAAAATCGCCATGTACCGACGAGCCGCTCCTGTCCATCCGCCGGGGCTATTGCATACAAGATGAACCGGCCGTTTTTCTTGAATTCAAATCCTTGCCTGCCGCGCGAGCGTGGAAACTGGTAAGTTGTCGGGCGATAATAATCCACATCACCCACATTCTCTTCATGTGAATGCACCCAGTGATTAAAAATATCCGGTGACAAGCGGGCACTATTACGGCCGGAAGTGCATGCAAAATGCAGGCAGATCAGAACCAATATTGCAGTAAATTTTTTATGACTCATGATGACTCCGTTTAAAACTAATTCGTGTTCATCCGGATTGAGAATTAACGATGCAAAGATAATGATTAATACACCATGGTCAAGAGAAATGTAATTTACAGGGCTAAGTCGGATGACTTGAAGTCATTCTTTTGCTGTTTGCTATTCGTCGTTTGCTAAAGAATATTTTTCGCCGTTTCAGAATCACGAAAACAGCGACTGCTGTTATAAAGAAAAAGACAAACAGCAGAACAGTGAGTTGCAGCTTTCCGGCCTGGCCATAGAGCATAAACGGCGCCCAGTAAAAAGGATGTTCATAATAAATCGATGAGGTGCTGTGGCTTTCAATGGTAAATCGTTTTCTTTTGGCCATGGCCAGCGCTTTAATCTTTGAAAATCCTTCTTTCAGGTATAAGCGATAAAATTCAGGCGCTAAAAACGAAGCGTATTGATCATCTATTGACCAGTGTGTCATGACAACGGAGCGGGCGCCGGCGCCAACGAATGAGCGCGGCAGCCCAAGCGCCCCCTCGCCGGGCATGAATTTGCCCTGCCCGGTATTGCAGCCACTAAAAAAACGAGATCGCAATTTGAAAAATCCATATCGTCTATTTCATATCCCATCAAAATGCCATCATCAGTGCTGTCCTGCGAGGCTGCCATGATAATTCCCGAAAATGCGTCAAAAATCGAATCGGCAAACGCATGCGTGGCGAAATGAATAATTTGCACACTTCGGTTGACTTTCCGGAGTTGATTTTTCGTCCCCGCCGCACCGATGAATATCTGTGTCTTGTCCCAGACGTTTGCGATCTTCTTCGCTTCTTTTATTGCATAAAGCAAGGGGATAAAAACATTGAGTCCACGAGAAGAAAGTGGTTCTTTATCATTGATATCATGAGCCGGGTTGGCAAAGACAACGATATTCCGTTCGTCACATCGTTGCTGAACTTCCTCCGGAAAAATCACTGAAGAGTATCCAACAGCATATCGTTGCAGCAGCAAGGCATCGGTATAATCAGGATAATCTGTCGGCAGATAGACATTTTTCAAGGCATCCTGGGTCAACAGCATTTCAAAAGGTAGTTGGTTGAGGATGCCATCAGGAACGATGATCAGTTCTTCAGGTAAAGCGATAAGCTTTTCGATGGGCAATATTAGCGTTTCATAAAGCCGGAAAGCTCTATCAGCCTGAAAAATAATTCGTTGGTGCGGATTATCCGGCGCCGAAGTAAACATAGAAACAAGGGATTTGATCGTCAGACGGAGCTCTGCAACACGAATTGGTAACATTATAGCGCGTATTTCCTTGCGGTTTGAAACGATGGCGTAAATCTTACCACTGACAAAATGATACAGGATTCGCCCCTGGTAAGAATTGAGAAATTTCTTATGTAATCCGTTGATCGTATCAGGGATGACAGTGGTGGTTGAATCGTTCAAAGTCTGAAACAAATACAGGCGGCTTTCCATCAGGGCGAAGTGTTCCAGCTCAACTTCAGCGTAGAGAGATTTGACGATTTCATCCTGCAAACAAATCGTTTTTGCTCGCCGCCAAAGACGCTGTTTGTAACGCAGTTTATCGGCAATGGCAGCGTATATGGAATCATTTTTTGTATGATGCTCGACGACGGCAGGTATTTCTTTAAGATGGCGGTTACGACCCAATTCAATAAAAAACAGAGCGCTATCAAGGTCTGCCGAATTAGAATGCCTTGCAAATTTATCAAGATAGCATGCAGCAAGATGTTTGCTCGCGATATGAGCTTCGCTAAAAAAACCGATTCGCAGCTCACTAACAGTCATTCTTTTTCGCATTTGTTCAAAATAATCAACGGCTTTTTTAAAAGATGAAATCGCACCGGCAAGATTCTTTTGTGTGCGTTTCATACATCCGTGGATAAAGAACGCCCGCGCGCGCACCTGTGAAATTTCCGGTACTGCATCACTGGAAAAAATGATATCGAGACAGGATTGCGCCAGGGCGTATTCCTGTAATTCGAGGAGGTTTTTCGCACGGTCGCATTGGTAGTTCAGGCTGTAAATTATGTCTTTTGCCTTTTGCGCAGTTTCAGTTGCCAAAACAAAATATTTATCTGCAAGTCCAAACTGTTTTTCGCCGACATAAACTTCTGCCAACTTGTGAATCCAGTTTGCTTTTGCCAATAATTGGGATGGCAGATTCAGGGAAGCAATTGGTTTACGAAATGCGGGCTTTGCTTGTGCAAAGTCGCCGGTTCTCAAATAGATTTCCCCAAGTCCGCCGATAGCGAGATTTTCTTCATAACGAGTTTTATAGCGAGAAGCGATACTCGCTGCCTGTTCATAGTATTTACGGGATAAGGCCAGTTTGTTAAGCTCAAGATAAATCTCCCCCATCAGAAGGTAATATTCGATCCGTTGTTTCTCATCGTAAACTTCGAGATTGCGGCATTTCTCATAATATTTCAACGCCTGCTGTTCTGCCTCACACGAAATGGTACATTCATAACTTAGCACCTTGACATGTATTCCTTCGATTTATTAGTTTAATGCACCTTCGGAGGATAGGGCAATCCGGGGACGGAACCCGAGCGCCGAAGGTGCGATGTACGACATA
>JAJRYV010000029.1 GCA_024275575.1 bacterium
CGCGATAATCGAAAAAATCGGTTACCACACGCGGGATTACTTTTTGAAAAACATGAAAAAGTTCACCCAGATACCCGGCGGCATCATGGCCCACTCGACGCATGTAAAAGGCGTCGGCACTTTTGAAAACGGTGTTGAAAAACCGCGCATCAATGTCGTGCTGGCGACACAAATTTCACCGGAAATATGCAAAAAAATCAATCTCGGCTACCGCGACCCGGCAACCATCGATCCCGCCGAGTGGCAGGGTAGGGAAGATGAAAGCATTTTATACGTGGCCAAAGCAGGGGAGGTGCTTTATCGGTTATCCTGACCTTTTTTCTTTTCACTGCGTCGTTGAACTACCGGTATAGCTGTGCCGTTGACTTTTTACCAAAAGCAAAGAGCCAACAGCTTTTTGAAAATGCCAGGTTACTTACTCGTTGGGGATTTAAGCCCGCGTGCTTGCCCTCGAGGGAAGGCCCGACGGAATTGACGGCAGGATTTTACAATTGACAAACAAGAAGAAAATCCCGGAGGGTGAAGATGGTTGAACTGTTACCTGGTCGCTTTGCTGCTCCGCTTTTGAAAAAACTAAAAATGCAAGAGACACCAAAGAAAGGGAAATTATGCCTCTCCGACTAAAAAATGATTGTAAATACGCCCTGCTTGTTCCCACCAGTATGGGCATTCGATTGACGCCGCCGGCCGGCCAGCCGGTGCATGCAAGCGATACATTTTTGATGCACGCCACCAGCGCTGAGTCTAATGTCGCGAGCATATCTTCATACCTTGGATTGCCTGTAAAAATACTGACGACCTTCGTCAAAGGCAGCCCGATAGCGCAGTTTATCAAAAACAACCTCGCCAGCCGTCATATCGATTTCGAAGGCCCGGAGGTGGAAAAAGGCGGGCCGTGGGGTTATCGCCACCAGATCAACATTGCCGACAGCGGCGCCGGTTCGCGTGGCCCGCGGGTGGACAACGACCGTGCCGGCGAGGTGGGGCGCACTTTGAATATCGAAGATTTTGATCTACAACGAATTTTCGGCGAAGAAGGCGTACAGATCGTTCACTTGTCGGGATTGATCGCTGCACTGTCGCCTGAAACCGGGACTTTTTGTCTGGCGCTGGCCCGTGTTGCGAAAAAATACGGTACGCGTATTTCGTTTGATTTAAACCACCGCGCTTCTTTTTGGCAAAACCGCAAAGATGAATTAAGCGAAATTTTTGCAGAAATAGTCGGCCTGTCGGATATTCTCGTTGGCAATGAGGAAGATTTTCAATTGTGTCTTGGTATCGAGGGGCCGGAAGCCGGCGGGGTCGATCTGGCCGCAAAAATTGAAAATTTCAAAAGCATGATTGATCGTGTAAAAAAAGCCTGCCCCAATATTTCAGTTTTTGCTACCACACTGCGGCAGGTTGTCGATGCCAACAGCCACTTTTGGGGTGCCATCATGGTTGAGGGAGAAAACTGGCATGTTGTCGAACCACGGCAAATCACCGTGCTCGACCGTATCGGCGGCGGCGATGGGTTTGTCGGCGGTTTACTTTACGCAATTCTTAAAAAGTGGGAAACTGAAAAATGGCTGCAATTTGGCTGGGCCGGCGGCGCCCTGGCTACGACGCTGCTCACGGATTATTGTCAACCTGCGGATGAGGAGCAGATATGGAGCATTTGGAAGGGCAACGCACGGGTGAGGCGGTGAGGCAATATTCAATAATCAACACTCAAATTTCAATGATCAAGTAAGAGCGCTTTGAGTTGCTCTCCCAAAATTCTGTCAGAGCACAGTCACTAAATTACGAGTCTAATCCAATAAAATGTATTAATATTCTTCTTTCAAATTTCGCCAGAAAGCATCGCATTTGGCATGCTTCTGTTGCTTCGTATTTTATCGGTTAATTTAGCGCTTCTTTTCAGCGACCTGTCGTTCGTTTGAATACACTTCCAGCTCATTCAGAACCTTACCGAGCTTTTGCAATAATCCGTTCAATTGCGCCCCATAATTAACCGGGCCAACCAAACTTTTGAGGTGTGTGAGTCTTTTCATCGCTGCATTATGTTCACGATAAATGCGCTCTTCTTCCTGTTTTCGGAATTCAGCCAGGCGCCTGGCTTCTTTGTCTCTCAATGTATTCAACTTCTCCTGTTCATCTGCACGAAGCTGTACGAGTTTTTCCGCCTCTGCTTCTCGCAGCGCTGCAATTTTTCTTTCCAACTCTCTTTCCAATTCCTTTTTAAATCGCTGCAGTCGCACGCTTAACTCGGCGGCATAGCGCATGTCGGCATCAATTTCCAGAGAACGGCGGATTTTTGCGAGCGAAACGATGGAAGTGATATAATAATTCAGGGAGGAAGCATCCAGGTTTTCATCTGAAATGGCATAATGAATAAGTCGCTTCTCATTATGGTTGAGCAATGAAGTATCGGCATCCGCCAGTTCGAAGGGCAGATAAAATTGAATTACGCTTTTGTTCAAATTGACTAAATTATCCGCCCAAACCGCAGTCCCTTTCTCAACATCGACCAGTTTAAGGCTCACTTCCTAGCTTGACGACAAGCTGCCGGCAACGTTTTCCATCAACATCATTTTTGCATTCGCCAGCTTGCCGATCTTGACTGCGGTATTTTGATCGGTTATGCCGGCCAATTGCAGTTTCCATTGCTGCATGATTTGTGGAAGCTCTTCAAGGCTGATGGTTTTAACGCCCTGTTTACTCAATTCTGTTCGTATTTTATCGCTCATGTATCGACCAAAGCCATTGGGTTTACCATCGGAAACTGCGTAGAAAGGAGAAATGCCTAATGGTTGCGCAGCCTTTGCCTTGACCTCCTTTACGATCTTCGCAACCATATCTCTGACGCCCTGCTGCCACTGAATAATCTCGCCATTGGCTCGAAAAAAAAGAATTGCCGGCCCGTCCTTGAGACTAACGGCGCCGGTTACAATGCCATCGAGAGCGGGCAGTTTCTCATGAATCGAATCAATCTCAGCTCTTTGAATAAAACCGAGGCTCTGAATTTCAAGCTTTTTTAATACTGATTTGAATATTTTTGGCGAAATAATTTTCAGCGTATCATTTTGCAGCAGGTTGACTTTTTTATACAACTGTTAATTAAAGCTGTCACTATATTTTGATGGCCGGCCATCAGCATCGGAAAAATCTAAAATCGCGACCTGTTTAAAACCTTCCTTTAATGCTGTTTCACGGATGATGTCCATGGTTTTGCTGAGATGTCTGTAGCTCCCTGTGGAAAATATTTGTAAGCGCACAGCCCGTGGACATTAATGAAAAGACGATTAAAAACAAAGTGCCACACAAACGTAAATAGCAGGATTTCATCGATTGCACCTCCTGTAAAATGATTTGAATAATTGAGGGGAAGCTGGTTCTGATCAGGCCAAATGCCCTCAGTGTATCACGGCAAACGTGCGACGCACTTTACGTGTTAAAAGCGAAGCGCTCATAAAATACCTCGTTCGCTGTTTCGGCAAGTGCGTCGCATCTTTTTTCTTATTTGAGTAAGAGCATTTTTTTCTGCAACACTTTTCCACCAGTCTCCAGACGATACAGATACAATCCACTAGCCACGCGGACGATATTTTGATCAACCGCCTGCCATTGCACCGAATACATTCCAGCAGACATATTTTTATTGATCAGTTCATTCACAACCTGACCGGCCATATTGAAAATGGTCAATTTTACATGACCGGCAATCGGTACGGAAAAATGAATGGTTGTGCCGGGGGTAAATGGATTGGGATGGTTTTGTTCCAATGCAAATTCGGTCGGAATTTGTTCATTTGCAATATCGGTCGTCACAGTACCATTACTGCCGATTGCAAAGCCGGAAACGATCGAAACCGGGCCGTGCTGCAATTCATCAGCGCTCAATACGCTCGTTGAAGATTTGCCTGCTGCAGCAAGAGCAATGTCACGGACGTAATAATAATACACCATACCTTTTTCAATGTCTTCATCCATAAAGGTGTAGCTGTGCAAATCCATGCCGGCGCCGGCCCCGGCGATGAGTTCTGCTGTTATTTCCACGAATTTTTCCGCCGTCGGAAATTGGCCGTTACCGGTGGCATATTCCTGCATATCATGGATTGTTTGGGTTGCGCGGGCCGTCGGAAACCGGCTATATTTTTTTCAAAAGCCGTTGTCCAGGCAATTTGTACGCTTTCGGCGGTTGACCTGACTTTCAACTCAGCGAGCTGAGCGCTGGTTTCACTGGCAGAGAATTCATCGGTTGCCAGGGAAGCGGCAAAATCTGAGGCGCCATAAGAAAGCAGATAATGCTTGATGGCTTTATCATTATCACCGGCATTTTCATCGGCCTCACCATCGATTAAATGTCCCAGGGCATAAGCAAGCGACCTGTCGATCGCTGCATTTACACCACTATAAACCGCTGCCTCATCATATCTGCAAATTGCCATTTCATGGGCAGGATCGATCACCGCAACCGTTAATGCCGTCAGGTCGGCCCCCAAAGCAGCAGCATTCCCTAAATGCTGCCAGCCACTGTTAAAGCTGATGAGCGAATTTGGCCTATCACCTGCTTCAAACAAGTCCAGCGTCTGCTGGAAATCGGCTTTTGCAGCCTGCAACTCAATTGCGGCTACAGGAGGCAAAGAAGCATCGTCCAGCAGGGTGTCGATTTCAGCCATGACGATGTTGGCCAGTATTTGGGGATCCGGTTATTTAGTTAGCTCCGCAAAGTTCTTGCATTTCAGGTGAACATGTGTATGTTAAGTGTATTCATGTTTACCAGAACAGGAGTAATGCAATGCTAACTTTTATTAGTTTTCAAAAAACATTTTCTACCGAAAAGGATTGTTTTAACAATGAAGTGGCCTGATGGTTTTGAATGTCCCAAATGTCACCACC